>JAFGSI010000041.1 GCA_016934715.1 Anaerolineales bacterium
ACGTACGCAGGCACTCCCCTGTCACTCGGTTGCAAGGTACAGATTCACTCCACCTGCCCGATCCATCAATCTTCGATCGAAGCTTAACGGAACTATGGATTTCACCCTGACTACCCCCGCCCTGCTCTTCTCGGCCATTTCGCTGCTCTTCTTGAGTTACAACACCCGCTTCCTCGCCCTGGCCTCCCTGATCCGCGAACTGATCACCCGCTATAAGGACGGGCCCGACCCGCGCCTCAAAGGCCAGCTCAAGAACCTGCGATTCCGGATCGTCATCATCCGTTACATGCAGATCTTCGGCGTACTCGCCTTCTTCGGCTGTGTCCTGTGCATGTTCCTGCTCTTCTTCGGATTGACAGCGCTGGGTGAGATCATCTTCGGCGCCAGCCTGGTACTGCTGCTCGTCTCGCTGGGCCTCTCGCTGCTCGAACTCTCCGTCTCGATCGACGCCCTGCAACTGCAGATCGAGGAGATCGACGACCTGTAGCGGTACCAGCCGATCTCGATTTCCGTCCATGGGAAGACAATCCGTTTTTCTACGGAGGTGATTCGATGAAAGCCGGCCCGTCGAGCGATTGCTTTCATTTAAAATTATTGCTCACCCGATCCCGGTCAAAAAGATGGGGCAGCCAAGCGGCATAAGTCTGGTCGAGCGTATCATCCGTCCCATTGTGGATCCATCCATGTAGAGGCCTCTTGCAGTTCCTGCTGCACGGCAGTGTTCCTCGCTCAAAGAATGAACCTGCTGAATGCATCCTGATGTTCCAGGCGGATTGTGCTATACTTACGCAGAATTTTTCTCCAAGGAGCCATTATGGATATCCAGACCATTGACGATTCGGTCACTCGCCGCATCCGCGCCTTCGTGGACCGGGTTGACTATCTGAAGACCAACGACCTCTACTACTACAATATGCCGGTCAGCGAAGTGCGCGGCGGCGCACGGGTGGTCGTCGACGGGCGCGAGATGGGTATGTACGCCTCCTACAGTTACCTCGGCCTGCTCGGCCACCCACGCATCAACGCCGCCGCCAAGGCCGCCGTCGACAAGTACGGCACCGGCACCCACGGCGTGCGCCTGCTGGCTGGGACGCTGACGATCCACACCGAACTCGAGGAAACCATCGCCGAGTTCAAGCACGCCGAGGCGGCCTTGAGCTACTCGTCAGGCTACGCCACCAACCTGAGCGTCATCTCGACCCTGATGGGTCGCGGCGACTACGTCCTGTCAGACAAGCTCAACCACGCCTCGATCGTCGACGGCTGCCTGATGTCGGGGGCCGAATTCCGCCGCTTCAAGCACAATGACATGGCCGACCTGGAGCACCGCCTCCAGCAGGTCCCCGAGGGTCGGGCCAAGCTGGTCATCGCCGACTCGGTCTTCAGCATGGATGGCGACGTGATTGACCTGCCGGCGGTGGTGGCTTTATGCAAGAAATACAATGCCTGGCTGATGATGGATGAGGCCCATTCGTTGGGCGTGCTCGGCAAGACCGGGCGCGGCATCGAGGAACACTTCGACCTGTGGGACTCGGTGGATATAAAAATGGGGACGCTCTCCAAGACGATCCCTTCGGTGGGCGGTTACGTGGCCGGCAAGAAGGACCTGATCACCTACCTGCGCCACGCCAGCCGGGCTTACATCTTCTCCGCAGCCCTGCCGCCGGCCCAGGCCGCCGCCGCCAATGAGGCCTTCAAGGTCATCCTCGACGAGCCCTGGCGCATCCGCAAACTGCAGCAGAACGCCGACTTGTTCATCGGTGGGCTGAAGAAGGCCGGCTTCGACACGATGCTGACCACCACCGCCATCGTCCCGGTGCTGTGCGGGGCCGACGACCGAGCCTTTGCCCTGACACGTGCCTGCCAGCACCATGACCTGTTCATCCTGCCGGTCGTCTCACCCGCCGTGCCGGAGGGCCTGGCCCGTCTGCGGGCCACCGTCCTGGCAGCCCATGAGCCTGACGAGATCAAGTACGCCATCTCGGTCATCGAACAGGCCGGCAAGGAGATCGGGATCATCCAGTAAGCAGCAACCTGGAAGACAAGCGCCAGAGCGAATGCCTCTGGCGCTTTTTATTCCTGTTGAACAGCCTGTGCCACCCCAAAACCGATCAAGGGAAACGTTACGCCAGATTCGATCCTGTCGCCCAGGCTGAGCGCCCTCTTCTCCGCGATCTTGGCCTGTGAGAATTCCCTGACCGGTTCTCGCAACAAAGACTTGCAGGTCTCTCTGTATCCCTGACCTGCCACAACTCGATCCGAGCGTCGCCAGCGCAGTGCTCAGGTCACTCGTCTGGTCACGAAGCTGGGTGGACATGGATGGATCGCCAAGATCAAGGACTCGCGCTTGGATCGTTCCACACCTCGCGGCACTCGCGTGATGTCTGCTGAAATATATTGTCGCAAGGCAACCTTCACCGCTTATGCCCCACCCAGAGTAAAGAACTTCGCGGGAGGCCCAGTTCTTAAAGAGAGATCCTACAGGTTTCTGTCACCAGTCGTTGGAAGAAAGAGAACTTCCGGGATCACGAGGTCCCGGAAGTTCTTCATGGCCTGGAGAAATATCAACCGGCCTGCAGGCCGAGCGGTTTGCGGGCGATCAATTCGTGCCAGACGCGCGGGATCTCGGTGATGTCCAGGTCGTCCAATGCCTTGACGAGAGCCCGGCTCTTTTCCTCGAGGGACACCTTCTCCCCGTCGATCAGGTCTGCGAAAACACCGTAGATGAATCGCGGGTATTGGGCGATGGTGGCAAGCGCCTGCCGGGACATTCGCACGGACCTCTTGGCCTCGTGGATCACGGAAAGGCCGGCGTTGACGATCATCTGCTTGTATTCTTCGGGGGTATGGGTGATCAATCCCTTGACCTCCCGGCTGCGTTTCCCGCCCAGGATGGCGAAGGCGCGTGCTTTCCACCTGCCTACCGGGAGGGCAGCCTGCTCGAGGGCGGCGGTGGTGAAGGCGCTGTTGTAGGTAAAGACCCCGCCCGGGATCAGCAATTTGGCGATCATGCCCAGGACATTCTGCTTATCCTCTTCTTCCACTTCGTGGAGCGCGTCGTGGATGCTGATATAGTCGACCCCACCGGGCGGGATCTTCCCGGCGAGCAACCGGTCCATCTCCTGGGCCTTCCCTTCCAGGAATTGGATACGGCAGACTGGCGTGGAAGGGGTGTTCTGGCGGGCATTTTCGAGGGCGAAGGGATCGGGCTCGATGCCGATGATCGACCCCGTCTTGCCATTTTCCTGGCAGAGGCGGCTCATCTCCTGGGGGACGAGCCCTGTCCCGCTGGCGAGGTCCACCTGGAAAAATCCTTCCGGCAGACCCGCGAAAGCCCGGGAAAGAAGCTGCTGGTTCGCTTCCCGGTATGCTTTGTCCCTGGAAAAGGCGACGAAGTTATAGTCCTTGGACTGTGCAACCTGCCGGGCGAACGTTTCATCGGTCATCGGAACACCTCCAGATCTTGCATGTTTGACTTTACAACCCCCACCGGAGGGATTGGTTGCCAGCGCAAGGCAGCTGCCAGCAGAAGCAAAACTTCCGGGATCGCGAGGCCCCGGAAGTTTATTGCCTGGGAGGAACCGCTCAGCGTTTCACCCTGGCATGAAACAGCACTGCCTTCAAGATGCTCCCACCGGCTTTTTCGATGATCCCGCCCATCCCGGTGTACAGGCATTCGCGTGTTTCATGGTCCAACGACCAGTGGCCGGGACCGCCTTTTACCACCGTGTGGCGGGTCGGGATCCTCCTGGGGTCACTCCTTTGCATCAGAATTGTCTCCGGAATGCTGCTCCTGGAGTGACCTGGGCGGCTCCAGGGTATCGGCAGGCAATCCGAGCACCGCTGGCCAATGGATCCTCCTGTTCATCAACCAGGGTCTACACATCCTGTTTACCATCCTGGCCTTCCTGCCCCCGACGGGGAAGAGCAGAGGAGAGCAACCCCAGAAGGAGATCGCTGTCAAGGAAGAGGTGCTTTACGCCACCGTCCATACCCCTGCATGGCCGCAAACAGCCTCCTGCAGCGGGTGAACGATCCTGGGAGCATCGGGGGTTCCCGCAGGCTGCCGGGCTCTCTCTTCCTCAGCAGGACCACCTTTTCCTCTGTGACACTCTTTCAACACCGCAGATGACCCCTTTCCTCGCAAAAGCCAAAAGCAGGCGAGAGATTCTCGTGCTTATGGCTTTCTTGGTGGTAAGATACAGGGTGCTGCGGAAATATCCGGACATAACCGAGTCATGAGCAGTCAAGTCGATGTTGCCCCCTCAGGAAGAAAGCACGGAACAGAAAACCCATGCCCCAACCTTACCAGACCCAGCGCGAAGACCTGACCCTCAGTTGCGATCCTGCCCGCCTCGATCTGGAGGCCATCGCCGGCCTGTTGGCCCATTCCTACTGGGCCCCGCACCGGACTCGCGCCCAGATCACCCGCACCCTCCAGCACTCGCTGGCCTTCGGCGTCTACACTGCCGACAACCGTCAGGTCGGCTTCGCCCGGGTGGTCAGCGATTACACCACCTTCGCCTGGTTGTGCGATGTCATTGTCCACGAGGATTTCCGCGGCCAAGGGATCGGCAAGTGGCTGATGGCCTCCATCCTGTCCCATCCAGATTTACATGGTCTGAAACGGATCCTGCTCGCCACCCGCGACGCCCACGGCCTGTACAGCCAGTTCGGCTTCACGCCCCTCAACGAACCTGACCGCTGGATGGAACGCTTCCATCCCGAGGCCTGACGGATGCCGGTGGAAATCAATCAGATGTCCGCTCTCATTCTCAAACCGGGGCGCGAAAAGTCGCTCCTGCGTCGTCACCCGTGGATCTTCTCGGGGGCCGTTCAGCACGTGGACGGGAATCCCGTTCTCGGCACGACCGTGGAACTGCGCTCCGCCAAAGGCGACTTCCTGGCCCGGGCGGCATTCTCGCCCCACTCCCAGATCCGGGCCCGGGTCTGGACCTTCAACCCTGACGAGGTCGTGGATGCCGATTTTTTCCGCCGCCGGATTTCTGGCGCCATTTCCTTGCGTTCGATGTTGAACGTGGCTGTCAACACGGATGCCCTCCGCATGGTCCACGCCGAATCAGACGGCCTGCCAGGGCTGGTCGTCGACCGCTACGCCAACGTGCTGGTGGCCCAGTTCCTGTCCGCGGGGGCCGAGGCCTGGCGCGAAACGATCGCCGACCTGCTGCTCGCCGAGACCGGCCTGGCATCCATTTACGAACGCTCCGACGCCGATGTGCGCCAGCTCGAAGGCCTGTCATCTCGCTGCGGCCCCCTGCGCGGCAGCATTTCCCCAAGCCCATTGACCATCACCGAAGACGGCCTTGAATTCCTCGTCGACCTGGAACGCGGCCACAAGACCGGCTTCTACCTCGACCAGCGCCTCAACCGGCACAGGGTTCGCGAGTTGGCTGCCGGGCGGGAAGTGCTCGATTGCTTCTGCTACACCGGCGGGTTCACGGTCAACGCCCTGGCGGGTGGGGCGCAGGCGGTGCTCTCGGTCGACTCGTCGGCTGAAGCCCTGTCCCTGTGCCGGGAGAACGTGGCCCTCAACCGCCTGCCCGCCGACCGCCACACGACCAGCGAGGGCGATGTTTTCCAGCTCCTGCGCCGCTTACGCGACGAGGGTCGGGTCTTCGACCTGATCGTTCTCGACCCGCCCAAGTTCGCTCCAACAGCCGCCCAGGCCGAAAAAGCCGCTCGCGGCTATAAGGACATCAACCTGCTGGCCTTCAAACTGCTGCGCCCCGGCGGGCTGCTGGTAACCTTCTCCTGCTCGGGCGGTGTGGACGCGGCCCTGTTCCAGAAGATCGTCGCCGGTGCAGCCCTGGACGCCGGGGTCGAGGCCCGGATCGTCGGCTACCTGGCCCAGGGCTCAGACCATCCCGTGGGAGTGTATTTTCCCGAGGGGCATTATCTGAAAGGAATGATCGTTCAAAAAACATAACGCCGGACCCTCTGAGCGCTGACCGCTCCTATTGGCGCTTTTTTTCCAAGGTATAATATTTTCCATACACCTTTGCGATCTTTTTTTGAGGTTCATCCCCCCATGCAGCATCTGCTTCGTACAATAAAAACTATCCCATGGCTCGTGGATAGTCTCGCCTTGTTGGGCGGAATCACGTATCTTGTCCAGTCATGGACCTATGCCCACATTCTGACGACAATGGTGGATGAAGGCGGATATTTATATCTAGGCCACTTGTTTGCCCAGGGGACCTATCACCCATTTCAAGACTACGGTCCGGCCACCTTTTATGCGCCGCTGGCGTACTTGATACCCGGATCTATCCAGGACTGGTTTGGGCCGGGATTGCAGACCGGCCGTTTTCTTGCAATCGTGCTGGGTGTCTTGATGCTGATTGGAATCTGGGCAACTGCGCGGCGTCTGGGCGGCAGATGGTGGGGGGTGGCTGTGGTTTGGGCAGTCGCGCTCAATCCCATGAATATCCAGGTCTACAGTCTGGCTATTTCTCAAGTGCTGACGGCCTGTATGCTGGCCTGGATCCTCTACTTCGTATTGGGAGATCAGCGCTCATTCTGGCACATCGTGATCGGGTCCTTCCTTTGCGGCCTGATGGTGATGACCCGCCAGAATATGCTACCAGCAGTTCCCCTGATCATTGGCTACATATTCTGGCAGCATGGACGGAAAGCGGGCCTAGGGTCCACGATCGCCAGTATTCTCCCGATCGCGGTCCTTCTACTTGTTTACTGGCCAGGAATTCTCGATTTGTGGGCAATCTGGCTTCCGGGTAATCTGTCGTTCACCGGCAACCCGGATCCATATCAGGTCGGGGAGACGGCTTCCTTCCTGGCACCCGTCATCGATTTCGAAGCAAGGATGATGGTTTTGCTTGAGGGCCTGCGTTTTAACTACATTACACTGGTGGGAGCGTTGGGGACCTTCCTCCTCTGGCCGCATCCTAAAAAATGGAAGGGGTGGGAACACAAGCGGTCTGCGATCTTCCTGGCGATCTTCTACTTTTCCCTGTTGCTTGCCCACGGCTGGGCATCGCTGGCAAACGATTTTGCGCCCTATGCTTTCGCAACCTATCTGAGTTACTTTAATTTCACTGCCCTGCTCTTGATCGTCGCCTCATTTCCAGCATGGGAAAAGAGTCTATCGAAATTCCGATCGCTCAGTATCGTTATGTTTGCACTCCTGGTAAGTATCGGGTTGAGCTATTATATTTTCAATAACAACGCAGGGTTGAATTACGACCTTGTGGGAATGGCACGGGATTCTCTATTTCGAATACTGAGGCTCCCTGTTCCCTGGATGCGAGATGGCCAATTTTTGCCCGACCCGGTACCGCTGGGGGGCCTTCTCGCCAACCTGTTCCATCTTGACCTCGACTATCTCCTGTTCGATCCCCAGGGGCAAAGGGTTTCCTTCATTGCCTTCAATCTCTTCTACACGATCCTTGTGCTTGGAATTCTCTATGCCGGCTTTCGTTTCCTCTCGCGAAAGAGAGCCGGGCATTTCACTTATGGCTATATCGTGTTGATTGCAACCGTTGCGATCGGCTACCTGCTGTCCCCCTTGCTGGAAGGAGCATTCTACGAAAGAGGCTATTGTCGAAACAGCGATCTGATTCAATTCTACGAAGCCATCGGCGCGGATCTTTCCCGGGTCATCCCCGCGGGAAGTCAGGTCTATTGGGGCGTGGATTCACCCACGCTGCTGCTCTATTTGCCCGACGTGGCGGTCTACCCGGCGCAGATCTACGGTGGGTATAGCCGCAGGACCGGGGGGAACACAGATGAACTGCTCAGACGCGGTTTTTGGAACGACGAGGCAGCGAGTCAATGGGCCGCTGAAGCCGATTACATCATCCTGGATGAGATCAGCTATGCTGAGTGGGACTTCGCAACCGACCAGTATGGATTGATCCTCGAGCTCTCCACACACCCCTGCCAGGAAGGATATTCGCTCTACGTCCTGCAAAGAGTACGCTGATGCGAAGGCGTTTTGACCAAGAACGCGTTCCGAAGGGTTGAGCGCATCTTTCATACATTCTTTTCCCTGGCCGGGTATCCAGGCAAAAGAACAAGAAGAAAATCGGGGGATCCGTTCCCACAATCACATTGATTTTCAGGGTCCGCCGACCAGTTCAACCGCGTCGCTCTCGTCCCAGTGGCTCAACAGCGACTGGTCGGCGGTGGAATTTGCACTGATTCATAGTTTCCTCCAAACCCTGAACGAAAAGAAAGAACAACGCTTTTCCCTGCCTGGGATCACTATGGCCTACCACCCGGGATGAGGCACCCACCTGTTTATGGAAGGCAGCAGGTCAGGTAGAAAATTCCCGGTGCGGCCTGCACCGGGAATTTGGCTACTGCGTCACAAGCAGGCCGGGATCAGGTTGGCGTAATCGCGCACTGTGCCGGAGTCCAGGAAGCATGCGATGACCTGCTGGCCAAGCGAGTCGAGGGCAGGGTCGTGCTGGTACAGGCCCAGCTCGCGGCGGAACAACTCGGTCAGCATCTGAGCACCCTGGTCGTAGGCCTCCTCCCCCACCTCGTACTGCTGGTCGACCTCCAGCAGCCATTGGGGGATCTGGGCACCTTCGAAGTGCATGTTGCCAATCGCATAACCGAGCAGGGGGCAGCGCGCCGGATGGATCTGGTCGGGACGGAATTTCGCCCCGCCGCGCCGGGCCAGGTACTCGCGCGAGACCCATTCGGGCATAAAGCCGACCTTCCAGGCTCCGACGTACTGGTTGGGGATCAGGATGTAGCGCGTGCTGGGGGTGTTGGTGATCTGCTCCAGAAGCAGATTGGCATGCCTGACACGTTTGCCTGTGGCGAACGGCCAATAGGAGCCGACGCCCTCACTGGCCAGGTGATCGGCATCGGTGAGGCTCGGATTGGCATGGCCGCGCGGTGAGACCAGCCGCCACAGCCAGGCCAGCGCCGGAGGCAGGAAGTGCAGGTAGCCGCTGATCCCATAGGTCGGCTGCTCGCGCGTGCAAGGAGGCATGCGGATGCCAAAACTGCGCACATCGACTTCGACGGCCTGGTTGACGATCCCGGGCACGACCCGACGTGGCAGGATGACGCGCGGGTTGGGGCACGGCATGCCGGGTCCATCCTCAGTGGGCTCCCAGATCAAACAGGTGGCATCGGTCACCGAAGACAGGTTCAAAAAAACCAGCGGCTCGGGAGGCTGCATGCACAGGCGCTCCAAATGGGGATCGGTGCCATAGCCGGTGATATGGTTGACCCG
Source organism: Anaerolineales bacterium (assembly GCA_016934715.1). Taxonomy (GTDB): domain Bacteria; phylum Chloroflexota; class Anaerolineae; order Anaerolineales; family Villigracilaceae; genus JAFGSI01. The sequence goes on from JAFGSI010000041.1 coordinate 9,233, forward strand.
CAGAAACCAGGCCTTCTCAGCGTCCTTGACCGTCAGTTTGCGTCCGCCGTTCTGCAGGCTGGGATGGCACAAGGCCATGTCATCGGCAACCGGGTGCAGGGTGCAGTTCTGGGTCAGGGTCAGGTAGCGCCGGTTGCGGCTAACAATGTTCTCGCCCAATGTCAGGCGGCCGTCGGGCTCGCGGTGTGGGTAGGCGAGCATCTCGCTCTTGCCGCTGCCGCTGGCACCCTCGTGCATGAAGGAAACGACGTTGTCATAAGGCGTAACCACCTGTACGCAGGAAGCGTGGGCGGTCAGCCAGCCCTCATCCTCGCCGATCGCCAACAGGATGCCGTAGACGCCCTTCTTGGCGCTCGGTCCGGGGTACAGGTTGAGCGAGAAGATCTCATGCAAGCCATTAACCCGGTTGTGGATGACAATCTGTCGACCTCCACAGTGCGTGTGACGGAAGGGCGGCGCAAGGTAGATGATGGCCCGTGGTTTGAAGTCCTGGTGATAGACTGCCGAGGGCAGCATGCCCTGAAGGTCAGCCAGGGCAACAGCAAAGAAAGCGGCGTTGGCCGGGGCAACCAGCAGGGCATCGTAGCCCAGGTCCGACCCGCCGGCCAGGAAGGGCAGGACAAGCAGGTCCTGTTCGGTCAGCCAGTCAAAGATCTCCTCGCGCAGAGCGGTGAAGGGATAGGGGAACATGTCGGAGAAGCGCGGCTTGTCGGTCGGCCGGTCGTCGGCGACGACCATCGAATCAGGGTCCCGACGCCGCATATAGGGCTCGGCATAGTTGACCCCGATCCCGTTGCGGCAACGCACGACCAGGGCTTCCAGGACATCTTCTTTCCGATCGGGCAGGGTGTATTTAACCTGGTACTCGTGGCCGCCGTTGTTGCCCGTCGCCAACCGAATCAACTGCTCCCGGTCGGCAGGGACGCACACGCTGGGGGCCATCACCAGGGCCATCTTCAGGTCCTCCGGCAGGTCCAGTTTCTGCCAGGCCGGTAGCCGGCTGCCCACGGCGGCTCCAGGCGGGACCTGCCGGCCGAGCACCTGCACGAAGGCGTCCGCCACCAGGTCCAGGTTTTCATCGGTCAGGCCGGCAAAGTTCATCCTGCCGGACTCGAGCAGGTAGACTGAACTGTCCTGGCGCAGCCGCCGGACCTGGTCGCGTGTCAGGCCGGTCATCGAGAACATGCCGCACTGGCGGGTGACGAAGGTGAAATCCTGGCAGGTGCCCCGCTGTGCCTGGGAGGCGGCAAACCCGGTCCGCATACGATGGATCTGTTTGCACATCGCCGCCAGTTCGGTCTCCCATTCGAGACGCAGTTCAGGGTCCTTGAGGATGGTGGTGACAATCGCCGCCCCGTGGGCTGGCGGGTTGGAGTAGTTGGCTCGCACGGTGGCTCGCACATGCCCGAGGGCGGTCCCAGCCGCTTCGGCCGAGTCACCCACCAGAGTCAGGGCCCCGACACGTTCATTGTAAAGACCGAAATTCTTGGAAAAGGAACTGGCGATCATCAGTTCGCGGCAGGCTCGGCTCAGGGTCTGAATCCCAACGGTGTCCTCGACCAGCCCCCCCCCAAGGCCCTGGTAGGCAAGGTCGACCACTGGCAGCAGGCGGCGTGACGCCAAGACCTCGGCAATCTGCTCCCACTGGTCCACCGAGGGGTCAACGCCGGTCGGGTTGTGGCAGCTGGCCTGCAGGACGACCACGTCCCCATCGGGGATCTTCTGCAGGCCAGCCAGGCAGGCGTCAAAGGCCAGGTCATTCGACTCTGGATCGTAATAGGGATAGTGTCCCACCGCCAGCCCGGCCGAGCGGAAGATATGGAAATGGTTGGGCCATGACGGTTGACTGACCCACACCTGGGCCAACGGACTGATCTGGTGGAGCAGATCGGCGGCCACCCGCAGCGCCCCGGTCCCGCCGGGGGTATGGGCAGTGATCGCCCGCCGATGGACCAGGATCTGGTGATCGAGGCCGAAAATCAACTCCTGCACGACCGCGGCGTAGTCGCGGGTCCCTTCGCTGCTCAGGTAATTCTTGCTCGTCTCGGTCCTGAAGATGCGCTCCTCGGCCCGTTTGACAACCCGCATGACCGGGGTGGTGCCCTGCGCGTCCCGATAGACACCGATCGAGAGATCGACCTTGACGGCCCGATGGTCGCGGTGGAAGACCTCCTGCAGCCCCAGGATCGGGTCGGGTTTGGATTCTTCGAGATGGGAGAACATGACAGCTCCTTTCAACGATGGCCGTTAATAAACAAAAAAGGCCAGACACTGCGGATTCCAAATGGGATTGGAATTCTGCCAGTGTTGGCCTACTTGGAAACCCGTTACCATCACTGCGGATGGTCGCGCTTTTCCTCGTCCACCAACAAACTCGGGACAGGTTTTCTATTGGGCGGAGATTATATCACTGTTGGCTCTCCGTGGAGAGGGTCACTATAGTAACATTTGGCTTTGAGGCATCACGGGGTCACCGGAGCGACTTTGTCGGGACGGCGTTTTTTCGCCCGCAGGAAGCGTTTCTCCATGTTTTCGCCGAAAACGAAGACGATGATCCGCTCCCCGGTCTTGACGCTGATGTCACTGTGCAGGCTGATAACCGGGCTGCCAACCACCTGCTCGACCATCTGCTCGAGCAGTGGGCGTGAGATCTGCAGCAGCCGCCGGCGAAGCTGCTTGACCAGCACATGCCCGTCGCTGCTTTCCGCCAGCCGGAGCTCGGCCGGGGTCATGACTCCGTACAGGCGTACGATGATCATGTCCTCAACGATGAACGCCCGAACCTCGGTAGGGCCACGCCCCATATACTCTTTCTCGAAGCGGATGATCGCATGGACGAGCGCCGCTTCGATTTCGCCGACCGTGCTTTCAGCTGCGGACAAGGGGCAACGTCAATCCTCGCCGAGCGACAAGACCTGGCGCAACAGACCGATGAGCAGTACGCCCAACTTGACACCCCTGCCGGTGCCAATCGACAACCGCTCCCCCTTCTGCTCCGCCCGTTGGGACAGCAGGTAGGCCGTCCCGACGCCGGTCACGGCGCCGATCAGGCCGCCGATGACCAGGGCCTTGACCTTCCAGGAATTGTCGACGTCCGTATCCTGTTCTTGTGTTAGGATGGTATTCTCTTCCATGTGGCACCCTTTCGATAGTCAACGAGCCAACCTGCAGGTCGGCCCGGGCAAAGGTTACAAAACACCCCGGAAAACGATCGATCCGGTTAGGGCCTCTTGAAAAACGACTGGAGGACCGCGCCGATCTGTTTGAACCGCATCACCGGCTGGACGGCTTGATCGGCGACCTGGCGAGTTCCCTGTTCCACCTGCCGGCCAAGGGCCTGGACCTTCGAGGTCAGGCGCGGGGTGGCCTGCGTCAGACGGCCGATGGCATAGATCAATGCCGCCAGCACCGCCAAGACCAGCAGGGCGAAGACCAGCATCGGGAACAGCAGCCAGATGAGGGATATATCGGCCCACAGGCGATTTAGGGCACCTGCCTCGAACGTCGCAAAGATGACCAGGACTCCCAAAGCAAGCATCCCGACCAGGAACAGAATGATCGGAAGGAGCACCTGCCAGAATCGCTGCCGGCGATGGCGCTGCAGACTTGGGGATGCGAATTCTTCCATGCATTTATTGTAGCACGAAAATCGGGGATGATCAGGGCCGTCCCCGATTTTTCGCGCTCTGGAAGGAAAGATGGTCAGGTACCTTGCGGCCCATGGCATCCATGGCTGCCACAGCAGCGACCTGGACGATCGACTCGACCTCGTCGCCGGTCTGCAGGACGTGGATCGGGGCTCCGGTCCCGAGCAGGATCGGGCCGATGGCCTTGGCATTGCCCAGGCGGTCGAGCAGCTTGTAGGCGATGTTGGCTGATTCGAGCGACGGAAAGACCAGCACATTGGCATCCTTGACCCGGCTGAACGGGTAGCGCTCATTGACGATCTCGGGCACTACGGCGGTATCGGCCTGCATCTCACCGTCGACCACCAGGTCGGGGCAGCTGGCGCGCACGATCTCGACCGCCCGGCGAATCTTGTCGGCCAACGGGTGGGCGATCGAGCCGAAATTGGAGAAGGACAGGAAGGCCACCCGCGGTTCGAGTTCCAGCCGGCGGGCAAACTCGGCCGAACGGCAGGCGATCTCGGCCAGGTGCTCGGCGGTCGGTTCGATATTGACAGTCGCGTCGGTGAACAGGAAGACCCGTTCGTCAACGATCATGAGATAGACGCCCGTAACGACGCTGGCCTCCGGAGAGGTGTGGTGGATCTGCAGTGCCGGGCGGATGACATCGGCATACTCGGAGGTCAGGCCGGAGACACAGGCATCGGCATCGCCCATCTTGACCATCATCGGGCCGAGCACGTTAGGTTCATGAATGCGCTTGGAAGCCTGCGGGTAGGTCATGCCCTTGCGCTGGCGAAGTTCGTGATAGGCCGCGGTGTAAGCCGCGAGCTTTTCGTAGTTGTCCGGGTCGACGACGTCACAGCGGAAGTCGAGCGCCAGCTCCTCGGTCCGGGCCTGGACGACAGCCGGGCGGCCGATCAGGATCGGGACGGCGATGCCCTCATCCTGGACCAGGGCGGCAGCACGAATGATCTTGGGCTCCTCGCCCTCGGCGAAGACGATCCGTTTCCGGGGCTTGGCCGAGCGGGCCTTGTTCACGAAGAAGTAGCGCACCCGGGCGCCCTTGCCCAGGCGGAAGGCCAGTTGATCACGATACTCGTCGATGTCGATCTTCCGGCGGGCCACGCCGGTTTGCATGGCGGTGGCGGCAACAGCCGGGGCTTCCCAAAGCATGACGCGCGGGTCGAGCGGCTTGGGGATGATGTACTCCGATCCAAACTTCATACTGTCGACCCCGTAGGCGCGCAGGACCGAATCGGGCACGTCTTCGCGAGCCAGGTTGAAGAGTGCCTGCGAGGCGGCGAACTTCATCTCCTCATTGATCGCGCTGGCGCGCACATCGAGGGCGCCGCGAAAGATGAATGGGAAGCCGAGCACGTTGTTGACCTGGTTGGGATAATCGGAGCGGCCTGTGGCGACGATCGCGTCAGAACGAGCCTCCTTGGCCAGTTCGTATGAGATCTCCGGATCCGGGTTGGCCATGGCGCAGATGAATGGGCGCTCGGCCATCGTCTTGACCATCTCGGGGGTCAGCACATTGGCGATCGACAGACCGTAGAAAACGTCAGCATCGCGCACCGCGTCGGTCAGGCTGCGCCGGTCGGTGTCAACGGCAAACTCTTCCTTGTACTTGTTCATGCCCTCGGTACGCCCCTTGAAGATGACTCCCTTGCTGTCGAGCATCATGATGTTTTCCTGGCGCACACCCCAGCGCATGGCCAGCTTGGCGCACGAGATCGCCGAGGCACCAGCACCTGAGATGACCATCTTGACCTCGGAATGTTTCTTGCCGACCAATGCGAGTGCATTGGCCAGGGCGGCAGCCGAGATGATCGCCGTGCCGTGCTGGTCATCGTGGAAGACCGGGATATCAAGCATCCCCTTGAGGGTTTCCTCGATGTAGAAGCATTCGGGAGCCTTGATGTCTTCCAGGTTGATCCCGCCGAAGGTGGGGGCGATGGCAGCACAGACCTGGATGATTTCGTCAGGATCATGGCTGTCCACCTCGATGTCGAACACATCCACGTCGGCAAAGCGCTTGAACAGAACCCCCTTGCCCTCCATGACCGGCTTGCTGGCCAGGGCACCCCGGTCGCCGAGGCCCAGGATGGCTGTCCCATTCGAGATAACCGCCACCAGATTGCCCTTCGAGGTGTACTCGTAGGCTTTCTCAGGATCTTTTTCGATCTCGAGCACCGGTACGGCGACACCCGGCGTGTAGGCCAGGCTCAGGTCACGCTGGGTGTCCATCGGCTTGGTCGGAACAACGGAAATCTTGCCCGGCTTTCCATGCAGACGATGGTATTCCAGGGCTTCTTCAGGTGTTACTGCAGGCATACAACCTCCGATTTCTGGTACCAAGAGAGAATACACTGTGATTATCACACGAGTCCGAGCAAGAATTGTAGTCCCATTTGTCATATTTTAAGGCAACGGCCTGCATGGTACCAGGCTTGAAACCCGGCCTATACAACCGGACGAATCTCACACAGCCAGCGCTTTTCATGTATAATAGCCAACAGAACGAATAATGCCGCCTTCCCTACCCCTGCGTTGCAGCGGCGGCCATGGTCTGTAAACGGAAACTCTTGGAAAACTCCGGGGCTTAAACCCCAATTGCACAGTTTGTCGTCTGCACCTGGTTGGTACGCAAAAAGGAATGAATCCCTGAGGCTTACGACACCAACCCCCCCTTCCCGCCTCCGGTAATGGATCCGTTGCCGGTCCTGTCCGCCTGACATTGAACCTGTCCCCGGGCGGGGTGCATGTGCACATTCGTACCAAGAGTCGCTCCCACAGCCGTGGCCCACAGGTGGCCTGCGGCTGTACGTGTTTAACAGAACGGTTCTTAACAGAAGCGCTGCATGCGAACGATCTCGGCGATCGAACCTCAACACAGGAACCCCCAGCGGGTGAATATCTACCTGGATGGGGAATTCGCCTTCGGCCTGGCCCGCATCGTGGCCGCCTGGCTGAAAGTGGGCGAGATGCTCAACGAGGAGAAAATCTCCGCCCTGCAGGTCGAGGATGAGCGCGAGGTCGTTTACCAGAAGGCCCTGCACTTCCTGAGCTACCGGCCGCGGTCGGCAGCGGAGGTGCGCACGAACCTTAACCGGCATGGGGTCGCCGAGGCGCTGGTCAACGAGACTGTTGTCCGCCTGCAACGCAATGGCCTGTTGAACGATGCCGAGTTCGCCCGCCTGTGGATCGAAAACCGCAACACATTCCGGCCACGCAGCAAAGCCGCCCTGCGCATGGAACTGCGGCAAAAAGGCGTCTCCGAGGAGATCATCCAACCCCTGCTCGAGACTGACGTGGACGAGGAGCAGCTGGCCCGCCAGGCCGCCCAAAAGTATCTGCGCAAGGTCGAAGGGCTGGAATGGCAGGAATTCCGCAACAAACTGGGCGGATTCCTGGCCCGGCGCGGCTTCTCCTACAACATCATCGCCCCGCTCCTTTCTGAAATCTGGCAGGAAATGGCCGGAACAGCAGAGGCCGGGGAGACAGACGAGGAATAAAAAACATGGAAACAACCGCTTACATTATTGCTGGCTTGACCCTGATCGTAGGCCTGGCGCTGGGCTACTTCCTCAGCCGGATGCAGGTCGCCCGGGCCCAGCGTGAACAACGCGATCGGGCCGACAAGCTCATTCTGGAATCCAAGGAGCAGGCCAAGACCATCGAACTGCAGGCTCGCGATAATGCGATGAAGATCACGCGTTCAGCCGAAAACGAGATCAAGAGTCTGCGCTCCGAATTGACCAAGGAGGAGGAACGTCTCCAGCGTCGACGCACCGAACTGGACAATCGCATCGAACGCCTCGAGCAGCGCGAGCAGACAGTCAACAAGCGTCAGAGCGCTGTCGACAAGCGCTTCAATGATATTGAAAAACTGCATGAGCAGCAACTGGAGGAATTGCAGCGCGTCGCCAACATGACCAGCGAGGAGGCCAAGGGCGCCCTGCTGGAAGAAGTTGAGAAGGAAGCGCGCGGCGACATGGCACGCATCATCCGCCAGATCGAGGCCGAAGCCCGTGAAGAGGGCGAGAAACGCGCCCGCAAGTTGATCGCCGACGCCATCCAAAGGGTCGCCTCGGACCACGTGGCCGAGGTGGTCTCCTCGCTGGTCCCCCTGCCCAACGAGGAGATGAAAGGCCGCATTGTCGGCCGCAACGGGCGCAATATCCGGGCCTTCGAACAGGCGGCCGGAGTGGACGTGATTGTGGACGACACGCCTGAGGCGGTGACCATCTCCTGCTTCGACCCGGTGCGGCGCGAGATCGCCCGGCGGGCCCTGGCCCGCCTGATCCTGGACGGGCGCATCCACCCGGCCCACATCGAAAAGGTGCTGGAGGACGAGCGCAAGGCTGTCGACGTGGTCATCGAAGAGGCCGGAGAACAGGCCACTTTCGACGCCGGGGTCGCCGGCCTGCACCCTGAAATAATGCGCATGATGGGACGCCTCAAATACCGCACCTCCTATGGGCAGAACCAGCTGGCCCACGCCGTCGAGGTCGCCAAACTGGCTGGCATCCTGGCCGCCGAACTGGGCGCCAACGTGGACCTCTCCCGCCAGGGCGGCTTCCTGCACGACATTGGCAAGGCCATGGACCACAACCAGGAAGGCACACATGCCAGCCTGGGTGCCGATTTCTGCAAGCGCTACGGGGTCAACCCGATCGTGGTCAATGCGATTGGCTCCCACCACCACGAAACCGAGCAGGAAAGTGTCGAGGCCGTCATCGCCGAGGCAGCCGACGCCATCTCGGGAGCGCGGCCCGGTGCCCGCCGCGAGGACCTGGAAGCCTACATCAAGCGCATCAAGACGCTTGAGGATATGGCGAATTCATTCAAGGGAGTCTCTCAATCGTATGCCATCCAGGCCGGCCGCGAGGTGCGCATCATCGTCAAGCCCGATGAGATCGATGATCTGGCCTCCGCCCGCCTGGCGCGCGACATCGCCAAGAAGATTGAGGAGACCATGCAGTACCCCGGGCAGATCCGGGTGACGGTCATCCGTGAAACCCGGGCGACAGAATACGCCAAATAGGAACAATCGACCGGAGCGATCACAAGATCGCTCCGGTCTTCCAATTCGGACAGTCCATTCACGATCGATGAGAACCAAGTCGCAAGAGTTCTGGAAGGGTGTCCAGGATGAGGCGCCAATCCTGCTGGGGGTGGTCCCCTTCGGGCTGTTGTTTGGAGCGCTGGCGATCAACGCCCGGCTCCCCGTACCGACCGCCCAGGCGATGTCGATGATTATCTTCGCCGGCTCAGCCCAGTTCATCGCCACCCAGATGATCGGCGCCGGGGTCTCCGGGCTGGTCATCCTGATGGTCATCTTTGTCGTCAACCTGCGCCACGCCCTCTACAGCGCTTCGATGGCTCCCCACCTCAGGCATCTTCCTCCCGCCTGGAAATTCCTGCTGTCCTATCTGCTCACCGACGAGGCCTATGCAGTCGCCATCACGCACTACCAGCAGGAAGGGGAGCTCGACCGGAAACACTGGTATTTCCTGGGTGCCGGGTTGACCCTGTGGAGCTCCTGGCAGTTCAGCACAGCAGCCGGCATCTTCGTTGGGGCACAGATCCCGCAGGACTGGCCGCTGAGCTTCGTCCTGCCGCTGACCTTCATCGCCCTGGTCGTCCCGTCGCTCAAGGATCGGGCCGGAACCGCCGCGGCCTGCAGCGCCGGGATGGTGGGCCTCCTGGCCCTGGACCTGCCGCTCAGAACAGGACTGCTGCTGGCTGCACTGATCGGCATTCTGGTCGGGCTGGCTGTGGAGAAAAGACAGGAACCATGAACCTGTGGCTGCTGCTGATCGCCGCCGGGCTGGCCACCTTCGCCACCCGCCTGTCCTTCATCTTCCTGATCGAGAGGCTGCGCGTCCCCGACTGGTTCCGGCGCAGCCTGCGTTTCGTCCCGGTGGCGGTACTCTCGGCGATCGCACTCCCGGAATTGATCGCTCCCAATGCGACCTGGAACGGGCTCCCCCTCCAGCCCCAGTTCTATGCCGGGCTGTTGGCCATCCTCGTTGCATGGCGAACGAAGAACGTGCTGCTCACGATCGGCACCGGGATGGCAATGCTGCTGGCCCTGCGCATGCTCCTGGGAGCCCCCTGAGCCGGCCGGGGACGGAGACCAACAGATCCCCTCACAGGCGCACCCGATCGGGTGCGCCTGGAGCATGCCTGGGGAGATCCTCTTTTTCACAAAAACATGACCCATTCATAAACTCGGGATGAGTCATGTTTCGATTCTGACTCAGGGATTTTCACACCGCCCACCCGGCGTGACGTTCAACGGCACCCAACGGCAGCCGTTTGCAAGACAGGAGTTCGCGTCAATGAACTGCGTGCAGACAACCGGTTGGGGTTGAGGGGCAGCAGGTTCTTCCGGTTCTTCGTCATCGGGTTCGGGCAGGAGCAGCGGCGGAGCCTGGACGATGGTCAGGGGTCCGAGGTCGTCCTCCACTGACCCGATGCCGATGTACACCCAGCAGCGTAGCCAACCCTCGTCCGGCAGGAAGACGAAATCGACCGGTTCCTGTGGGAACTGGGCCTCCCCGGCCGGGAAGTCGGGGATCGTCACCGGGCCAAGTGGAATCTCGAACGGGTTGTAGGGCTGGGCAAACGGGTCGAAGGGTTGTTCGAGCGGATCCGGGGACATAAGGATATAAGCCCAGGTGCCCTCCGGGTTGCGCCCGATGATCGGGAACGCCTGACCAGGCTCGAGAAACTCCTGTACGCCGTAGCCCTCGGTCGGGCCGATGCGGCAGTTTGTGGGTACCTCGGCCTGGAAGAACGGGATGCGCCCGGAATAGAAGGCCAGCGAGTAATCCCAGGCGAAGTCCTGATCGGCCAGGCTGCCTCCGCCGGGCAGGGTCAAGGCCCGGAAGGTCATGCCCATATGCCCGCTCGGCACCACCGTCCAGCGGCCGGGCAGCAAGATCGGCATATTGACCTCGTCCTCGGCGTTGATGCGAATGCAGTAATCACCAGGCGGTACGCCCTCGAAGGTATAGATGCCGTCGCTATTGGTGGTCGTGGTCATGAAGCCGGCCGAGGGACAGGGGCCATGGCCCAGGTCGACGGCCAGGCCAGGGATGCCCACCTCACCAGGATCAAAGTTGCCATTCGCCACACCCCGGCCCCAGTCATCCAGAACGCATCCCTCCGGCAACGGGAAGGGCGGCGTAGCCAGCTCAGAGACGGCGCACAGGTCATTCCAGACCAGGCCTGAGATCGTGCCGGTGCCGTCGTACATGGGCAGGAACTGGTAATCCCAGGCGAAGTTGACATCGGTGACCTCCCCGCTGGCTCCGAGCGTGACCTCCCAGCGGGCCAGTGGATCCCCGACACCGCTGGGCGGCGCGGTCCAGCCGCCGGGGATCAGGATGTCGACGTTGTTGGTGTCGAGGGCATCCACGCTGACACAGTAATCACCGGGGGGCAATTCAAGGAACTGGAAATTGCCGAATTCGTCGGTCAACAGAGCCCCCCGATCGATCGCTGGACAGGCTCCGCTGCCCAGGCGGACGACCACGCCGGCCAGGCCGGGCTCACCGTACTCAAGGATGCCATTGGCGGCCGCGCTCGCACCCGAGGGTACACAACCCTCCGGCAGAGGATCGGGCAACGGCCCGAACTCCGGGATGGCGCACAGGTCGTGGAAGACCTTGCCGGTGATCGAATTGGGCAGCGGCGTCAACGGGCAGGACCCGGCCGGGTTGAAGTAGAACGAGAACGTGGCCGAGAAATCGCTCTCGGCATAGGCCAGGATGGCAGCCACGTGCCAGTAGTAGGTCGTGCAGGGGGTCAGTTCCGACGGTTCCAGGAACAAGCGCTGCAGGGGCATCGCGTAAGAATAGTCATAGACCGGCACGGCAAAGCCCGGATCGGTAGCCAGGGCCCAGCGATAACCGTCCACCAGGCAGGGACTGGGATTGTCCCACATCATGTCGGCAAGATCGGTCACCGTGGAGCCATTGGCCGGGGCAAGCAGGACCGGGGCGGCCAGGTCGGCGGGTCCGCAGCCGGGACCAGTGAAGAACCTGCCAGCCGAGCGCGGCCCGGTCGTCGAGCCGCTCACAGCCTCCACATACCAGGCGTAGACCGAGCCCGGGTTGAGCGGCGTGCTGGGGGTCCAAGAAGTGGTGCTGCCGCTGACGGTATCCTCCCAGCCGGTGACATCGTACCCCGGACCTTCGTTTATGTAGACATGAAAGCTGTCAGGCGTGCAGCTCGAATCCGGGTAGGCCCAACTGAGGGTCGGCGTCAGGGAACCGACGATCTCCAGGGTAGCCGGGGAAATGAGGGTCGGTGGCATCAGTGCGGATGGGTCACAGGGAGGCAGCGGACCGCCTTTGCCGCCCCCGCCGGTCTCGCCACCGCAGCCAGCGACCAGGACGATCAGGATGATGGCAGCAATTGTGGACAAAAAGTTTTTTCTCATCATACTATCCCTCCGAATTGATTAAACAGCAGATTCATTTTTGCATATCTTGTAATCCAAGACAAGGCGCCAGAAGTCCTGCACCAGAGCCATCCTGAATCAACGGTTTGGCTGGCAGACCACAACCAATGACACGCGAATGGATGAAGAACGCAGGGCATGATTCTGCCTTACGCGCACGAAAACCTTTCACGTTTCGCATCCCCGCCTGGTAAATCCCTACGAATCTTCTCTCCCCCCATCAAAGATCATGGAAAACCTGGTGGCATCACAAGCTGCGCCTTGTCTGGCGCAGCACTTCCTCGTCCACCAGGAGATTGGTCCGATTGTGCTAAACAGGGTTTTCCTCCTGCAGCACCCGTTTTGGGATCCGCCAGAGGGGGGCCGGCTCATGCCAGATGAATCACCGCGGGACGCAGGTCGAGTTCGTCGATCAGGGTGTTCAACTCGGCTTCAGTCAGCGGACGACCGTAACCGGCGTAGGCGGTCAGGACGGCCTCCATCATGTTGGTCCCGAACGAACGGCCCTCGTAACGCGGCGTGGTGGTGATAACGGTCCGGATGCCGCGCTGGCGCAGGAACTCGATATTGTCCTCGGTGGTGGTGTTGGTGACCAGAGTCTTATCGGATAGATCGGGGGGCATATATTTGCGCATGAACAGGAAATCGCCGGCCAGCAGGTCCGCGCGCTGGAAGTACCTGACGAACTTGGGCTTTTGCTCGGCCCCGCCGGAGCCGTAGAAGATCATGCTCATCGGGAAGTGACTGACGATCGGCATCAGCCTCCGGGCGAGGCGCTTGAAGGCCGGCACCCCGTAGACCGGGATCGGGATCCCCAGCCCGACCATCAGGTCTCCCATCACGACCCGGTCGGCAACTTCCGAGACAGCCTCGGCCAGCCCGATCCGGTCGAGGGCCATCGGGACGAAGGCCTGCCGGAAGTGCGGGACCCCGCCCAGCTGCGGGAGGGCCAGTTCGAAGACCCGCCGCTCGAGAGTATGCTTCAGGCCACGCCCATCCACCAGGGGCGTGTGCTTCACCCCCTCGACCAGCTTGAGCGCTGCCCGCAGCGGGTATTCACGGGCATCGATGCGGATGTACAGGTCCGTGCCGCCGACACCGAAAGCGTCGACCTTGCCATCCAGGTCGAGATATAGCTGGCGGGCACGCGCGACATCGCCGTCGGTGCCAACCCGCTCGACCAGGATCTTCTCGCCCTTGAGGGTGATCTCGACCTGCTTGTCACGCCTGGAACTCCCCAGGCTGATGCTGACTGCGCGTTTCATGCAACCTCCGTTCTCCGGATTACACGTCTGTGAACGGATTATACGCCTTCTCGTCCCCGACCGTGGTCTCGGGGCCGTGCCCGGACAGGATGCGGGTCCCATCAGGCAGGCTGAAGACCTGGGCCCGAATGCTGGCCAGCAACGTCTCCCAGTCCCCACCGGGCAGGTCGGTGCGCCCGACCGAGCCCTTGAAGATCAGGTCACCGCTGAACAGGACGTTTTCCGCCCTGCAGTAGAAAATGCACAGCCCAGGGGTGTGCCCGGGGGTGTGCCGGACCTCGAACTGCAGACCACCCAGAGACAGGCTGCGGGTCGCGGCCAGGTCAAGATCCGGCGCGGGACCGGGGTCAATCTGGAAACCGAACAGGGCTCCCCCGCCGCCGGCATTCCACAGCGGCAGGTCTGCGGCATGCAGGGCAACGGTCAGATTCGAGCGCCCCAGCGATTCAGAAAGCTGGGCCAATCCACCGATGTGATCAAAATGGGCATGGGTGACCCAGACCTGGCTGATGGTCCAACCGTGGCGGACGGCCTCGGTGGCGATCAGGCCGCCATCCCAGGCCGGGTCGACGACCACCGCCTGCCGGCTCTCACTATCGGCGATCAAATAGGCATTGGTGGAGGCGGGTCCGAGGGTAAAGGAAATGATCTCGAGCATGATCTCACTCCGCAAGAGGAAAATCCGGCGGCAGGCTGATTGCTGCCTGCGGATCCCTGGCCGCTTCTTTGGGCGCGAATACTGCCGTAACGGCCAGGGCCAGCAGGATCAAGCCGATGCTGACCGGAAAGACCAGGACCGGGTCGCGATTGTACAGGACCCCGGCCAGCAGGGGCGCCAGGATGATCGTGGTGGCATTGACCGTCTCGGCCACGCCATAGGCAAGCCCCATCTGAGCCCGATGGATCAGGATCCGGATCTGGGCAAAATACAACGGGCGGGCAGAGCGATAGCCGCCGAGCAGGAAGTAGCCCAGGGCGAACCAGAACTGCCCGGTCCCCAGCCACATCAACAGTGCGAACAGGGCCGTCGAGACCTGCGTCAGCAGGAAACCGATCCAGGCAGGCAGCTGGCCGAGCAGCAGATTCATCAGGGCGTTCCCCAGGTTGCCCACCGAACCGATCATGCCCACTGCTGACAGGGACATGCCGCGTTCATTTTCCAGGAAGCGCGGCGTCAGCGGCTGGGGCAGGTACATGGTGAACATGACCACGAAGATGATCCCCAGGAAGCCGAAAAAACGCCGGTTGGCCCACAGGTTAGGCGGCGGGTCGGTCGGATCGTCGGTCTCGCGCGGCTGGTTGCGGAGGAAGATCAGCATGGCGGTTGAGACGGCGAACAGGCAGCCAGCCACCACGTAGATCACCCGCAGGGTCAGGTGATCACCGAGCCAGCCGCCCACCAGCGGACCCAGCACAGCACCAAAGTTGAAGCAGGCCGAGACCAGGGTCATCGCCCGCCCAGGTGACATCCTGCCACTGGCGGCGGTGATATAGCTGTTGAGCGGCGAGGAGACGAAGGCCGTCAGGCCATAGAGCAACATCCCGGCCACAAAGAGCGGCAGGCTGCGGGCGGCAGCCATCACCCAGGTCGCCGACAGGCCACAGGTCCAGGCGGCGACAAGCAGGGGCTTGCGCCCGACCCGGTCAGCCAGGTAGCCGGCCGGGACATGGGCGATCATCATCGCCACGCCAAAGGCACTGAAGACGCCGGCCGTGGTCATCGTGTCGGCGCCGAGCTGTTGCAGGTAGATCGGCTGGAAGATGAAGAACATTCCCTCTCCCAGCCCCCAGGTGAAGAGGGAAATGCACAGCAGGACCAGTTCATAGCTCATCGATGGGCGACTCGGGCAATGAAATCGGCCGCCGCCCGGAAGACGGTCCCGCGCTGCGGCTCCTCGGTGATGACGTGCCCGGAGCCCTCGATCCACAACATCTGCTTGTCAGAACTTCCCAGTTCGGCATGGATGCGCTCCATGCTGTCCTCAACAATATAGTGGTCATTGCGGGACTGGACCAGCAGTACCGGGATTTCGATCTTCGGCAGCGCCGCCCGCATCTCGCCCAACAGGTCGTTCAGCTCACCGATCGAATGGACCGGGTTGGCCGGATAGGCGACGTGCTGCTGCCAGGCATCGCCGAACCAGCCCGACCCGGGGCCTTCCTTATTTTTGGGGATGTAGGCCTTGATCCTGCTCAGGATGCGGGCCCAGCGGATGCGCGGGTCGTCGGGCAGACGGTGGGGGGTGGACATGGCCACCACGCCGGCCACATCGAGCGAGACCGCCGAGGTCAGCGAGAGCACGCCGCCCATCGACAGCCCGAGCAGGAAGACCTGCTCGCAGCAGGCATAGAGCAGGTTATAGCCGTCCTCGACCGAGAGCAGCCAGTCGCGGTAGCGCGAGCGGATCATGTCCTCGGGTTGCGTGGCGTGGCCGGTCAGGCGGATACCGCAGACGGTATAGCCCTGTCCATTGAGGTACTCGCCCAGCCAGCGCATTTCCTTGGGCGCGCCGGTGAAGCCGTGGGTCACCAGGCAGCCGATGCGGGCATTCTTGCCCTTGCCCACGAAGAAGAAGGGTTCCGCAGTAGGGATGATTTGAGGCATGTATAAATTATAATCCCGCCTGCTTGAGGCGGGGGGATTGCCCTCCTGACTCTCTGCGCATCGCCAGGCATTGGAACGGGGAGACCTGAAAAGAAGAATCCGATGACCACAAAGACAACCATCACCAGTTGTGGTTTTCACCGATTGGCTACAGTCGCAACCACGGACGGCCGTGGGTGAACGGCCAGGGGATGGCGACCAGCGCCAGCAAGACCGACAGGCTGTAGAAGATGGCCGCTGTGCGATGCTTCTTGGTATCGTCGACAATCTTCCTGGCACGTCCCCGGCCGAGGTGGGCCAGCACAACCACCACGATCATCAGCAGCCAGTGTTCGACAGCAAAGAAGCGCAGGATCGGATCGGACATGGCGGCCCCGAAGTCGTTCAGGGCAACCCAGGTCAATGGGCTGATGAAATACAGGATGACTCCCAGCAGCAACTGGATATCGAGCGCCATGGTGTAGAACAGGCCCAGGCGGTCGTCGAAACGGACCCAGGGCCGCCTGGCAAGCCAACCAATGCTGGCCTTGACGGTTACCACCAGGGCCAGGATCACCACTGCCCAGCGGATGTACGCGTGCAGGAGGAGCAGGAAGGGATACATCGTTTGTCTCCTTGAACGGATTCCACAATTCTAACCACATTGATCCGATTTTACCATTCCGGACAGGGACAAAAATGATCTTTCTGCCGCGCGATCTGCGTTCGCCGGCATCCGACCATGCGTCAGAGGGCCGCTTTTTTCTCTGATTGATCCTTGCGCAGGCTGGAAACCAGCAAAATGGTGAAAGTGGCGATCAAGGCCAGCGGGATCAGCAGCACCAGCCCGCCTTTAAGCAACGCTATAGTGCTGACGTACGTGCCGACCACAACCACCCTGGCGGGCAGGTCGGTGTCGCAGATCGAGACCAAACCGTAGTTCGTGAAGCGGACCTCGTGCATGATCCAGGGGTTGCTATCCCAGAAGCTGGTGTAGGTGGACGTCTCCCCGACCGGCAGGCTCCCGCCGTTGACGAACAGTGCATCACCACGCCGCTCGAAGTCCAGATCGATGGCCGCAGTCTCGATGTGCAACTGGTCGGACTCGGAGTCGCGCGCCAGGCATCCACCGCCCATCATGCCGATCTGGTGGGAGGTCAGGTAGACCTGCAGGCGGACATCCTCCAGGTCCTCCTCCGGCATCCCGGACAGGTCCAGGCACTGATTTTGCTCATCATAGGTGACAAAACAGGGGAAATCCACGAAGCCCTTTGGGACGACCGTGCCGACCCCGACCAGGACAAGACAACAGCACGACAGACAGGAAATGACGAGCATCACGATCAAAACCGTATTCTTCATTGATGCACCCTCCCTCGAAAGCATTGGTCGGCCAATCAGCCCATCCAGGGCGGACCCAGAGCCGTGACCCGGGCATAAACTGGGCAGCCCGCGTCGTGCGCCCCGGGCAGGTAGCCAGTCGACATCAGGAATTCCTTGACGATCTCCCCCCCGGTGAAGAAAAAGGTCTGCTTGAACAACCTGGTCCACTCCTCCAGGCTGCGAGGATGATGGGCGTCCAGCCAACCCTTGAAAGAGCCGTACTCGCCCCGCAGGGACTGGATGCGGCGAGCATTCTCGATCGCCGCCTTGACCTTGAGACGGTTGCGGATGATCCCGGCCTCGGACAGCAGCCGGGTCCGTTCCGCCTCGCCGTAGGCTGCCACAACGTCCACATCGAATCCGTCGTAGGCCCGGCGGAAGTTATCTTTCTTCTTGAGGATCGTGAGCCACGAAAGCCCGGCTTGATTGATTTCCAACACAAGGCGCTCGAACAGGGCTGCGTCGTCGTTCAGCGGGAAGCCGTACTCGCGATCGTGGTACGCTTTATTGTAGGCGTCTTCGGGGTGGGCACGTACGTATTCGCAATACGGTAGCAACTCACTCCTCCAACGGGATCCTGGCCCAGGGCTCGTCGGGGTAGACCGCCCGGGGGTCTTCGGTGTCGACCCGTACGGCGAGTTCGGCCTTGATCTGCAGGCGGCTGAGGGCCTTGAGATCCACCAGCCAGGAGGTGACCGCCTCATAAGGTTCCTGCCCTTCCCGCATAATCCGCAGGTGCAGATCGACATTGGCCTGGCGATTGAACAATCCGCCCTCAGGGCGTCCCCGGCCGATCAGGACAGCGCGCGCCGGAACGGCATGCTGCTTGCGTTCGGCCAGCAGTTGGGCGTGGTGTTCGGTCGCTTCCCCCTTCCAGCGATACTTTCCAAAGAGCAGGTAGGCAAACAGGCTGAGGAACAACAGACCGAATAACGACAGACTGACGGTAAGCAAGATCTGCATGCGAGCATCTCCACTGGAAGGCAGTCATTCACTCGACGAAACGCGCCCACGATCCATCGGGGTAGATGAACTCCGGACCCTGCGGGTCAGCCCGCACCGAGATCTCCTTGCCGGTCTCGACGTAGGCCAGGCCCTCCTGCTCGACCAACCAGCTTACCAGGGCGGTGTAGACCGGCGTCCCGGGCATGTGGACCTCCAGCTCGAGGTTGACGCGCGCCCGCCCACCGGCGTCGACCGGACCGGCATCCGCCTTGACCACCATGGCCCAGGCCCAGACGGCCCGCTCGCGACGGGTGCGGTGGTCGACCTTCTCGGCTTTCTTCTTACGCCCGCGGCGCTGCCGCAAGACGGCCCAGAGCACCACGCCTACGATTGCCAGGGAAGATAACAGTGTCAAGAAATCCATCGCCGTCCTCCAATCATTATTCCGCAAACAGGCGGGCAAAGCCATTATAGGGTGCCAGCGGCAGGATGTCAAAGCCTGGCAGCCCGGCCGCGATCCGCGGCGGGGTATCCGTGGAGCTCAGGCCGGGGCGTTCGATTTCAAGTGCAAGAAGTTTCATCTTCTTCCTCTCCCTGATTCTGGCTGGCGACCAGGAAATCTACCAGCACGGTCGGCAGCGGAACGTCGTGAAAACGTGCTCGGTGCAGGTCGAGTTCGCTGAAAGCGACCTTCACGCCGCGCGCCGGGTCTTCCACCTCGTGTTGGACAGCCGTTTGCTGCTGACCGCACAACTCGCAGCGGACCAGATGGCGCATCGGCATGGAATACAGGAAAGGCCGGCCCTCCTGGCGGTATTGGGTGCGCATCCTTTTCTGCAAGAGATACGAATGCGTGTCCTGATCCTGACGGGCCAATTCCAGAAGGTTTGGGATCTTCGCCAGGGCCTGCAGGAATTCACGGGTGTCCATCGCCGGCCTCCAAGGCTTTCCGGTGAGCAGGGAGCTTGCCCACATCTTCAACGTGCAGTTGGGCGTGGGAGATGCCCACCCGCAGGGCTCGGAGCAGGTCAAGAGATCGTTGTACGCTGTTCATGGGCAGATCCTCCAGGAAGAGAAAATAGGACGATCACGGCATCAGGACCTCCGGGGCGCCGATCTGGACGTGTAGTACCAGGGTTGGCCGCGCACCCCGCAGAAGGGGGCCATGCCAACGTGCATCTGCGGATTCGGGGCTGCGCCGCTGCAGCAGCCGTCCTGGGGAACCTGATCCTGGCCCGGCGGGATCGCCTGGCCGTTGTACCAGGCATCGATGACGCCATCCTGCTGGAAGAGATAGACCGGCCGCCCGGCAATGGGTTCTCCTGCCGCCTGTTCATTCTCCAGCGCGTCTTTCGCACCTGTCGTGGAAAACTCCACGACAGGCTCACCCCACCAGGCGTAATTCGCGCGGCATGTCGCTCAGGGATTCGGCTCCGTTTGCAGTCACGACCATGTCATCCTCGATGCGCACCCCGTTGCGGCCCGGCAGGTAGATGCCCGGCTCGACCGTGAAGGTCATGCCCGGCTCGAGCGGCAACCGGTTGTCGCCACGCATGTAGGGCTCCTCATGGCCTTCCATGCCCAGACCATGGCCGGTGCGGTGGGTGAAGAAGGCTCCATAGCCAGCCTTCTCGATCACCGTCCGGGCGGCCAGGTCAACGTCAGCGCAGGGGGCCCCGGGGCGTGCGGCGGCCCGCCCGGCGGCGTTGGCTTCCAGAACGACCTGGTGGATCCCGCGATATTCGGCATCCACCTCGCCAACGGCGAAGGTGCGGGTCAGGTCGGAGACATAGCCATCCACAGCCGCACCCCAGTCAATGACCAGCAGATCGCCGGGACGCAGGGCCCGGTCGGTCGGCGTGGCATGCGGGTTGGCGCTGTTCGAACCACCCGAGACGATCGGCGAAAAGGGCATTTCGGACTGTGAGCCGCCTCGCAGCAGCTGAACGACCAGTTCGGCGGCCAGGTCCTTCTCGCTCATCCCGACCTTGATCAGCGGGATGGCCGCCTGGAGGGCTGCCTGGGCGATCTGGACCGCCTTGCGCATGGCAGCGACCTCGCCGGCATCCTTGCGGACCCGCAGGCTGCTGACCACCCCGGCAGCGTCGGGAAAGTCCGCCTCCGGAAGGCCGGCCTGGAGGTGGCGGAACTCAAGCAGGCGCATGGCGCGCGGCTCGACCCCCACCTGCCTCCCATCCAGGCCCAGGGATTCAGCCGCCTGGCGGAAAACCCCCTCCCATGCAGTTGGATCCTCGGCATACGCAAATGCCTTCATGGGCAGGTCGGTCACCTTGAGCATCTCCAGCTCGGGCAGCACGATGACCGGCTCCCTGTCGGGGGTAAAGAAGACGACCACCGGGCGCTCGCTGATGTGGAAGTGCAGCCCGGTCAGATAGGCCAGGCTGGGGCCCGGGTTCAGGGCAAGGGCGTCCAGGCCGGCGGCCTGCAAGGCGGTGCCGAGTTGGTTCAGACGGGGGAAAGCCATGGGAGTCTCCATAAGAAAAACAGGGCGCCCGGAACAATGCTGGGCGCGGGAAAGGTCAGTCTGGCCGGTGTAAGCGGTCGACGAAGGCAACCTTCAGGAACCAATCCACCAGGCCGGGGAAGAGGGCCTCGAAGCCGATAACGATGCGGTAATACCATGGGATGACCACCTTCCGGCGGGGGAAGCGAGCCAGGCGCACGGTCCGGCGAGCGACCTGTGCGGAGGTCATTTGCAGGAATCCGGGTAATTTCAGGCTGCGTTTGACCACGTTGTCGCCGGTGTGATGACCGAACTCGGTCTTGGCCGGGCCGGGGTAGATGCCCGACACCTGCACCCCGTACGGGGCGGCCTCGCGCCGCAGGGCATCGGTAAAGCCGCGCACGCCGTACTTGCTGGCAGCGTAGATCGTGTAGAGTGGGGCGGCGATCAGCCCGGCCACCGAGGACATGTTGATGATATGCCCGGCGCGCTGGCGATACATGTGCGGCAGGACCGCCCGCGTCACCTGGATCAGCCCGCACAGGTTGACGCCCAGCTGGGTCTCGATGTCCCGCTCCGGATCGAGCTCTTCCAGCCAGGCCAGGCGGCCGAAGCCGGCATTGTTGAACAGGATATCGATCCGCCCGTAGACCTCCAGTACAGTCTGGACCATGATCTCGATCTCGGTCCGGTTGTTGACATCGACCGGCACAGCCAGAGCTTCACCTCCGGCAGCCTGGATCTCCCCCGCCAGGGCCTGCAGGCGCTCCATCCGGCGGGCGGCGACGACCACCGCGCAGCCTTGCTGGGCGAACAGCAGAGCGGCGTCGGCGCCAAATCCCGATGAGGCTCCGGTAATGAGGACGACTTTTCCATGCAAAGATCTACCCATGCGATTGTCCTTATCCAAGTGGTGTATCACGATTATAATCCAAGCATCCAATCACAGCCCGGAGAATAGAAAACCATGAACCTCAAGCGACGCATCAAACAATTGCTCGGCAGGCTGACCGGCGACCCGATCAAGGAAATGATCAAAGGGGGCCTGCAGGTAGGCAGGAACTTCAATCCCCAAAATGAGGTCATCATCGACCCCAGTCATTACTGGCACATCACCATCGGTGATGATGTTGCCCTGGCCCCGCGAGTCTACATCCTGGCCCACGACGGCACCACCAAGGCGACCCTCGGGTACACCCGCATCGGCAAAGTCACCATCGGGGATCGAGTCGTCATCGGCGCCGCGTCGATCGTCATGCCAGGCGTGACCATCGGTGACGATGTGATCATCGGGGCGGGAAGCGTGGTGACCAGCGACATCCCTTCCAACTCGGTGGCAGTCGGCAACCCGGCCCGGGTCATCATGACTCTGGATAAGTATATGGAAAAACGACGCCAAGAAATGGACCGGTCGCCCCGCTTCGGTGAGGAGTATACCCTGCGGGCGAACGTCTCACTGGCGATGAAGAAAGAGATGAACGAAAAAATGAAGGACAGGATCGGTTACATTTTTTAGCCAGGAGCCTTGTTCCGAAATGGACTCGCGCCTCGTGGGGAAGACGGTCCTCTTCACATCCTGCGCGGGGATCATAAAGACGCCCGTGGGCGTCTTTATGATCACTCTTCGTCATCCAGGTCAGGCTGTTCTTCCGGGCCAGGCCGACGGCGCGGCCGGGGAGGATCGACCATCACTTCGGGAGCAATCGCCAGTTCGATGACCTGATCGGTGTGCTGGACCGGGATGACCTTCATATCCTCGCGGACCCGCTTGGGCACATCGACCAAGTCCTTCATGTTCTTCTCGGGCAGCAGGACCACCTTCAACCCGGCCCGGTGAGCCGCCAGGACCTTCTCGCGCACTCCACCGATCGGCAGAATCCGCCCGCGCAGAGTGATCTCGCCGGTCATGCCGATCTCCTTGAACACCGGGCGGCCGGTCAGGGCCGAGATCAAGGCCGTGGCCAGGGTAATCCCGGCCGAGGGCCCGTCCTTGGGGATGGCACCCTCCGGCATGTGGACGTGGATGTCCATGCGTTCGAAGATCTCGAAGTCGATCCCGAGGATCGCGGCGCGTGACTTGATGTAGGTCAGGGCAGCCTGGCCCGATTCCTGCATGATCTCGCCGATCTGGCCGGTCATCTGCATGCCGCCCTTGCCATCGAAGATGGCCACTTCCACCGGCATGATCTCGCCGCCGTTCTCGGTCCAGGCCAGGCTGGTGGCCACACCCACCTCGTCAGCGCGCTCGGCCTCGGACTGGAAGAACTGCTGCGGGCCGAGGAATTTCTGCACCATGACCGGCGTGATCGAGGTCGGGTAGCGCTTCCCTTCCGCCTTCCAACGGGCGACCTTGCGACAGATGCGTCCGATCTCGCGCTCCAGGTTGCGCACCCCGGCCTCGTAGGTGTACTCGCGGGCAATGCGCTGCAGGGCCTGGGTGGTGAAGCGCAGCCCAATGTCCTCGATCCCGGCCTCCTCGATCTGGCGCGGGATCAGGTAGCGGTTGGAGATGATCAGCTTTTCTTCCTCGATGTAGCCGGGGAACTCGATCACCTCCAAACGGTCGAGCAGGGCTGGTGGGATGGTCGCCAGCGTGTTGGCAGTGGTGATGAACATCACTTTCGAAAGGTCGAAGTCCAGTTCCAGGTAGTGGTCCGAGAAGGCGTGGTTCTGCTCGGGGTCAAGCACTTCCAGCAGTGCCGATGAGGGGTCGCCGCGGAAATCGGAGCCGAGCTTGTCGATCTCGTCGAGCATGAAGAGCGGGTTGGCGGTCCCAGCCCGCTTCATGGTCTGGATGACGCGCCCGGGCAGGGCTCCGATGTAGGTGCGGCGGTGCCCGCGGATCTCGGCCTCGTCACGCACTCCGCCCAGCGAAACACGCACGAACTTGCGTCCCAAGGCATCGGCGATCGAACGCCCAAGCGAGGTCTTGCCGGTGCCAGGCGGACCGACGAAGCACAGGATCGGTTGGCGCTCCTTCTTGGGTTTGAGCGAGCGCACGGCGATGTACTCCAGGATGCGCTCCTTGGCTTTCTTCAACCCGTAGTGATCCCGGTCGAGCACCCGGGCGGCATGCTTGACGTCCAGATTGTCCGGGCTGGCGGTCGTCCAGGGCAGTTCCAGGATCCAGTCGACGTAGGTGCGGATGATGCCTACTTCAGGTGCCATCGGCGGCATCTGGCTCAGGCGTTCGAGCTCCTTAAACGCCGTCGTCCGCGCCTGCTCCGGCAGGCCGGCCTTCTCGACCTTCTGGCGCAGCTCGATCACGTCGCGCGTCCAGACGTCGCCCTCGCCCAGCTCCGATTGAATGGCCTTCATCTGCTCGCGCAGGTAGAATTCGCGCTGCGACCGGTCTACTTCGCTCTGCACCCGGCTGTGGATCTCATCCTCGAGTTCAAGCACATCGACTTCCTGGGCCAGGAGCTGGTTGATGCGCTGCAGGCGCTGGCGCGGTTCGCCCATCAACAGCAGGGTCTGGCGTTCGTTCAGGTTGATCGAAACGGCTGTGGCGATCATGTCGGCCAGCCAGCCCGGCTCGGAGATGTTCATGGCGAACAGGTGGGCTTCCTCGGGAATCGAGCGGTCAAGCTGGACACAGCGCTCGAACAGGTCAAGGGCCGAGCGCATCAGCGCCTGAGTCGTCCGGTCGGCAGTGGTCGGCTCGGCGATGACCCGGGCCCGGACCCGGATCACCGGTGTCAGGTTGGTGAACTCGATAATCTCGACCCGCCGCCGGCCCTGGACCAGGGCCGAGGACGATCCATCGGGCATGGCCAGCAGGCGCCCTACCGCCAGTTCGACGCCGATCGCCAGGAAATCCTCTGGCCCCGGTTCCTCGAGGTCGGGATCGCGCTGAGTCAGGCCGATGACAGTCCGGTCGGAGTCGTGGGCCTCCTGGATCGCCAGCAGGCTGGACTCGCGCGCCACGAAAACCGGCGTGACCATGTGCGGGAAGATCACCAGATCGCGCAGCGGCAGGACCAGGGCCTCGATGCAGCCATCTGCGTCCAGCGGCAGGTTGGGAACGCGGTACAGTTCCTCGGTCCGCTGGGTCAGTGCGGTGCTGAAGTTGTCATCTTCCTGAAAATAATCGTTTTGGTTCATAGAGTCCTCGCGCTCCAGGCTGATTCGGAACCGGCTTAGAGCACAGAAATTTTTTCCCAGGCCGTCCTTACCTCGGCAGTGACGAACATGCTGCCGGCCGAGAGGACAAGGCCCCGCTCCCCAGCCAGTTCCAGCGCCCGAGCCAGCGAAACCGCAACGGGCACCACCGCCTCCGCCCGGACCCCGATTCTGGCCGCGGTCGCTACGATCTTTTCCGGCTCGAGGGCGCGCGGGTGGTCAGCGCGGGTGGCGATCACCCGCTCCAGCTGCGGACCAAGGGCCTGCAACATCCCGGCCACATCCTTGTCCTCCGAGGCCCCGAAAACAAGGATCACCTTCCGGTCAGGGAAGGTCGCCTCAAGGGTCCGGGCCAGTTTCTCGAACGAATCGAGGTTGTGAGCCGAGTCTAACACAACTGGCGGCTCGCGACGGGCGATTTCGAAACGGCACGGCCAGCGCGTTCCGGCAAAGCCCTCCCGGATCGCCGTCTCGGGGACTGCCAATCCGCTGGCCTGCAGGGCGGCATAGGCCGTGGCAGCATTGACCAGCTGGTGCGCCCCCAGCAAGGGAATGCGCAGTATAACAGGGTTTTCGATTTGCGCCTGGCAATTTTCGATGGTCAGGCTCTGACCATCCAGCGTACCTTCCCCTGGTGCGAAGGTGACATCACGCCCGACCAGGGTCAGCGGGCAACCGCGTTCGGCGGCGATGCGTTCGAGCACCTTCCGGGCCTCATCCACCTGTGGGGCGGAGACAACCGGCACGCCCGGTTTGATGATTCCGGCCTTCTCGGTGGCGATCAGGGCCAGTGTACTGCCCAGCACCGCCGTGTGATCGTAGGAGAGCGAGGTGATCACGCTGACCCGCGGCGTGACCACATTGGTGGCATCCAGGCGCCCGCCCAGGCCTACCTCGACCACCGCGGCCTCGACCTGCTGACGGGCGAAATACAGGAAGCCCAGCGCGGTGGTGATCTCGAAGGTGGTCAGCTTGGGCACAACCGCCACGGAAAGCTTGATCTCCTCGATCAGTTCGACCAGCATGGCGTGGGAGATCGGCCGGGCGTCGATCTGGATGCGTTCCACGTAGTCCTGCAGGTGCGGGGAGGTGTACAGGCCGGTTCGGTATCCGGCAGCGGTCAAGGCACCGGCACACAGGGCGGCGGTCGAGCCTTTTCCCTTCGTCCCGGCGATGTGGATCACCGGGCAGGCCAGGTGTGGATTCCCGAGCGCCTCCAGCAGGACGAACATGCGCTCCAGGTTGAAATCGGCCCTGGCAAGCTCGGAAGCGTGTTTCAGGCTATAATCTACGAAAGAATACAGGTAGTCGAGCGCCTGGTGGTAGGCATTTTCGATATCCATCGTCAGGATTGTAATGGACGGGATGCCATAAGACAAGAGGCGATCTTCCATCTCGAGATTCTCAGGCCTATGTCAATCAAAGTCGAAGTCCTCTCTGTTTCCGGCACCTGCAACGCCGGGCTGCAGGTAGGCGATACTTACCATCTGGACAACGTGGACCTGCGACCCCAGGGCCACAACCGGACCTGCACCCTGCTACAGAGTGCTGCGTAAATATCTAAACCAACCCCTTTCGCTTCATGGGGAAATTGGGTTTCATCTAGTTAAGAGATTTATGCAAGAAGCAGTAAATGCCTCGGTGGCGCTCAACGCCGGCCGGCTTGGGCTGACAGACGGCCCGCTCTTCATAGCATGTCCCGACCCGGGCACAGGCGAGGGGGGATGTGTCCTGGTCCGGCTGTCAATGGTAAAATCATGAAAACGATCCGTGTCAGGCCGGTCGAGATCCTGGGCAGCTGCCCGGCGGGACTTTCCCTGCAGGACGAGTTCCACATCGAGGGGATGCTACTGGTGCCCGCGGAGGGCTTCCCCATCTGCTTCCTTGCGCTCAGCCATCTTGCGCCCACCATCTGGCAGCTGCAGAGCAAGAGCCGGTTTTTCGGGCACGCCTCCTGCCCGGGCTGCACGACCCGGGCGGAGGAGGAGCAACGGGTCATCTTCCTGCTGGGCCATGCCGACAAATGGGACCTGTGCCAGGCGATCTCAGAATACCGCCGTTGGGTCCGACAAACCCCGGAACCGGAGAACGCCCAACAGTCGCGCCTGGAAGCCATGCAGGCACAGACGGTGATTTCGAGCGGGCCACCAGCAAGATGCTGGCTGCCCTGGACATGATCGCATCCCCAAAGGAAAGAAAAGATGCTCCATGAGAAACCGGAGATTGATGTGAATGTCGATGAAACCGTCGCCGCCCTGCTCCAGGATGCGAATCTGGCCAAGAAGATACGCGAGCTGCTCATAAGAAAATGATCGGTCAGCTGACCCTGCACCTGCGCCTGCCCTGCTGCGCTTCGCTGAAGGAGAAGCGCAGTCGGCTCAAGCCCCTGCTGCACCGCCTGGGGCGTCAGTTCAACGTCTCGGTTGCCGAGGTCGATCGGAACGACTGCTGGCAGGAGGCGGTGGTCGCCTGCGCCATGGTCGCCAACAACGGAGCCCATCTGCAGTCGGCCCTCGAGACAGTCTGCCGCTGGGTCGAGTCCAACTGGCCGGATGGGGATGTTCTGGACACGAAAGTGGAAATCATCTAGACATAAAGTGCTCCCGCACCACAAAGGGATCCTTGTGTGTGGAGAAGGAGATAGCCATGGATTTACAGCTCAAAGACAAATGTGCCCTGGTAACAGGGGCCTCACGCGGCCTGGGGCACGCCGTAGCCCTTGGGTTGGCCCGGGAGGGTTGTCGGGTGGCCGTCAACGGCCGCGACGAAACCCGGGTCCAGGCCGCAGCGCAGGGAATCCACGCTGAAACCGGGATGCCAGCCATCGGCCTGGCCGGCGACCTCACCGACCCCATGACGCCTGAACGCCTGATCGCTGGCGCGGTTAAAGCCCTTGGCGGTATGGATCTGCTGGTCACCAACGCCGGCGGACCGCCAGCCGGAGCCTTCGAGTCATTCGATGAGGCCGCCTGGCAGATGGCAATCGATCTCTCGCTGATGAGCCACGTCCGCCTGATCCGGGCTGCCCTGCCCCACCTGCGCCAGTCGGAAGCCGCCAGCGTGCTGACGATCACGTCCTACTCGGTCAAGCAGCCGATCCCCAACCTGGTGCTCTCGAACTCGATTCGGGCCGCCACCGTCGGTCTGACCAAGACCCTGGCACTCGAACTGGGCGGATCGGGGATCCGTTTCAACTCGATCCTGCCGGCCTGGACCGAGACCGAACGGGTGACAGAGTTGATGGCCTTCCGGGCCACACAGAACGGGACCACGGTCGCGGCGGAGATCGCCAAACAGGCCCAGGACAGCCCATTCGGACGCATGGCCCGGCCCGAGGAGTTCGCCAATGTGGCCGTCTTCTTGCTCTCACCGGCTGCATCCTATGTCACCGGGGTGATGTTGAGCGTCGACGGTGGAATGTACAAGGGGACCCTGTGATGCACGCTGGATGGATGAGCAGCGGACCCTCCCACCCTGATCCCGGGCGCGTTCAGGCGCTTGGGCCGTGCGCAGCAGGGAAGCACGATGCCATCCCGGACCGCATCCTGCCTCCCGAACCAGTCGGGCGGCTCCGCCGCGGCCGCCGCGCCGACGAAAAACTTGCATCGGCTACTGGCTCGCAGCAAGGAATGGAACAAAGAGGGGCCCACGGAGGCCTTCCGACACGTGCTGACGAAAGCGCCGGAACCCGGTATCCCAGAAGTCAGCGCCGACACCAGGGTGTACTACCAGCCTCCAGCCCCCCTTGGGGTGAAATTCGGAGCGGAACAGGAAACCCTGCAGAATCCACTGCACTCAGATGAGACATCCAATCACTCCAACAGAGGCATGAGAATGGCCCAATGCTTGCAATGTGAGAAGACCGACCAGCAGGTGCCCCTGCTGAAGATGCAATTTCAAGATGCTGAGGTGCATATCTGCCCGCAGTGCCTGCCGGTGCTGATCCACAAGCCGGCCAACCTGGCCGACAGGCTGCCCGGGATGCAGCCCGGCCAGCCACCGCAGCATGAACACCAATGAAACCCCTTTTTGGGTAGAACCGCCTAGGGCAGTCGCACCAATGGGAAAGGAATGAGCTCATGTTCACCGGACGCGTGGGCCAAATCCTTGCCGTCGGGCTGATCCTGCTTGTCGCCTGCGTGCCGCTCCCTTCAGGGACACGCGCTCCGAATGAGGAGGTCCTGGCAAATGCTGCCCTGCTGGACTTCTTTGACGCCCTCCACCAGGGCGACTACGCGGCTGCTGACCGCTTGTATGGCGGCAGTTACGAGACGCTGCGCGACTGGAACCCGGACCTTGACCCGGGTGACCACGCCGCCCTGTGGCTTGCTGCCTGCACCCGCAACGGCCTGCAGTGCCTGCCGGTCCGCTCGGCGAACCTGCAGACTCAAACCGGGAACACATTCATCTTCATTGTCGAGTTCAGCGCGCTGGACGGTGCACTGTTCGTACTTGGCCCCTGCTGCGGTGCCGACGAGACCGAGATGCCGCCTCAATCGACCTTCGAGTACACCGTTACCCATCACAACGGGCAGTTCTGGATCATGGACCTGCCCGTCTACGTCCCGTGAAGAACAGCAAGCGAAAATTCCTCATGGGGAGGGTGACAGCCGTCAAAAAGGGAGGTATCATGGCACGGTGCAAGGCGGGATGGCCCCCCCGCTCCAAGCAGGATAGCATACTTCATCCGAAAGGAAACCCCATGCCCGACTCGCGCGTCACCAAACTCGCCCAGGTATTGATCCACTACTCGCTGGAAATCCAACCCGGCCAGCTGCTGCAGATCCGCACCCACCCCCTCGCCGAGGAACTGACCCTGGTCGCTTACGAGGAAGCGATCAAAGCCGGGGCCCACGTCTTCATCCAGAACGCCGTCCCCGGGGCAGATGAGCTCTTTTTCAAGCACGCCTCCGAGGCCCAGCTGGACTTCGTCTCACCAGTGCGCAAGCTGGTGGCCGAGACCTTCGACGCCAGCCTGAACCTGTGGACAGAGCACAACACCCGCTCGCTGAGCGGCATCGATCCGGTCCGCATGGCCCGCTTCAGCAAGGCCGGTGCGCCGATCAACAAGACCTTCTTTGGCCGGGCCGCCCGGGGCGAACTGCGCTGGTGCCTGACCGCCTATCCCTCCAACGCCCTGGCCCAGGAAGCCGACATGAGCCTGCGCGACTATCAGGACTTCGTCTACAGTGCCGGGATGCTCTACCTGGAAGACCCGGTCGCCTTCTGGCGCAAGGAGGGCGCTGAACAGCAGCGCATCGTGGATTGGATGAAAGGCCGTGACCAGATCGTCCTCAAGGGCGCCAACGTCGACCTGCGCCTGTCGGTCAAGGAGCGCACCTTTATCCCCTGCGACGGTCAGGTCAACTTCCCCGACGGCGAGATCTTCACCGGCCCGGTCGAGGACTCGGTCGAGGGCTGGATCCGCTTCCAGTACCCGGCCATCGAGTACGGCCAGGAGGTCACCGACATCGAGCTGTGGTTCGAAAAAGGCCGGGTGGCCAAGGAGACCGCCAGCAAGAACCAGGCACTGCTGACCTCGCTGCTCGACACCGATGCCGGCGCACGCACCCTGGGAGAGTTCGGCATCGGCACCAACTACGGCATCAGCCGCTTCACCAAGAACATGCTCTTCGACGAGAAGATGGGGGGCACGATCCACCTGGCGGTCGGCAACGGCTATCCCGAGAGCGGCTCACGAAACGAGTCGGGCATCCACTGGGACATGCTGTGCGACATGAACGACGCCGAAATGACGGCCGACGGCGAGCTCTTCTACCAGAATGGCAAGTTCACCATCTAAGCTATGCGCAATCGAGCCCACTGGACCCCCCGCTACCTGCTCGACCGGGCTGCTGACCGGCTCTACCAGCTCCTGCATCCCGACGCCCCCTGGCTGACGCCGCAGGCCATCCGCATCCTGGATAGAACGCTCAGGCGCGACCAGCGCGGTCTAGAGTTCGGTTCAGGGCGCAGCACGCTCTGGCTGGCCAAGCGCCTCGGCCGACTGACCAGCGTCGAGCACAACCCGCAGTGGTACCAGAAGGTCAAGCGCAAGATGGAATACGACCGGGTTGGCAACGTCGACTACCACTTCGCCGCCCAGGAGGAAAATCCCGACGGCCTGCCTGCCTACGTGCGCATCGCCGATGAGATCCCCAACCGCTGCCTGAGCCTGGTCCTGGTCGACGGCATCTACCGGGACCTGTGTGTGCTGGCCGCCGTCCCTAAACTGCGCGCAGGCGGGCTGCTGGTGATCGACAATGTCAACCGCCACCTGCCTTCGGGGACGCGCGCCCCGTACTCGCGCACCCCGGCCACGGGCCCCGACGGGCCCGGCTGGGAGCAGGTCGCCGCGGCCCTGCAGGGCTGGCCGTTGACCTGGACCAGCAACGGGGTCTTCGACACCGCCATCTATGTCAAACCGTGACCTCAAGAGGACCGGGGGCAGGAGACTCCCCGGTCCTCTTTTTATTCCCAAATCAGAACATCTGTGCTATAATCCGCGCGCCCCTCAGAAAGGGGCAAAATCCACCCTTTCTCACTTTCGGAGGTGACACCATGACAACCCTGATTGCGCCCTGCGGGCTGGACTGCGCCCAGTGCGAGGCCTACAAATTAACCCAGGTCAATGACCTGCCCGGGCTGGCCGCGCTGGTGGAAAAATGGAAGATCGAGTTCAACGCCCCGGACATGACCCTCGAATCAGCCATCTGCGACGGCTGCCTGGCCACCAGCGGACGCCTGGGCGGCTACTGTGCCCTGTGCGAAATCCGCAAGTGCGCGGTAGAGCACAGGATCACCACCTGTGCCGAATGCAGAGAGTACGGCTGCCAGAAGCTGCAAACCTTCTGGCAAGGTGCCCCGCAGGCTCAGGCCAACCTGGAGGCGCTGCGAGCCGCTTAACCGGGCGCGGCCGCTCCGACAGCCGCTTCGGCCCGAAAATAACCTCTGGGTCGAGAGCCCTCTCTTAACCGCAGACCGAGGACGGGATCCCGTCCTCGGTCTGCGATTTTTGGAAAAGAAAGGCTCTTATGGGCAGTCCTTCATAAAGGTCACGAGCTCGCCGAATACATCCGAGTTGGCGATCCTCTGTTCGACCGAGTTGACCGCGACGAACTGGAACTGCAGCCAGGCAGAATCCCAGCGCGCATTGTCCGGGACCGCAGACGCCTGCATGGTGAAGCCGTAGCGGTTTTCACTCACAAGTTGCATTTCCTCACCATTGGACCATTGGCTGGCAATGCCGGTCGCCTTATCCCTCATGCGGAAGAAAAAGTAGATGGTGGCGGCGCTCTCGTCGTTGACGGTCACCTCGAATGTCACCGCTGAAGGCTCGCAGCGGAAATACATGATATCACCCGAATAGGTGATATTCTCGAAGATGCCGCTGCTGAGCTGGGCGGGTTCCGGTGGAGCCACCTCTTCTACTACTGGCGCTTCGGTTGGCTCAGCAGTGGCGGTCGGCTCGACCTCAACAGGCGGAGCCGTCGCTACGACAGGCGCCTCCGTTGGCGCTGCCTGGGGGGCTTGTCCACAGGCAACGAGAAGCAAAATAAGGCATACAGGAAAGATATTCTTCATCAGAACCTCCTGCATACATTATAGCGACAATCATTTTGTTTGCATTAGTCCATTTGGACCATTGTACTCATGTTTTTTCCTTGCGCATGATCCGGGCGCTACCGCGGTCCCATTAATCAGACCCCTTCAGGTATAATTCGGCCCATGCTCTCCCCTTCCGAAATCGATGCCCGCCTCGAGCGGATCCTGCTCAAGGTCCAGAAGCCCGGCCGCTATGTGGGTGGTGAATTCAACTCGGTCGTCAAGGACTGGGACTCGGTCAAGGCCCGGGTCGCCTTCATCTTCCCCGACATCTACGATATTGGGGTCTCGAACCTGGGCCTGCAGATCCTCTACGACCTGGTCAACCAGCGCCCCGACGCGCTGGCCGAGCGCGCCTACAGCCCATGGATCGACATGGAAGAACAGATGCGCATCAGTGGCATCCCGCTCTACAGCCTGGAGAGCAAGCACGCCCTGGCTGACTTCGACGTGCTCGGCTTCTCGATCCCCTACGAGACGCTCTACACCAATGTCTTGAACGCCCTCGCCCTGGCCGGCATCCCGCTGCGTTCGCTCGACCGCAGCGAGATCCACCCGCTGGTCATCGCTGGAGGCCACGCCTGTTTCAACCCCGAGCCGATGCACGCTTTCATGGATGCCTTCGTGATCGGCGAGGGGGAAGAGGTGATCGGTGAGATCATCGAGGCTGTGAAACAGGAAAAAAGAAAATCAAAAAACCGGGGGGGACTTCTGAGGAGCCTGGCAGAAATCAGCGGTGTGTACGTGCCGCGCTTCTATGACGTGACCTACCTGGACGACGGCACGGTCGAGGCGATCACACCGAATGTGTCCGAAGCACCGCAAACGATCCTCAAGCGCATGCTGGCCCAGTTGCCGCCCCCGCCGACGAAATTCCTGGTGCCCAACATCGACATCGTCCACAACCGGGTGGCGGTGGAGGTGATGCGCGGCTGCACGCGCGGCTGCCGCTTCTGCCAGGCAGGCATGATCACCCGCCCGGTCCGTGAGCGCGGCGTGGATGAGGTTGTCGCCGCGGCCGAGGCGGCCATCCAGTCCACCGGGGTTGAAGAACTGGCCTTGCTTTCGCTGTCCTCGTCCGACTATACCCCGGTTCTCGACCTGGTGACCGCCATCGGTGAGAAGTTCGCCGGTCGCCACCTGACCGTCTCGCTGCCCTCGCTGCGCATCGACACAGTCTCGGTCGCACTGATGGAGAAACTCAAGGAGCGCCGTTCGGGTGGTTTCACCCTGGCCCCCGAGGCGGCCAGCGAGCGCATGCGCCGGATCATCAACAAATACATCCCCGACGAGCAGATCCTGTCCACGGTGCGCGAAATCTACAGCCGCGGCTGGCCGACGATCAAGCTCTACTTCATGATCGGTCATCCCAGCGAGACGCTCGAGGACGTGCAGGCGATCGTCGACCTGTGCAAGCGGGTCCTGGCCGAGGGACGCCGGGCCCTCGGCGGGCGAGCCAGGGTCCATGCCGGGGTGAGCACCTTCATCCCCAAGCCGCACACCCCTTTCCAGTGGGTGGCGGTCGACACCCCGCAGCAGATCCGCCTCAAGCAGGACCTGCTCAAGCGTGAGCTGCGCGACCGCAACATAAAACTTTCCTGGACCGAACCCGACGATACCCTGCTGGAAGCCTGGCTGTCGCGCGGCGACCGCCGCCTGGCCGAAGTCCTCTTCACCGCCTGGCAGAAGGGCGCTAAATTCGACGCCTGGGGCGACCAGATGCGCTTTGGCGCCTGGCAGGAGGCCTTCGCCGACAGGGACCTCGACCCGGCCTTCTACACCCACCGCCCCCGCCGCCCCGACGAGATCTTCCCCTGGGAGCACATCTCGGACGCGGTGCGCAAGAACTATCTTTTTGCCGACTACCAGAAGTCGCTGGCTGGCGAGATCCAGCAGGACTGCCGCCAGAACTGCCATGCCTGCGGCATCCTGCCGGCCTTCGCCACCGAGCGGCGCGAGCACCCCGGTCTGTACTGGAAGTGCCCGGAAGTAAAAAGCCCGCAGCGTGCAAAGGTTCACAAATAGAGAGGCAGGGAGGTGGGAACGAATTTCTGGCAAGGGCAGCAGGTCCGTCTGCGAGCCGTGGAACCGGCCGACGCCGAACAGTTCATCCGTTGGAACCTGGACAGTGAACGCGCCCGCAACCTGGACTTCGTCTGGCCGCCGCAGTCCGAGGCGGCCGCGCGGGCCTGGGCCGAGGAAGAAGCCCGGCGCAAGCTGGAAGGGGACACCTTCCGCTGGATGATCGAGAACCAAGACGGGCAGACCGTCGGTTCGATCGACACGCACCACTGCAGCTCGCACAATGGTACCTTCAGCTACGCCCTGGACATTGATCCGGGGCAGCGCGGCAAAGGCTATGCCGGTGAGGCGATCCGGCTTGTCCTGAAATACTACTTCGAAGAACTGCGCTATCAGAAGGTTTCCGTCCCCGTCCACGCCGACAACCCGGCTTCGATCCGCCTGCACGAGAAGCTGGGCTTCCAGGTGGAGGGCCGTTTCCGCCGGGCATTCTTCACCGGCGGAGAGTATGTCGATGTACTCTGGTTCGGGATGACCGTCGAGGAGTTTCAGCAACGATTCTCATGAAAACCAAGGCCCTTCTATCCAACATTCTCGTCGGTATTCCTGGCGGCTGCCTGATCTTCATGGGCATGTTGATGGTCAACGCCGTGCTGGGCCCGCTCACCCCGACCGGCGAGGGAACCATGCTGATGATCTTGTGCCTGACCGCGCTGCTCGTGGGTCTTCTGGCCCGCTGGATGCGGCCCTACCATGGTCTGGGAACGGCGATCGCCTCCGGCCTGGTGGCGGCCGGCATCCTCCTGATCCTGTGGCTGACAGCCGCTCCCGGAAGCAAAGCGACCCTGGCCTTCGGCCCGGCTGGCATGCTGGCCGCTGCAGCCTTCAGCACCTTCGGCGGCTGGATCTTCCCCCGCCTGCGAAAGAAGCCCTGATGAGAGTACGGATCACCTTTGCCAAGGATGGGGCCCTGCGCTACATCGGCCACCTCGACCTGCAGCACCTCTGGGAGTGGACGCTGCGGCGGGCCGGGCAGGCGCTGATCTACAGCCAGGGCTTCCATCCCAGCCCCAAGATCCAGATCGCCGCTGCACTGCCTCTGGGTTTCAGCGGGCAAGCCGAGGTAGTTGACGTCTGGCTGGAGGCGGATGCTGCCCACCTCCCGAGCCCAGACTCGCTCCAATCCGCAGCCCCGCCCGGGCTTACGGTCCTGGCCGTCGAGGCGGTCGACGAGCGCGGCCCGGCCCTGCAGACCCGGGTCGAGGCGGCCGAGTATCTGGTCACCCTGCTCGAGCCGGTCGAGGCCAGTGATCTGGAGGAGCGGATCGCCGCTGTCCTGGCAGCCGAGTCCCTGCCGAGGGAACGGCGCGGCAAACCGTACGACCTGCGGGCCTTAATCGAAATGCTGGAAACGGGAACAGGTACCGTTCCCAGCGCCAAGCACATCCGCATGCGCCTGGCGGCGCGCGAAGGGGCTACCGGGCGCCCGGAGGAGCTCCTCGATGTGCTGGGAATCCCGCTCGAGATGGTGCGCGTTGCACGCACCCACCTGATTTTCAGAAAAAGATAGAATAATAGGGTCAGTTTTGCTAAAAGGAGAATAGAATGGGTCTGCTTGTCTCTTTGTTCTTTGCCTTTGGGGGAGCACTGCTGTTCGCCTTCATTTTATACAGCCTCGACCGCTATGAAAAAGAACCGTTGTTGCTGCTCGGTGGGGTCTTCCTGTGGGGAGTGGTGATTGCAGCAGGATCAGCCTTCATCATCAACACCTTGCTGTCGATGAGCATCTACATCTTCACCGGCTCGGCCACGGCCGCCGAGATCACCTCGGCTTCGATCGTGGCCCCCTTGGTGGAGGAGAGCCTCAAGGGCCTGGCCGTGCTGGGCGTCTTCCTGGCCTTCCGCCGGGAATTCGACTCGGTCCTGGACGGGATCATCTATGCCGGGATCGCTGCCCTGGGTTTCGCCGCCACCGAGAACGCCTACTACATCTTCTCCTACGGGTATCAGGATGGCGGCTGGGGCGGATTGTGGTTGATGGTCTTCATCCGGATCATCCTGGTCGGATGGCAACATCCTTTCTATACTGCCTTCTTCGGGATCGGCCTGGCAATTGCCCGCCTGAACCGCAACTGGGGCATCAAGATCATCGCCCCGCTGATCGGATTATCCCTGGCCATGTTCACCCACGCGTTCCACAACGGGATGGCCAGCCTGCTCCCCGACGGTCTGGGCGGCCTGGCGGCCATAGCCCTGCTCGACTGGACCGGCTGGTTGTTCATGATCATCGTCATCATCTGGGCCACCGTCCACGAGAAAAAGTACCTGCGCAAGCATTTATGGGAAGAGGTCAACTCGGGCGTGATCAGCCGCCAGCATTACGACACGGTCGCCTCGGTCTGGAAACAGATGTCCGCCCGCATCAATGCCCTGTTCAGTGGGCGGCTGCGGGCCACGGCCCGCTTCTTCCAGGTCTGCGGGGAACTGGCCCACAAGAAACAGCAGTTCATTAAGCTGGGAGACGAGAGCGGGAACGCGGCCATCATCCAGGGCCTGCGCGCCGAACTGACCAGTCTGGTCCCCCAGATCAAGGCTTGATGGTGGATCGCGCCAGGCGTGGCACTGCGCTCGCTAAGCCTGGCACGCGTGCCTTATAAGTGTGGTTCTGTCCATGATATGAAATAGGCACTGGACCACCTGTCCATCTGACTTTCTAACGATCATTAAAAAAATCTTCTGTCTCCAGAAAACAACGAGACGCCCAAACAGGGATAGAATCCTTTTCCTTGCGGTACGGACAGGGAGTCTTCAGCGATCCTATACTTGAGCCGACGATTCCACCCGGCCGGGCTCCGTCGACTCGGATGCCCGAGTGTGGTAGAATCTCCGCCGTTGCCCCTGTAGCTCAGTGGATAGAGCGTCGGCCTCCGGAGCCGAAAGCCTGAGTTCGAGTCTCAGCAGGGGTACCAGCAAACGCCGCTTCACGCGGCGTTTTGCGCCCCCGGGCTGTTAGCCTGGAAATGGGCGAATATATGCTAGAATCCCATCCACCGGCCAGCACATGAAGACAAACCTGCTGATCCTGACCCTTGCAGCCTGCCTGGTTGCCGCCTGCACCGGGGCCACCCCGGAGACGACCGCCCCGGTGAGCATCTCCCCAAGCCTCGCGCCAACCGGCACGCCGACCCTGTCAGCCACCCCCGCTATACCGACACCCACTCCCACCCCGGTTACTTTCCCCGGGACGGTCACGGTGCGGATCAACGTGCGCGCCGGGCCGGCAACCGGCCAGGAAGCCCTCGGCCTGATCGAAGCTGGCCAGGATGTCCAGGTATTGGGCCGGGACGAAACCCGGCAGTGGTACGCCATCGTCTACCCGACCGGTCCGCAAGGGCGCGCCTGGATCGCGGCCCCCTACGTCCAGGTCTCCGACCCCGACGGGCTGCCGGTGATCAGCCTGGCCACCCCCACCCCGACCGGCAATCTCGGCCGGATCATCCAGCGTCTCAACGTGCGCACCGGCCCGGCAACCACCTACGAGGCGCTCGGCCTGCTCGAACCCGATACGATCGTCGTCGTGCTGGCCAAGAACGAAACCGGCACCTGGCTACAGATCGCCTTCGATGGCGGGCCGGAAGGCCGGGGCTGGGTGACGGCGGCTTACGTCCAGATCGAGAGCGCCGCCGACCTGCCGGTGGTCAACCCCGCCGGGACGCCGGTCACCCCCCAGCCTGCCCTGCCGACACCACTGTCAGCGGCCGCCTCGCCCACTGTCGGCCCGGCCTTCGTGGACAACGACTCGCCAGCCAACCCGGCCGTGCGGGTGACCTTCTCCCCCTCCCGCAGTCGCCAGTTCACTTTCGTCAGCGATGTCTCTGCCCCGGATGGGGACCTGGAAGACTGGGTCGAGTTCACACCTTCCCCCGGCGCCGGGCAGGTCCTGGTGTACATCAGTCTGACCTGCAGCGGCAATGCCGACCTGGTCATCGAGATCTGGCAGGGCAGCAGCAGCCTGGAGGACCTGGAGGCACCTGCCTGCGGAGCCACGGATCTTCCGCTCGCCCTGATCGGCGGCCAATCCTACCTTCTGCGCCTGCAGGTCGCTGAGGGGAACGGACTGCGCTACTGCCGCTACAGCCTGACCATCCGAAATGGACCTTAAGTTGGGCGACCCTTTTCAAGGCAAGCGGGGTACAATACTTCTAGCCAGGTTTTGCCCTAAGCAGGGTTGGGCTGTCCTGCTGCAGGACCGGTTCGACGAGCAATCCGGGACGCATTGCTCGTCATCGTGATCGTTTCGCGCCCATAGGAGTATCCCATGAAAACCCCCACCAGGCGAATTTTGCCTTCTCTTGCCGTCGTCCTGATTTGGTTGCTGGCCAGTTGTGGCGGAGGGCAAGCGCCAACCACCCCGCCGCCAGTCGTCGACGGAGCCACCTTGTCCGAAATCCGGGGAGCCGTCGAGATCAAGAATCCCGGCCAGGAGGGCTTTTCGTCCGCCGAGAACGGAATGAGCCTGCAGGTTGGTGGGGAGCTGCGCACCGGCGAGAACGGTTACGCCCGATTGGACCTGTCCACCGGCACCCTCATCCGCATGGCGCCCAACACTTCCTTCATGCTGGTCAGCAACGAGCCAACCGATGATGGGTTGCTCAGCCGCCTGCAGGTCGAACTCGGGCAGATCTGGATCGCCCTGACCGGCGGGGAGGTCGAAGTCGAAACGCCCTCCGGGGTGGCCGCGGTACGCGGCTCCCACCTGATGATCTGGGTCGACCCGGCAACCCTGGACGTATGGGTCAACTGCTTCGAAGGCGAATGCGGTGCCGACAACGGCGATCTCCTGGGCCTGACCGGCGGGCAGGGCACGATCCTGTACTTCTTTACCGATGGCAATCCCCCACCCCCCGAACTGCGCCTGTTGACCTGGGATGAATTCCTGGCCTGGGTGGAGGTGATGCCCGAGTACCAGTCCCTGCTGCCGGATATCATCGCCACCCTGACGGCCATGGCGCCTCCGCCACCGCCAGCCCCACCGCTGCCCACCGCCACAGTGCCCCCTGCCGAGCCGGCCTGCACGCTGCAGTTGCTCTCGCCAGCCAACGGCGCCGACCTGCCTGAGTCTGGTGCAGTCACTTTCACCTGGAACCCCCAGGAGGGGGCAGGTAGTTACCTGGTCACGTTCACCTCCTCGGGCGGAGCAATGAACAGCTTCAGCGCCACCGGGAGCAGCTTGACGCGCTACATCGAAAGCCTGCCGACTGCCGGGGCCTATTCCTGGCAGGTCACTGCCCTGGACGCTTACGGCCAGGAGATCTGCTCAACCGGGCCATCCACCTTCAGCAAACCCCAATCGGCGCCCCCACCGCCGCCCGTCACTACCGAAGCCCCCGCAGCACCTCCAAACAATACGGTTTTTACCTATCTTTCCGGTCCGTTCGATCCCACTTACCCGCCCGGCCAGTACTGCAGCCAGTATTTCGCGGTCGGCGTGACCGACGTGGAGGGGGTCAAGAATGTCTGGCTTGCCTTTAAAATCTATAACTATCTGGGAGACCTGATTGCATCCGGGCAAGTGCCGCTTCCCTACGACACCGATGGATTCTGGGCCGGACAGGTCCTGATCATGGCTGTCTATGGTGATGTTGTGACCTGGAATTTCCTCGCCGAAGACAACCTGGGAAACTTCGCCGCGTCCACATGGTATTCCTACACAGACATTGGTTGCATCCTGCCGTAGGCAAACTGCCCGGGCCCAGTTCGTTTTTTCCGACCCTCTCCCGCAGCGGGAGAGGGTTTTTCAACAATTCCACCTTACAATTTTGTTCGTTGACTTATCCGGACAGGGTCTCTATGCTGAAAACATCTCAGCGCCAACATTTTTCGGAGGTTTCTTATGTTTTCCAAGCGTGTTCTTGCTTTCCTGCTGCTGGTCCTCCTGCTGGCCAGCTGCAGCGGGGTACCACCCGCTGCCACCCCTCTGCCCATCACTGCCCTGCTCAACGAAGTCGAGGGGCTGGTGGGATTCCGGAATCCAAGCCAGACCGAGTTCTACGTCGCCACCGAGGGGACCGGACTGCAGATCGGAGCCGAGATCCAAACCGGGTCCGACGGTCGCGCCCGCATGGACCTTGCCTCCGGGACCCTGATCCGGGTCGGGCCCAACAGCCTGTTCCAGTTCCAGGCCAATGAGCCGGCCGACGACGGCCTGCTGACCCGCCTGGTCCTGTCGGCCGGGCAGTTATGGGTTTCGCTGCGCGGCGGGGCCCTGGAGATCGAAACCCCATCCGGCGTCGCCTCGGTGCGCGGCTCCCACATGGCGGTCTGGGTCGACCCGGTGACCCAGGACGTGTGGGTTGACTGTCTCGAAGGCTGGTGCCAGGCTGAAAATCCATCCGGGGTCATGGACATGATCACCGGGGAGGGCTGCCTGCTCAACGCCTGGGACCCCGCCGCGAACGTCTCGCCTCCGCCGCCGGCCCTGCGTTACCTGACTCCTGAGGACATCCTCGAATTCCTGGCCAACAACCCCGAAATGCAGGAGCAGATGAACGCCATCCTCGCCACCGCCTCCGCCCTGCCGCCCTTGACCCCCGAACCGACCAGCACCCCGCTCGGCTCTTGCTTCGAACTGACCACCCCGGCCAACGGCGCCGAACTGCCTGCCAGCGGTCCGGTGACCTTCACCTGGAGCGAACAACCCGGAGCGTACAAATACATCCTCACCATCGTCAAGCCGGATGGAGCCCAGATCGCGCTCATCTCCTGGACCAACAGCTACCAGAAGGATATGGCCCGCCTGCCAGAGGGCGGCACCTACCTGTGGCAGGTCACCGCCTACGATAACAGCCTCCGGCCGATCTGCACCGCCGGGCCGTTCACCTTCACCAAGCCCGAATCGAGTGCTCCCACCCAGCCCAACCCGACCGCCGGCCCCTGCACCATGATCCTGCAGGCCCCGGCCAACGGCGCCGAACTGCCCGCCAGCGGTCCGGTGACCTTCACCTGGAGTGAATACCCGGGCGCGTACAAATATATCCTCACCATCGTCAAGCCGGATGGCCGCGAGATTTCCGAGATCGTCTGGACCAACAGTTACCAGAAGGACATGTCGCAGTTGCCCCCTGCAGGCACCTACCAGTGGCAGGTGACCGCCTACGACGCCAACATCCAACCGCTGTGTACCGCCGGGCCGTTCACCTTTACCAAGCCCGAATCGAATCCCAGCGACCCGCCGACCGCGGCACCGGGCAGTTGTGTGACCCTGCTGACCCCCGCCAATGGGGCCAGCCTGTCCGAGATCGGCCCGGTAGAATTCACCTGGAGCGCATACCCCGGGGCCTACAAGTACATCATCACCTTCTTCCCGCCCAACACACCCCAGGTGACCTTCCTGGCCTGGACCCCCAGCCACCTGCGCTACATGGAGTCCTTCCCTGACGGTGGTACCTATAGCTGGACGATCACCGTCAAGGATCAACAGCTGCGTGACATCTGTACGACCGAGCCGTTCACCTTCACCAAACCCCAGTCCACGCTGCCCATCCAACCGCCTGCCGCCACGTCCGATCCCGGAACCGGAGGGGCTGCCTTCTGGAACCAGCAAGGTCCCGGCGGACTGCAGACCAGTTGCAACTCGCTGTATTTCTCGGTCAGCACTTCCCTGAGCGGGATGATCAAGGTCATCTACTCGAAGACCAACAGCTCCCCCGACGGGAACAGTGACCCGCATCACATCATCGGCAACGGACCCGGGACAGGCGCCGGCAGCTTCGACTTCTCCGGCTACTCCGGGCAAACGATTTACTACCGCTTTGCCGTCATCAGCGGAGGCACCTACACCCATGATGGGCCGGTGTTCAGCTTCACCTGCCCCTGATGCTCCGTCTTGCCGGAAGGCTTACTGCTGATCCTGGGTACGTCACCAGAAATCAGGGCGTCGACAGGTTGTCGGCGCCCTCTTTTTTTTATACAATAGAGGCATGAAAAATGCACACGCTCCCAGACGGCTTTCCCTGCGGCTCCTGCTACTGCTCGGTACAGCTTTCCTCCTGCTGGCCCATGAGATCGTCGCCGCGATCCCGAATCTGACCACCCCCATCGAGCGGATCGAGCTCTCGGTCCGTGACTCGTTCATGCGCCTGCGCGGCGTCCAGCCGCCCAGTGAACAGATCGTGATCGTCGCCATCGATGATTTCTCCTTCAACTGGACCGGCTATCGCTGGCCCTGGCCGCGCACCTACCTGGCCCGGATCGTCGATTGGCTGGACGACGCCGGGGCAGAGGTCATCGCCCTGGATATCTTCCTGTTCGAAGCCGACGACGAGCCGGGTGGGGATGAAGCCCTGGCAGCTGCCATCGCCCGCGCCCCCCACGCGGTCACCGTCACCCAGATCTTCGCTGACGCGACCCAGGGCCTGCTGACCCGCAAGTTGCCCCTGCCGATCTATCGCGCAGGCCTGGATGGCATCGGAACGACGGTCGTCCACCGTGATGACGACGCTATCGTGCGTGGCGTGCGCGCCTATCAATACTACGGTGACGAGATCTACTTTAACTGGGCCTTCGAAGTGGCCGCCATCGCCATGGGCTCCGAACCGCCCTCCAACCCGTCTGCCACCGGCCTGACCTTGAACGGGGAGACGGTCCCGCTGAACGGTGGCCTGTTCCTGATCGACTACGCCGGCCCGAGCAATACCTTCCCGACCTTCTCGGCCGCCAACGTCGCCGATGGCCTGGAAGATCCGCAGGATTTCGCCGGCAAGATCGTCCTGATCGGGGCCACCACCATGACCCTGCAGGATCTGTACCCGACACCCTTCTCGGCCAGCGAACAAACGCCCGGGGTCGAGATCGTGGCCAACGCCATCAAC
Source organism: Anaerolineales bacterium (assembly GCA_016934715.1). Lineage (GTDB taxonomy): Bacteria > Chloroflexota > Anaerolineae > Anaerolineales > Villigracilaceae > JAFGSI01. The sequence goes on from JAFGSI010000041.1 coordinate 52,601, forward strand.
AGCCTGCTGAACCACCAGTACCTGCGCCTCATGCCGCCCTGGGTGAGCCTGGTGATCATCCTGGTCATGACCCTGCTGGCCGGGTTGATCATCCGCACCCGCCGCCCCGGCCAGACGATCGGCCTGATGACCGCGGTCCTGCTCGGCTACTTCCTGATCGCCTACCTGGTGTACCTGCGCTCGGGCTGGACACTGCCGGTGACCGGGCCTCTGTTGATGCTCTTCCTGGGCGTGCTCCTGCCAACCACCGAGCAGGCCGTCTCCCAGGAAGTCGAGAAACGCCGCGTGCGCAGCCTGTTCACCCGCTTCATCTCGCCCGAGATGGTCGACCAGTTGCTCGCCACCCAGGACATCAACTCGCTCAACAAGCGTGCCAACCTGACCATCCTGTTCTCCGATATCCGCGGCTTCACCACCCTGTCCGAGAAACTCTCCCCGGAGGACGTGGTCGCCCTGCTCAACCCCTACCTGGAAGTCATGACCGACGTGGTCCACCAGCACGGCGGCACGGTCGACAAATACGAGGGCGATGCCATCATCGCCTTCTTCGGCGAGCCGGTCCCGTACGCCGACCACGCCCTGCGCGCCGCCCGCACGGCGGTCGAGATGCGCGTCCGCCTGGCCGAGCTGCGCCAACGCTGGAAGGAGGAGGGCCGCTTCAGCGGCCGCTTCGAGATCGGCATCGGTCTCAACACCGGCGAGGCCTTCGTCGGCCTGATCGGCTCGGCCCAGCGCATCAATTACACCATCATCGGCGACAACGCCAACCTGGCCGCCCGCCTGCAGGACATGACCAAGACCTACACCTGGCCAATCATCATCAGCAAAAGCACCGCCGAAGCGATCCAGGACGAGTTTGAGGTCGAGTTCGTCGAGGCGACCACCGTAAAGGGTAAGCGCGAGCCGGTCGAGATCTACAAGGTACTCGGCCGCAAGGGCGCCCCGGCATCCGAGCGCGTCCGTTCCTTCGAGAACTGAGAGCTCTGTCTCAAACAGGGCAGCGCGAATGGGGTACAATCTTCGCGCTGCCTGCTTTATGCCATGAAACGCCTCCTGCCGATCCTGTTCACCCTCATCCTGCTGGCCGGCTGCCTGCCGGTCCCGCGTGCCAGCAGTCCATGGACCGCGGCCGACCTGCGCTATCTCGACCCGGCCGGGGACACCCCCACGCCCGCCACTGACATCCTGGCTGTGTATACCCGCACCACCGAGACGGATTTTGAGCTCCGGGTGGACCTGCTCGATATTTCCTTCGAGTCCGACTACCATTTCTTTATTTATCTCATCCCCTCTCCATCCAACGGCGATCCCGCCGATCGGCAGATCGAGATCAGTCTCCCCCTGCACGGACCGGCCCACGTTTTTACCCGCGACCCCGAGATCGACGCCAGCCGGATCATCCCCCGCGTCAGCCGCGATCCCTGGCTGGACACGGTGGTCGTCCGCCTGAACCGTCACCTTTTGCCGGAGTCTTTCACGCTGAATATTCTCACTCTGCGCATCCTGCCCGATCAAATCAACGCACCTGACGATATTGCCACACACATCGCTCCCGACGGGGATGCCATCTCGAACCGCGCCCCGCTCTTGCTCGCATTCTGGGATGCATTCCCGGCCGCCACACCGGCCCAGGCGCTGCGCCGCTGGGACGGGGCGCATACCGGCCCGACCGGCGAGCGTCACGGTCTGCGCTACCTGCTCGAAGCCGCCGGCGATCACCGGATTCCACTGGTCCTGCTCGACCTGAAGACCCCCCCCAGCCTGGCCGCTCTGGACTACGTCGGCGGATTGGGCCTGGTCACCGCGCTGGAGAGGCGCGGCCTGCTGCTCCTGCCAGACGTCGCTCCGGCCAGCCCAACCGCGGCCTGGCGGGCAATCAGCCGCCAGGCGGGCAACGATTTCTCCCTGCCTGACAGTCTTTTCATCTATGCACCAGGCCCGAACCCGCATCCCGCCCCCCTGGCGCGTTTCGCGTCCCTGCCAGATGCCGTCCACCTGGGCCGTTCCGGCTGGACACGCCTGATCCCTTTGCCAACTGGTGACGGCCTGGAGGCCACCGAGGACGGTCCCACGCTTGAGGTCCGCCAAGCGCTGATGGCTGCTGCCCTTTCGCACGACCCGGCCGACCTGGTCGTGCTCGGCGGCAGCCTGCCTGCCACAACCTGGGGCGATTCGGATATGGCCGACCCGACCATGGCCTGGATCGGCGCCCATCCCTGGATCCAGCCGCTCGATGCCGGCGACCTGTTGACATTTCCAACCGTTGCGACCCGTCTCTCCGAGCGGGCCGTCATGCCTGATCCCTTCCTGGCCGAACTGCAGGCCGCCCCGTCGAACCCGCTCACCGACATCGCCTGGCAAACGTATTTCGTGCTATCAACGCCCACCGCCGACCCGGCTCTCCAGGCTCTGCGGGAGGTTTACCGTGGCCAGATCGGCATCCTGCTGGCTGCCAGCCGCTGGGCAGAAGAACCTTATCCCCGCCAGGACTGCAGCACCGACCTCGACCTGGACGGCCAGACCGAATGCCTGCTGGCCAACCTGACTACTTTCGCAGTCCTCGAGACGGATGGGGCCCGCCTGTCGCATCTCTTCTACCTGGATGAAAACGGGCCCCACCAGTTGATCGGCCCGACGGTCCAGTTCCAGGTCGGGGTGAGTGACCCGTCCCTGTGGGATCTCACCGCCGGAGAGGCAGCCGACCCCGGTCAGGTGCTGGGCGCCTTCAGCGACCGTACCCTGACCTTCGCGCCCTACCGCCTCGCCGAAGAGAGGGCCGGGATGCTGGCCTTGACCAGCCTGGACGGAACCCGGACCAAGACTTTCACCCTCGCTGCGGCCGGCCTGACGGTCGGCTATCACAGCCCCGGGCCGGTGACGACCGTCCTGAACCTGGTTGTCGACCCCTGGCACTTCTTCCAGGCCGAAGCGGACTACACCGCCCGCCTGACCGCCACATCCTGGACCTGGGGGCCGGCCGCCGGTCCGCGTCTGACCGTGACCAGCGCGGTGCCTTTCCTGGCCCAGGGCTTCACCGCTGCGACCCCCTTCCTCGGCGGTCCCGAAGACCCCGACCTGGCTTATCCCGTCGCCCATTACCTGCCATTCCCCGTCTCGCAGATGACCATCTACGCCCAGGGCGATTTCAGCGTGCAGCTGGCAGTGACAAGATAGATCCTGCAGGCCAATTGCGCGAATGTCTTTTTTGTGGTAAATTTTACAAAGAATATCATCTTTCGATCAGGGTTGATGAACACATGAAAGAAATCCCCGACATTATCGTCAGCAGGCTGCCCGTTTACCTGCGCGCCCTGCGTCACATGCTGGCCCAGGGCAAACAGACCACCTCCTCGCAGGAACTGGGCGAGCAGGTCAGCGTCTCGGCAGCTCAGATCCGCAAGGACCTCTCCCAGTTCGGCGAGTTTGGCAAGCAGGGCACTGGATACAACATCGGTTTTCTGGTCGACAAGTTGCGCGAGATCCTGCATATCGACCGCGTCTGGGATGTGGCTGTTATCGGCATGGGCGACATCGGCCACGCCATCGCCCGTTACCATGGCTTCGCTGACCGCGGCTTCCGGGTGACAAGGATCTTCGACAACGATCCAGCCAAGATCGGACAGCAGATCGGCGAGTTCGTTATCCAGGACACCGCCCAGTTGACCGAAACCATCCGCCAGGCCGGGATCAAGATCGCCATGCTGTGCGTCCCGGCGACGCAGGCCCAGGCCGTGGCCGACCAGCTGGTCAAGGCCGGGGTGCAGGCGATCCTCAACTACGCCCCGATCAGCCTGGGGATGCCGGAAAGCGTGCGCGTCCAGAACATCGACCCGTCGATCGGTTTACAGCGCATGACCTATTACATGGAATAATGCACAGAGTCAAGCGGCGCACCCACAGCGCCGCTTTTGATTCCGGCCTTTAGCGAATCTTCACAATGGGCTGATATATTGTGCCCATCTTCACGAACAAGAGGCCAACATGAAACTTTTCGGCATTCGCCTGTTCCGCCCTAAAAGCATCTGGATCCGCAGACTGATCCAGCTCTTTTTCTTCGTCTTGATCGGATTGATCGCCATCAACCACAGCCTGACGGAGAGTGGCGCGGGCATCTCCTTCCTGAGCAGTGCTTCGCTACACGCCCTGTGCCCCTTCGGCGGCGTGGTCAGCCTTTACGAATACGCCACCAGCGGGACCTTTGTTCAGAAGATCCGCGACTCTTCCTTCGTGCTGATGACCATCGTTTTCGGGCTGGCAATCCTGTTCGGGCCGGTCTTCTGTGGCTGGGTCTGCCCGCTGGGGACGGTCCAAGAATGGACCGGAAAGTTCGGCCGCAGGCTGTTCGGGGTCAAACGCTACAACCATTTCATCCCCATTAAGATGGACAGGGTCCTGCGTTACGCCCGCTACGGCGTGCTGGCCTGGGTGCTGTACGTCACCGCCCAGAGCGGCAGGCTGATCTTTCAGAGTTACGACCCCTATTTTGCCCTGTTCAACTTCTGGACCGGGGAAGTGGCCGCCAGTGCCCTGCTGATCCTCGGCCTGAGCCTGGGCCTGAGCCTGATCGTCGAGCGCCCGTGGTGCAAGTACGCCTGCCCCTACGGGGCGCTGCTCGGGCTGAGCAACCTGCTGCGGGTCTTCAGCATCCGCCGCGCCGTGTCGACCTGCCGGGCTGACGGCGCCTGCCAGACCCTGTGCCCGATGAACATCCCGGTCGACGATCTCAAGGTCGTGCGGGATCATCAGTGCATCACCTGCCTGGAATGCACCTCGGAGGCCTGCTGCCCGGTCAAGGGCACAGTCGTCCTGGCTGCCGGAGAAATCGAATGAAGATCAACTCAAAAACCCTGGGGATCATCATCCTGGTCGTCCTGTTCGGCGGGATCGCCCTCTCGGCGACCATGGGCTGGTGGCAGACCAGCGGGGGAGGGGGCGGGAGCGGGGGCGGCAACGGCCAGGGCAGCAGCGGCAGCCAGGCCGGGCAGGGAGCCCACACCGACGAGGGCAGCCAGGAGGTGGGGAATGATGGGAACCCCGAAGACCGAGACAACCGCGATTTCCACATCCGCGGCCGGACGACCTTCCAGGAACTGCTCGACTGGGGCCTGCCGGTAGAGATCATCGAGACCGTGATCGGCGGTCCGCTGCCCGATCCGGCCACACGCATCAACCGTTACTGCTCCGAGCAGGGGCTGGACTTCGAGACCGTCAAGGAGGCCCTGCAACTCGAACTGGACCGCCTGGCCGGCGGAGAATAGAAAAACGCCCGGATCTGCTCCGGGCGCTCGCTTATCCAGTCCTGACGCCAACCTGCTGGTTGATGATGTTCAGAAGGACGAGCAAGTTGGGAATGCTGGCCGCGCTGGCGCTGGCTCCGCTGAACCAGCCGCCACCCTTCTTGGAAATCCGCAGGAAACCCTGGTGAATGGAGACCTGCTGAACCTCGGCCCAGGGATAGGTCTTCTTACCGATCAGGATACCGCCCTTGTTGACCGTCACCGGACCGAAAGCCAGGGTCTGCCCGGCATTGTACTCCTGAACAGCCTGCTCAAAGAGCAGGGCAAAGGTATGCTGGTCGATCGCCTTGGCGATCTCCTCGACCTGCTTGAAGGCATCATTCAGGACCAGGCGCCTGCCGTCGCGGTGGTGCAGGGTATAGACGTGGGTCGTACCGGTGTAGATCCCCTGGGTATAGTGGCGGGTAACAGCCGAAAACATCTGGCGCACATCGCGCCACTGCCAGGATTGCATTCCCTTGCGATCGCAGTACGCCAAGCCATCCGCATAGAGAGCCACAGCCTTGTTCCAGTTTGCGTAGGCGCCCCAGCCGGCCAGGGCTCCCAGGCTGAAGCAGATCAGGGCCAGGATCCCCGGTACGAGCAATCGGTCGTCGATCATGGCCGGCCCGTGCTGCTGGTAGCCGGTGTAAGCCGCGTACAGGCCATAGAGCAACAGCCCACAGGCTGCGCCCAGCAACAGGATACAAGCCACCAGGTTGCCCACCCGGCGGCCCTGCCTGGCACGATAAAAAGCCTGCCTCGATCCCAGGCCGAAAACGGATATAAAGGCTTCAGGAAGTTGAGGAACAGCCACGTGTATCCCTCCCCGGAAGAGAACAGGCCGCCGGCTAGACCGGCGGCAGATTACGTTTCAGGACCGGATAGAGCGAGAAAGCCTTGACGGCCCCCTCGACCACGCAGGTGGTCGGGTTGTCAACCAGGTAGGCCGGGATACCCAGTGCCTTGGTCAGTAGTTTGTCGATGCCGCGCAACAGGGCTCCACCACCGCACAGCGCCACCCCGCGGTCGATGACGTCGGCGACCAGTTCGGGCGGGGTCTTCTCGAGCACCCGGCGGCAGGTCTCGATCACCTGTTTGAGAGGATCCTGCAGGGCTTCGACGATCTCGCCGGTAGTCAGCGTGACCGGACGCGGCAGCCCGCTGACCTGGTCCTGGCCCTGGACTTCCAGGTTTTCTTCTTTATCCTGCGGCACGGCGGCACCGATCTTGATCTTCAACTGCTCGGCGGTACCTGGGCCGATCATGACCCCATACTTGCGCCGGACGTAGACGGCAATCGCCTCGTCCAATTGCAGACCGCCGGCCCGCAGCGATTCGGCAGAGACGATCCCGTACATCGAGATGATCGCCGCCTGGATCACACCCCCCCCCAGGCAGATGACCATGTTGCCGCTCGGCGAACCGATCGGCAGGTCCATCCCCAGGGAGGCCGCCAGGGGCTGCTGGATCAAATGGGCATCGCGGATCCCCGCACCCAGGACTGCCTCGTGGACAGCGCGCGACTCAACGCTGGTCACGCCGTAAGGCACCGTGACCATTACCCGTGGGCGGAAGATGCGCATCGGGCCGGCGACCCTCTTGAGCAGGTATTCAAGCAGTCTCTCGGTGATCTCATAATCCGCCACCACCCCGTTCTGGAGCGGATGGGCCACCTCGATCATCTCTGCCTGGACGCGCCCCTGCATTCCCAGGGCCAGCTTCCCGAACTCGACGATCTTCTGCTCCTCGATGACGATCGCCACAATCGTGGGCTCATCGACGAGGACTTCATTGCTGTCCGCGATCCGGGTCTGGACGGTGCCCACATCAATGCCAAGTTCTTTGGTAAATGCGGCCATGGATTACCTCGTTTCGTCAGTGTGCCGGGAGGGCTTGGATGCGCCGTGCCGGAAACGCCTGGCAGCATCGAGGCGCAGGTTCGAACGGCGCAGAGCGGCTTCGACCGCCAGATAGGCATCGGCACCGGCTGGAACGCCCTTCTCCAGCATCTCCTCGGCGCGCTTGCGGGCTGCTTCGGCGCGGGAGACATCGATCTCCTGTACATTCTCGGCAGCATCAGCCAGGATGGTGATGATATCGGGTTGGATCTCAGCCACCCCGCCGGCGACCGTAAAAATCTCCTCCCGTCCTTCAAGTCGCACTCTAATGATACCAAATTTCAGGGTCGTCAGGAGCGGTGCATGGTCAGGCAGGATGCCCATCTCGCCCTCCGTACCGGGCAGAATGACTATCTCAGCATCGCCTTCGAAGACCATCCGGTCCTGGGAAACGATCTCACAACGAATAGGCATTTCGGTTCTCCGAGGGCAAGTGCTCCGGTACTCCGCTGCACGGGAACACGGCAACAGCCAACACGCGCCTAGGCGCCCTTGGCCAGGCGTTCGGCCTTTTCACGCGCATCTTCGATCGTCCCGACCATCATGAAGGCCTGTTCAGGCAGATCGTCGCATTTGCCGTCGAGGATCTCGCGAAAGCCGGCCACGGTCTCTTTGACCGGGACGTAGCGGCCATCCAGACCGGTGAACTGGGTCGCCACGTACATCGGCTGGGAGAAGAACCGTTCAATCTTGCGAGCCCGTGCCACCACCAGTTTGTCGTCCTCGCTCAGTTCGTCGATACCGAGAATGGCAATGATGTCCTGCAGATCCTTGTAGCGCTGGAGCACGCGCTGGCACTCGCGCGCCGTGTTGTAGTGTGCCTCGCCGACGATGTTCGGGTCGAGGATCCGACTGGTCGAAGCCAGCGGGTCAACGGCCGGATAGATGCCCTTCTCAGCAATCGAGCGTTCGAGGGCAATGGTGGCATCAAGGTGGGTAAAGGTCGCCACCGGAGCCGGGTCCGAGTAGTCGTCGGCCGGGACGTAGACAGCCTGCATCGAAGTGATCGAGCCAAAGCGGGTGGAGGTAATCCGCTCCTGCAGTTCGCCCATCTCGGTCGCCAGGGTCGGCTGGTAGCCCACGGCGGAGGGCATGCGGCCCAGCAGCGCCGAGACTTCCGAACCCGACATGGTGAAGCGGAAGATATTGTCGATGAAAAGCAGGACATCGCGACCCTGGTCACGGAAGTACTCGGCCATCGAGAGCGCTGTCAGGGCGACGCGCAGACGCACACCCGAAGGCTCGTTCATCTGGCCAAAGACCATGACAGTGTCCTTCATGACGCCCGACTCGAGCATCTCGCGGTACAACTGCGTGCCTTCACGAGTCCGCTCCCCGACCCCGGCGAAGACCGAGTTGCCCTGGTGGACAGTTGCCACCGAGCGAATAAGCTCCTGGATGATGATCGTCTTGCCCACCCCGGCGCCACCGAAGATGCCGGTCTTGCCACCGCGCGTGAAGGGGGCGATCAGGTCGATCACCTTCATGCCGGTCTCGAAGACTTCCACCCGGGTAGACTGCTCGTCAAAGGACGGAGCCAGGCGGTGAATCGGGTAGTACTGCTCGGCAGTGGCCGGCCCCAACCGGTCGACCGGGCGGCCCAAAACGTTAAAGATGCGTCCAAGCGTGGAAAGGCCGACCGGGACCATGATCGGCGCGCCGGTAGCCACTGCGGGTACGCCGCGTTGCAGGCCATCGGTCGAGTCCATCGACACGCAGCGCACCTGGCTGCCGCCAAGATGTTTTTCGACCTCCAGAACCAGGGGATCGGCATCCTGCCGTTCGATCTCGATGGCCTCGTAAATCTCCGGGAGCCCGCCTGCGGGGAATTCGACGTCCACAACACTTCCCTGGATCTGGATGACACGGCCAGTCAGTTTCGTCATCTATACCTCCGGTAATCTCAGCGCCGTGATATCGCCTGCGCCAGTGCTTCTGCGCCGCCGGCGATGTCGAGCAAATCATTGGTGATCGTCTGCTGACGGGCTTTGTTGTAGGCCAGTTGCAGGTTGTCGACCAGTTCGAGGGCGTTGTCGGTAGCATTGCGCATCGCCACCATGCGGGCCGCGTGCTCGGAAGCCAGCGACTCAAGGATCGCCTGGTAGACCTGTAATGCGGTAAAACGCGGGATGATCTCATCCAGGATCTCGCGCTCGGCCGGTTCGTAGATATATGCTGCCGTCAGACGATGGTGCTCAAAAGCCTGGACGCGGTCCTGGGTCTCGCCAAATTCCAGCGGCAGGAGTTTCTTGACCTGTGTATCCTGCCTGACCATGCCGGCAAAAGCGGTGTAGACCAGATGGACCTCATCCACCTCGCCCTTGAGGAATTCCTCCACAACCAGACGGCCGATGGCCGAGACATCGGCGAACGAGGGAGCCGCCGGCAGGTTGCTGAACTCGGCGATCACCGGCTTGCGCCGGCGCAGCAGCAGATCGCGCCCCTTGCGTCCGACAGCGAGATAACGCACCGGGATGGGATACTGATCGAAGTGCTGGGCGGTGAAGCGGATCACATTGGCATTGTAGGCCCCAGCCAGGCCGCGATCCCCGCTGATGACCACCACCATTGCGTTCCGGATCTCAGACCGGGCGGTCAGCAGCGGATGCAGGTTGGCCCGCCCCGGCTGCCCGGCAATGTGGGTCAACACCTGCCAGGCCTTGGTGGCATAAGCGCGCGTCGCCTGGACCGCCGCCACCGCCTTGCGAACTTTGCTGGCGCTGACGGCCTCCAGGGCTCGTGTCACCTGCGATATATTCTTGACGCTGCGGATGCGCATCCGCATTTCACGGGCTGAAGGCATAGGTTGGTCTCTAGTCTCTTGTCGCCAATTTTCGCTCGCGGATCGCTTACGACCAGCTGGTTTTGAAGGAGTCGAGTGCCTGATGCAATTTCTTCTCCGTCTCGGCGGTGATCTGCATCTTCTCGGCGATATCCTTCCCCAAGTCGGGATGCGAGGCGGACATGTGTCGGATCAGGTCCGTTTCCCATTTCTTCATCCGCTCGATCGGGACGGTGTCGGCAAAACCGTTCGTTCCGGCGAAGAGCAGGATCACCTGGTGTTCAAGCGCCATCGGTTCGTACTGGGCCTGCTTGAGGATCTCCTGCATGCGCTGGCCGCGGGTCAACTGGGATTGGGTCGACTTATCCAGGTCGGAGGCCATCAGAGCAAAGGCAGCCAGTTCGCGGTAGGCGGCCATGTCGAGGCGCAGCTTGCCGGCCACCTGCTTCATGGCCTTGGTCTGGGCCGCCCCGCCAACGCGCGAGACCGAGATGCCCACGTCCACCGCCGGACGGATGCCGGCGTTGAACAAGTTATTGACCAGGTAGATCTGGCCGTCGGTGATCGAAATGACGTTGGTGGGAATGTAGGCCGAGACATCCCCAAGAAGGGTTTCGATGATCGGCAGGGCAGTCAGGGAGCCGCCGCTGCCTTTGACTTTGACGACCTTGTAATCATCGGGCCTCTCCATTGCCTTGGCAGCTTCGGCCGCATTGTGGCCTCCCATCGGGCCGCCGTAGAGCTGGCCATTGACAGCATCATTGTCGGAGGCTTCCGATTCGGCAAAATCCTTCTTGACGATCACGTACTGATTCGCCAGGCGGGAGGCACGCTCCAGCAGGCGGGAATGCAGGTAGAAGATGTCGCCCGGATAGGCCTCGCGACCGGGCGGGCGGCGCAGGAGCAGCGACACCTGGCGGTAGGCCCAGGCATGCTTGGAGAGATCATCATAGATCACCAGGGCGTCGCGCCCGGTTTCCATGAACTCCTCGCCGATCGCGCAACCGGAATAAGGGGCGATGTATTGCAGGGCGGCAGCCTCGTCGGCGGCGGCAACCACCACGATGGTGTGCTCCATCGCCCCGGTCCGCTCGAGCAGGGCCACGGTCCGGGCGATGGCGGCCTTCTTTTGCCCGATGGCGACGTAAATGCAGATCAGATCCTTGCCCTTCTGGTTGATGATCGTATCGATGGCAATCGCCGTTTTACCGGTCTGGCGGTCGCCGATGATCAATTCGCGCTGGCCGCGCCCGATCGGGATCATCGAGTCGATCGCCTTGATACCGGTCTGGACCGGGGTGTCGACATCCTGGCGTTCGACCACCCCGGCGGCGATGCGTTCGATGGGGCGGTAGCTGCTGGACTGGATCGGCCCCTTGCCATCCACCGGCTCACCCAAGGCGTTGACCACCCGACCGATCATCCCGTCCCCGACCGGGACCGAGGCAATCCGCCCGGTCGAGCGGACAGTCACGCCCTCCATAATCTCAGAGTACTCGCCCATGATGATTACACCGACAGCCTCCTTTTCCAGGTTGAAGGCAATGCCCATCACACCATTCTGGAACAGGACCAGTTCCTGCGACTTGATGTTGGCCAGACCGGTAACGCGGGCGATGCCGTCACCGGCTTCGAGCACAGTGCCGACATCGCTAATGCCGATTTCCGGCTGGTAATCATCGATTTGTTTTTGAAGGTCGCTGGCTATTTGTTTGATGAGGTCTGTCATTTGGCCTCCGCTGAAGTTTTCGATCCTTGATCGGTCAGCGCTGTTCATAAACGTGGATAATGACGCACAATTGCCCGGATGAAGGTCGAATATCCGGGCGTGCTGATACTCTTTCAGGTTTCTGGTAACCACTTCCTGTTCAAGAGCGAGGTCAATCATACCTGAAAGAGGGGGGATTGTCTAGTTTGATTCATCGCTGGGGTAAATTACCTGGATCGCTCCTCAGTGCAGGAGAAAAAGATGAGAAAACCTCTTGATATTTTCCCACAATCATATATACTACGCCACGCAAGCAGAAAATCTTCAGGAGAGCAACCGATGACATCAAGCCAGAAACAGGATAACGACAAGCCTCCCGACCCCGCTCCGCGACCGGCACGCTACTGGCGGGTGGCCGTACTGGGCAATATCAAGGAGCGTGGAAAACCGCTGCCGCCCGACGTTCCCCCGGATGCCGGCGCAGATTTCGACTACATTGAAACCATCGATCACATCCGGGCGGCCATCGAGACCGATGGACATCAGACCGTCTTCATCTCCAGCGATGGGGACCTGCCGTATGCCTTGAGGGATTACAAACCTGACATCTGCTTCAATATCGCCGAAGGGCTGGGGGGCGATGCCCGTGAAGCCCAGACGCCGGCCCTGCTGGAAATGCTCAAGATCCCTTACACCGGCTCGCGTGTCCTGACCAATGCCATCGCGTTGGACAAGTACCTGACCAAGCGCATCTGGCGGGATCGCAGCCTGCCGGTGGCCCCCTTCCAGGAGTTCACGCTGGGCGACGAGCCGCTGCGCCCCGAGTTACAGCGCTACCCGTTGTTCGCCAAACCGGCGCGCGAAGGGACTGGCATGGGCGTCGATAATCGCGCCATCATCAACAACGAGTTCGAACTGCGCGAGCGGGTCAATTACATCATCCGCACATACGATCAACCGGCGCTGGTTGAGACCTTCTTGCCGGGCCGCGAGTTCACCCTCGGCGTGATGGGCCGCCGGGATGCAAAGTTGTATTCCCGCCACCCGGAGTGGTACGACAAGGACGGCTTCCACCATTTTCCGATCCTCGAACTGGACAGCAGCCGCTCGGTCACCCCCGGGGTCTACGGGATCGAGGCCAAGGCGCAATCGGTCGGAACAGAAGGCGCACCCGGTTACCTCTGCCCGGCAGATGTCGAACCCGATATGGCCAGGAAACTGCACCACTTTGCCCTGCGTTCTCATATCGTGCTCGGCGCGCTGGATGTCTCACGCACCGACATCCGCCTGGACGCCGACGGCAACCCGCGCCTGATCGAGGTCAACCCACTCCCCGGCCTGACTCCGGACTACTCCGACCTGTGCCTGCAGGCCAAAGCCGAAGGTATCCGTTACGAAGACCTGATCCTCGAGATCCTCTACCTGGGCGCAAGCCGCTGGGGCATGGTCCCGGCCCGCGACATCCCCCTGCCAGCCAAGAAGCGCACCGGCCCGCTCAACAGCAAGCCTGCCACCGGAAAATAGCAAAACCGCGATCTCCCGGCGTCCACCAGGGCGCCGGTTTTCTTTTCACCCGGATAAACTGGGTTAGAATCAAGGCAATGAAACCGATCCTTGTCACCGGCGCCACCGGTTACATCGGCGGGCGGCTGGTACCCCGCCTGCTGGAGGCCGGCTACCGGGTGCGCTGCCTGGTGCGGGACCGCGAACGGCTGTGCGGCCGACCGTGGCTCAACGAGGTCGAAGTCGCCGAAGGCGATGTCCTCGACCCGGGCTCGCTGGCCGCTGCCCTTCAGGATGTCTCGGCAGCCTATTTCCTGATCCACGGCATGCAGGGCGGGCTTACCACCGCCGCCCGCGATGTCCAGGCCGCCCGGGCCTTCACCGCCGCAACCGAACAGGCCCGTCTCGATCGGATCGTTTACCTGGGCGAACTGGCCAACCCATCGGCCAGGCTCTCACCCTACCTGGCCTCGCGCCGCGATACCGGCACCGTGCTGAGGAACGGCCGCGTCCCGCTGACCGAGTTCCGGGCCGGGATGGTCGTCGGCTCGGGCAGCGCCCTGTTCGAGATGATCCGCTATGTTGCCGAACGCCAGCCGCTGTTCATCTGCCCGCGCTGGTGGTTCGTACAGGCCCAGCCGATCGCCATCCGCGACGTGCTCTCCTACCTGGTCTCCGCCCTGGAGGTCCCCGCCAGCCGCGACCGGACGATCGAGATCGGCGGCGCCACCCGCCTGACCTACGCCGAGATGCTGCAGGGCTATGCCCGCCAGCGTGGTCTGAAACGCTTTTTGATCCCGGTGCCGGTCTATGCCCCGCGGCTTTCGGCCTACTGGGTCCACATGGTCACCCCGATCCACTGGCGGGTGGTCCGGCCGCTGATCGAGGGCCTGCACGCCGGCAGCCTGCCGCAGGCCGAGGCTGCCCGGGAACTCTTCCCCCAGATCGAGCCGCTCGACTTCGCCACTGCCCTGCACCTGGCGCTGGGACGGGTCCAGAGCGACGAGATCGAGACATCCTGGACGGACGCCCTGGTCGTCTCGCAGGGAGACTCCCGCCCGGTGACCCTGACCGTCTCGGAGGGCATGATGATCGAGGCCCGCCGTCTGGTCATGGATCTTCCGCCAGATCCCGTTTTCCGGGCCTATACCGGTCTGGGCGGGGAGCGCGGCTGGTTATATATGAACTGGACCTGGGAAATCCGCGGCTGGATCGACAAACTGGTCGGCGGAGTCGGGCTGCGCCGTGGCCGGCGCCACCCCGACGAGATTCGCCCGGGCGAGTCGCTCGACTTCTGGCGGGTCGAGGCCGTCGAGGCAGGGCGCCGCCTGCGCCTGCGAGCTGAGATGAAGGTCCCCGGCAAGGCCTGGCTGGAATTCCAATCCATTCCGCAGCCCGAGGATAAGACCCTGCTGACCCAGACAGCCTACTTCGCAGCTCGTGGACTGGCCGGCTTCCTGTACTGGTACCTGCTGTATCCCATCCACGGCTTCATCTTCAGCGGCATGATCCGCAAGATCGCCGAGCAGGCCCGAAGATTGGCAGCGATCGAATGAGCGCAGGGCCAAGAAGGGAAGCCCGCGAAAACCATCCTTTTCATCCAGGCAGGTCCGCCGCATCCCTGCCTCCATTGTGACCATCCCTGACCTGTAACGTGGCCGCGAACCTGATCCTCGTCACTGGCGCCACCGGCTACATCGCCGGGAAATTGATCCCGCAGTTGCTCGAACGCGGCTACCGCGTCCGCTGCCTGGTGCGCGACCCCTCCCACCTGAACAGGCGGGCCTGGTGCAAGCAGGTCGAGGTCACCGCTGGCGACCTGACCCTCCCGGCAAGCCTGGAAGCCGCCCTGGACGGCGTCGGGACAGCCTACTACCTGGTCCACAGCATGGCGAGCGGCCGCCTCTACCCCGCACGCGATCTGGCGGCGGCTCGCAACTTCTCCTGCGCCGCGGCGGTGGCCGGTGTGGAGCACATCATCTACCTGGGCGGGCTGGCCGACCCGCAGGGCGAGATCTCGCCGCACATGCGCTCGCGCATCGAGACCGGCCAGGCCCTGCTGGCCTGCGGCGTGCCGGTGACCGAGTTCCGGGCCGGAGTGATCGTCGGGCCGGGAAGCATCTCGTTCGAGATGATCCGCTACCTGGCCGAACAGTTTCCCCTGCTGGTCGGGCCAACCAGGCTGCGCAACCGCTCGCAGCCGATCGCCGACGACGACGTGCTGGCCTACCTCCTGGCAGCCCTGGAACAGATGGATATTCGTGGCCGGGTCTACGAGGTCGGCGGGAGCGAGGTGATGACCTACGCCGAGGTGATGCTGCGCTACGCCCGGGAACGCGGCCTGCGGCGCAGCCTGGTCACCCTGCCGGGCATCCCGCTCGGATTAATGGCCGCCCTGGTCGGGCTGCTGACCCCGGTCCCGCCGACAATCGCACGCCCGCTGATCGAAGGCCTGCAGGCCGACAGCCTGGTGCAGGACGATTCGACCCGGCGGGCCTTCCCGGCGATCATCCCGCGCACCTTTCAGACTGCTGTGCGGGAATCGCTCGCCCGGATGCACCCGGCGACCCTCGACCTGCCCGTTACGCAAGGGACATTCCGGCAGGAGGGCTTTCTACTCGACGTCCGCCGGGACCGGGTGGCTGCCCCACCCGCCACGGTCTACCAGGTCGTCGAAAGCCTGGGCGGACCAGATGGCTGGTTCTTCGCGAATTGGCTGTGGCGCCTGCGCGGTGAACTGAACCGGCTGCTGGGCGGCCCGGGAATGCGCGGCCGGCCCAGGGTCCTGCGCGAGGGCGCCGTCATCGACTTCTACCGGGTCGAGGTTCACCAGCCAGGCCGGCGCCTGCGCCTCTACTCCGAGCTCAAGACCCCCGGCGACGGCTGGATGGAGTGGTCGCTGGACGGGGAAGGCGAGGAGTCCATCCTGACCCAGGTTGCCTATTTCGCGCCCAAAGGGCTGGGCGGCTTCCTGTACTGGTCCCTGCTCGGGCCGATCCACCGGCTTGTCTTCAAAGGCTTGCAGAAACGAATCGCCCAACGCGCAAGTGCACTATAATTACAGAAGGAACGCTGTGACCAAGTACCTTATGAAGAAAGGTGACAACCATGAAGGTCAACTTCAAAATGTGGAGCAAGGCGCTCTGGGAACTGATCAAGATGGACAGCAAGGAAGACTGGGACGCCTTGGACGTTGTCTCGAAGTGGCTGATCGCCACCCGTTCGGCGGTGACCACGGTGACCCTGTACGCCTGCATCATGGCCGGCTTCCTGGCCTGGAGAGACGGTCATTTCGCCTGGCTGCCCTGGCTGATCGTGACCCTCGGCCTGTTCCTGGCCCACGGGACCAACAACCTGCTCAACGACTACACCGACTTCAGCCGGGGGGTCGACAAAGACGACTACTTTCGGATCCAGTACGGCGTTCACCCGCTGGTGCAGGGCTTCTGGACCAAGAAGCAGCAACTGCGTTGGTTCGTCGTCAGCGGGACGCTGGCCTGCGCGGCCGGGGCCTACGCCCTGTGGTACACCGACTTCGCCCTGCTCATCACCACCCTGTTCGCATTCGGGGTCCTGCTGGTGCTTTTCTACACCTGGCCGCTCAAGTACATCGGGCTGGGCGAACTGATGATCTTCCTGATCTGGGGTCCGGTCTTCGCTGTAGGGGTCTACCTGGTGCTCACCAAGGGTATCTGGACCGACAACGCCTGGCTGGTGGCCCTGGCGGGGGTCCCGTTCGGTTTCAGCGTGGCCAGCATCAACGTTGGCAAGCACATCGATAAAATGGACGACGACAAGCGCAAGGGGGTCGGCACCCTGCCGGTCAAGATCGGTGAGAAGGCCGCCCGTTATGTCAACATGGCCGGGCTGGTGCTGACCTACGCCGTGATCGTTTACCTCATCTTCGGACCGCGCTTCTACACCCCGGTGATGCTGATCGTCTTCCTGGCCGGCAAGCGAGCCCTGACCGCCCTGGCCGTGCTGACCAAACCGCGCCCGGCCGAGCCTCCCAAGGAGTGGCCCGCCTGGCCGGTTTGGTTCTCGGGCTTCGCCTTCTACCACAACCGCATGTTCGGCGGGCTGCTGATCCTGGGCATGCTGGCTGACACCCTGCTACGGGTCTTCCTGCCGCAGTTCTGGCCGATGCCGTAAGAAAAATGGTATAATACGCGCCGCCCTGCAGTGGGCGCGCCTGGAGAGGTCGCGTAGCTGGCTTAGCGCGCACGCTTGGAAAGCGTGTAACCCAAAAGGTTCGCGGGTTCGAATCCCGCCCTCTCCGCC
>JAFGSI010000042.1 GCA_016934715.1 Anaerolineales bacterium
ACAGTCCCTTTTGGGTCTTGCCTGTCAGCCAAGTTTGGCAAGTTCTGCATGACGACGCTTCAGTCGCACCTTCATTCGTTATCCATAATCACCTGCTCGACGGGGTTGCCGCGTTGGCTCGCCGCTTACCGCCCTTCCTTCCCGCTTCAGACCCGCGTTTGCCAAATACACGCCTGGGGAAGGTGCTTTTACGCCACCACCTGGAGAGTAAGCCTTTCACTTACTGGGACACTCAGTTGTCAAGCAGGCTGTCGGAGTAAAGTATGCAATCCCAATTCTTGGCTGCTTTTTGCCACAAAGTGGGGCGCAAGCCAGCATTTTTGTCCCAATTTCATAGCAGAGTGGGAGCCTTCTTGGCAAATTAAGAGTTCTCCGACAGGCTGCTAGGTTCGATGACCTTGCCGCTCATCCCCCGGTTTTACCCGGTTTCGAGCGAACGGGTCGCACACAAAGCGTGCAGCGGACGGGTGGGATTCGGCGGCATTTTCGAGTTTTTTCCACGCCCGGACAGAGTCCTGCTCTCGGAGTTTTATCTCGTCCCGCCCACCCGCCGCTAACGCTCACCGTTAGGCTGCGCTTGCATATGAGATTTCTCTCCATGTTGAAGGAAGTAATCCATGCATATTGACTGCATTCCTCCAGAAGCTTGTGCCTCCGCCACCGAAAGCGTTGTTGTAGTTGATGTGTGGCGTTCTTTTACGACGGCTGCCTATGTCTTTGCTGCGGGCGCTCCTGAGATCCTTATCACTGCTTCGGCAGAAGAAGCCTTCAGCTTACGCGCGCGTTTTCCGCAGGCCGTGCTGATAGGGATGGGAGAATTGGGCGGGGAACCTGCAACGGGTTTTGACTATGGCAATTCTCCCGCCGAAGTACGAGAGTGGGATTGGCATGGTCACCGCATTATTCTGTGCACCCCCAATGGCACACCGGGTTTGGTACGAAGTGTGAATGCCCGGACATTGGTGGCAGGCAGTTTAGTTTGCGCTCGCGCAACCGTCGATTACCTCAAACAGCAAGCGTCCGAACGAGTCGCCTTTGTATGCACGGAAGAGGGAATCGCAGACCAAGCCTGTGCAGAGTATATGACTGCTCTCCTCCGCAATGAACACTCGGAAACCGATGTGATGCTTGGTACAATTCGTGCGGCGTGGTTAGAACACGGTCGCACCTTGCTGGCGCGTGGGGTATTCACGCAAGCACAATGGGACAAGTTAGAGGCAGACTTGAACTGTTGTCTTGCATTGGATCAGTTTGACTTTGTAATGCGGGTGGAACGACTTGATGGGCTCTTGGTGATGAAGGCGGTGACAGAACCAGGTAGTAAGCATCGTACGAAATGAGTGAGATGCGAGGGCAGCCTAATTATGGTCGGCGGGGCGGTTACCCACCCCGCCGCCACTCCCGAACCGGACGTGAAAGTTTCCCTTCATCCGGCTCTTCAGAAAACAGGCTCTTTGTCATGAGTACTTCGTCCGATGGACTTCATCATGGCAATGACCGTGCAGCAAAACCAGGTTGGCGAGCATGTTGTCGCTGTGGTTGCCGTTCCGCTGGTGTGTTTCGATGTGGTCTTCTGACATGAAGTGCAGTCCGCAGAGCATACAGCGGCCCGCTTGTCTTTTCAGCAGTAATACGACCCGTTTGGGTTTGGATGGGTCTCTCCCTAACCGGTATCCCAACCAGACCGACGGCGCGTTCAACCTGCAGAACCTCGGCCGGTCCGCCCTGGAGGGCGGGGACGTGCTCCCGATCGGCAATGGGGCCGTGCTGATCGGGATGTCCGAGCGCACCCAGGGCAGCATGATCGAGCAGATCGCCGAGGCCCTGTTCAGCAACGGGAGCGCAGGACGGGTGATCGCCTGCGTGATGACCCGGGACAGGGCCCACATGCATCTCGATACCATCTTCGCCATGCTCGACCGCGACAAGGTCACGATCTTCCCCAAGGTCGTCGAGCAGATCCGGGCGATCAGCCTGCGGCCCGGGA
Source organism: Anaerolineales bacterium (assembly GCA_016934715.1). GTDB lineage: Bacteria > Chloroflexota > Anaerolineae > Anaerolineales > Villigracilaceae > JAFGSI01. The sequence goes on from JAFGSI010000042.1 coordinate 1,988, forward strand.
AGAAGCCGGGCGACTTCCACGTGACCCGTGAGAAGAACCTGCTCTCTGCTGTTGCGGATGCACTCGGGATCCGGAAGCTGACCGTTGTCGAGACGGGCGGGGACCAGTACCAGAGCGAGCGCGAGCAGTGGGATGATGCCAACAATACCGTTGCCCTGGAACCGGGCGTGGTGATCTCTTATGAACGCAATACCTACACGATTGCCCGGATGCGCCAGGCTGGCGTGGAAGGGATCGCCATCCCCGGTTTCGAACTGGGCAAGGGCCGCGGCGGCGGACACTGCATGACCTGTCCCCTCATGCGGGACGCCATTACACCAGGATGATTGTCATGAAATTGAACAGCGTCAATCTCGGCCAGGAGCGGGTCCTGCGTGACGAACCGACCGGCATCTACAAAACCCCCATCGATGGGCCGGTGAAGGTGACCGCTCTCGGCCTGGCCGGGGATATCATTGCCAGCACCAGGCACCACGGCGGCCCGGACCAGGCGGTCTACGTCTACGGCGCTGCCGATTACGATTGGTGGGCGGGTGAGCTCGACCGTGCCCTGGACCCCGGAACCTTCGGCGAAAACCTGACGATCAGCGGCCTGGAGTCCTCCCGTTTCTCGATCGGCGACCGGCTGGGGATAGGCGCGCTGACCCTGCAGGTGACCGCCCCGCGCATTCCCTGCGGGACCTTCGCCGCCCGGATGGGTGACCCGGGCTTCGTCAAGCGCTTCCGGGCGGCCGAACGCCCGGGACTGTACTGCCGTGTGCTGCGCCCGGGAGTTGTCCAGGCCGGGGACGAGGTCAGCCTCGAACCCATGGACGGCGAAACCGTCAGCCTGCTCGAGATCTTTCGGGATCATTACGAAAAGGCCGCCGATGAAGCCACGCTGCGGCGCTTCCTGCGGTCCCCATTGGCTGTGCGGGCCCGCACGGCTCTGGAAGAAAGATTGGAAAAACTGCTGGCACAGAGGTGATTGCGGGGTCGGGGCTGGCAGAGGTGAAGAAAAAGGCGGGCCTGCGGGCCCGCCTGTGCTTTACCAATGCCAGGTGGTGCCGTCCTTGCTGTCTTCAAGGGTCACGCCGAGGTCCTTGAGCCGGTCGCGGATCAGGTCCGACATGGCCCACTGCTTCTGCTTGCGCATCTCGGTGCGCACCTCGATCAACAGGTCGATGAACATGTCGGCGTCGCCGGAACCCTGTTTGTCGGCCAGCCGCAGGCCGAAGACGTCCGTCAGGGTCCGCAGGGTCTTCTGGGCCGGGTCGAGCTGGTCGGCGTTCGCCCCGGCGTCGCGGGCGGTGTTGATCGTCTTGACCAGTTCGAACAGGGCCGCGATTGCCCCGGGGGTGTTAAAATCGTCGTCCATCGTTTCGCTGAAGGCCTGCTGGGTCGCCTCGGCCTGATCGGACAGGGTCGCGGCAGCCCTGGGGTCGAGCCCGCTCGCGTTCGGGGAGGCCGGCCGCAGTCCGGATTTTAGCCGCTCGAGCGCCTTTTCGGCCGAGTCGAGCGAATCGTCGGTGAACGCCAGCGGGGCGCGGTAGGAGCCGGTCAGGATCAGCATGCGCATCACATCCCCGTCGCGCTCGGACAGGAACTCATCAATGGTGACCAAATTCCCGAGTGATTTGGACATCTTCTCACCGCCCAGCTGGAGCATGCCGTTGTGGATCCAGTAGCGGGCGAACTCCTTGCCGGTGTACGACTCGGACTGGGCGATCTCGTTCTCATGATGCGGGAAGATCAGATCGTTGCCGCCGCCGTGGATGTCGATCTGCTCGCCGAGGATGGCCAGGTTCATCGCCGAGCACTCGATGTGCCAGCCCGGACGGCCCTTGCCCCAGGGCGAATCCCATTCCGGCTCGCCGGGCTTGGCAGCCTTCCACAGGGCGAAGTCGAGCGGGTTTTCCTTCTGCTCGCCGACCTCGATCCGGGCCCCGGCCTGCATGTCTTCCAGCCTGCGGCCTGACAGGCGGCCATAATCCTCGTCTTTGGCGACCCGGAAGTAGACGTCCCCGTTCTCGGAGGCGTAGGCGTAGCCCTTCTCGATCAGGCCGGCGATCATGGCCTGGATCTCGGCCATCGTCTGGGTGGCGCGCGGGTTGGCCGAGGCCGGCAGGACATTGAGGTCAACCAGGTTGCGGCGGTAGGCGTCGATGTAGCCTTCGGCCAGCTTGAGCGGATCGGCGCCGGTCTGGTTGGCGCGGGCGATGATCTTGTCGTCCACGTCGGTGTAGTTCATCACGAACTGGACTTCGTAGCCGCGGTAAATGAAATAGCGGCGAATGATGTCGAAGACCAGGGCCGACATGGCGTGCCCGACATGGGCGTCGGAGTAGACGGTAACACCGCAGACATACATCTTCACTTTGCCCGGTTCAAGCGGCCGGAAGTCTTCTTTCTTGCGGGTCAGGGTATTGTAGATGCGCAGCATACGATTCTCCCGAGGATGGCTGGGCCTATTATAATCCACAGATAGACACGCAGATCAGCCTGTGTGTCGATGGATGACAGGCAACCCTTGAGCCTGAAGACAGGGGCCATACACCCCGCGTGCTATAGAAAAAACGCGATGCAGGTGAGAGTGTCACAACTGCATCGCGGATTGGGTTCCACGGAAGAGTGAATATTGCTTCCCTGCCCCGCAGGGTCGGTGGTTACAAATGGCCGGGAGCTGTCACGGCTAATTCTCGGGTTTGGCGAAGATCATCCGTCCGGCTGCAGTCTGCAGAACCTTGGTGACGCCCACGTCGACGGTCTTGCCGATCAGCCTGTTGCCGCCCTCGACCACCACCATCGTGCCGTCATCCATGTAGCCCACGCCCTGGTTCTGTTCCTTGCCCTCCTGGATGACGCTGATCGCCAGCGTCTCCCCGGGCAGGACCACCGATTTGACGGCGTTGGCCAGTTCGTTGATGTTCAGGATCGGCACGCCCTGCAGTTCGGCGATCCGGTTGAGGTTGTAGTCGTTGGTCAGGATCGGGCATTTTAACTGCCGGGCCAGGATGACCAGCTTGTCGTCGACCTCGCGCACGCCGTCGACATCGATATCCGAGATGCGCACGACCACCGAGGGGGCCTTCTGCAGTTCGGCCAGCACTTCCATGCCGCGCCGGCCGCGCTGGCGGCGCAGGTTGTCGGGCGAGTCGGCGATGTACTGCAGTTCGTTGAGCACGAAGCGCGGGATCAGCAGGGTCCCGGGCAGGAAACCGGTCTTGGCGATATCGGCCACGCGCCCGTCGATGATCACACTGGTGTCGAGCAGGGTGGTGCGGTTGGAGGTCGGGAAGTTGCTGCCCGTGCCCCCGTCCTCGCGGCGGCTGGTCAGTGCGCTCATGATGTTGGCGAAGTCGTTCTGGCGCATAATGAACAACGAGACACTGAAGTAGGTGATGAACAGAACCCCGATGAAGGGCAGGATCCGGCCAGCCGGGTCGGGCAGCAGTGAAAGTGGGAAGGCCAGCAGGGCCGAGATGATCAGTCCAACGATCAGGCCGACCATCCCGGAAAAGATGACCTCAGCCGAGAGGCGGTTCAGCAAAGCCCGCAGGCTGCGCAATGGCCGGGTGGTGAAGAAGGGTGTTAACACCAGGCCAAACAGTGCTCCAACCAGGCCGACCGTCATGACATAGAATGTCTGTTGTGTATTGTCGAAACGTCCCAGCCAGTTTCCGATGTAGACCCCAACAATAGAAAAAAACACCATCCCCACAAGACGGATGAAAAAATCGCTGCTCATTTGGAATAACTCCTTTGGCAATAATAATGAAAAATAATAACCGAACGCTACCATCATAGCACGCCTGAAATCGTACGTCAACTCCTCCATTCCGGGACTAACCAAGTTCTTATATTCCTACCCGGTGAAAATGGGTATAATCAGTGTCCTGTGCCCCTGATCGGGGCGGAGATCCCCTTATGGCCTTTGACCGATTTGGACGCAAGATCCACTATCTCCGTATCAGCCTGACCGACCATTGCAACCTGCGCTGTGTCTACTGCATGCCGGAGGACATGACCTTCCGGCCGAACCCCGAACTGATGCAGGATGACGAGGTCCTGCAGCTGGCAGGCCTGTTCGCCGAACTGGGCTTCGACAAGATCCGCCTGACCGGCGGGGAACCGACTGTGCGCGCCCACATCGTCGACATCGTTGCCGGGATCGCTGCCCTCCCCGGCATCCACACGGTCACGATGACCACCAACGGTGTCCTGCTGGCGAAGCTGGCAGGTCCCCTGGCCATGGCCGGGTTGAAGCGCGCCAATATCAGCCTCGACACCCTCGACCCGGAAAAGTTCAAACGCCTGACCCGCTGGGGTAAACTCGAGGATGTCTGGAACGGGATCCAGGCCGCCGAGGCCGCCGGGCTGACTCCGGTCAAGCTCAACGCGGTCATCGTGCGCGGCTACAACGAGTCCGACGTGGCCTCCCTGGCCCGCCTGACGTTGGACAACCCCTGGCAGGTGCGCTTCATCGAAATGATGCCCTTCGCCGGTGCCACCGATCTGCAGACCGGCGGGGTGGTCCGGGCGGCGGAGATCCAGGAGCGCATCGAGCAGGCTTTCGGTCCGCTGGAGGTGGCCAATGACGGCCAGCTGGATGGAGAGGCGCGCGTCTTCCACATCCCTGGGGGGCGCGGCGACCTGGGCTTCATCTCGTCGGTCAGTGCCCCGTTCTGCGCCTCCTGTACGCGCGCCCGCCTGACCGCCGATGGCGTCCTGCGCACCTGCTTGCTGCGCGAGCACGAGCTCGACCTGCTCACCCCGCTGCGGGCCGGCGCCTCACTGGACGACCTGCGGGCGCTGATCTTGCAGGCGGTCTGGGACAAGCCCTGGGGGCACGGCCTGGCCGAGGGCGAGATCCCGATGAACCGCGTGATGAGCGAGATCGGGGGTTGATGCAAGCCCGCGCCGTGCTCTTCGATCTGGATGGCACCCTGCGCTACAGCGTGCCCTCGTGGAGCGATACCCTCAACGATTACATCGCCGGACTGGGACTGGTCGCCGACACGCCCGAGAATCGTCTGCGCGCCATCCGCTGGGATTACGCCTACTGGGCCCAGTCGGACGACCTGCTGGCTGACCTGCAGGCCTTCGAAGACGACGAGCGCGGCCTGTGGGTCAATTTCTACCGCCGCCGGATTCTGGCCTTCGGCCTGGATGAGGCCACGGCAGCCGCCCGGGCTGCCGACCTCGACCGCCACATGCAAACCAACTTCAACCCCCGCGATCACGTCCCCGAAGATGTCCGCCCGGCGCTGGCTTCCCTGCGGGAGGCCGGCTGTGTGGTCGGCCTGGTGTCCAACCGTTCGAGCAGTATTGACGGACTGATGGAGACCCTCGGCCTGGCCGGGTATTTCGAATTCACGCTCATCAGCGGAGAGGTCGGTGCCTGGAAGCCCGACCCGGCGATCTTCGCCCATGCCCTCGATCGTGCCGGGACGATCCCCGCCGAGACGGTCTACGTGGGAGATAATTATTACGCCGACGTGGTCGGGGCGCGGCTTGCCGGGCTGCAGCCGGTCTTGATCGACCCGCGCGGCCTCTTCCCGGATGCCGGCTGCCCGGTCATCACCACGATCGGGGAAGTGCCCTCTTTGGTGGGATTGGTATAAGAAAACCTCCCGCAGGTTCAAGATCGGCGGGAGGTTCCGCAGGCCGGACTGCCATCTGGCCTGTTCTGTTTTTATTTGTGCTTGGCTACCAGCTCCTTGAACAGGATCCCCAGCCGGGTGATGCCCTCGCGGATGTCGTTGGGATTGGAGAACGAGAAATTGATCCGCATGGTGTTGTCCCCTCCGCCGGTGGGGTGGAAGGCCCGACCTGGGACGAAGGCCACCTTGCGTTCGATCGCCGTCTTGAGCGCCTCCGCCGCGTCCATCCACTCGGGCAGAATGCCCCACAGGAACATGCCGCCATCGGGTCGCGTCCAGCGTACCTCCGTCGGGAAGACCTCTTCCATCGTCTCGAGCATCACATCGCGGCGTTCCTTGTAGACCTGGCAGATGAACTTGACATGCTCGTCGAGGAAGCCGTTCTTGCTGACCTCGAAGGCCACTGCCTGGTTGAAGGTCGAGGTGTGCAGGTCGGCGGCCTGCTTGGCCTGGACCAGCTTGCGAATGACCTCCTGCGGGGCGATCACCCAGGCCAGGCGCAGGCCGGGGGCGAGCAGTTTCGAGAAGGTGCTCATGTAGATGACATTGCCACTGTAGGTGTGGCCGTTATCGCTCTGATGCTGGCTGTCGATCATGACCACCGATGGCAGGTGCTCGCCCTCATAACGCAGCTGTCCGTAGGGATCGTCTTCGATGATCGGCACGCCATAGCGGTCAGCCAGCTCGACCAGCTGGTGGCGCCGGTCCAGGCTGAGGGTCGTGCCGGTCGGGTTCTGGAAGTTGGGCAGCACGTAGATAAACTTCGGCCCGATGCGCAGCGCGGTCTCCAGTTCGTCGACGATCATGCCGTGCTCATCCGACCGGACGGAGATGTACTGGGCGCCGTAGGCATTCCAGGCCTGCAGGGCTCCCAGGTAGGTGGGCGACTCGACCACGATGTGGTCCCCCTGGTTGATGAACACCCGGCCGATGAAGTCCAGCGCCTGCTGCGAGCCGGAGGTGATCAGGATGTTGTCCGGGTCGACGGTGACGCTGTAGCGGCCGGTGTGACGGGCGATCATCTCGCGCAGCGGGAAGAGGCCCTCGGTGGTGCTGTACTGCAGGGCCTGCGCGCCGATGGTCTGCAGGACGATGTTGCAGGCCTCCTGGAACTGTTGGACCGGAAAGACCTCCGGGGCAGGCAGTCCGCCGGCGAAGGAGATGATGTCCGGCTGTTCGGTGAGTTTGAGAAGCTCGCGGATGACGGAACTGCCCATGCGTTTGGTGCGGTTCGCGTAGCGATATTCCCAGGGTGTTTGCATTCGTACTCCTTTTGGTGAGATTCTTGTTGCCTAGACAGATAAAAAAACCTGGCAGGTATGGTTCACCTGTCAGGCTGGTTTCGCCTCGTCTGAGGGCAACAGGATGCCTAAGAAGAATAGGCCGCGCATCTGATTCATGGCACCTTTATCTTACAGTGTTTTGGTTTTCTTGACAACGAGAAATTACCTTACAATGGCATGACACCTGTCAGGTTTTGGGTGACTGGCGGGCGATTTCCGTCCAAGAAGGATCCATTTTTGGGAGGGACTGCTTTATGCACGATCATTTTATCGAACTCTTGCTGATCTTGGCTCTGGCTTTCCTGGTGCCGGTGGCCCTGGCCCGCTTCCGCCGCGTCCCGGTGGTGGTGGGGGAGATCCTGGCCGGGATCCTGCTGGCCCGGTTGGGCTGGTTGCATCTCGAAGAAGGCTCTTTGTTGTCGCTCTTCTCCGATATCGGGCTGGCCTTCCTCATGTTCCTGGCTGGCCTGGAGATCGACCTGAGCCGTTTGTTCAGCCCGGGCTCCAGGAACGGGGAGCGGAAACGGTCCCTTTCGCTGCCTTTGCTGGCTGGACTCATTTACCTGCTGACCCTGGCCCTGGGGGAAGGCGGTGGATTCCTGCTCGCCCGCAGCGGGCTGGAGGGAAATCCGCACCTGCTGGCTTTCATTCTGAGCGCCACCTCGCTGGGCGTGCTGCTGCCGATCCTCAAGGAGCGCGGCATGCTCCAGACCCGTGGTGGGCAGCTGGTCTTCCTGGTCGCCTTGCTGGCCGACTTTGCCACTGTGCTCCTGCTGACGGTCTTCATCATTTTCCAGGAGAGCGGCCTGAGCCTGGACATCCTGGCCCTGGTGCTGATCTTCCTGGTCTTCGGCTTCGTCGCCCGGGTGGGGGCGCGCTTCGTCCGTCTCGATGCCGTCCGGCGGTTGATGGATGAACTATCGCATACCACGGTGCAGCTGAAGATCCGCGGGGCGCTGGCGATCCTGCTGGGCTTCGTTGTCTTGGTCGAGTCGCTCGGCGCCGAACTCATCCTGGGTGCCTTCCTGGCCGGGATGATCATTTCGCTCTTCAAGACCCAGGCGGACGAGGAGCTGGTCGAAAAATTGGAAGCCTTCGGCTTTGGTTTCTTTATCCCGGTGTTCTTTATTGTCACCGGGGCCACACTTGACCTGGCCGCTCTGTTCGCCACGCCAGAAACGTTGCTCTTCATCCCGGTCATCTTTGCCATTTCACTGGTCGTCAAGCTGGTCCCGGCGCTGTTGATGCGTCCCAGGATGGGCTGGCGCGAGACGCTGGCAGCCGGCTTCCTGCTCAATACCCACCTGTCGCTCGAAGTAGCGGTCGCCGTGATCGGGCTGCGGTTGGGCCTGATCTCTTCGGCTGCCAGCACGGCAGTGATCCTGTTCGCGGTCATCACCGTGCTGACCATGCCGCTGCTCTTCGGATTCATCCATCCTCCGACCCGGGCTGACAGCAGACGGATGCGCCTGGTCTTCGGCTGGGACAATCCCTCCGCCCAGGCGATCGCCCGGGAGCTGCGGGCGCATGGCGACCGGACCTGCTTCCTGGTCCGGGATGAGCGGGAGGCGGAGCAGGTGTCGGCAGACGGTTTTGAAGCCGTATACGCCGGGGAGGCGTTGTCCCTCCCGGCCGAGCATCCGTGTGCCGGAGTGCAGACCTTCCTGGCCTTCAGCCTGAACGACGAGTTGAATTACCTGGCCTCTCGCAACAGTCATGCGGCTGGCCAGGAAGCGGTGATTGCCCTGGTCAACCAGCCCGGGAACCTGGCCCGCTTCCGCGACCTGGGAGTGCGGGTCTTCATGCCGAATATCTACCAGAGCAAGATCGTCTCCCTGCTGGCCCGCAACCCGGCCATGTTCGAGTTGCTGACCTCCTCCGACGACATGCGCGATGTGCGCGAGTTCCCCCTTCACGGCCCGGCGTATGCTGGCCGGGACTTGCGTACCGTTCGCTGGCCGGAGGGCGTGCTGGTCGTGTCGATCCAGCGCGGCGACCAGATCATCATCCCGCACGGCAACACCCGCCTGGAACGCAACGACCGCCTGGTGGTGATGGGGGAGACCGAACAGCTGGACACCCTGGAAAAGCTGCTGGGCGTCTGAGCGGCGCGTCCCCATCCACATCCGGTAAGAAGGAGACCGCCGTCCATGGCGGTCTCTGTGGTCTCAGGCACCTGGTTTTCAGCGAGAGATCACGCCTCCCAGCCGAACTCCCCGAAGGGGACCTCGGTCAGGCTGTTGGTGATGCCCTGATGCACGTAGGGGATGATGTCCTCGGGCAGGGTGCTGAGCCGGAACCAGCGCAGGTCGTCGCATTTCTCCGGCTCGGCATTAAGCGGCTCACCGCTCCAGCGGGTGACGCGCACGAAGAAGTCGATTCGCTCCTCGTCCTCGAATCGATGCAGGACGCAGGCGAAACGGACCTCGGCCGGGTCGAGATCCAGGCCGATCTCCTCGCGCGCCTCGCGCAGGGCGGCCTGGGTGACGGTCTCGCCGCCATCAAGGTGCCCGGCCGGGACGGAGTAATGTCCGTCCATGTAGCCGGTGTTGTGGCGGCGCGCCAGCAAAACCTTGCCCTCGCGGAAGAAAAGCAGGTGGACGGTGACGGGAAAGGTGGTCCGCATCTGGGTCTGGAACTCCTCATTCCGGGGAATGGTTTTTCGAGAAATCAAGCGGGGTCTTGTGGCCCGCCAGCAGGCGGGCGATGGCTTTTTCGATCCGCCGCTGGCGGGTTTCATCCTTCTTGGCATCCATCACCCAGCCCAGGTACTGGCGCTGGTGGGAAGGGGGCAGCGCCTGGAAAGCCTGCCAGGCCTTCTGGTTGGCCTGCAGCGCCTCCCAGATTTCCGCCGGGACCTGCGGAGCGGGTCGCCCCCGGGGAGCGGCATCGTCCGTGTCGATCTGGTCGGGGTCGAAGGAGATCAGCGCCATCCCGGCCGGGGTCATCTTTCCCAGGCGGATCATCCGGGCGGCGCGAAATTTGTTGACCTCCGACCAGTTGCTGCCCGCCCGGCGGGGGGTGAAGCGCTGCGCGTAACTCTCGTCGTCGAGGCGCTTGACGAGGCCGTCGATCCAGCCGAAACACAGGGCCTCCTCGACTGCCTCCTCGTACCGGACGCTGGCCCGGCCGGAGTGCTTCTTATAGAAGGTCACCCAGAGTTCTTCGGCGGCGGCGTGGTTTTCCTCCAGCCAGCGGCGCCAGGCCTCCCGGTCCGGGAAGGGTAGGGACATGCTGATATCCATGATCAGGCCTCCACCTGCAGCGACAGGATTCGGTCAAGACGAAAATTACGATTTGCCTCCCGCAGGTGGCAGAACGCCTGCAGGTAGATGTAATCGGCCAGGCCGAGCACCTGGGAGGGGGTGATCCAGCGCTCGGTCTGCTGGCCATCGCCGTCGATGTAGGTGATCAGCAGGCGCTTGCCGCTGTAGACTGCCTCGCCCAGTTCGATCGGCAGCTGGATGCCCTCGTCCGGCCAGATCGGCGAATTGTACAGGCCGATCACGTCGTCAAGGTTCGTGCCGGCCGAGCGCAGGGTGTCCATCATTTCGAAGAACAGGGCCTTGACCGTCAATGCATCGGCCAGGGCCTGGTGGCTCTCGGCAGGCTGCAGGTGGAAGGCCTCCATCAGCGTCGGCAGCGTATAGGATGGCAGGTCGAAGTACTGGCGGGCGACGAGCAGCGTATCGATCAGGTTGGGGAACTGGACCTGGCGGCCCAGGCGGTGGAACTCGGAATCGAGGAACTGCAGGTCGAACCGGGCATTGTGGGCCACGACCACGGCTTCCTCGAGCAGGTCCTCGATCTCCACAGCCAGGGAGTCGAAGGGAGGTTCCTGCTGCAACTCGGCGTCGCTCAGATGGTTGGTGCTGGCTGCAGCCGGTGAGAGCGGGCAGCCTGGGTTGACCAGCTTCTGGTAGGTGGCCTTGATGCGCTTGCCCTCGGTCAGGACGATGGCCACCTTGCAGACGCGGTCGCCGAACCAGGGCGAAAGACCGGTCGTTTCCAGGTCGAGGAAGGCGAAGCGGCAGTTGGACAGGTCGAACATGGGCGCAACCTCAGGAATGGTGTGTGACGATTATACCCGGCGGAAAAGCCAGGTTTCCAGGGATCAGGGTGCCGGGAGGGTCTTCCTGACGAAATAGCGCACGTGCCCGGGCGGGCAGTCGGGCAGTTCGCCAAAGATGGCGTAGCCGAGCTTCTCATAGAAGGCCAGGGCCTGGAAGTCTTCGGTGTCGAGATATGCGTACAGGCAGCCGCGCCGGATGGCCTCTTCTTCCGCCCGGGCCATCAGCCGGCTGCCGTAACCCTGGCCACGCAGGCTATCGTCGACCCACAGGCGGGCCACGTACAGCCAGCGCCAGTATGTGCCGCCGGTCAACCCGGCGACCACCCGGCCGTTGCCCGCGTGCACGAAGATGCACAATTGGACCCAGTCGTCGGCAACTCCGTGACTGGCATTGAAACTGTTCAGCCCGTCGCGGACGACCTGCAGGTTGGCTGGATCGGGGGTATCGGTCAGGGTGAAGGTCAGGGGACGGGGCATGCTGGTTCTCGATTCGCGGAGGCTGCCAGGGGGTGAGATGCTGGTCGCCGACTCCATGGATTATATACTATGCTCGAGCGCAGGAGGGGGTTTTCTTCCGATGCCCTCACCTGTTTTCGGGCTGGCGGCAGGCTTTCTACGGAATCAGTTTGGGCGGGTGGGAATCTGGAATCGTGAAACCGATTATCATCAGGCCCCCCGGGCATTATAATAGGATGCGCAGGGCAGCCACCATGACCCGAAAGCTCTGTGGAAGCAAGACCTTCTGAAGATCCCGGTGTGAAAATCCACACACCGGGATCTGTGCGGGGGCTGTTGTTGGGCAACTGGCAGTCCTACCACGATGGCCGGGGATCGCAACGCCAGTCCTATTGGTCAGGCCCACCCCGAGCAGGTGATGAAGTGAAAACGGACCATTTTCCTGTGCAGCATTCGATTTTGAATCAGAACGCCCTGGCCGAATGGGTTCTCTCTCGCTATTCCCTGAGCGAGCCCGTTCAGTGCAGGTTTCTCAGGGGGAGCATGAGCGATGTGTATCGCGTGGATACGCACGATGCGGCCTACATCCTGAAAATCTACCTGCACAACCGGCACGAAATGCGCGCCATCGCGTCGGAAGTCGATTTCTTGAATGACCTGCTCGACCACGATATTCCTGTCGCAGTTCCAGTGGCGAACAACGACGCAGCATATCTGAATGCGATCGACGCGCCTGAAGGGATACGGTATGCAGTGTTGTTCGAGGCCATAGAAGGCGATGAGCCTCGAGAGGTCAATCTTGAGCACAGCCGCAGTTTTGGACGATTGGCTGGCCGCATTCATACCTTTTCAGACAACACGGCCAAAAAGTATGATCGAAGGCATCTCAACGAAAAGTACCTGGTTGAGGAGCCGTTAACCCGCATCCGGCCGTACCTTGAGCATCGGAAAAGGGACTGGGAATATCTGAGGGCCTTGGGGAGCGAATTGGTGGCCGAGTTGCGAACACTGGTAACGAAGGAAAGCCCGGAATATGGTCTGTGTCATGGGGATCTCCACACCGGGAACGCACGCTTTGACAAAGATGGTCGGCTCACCCTGTTTGACTTTGACAGTTTCGGGTACGGCTGGAGAGCGATCGACATTGGTGTGTACCACGTGAGTTACGATTGGCTGGACCTGAGCGAAAAGACCCGGCGGGCGAAAGACAGATTCTGGGAAGCGTTCGTGGAAGGGTATGCCACGGAGCGCTCTCTGAGCCGGAATGAACTTGCGGCAGCCCAACTGTGTTTGCCTCTACGTCACCTGGAACTCATGGGACTCACGCTTCAGTACTGGTCGCCCCAGATTGGAACCAGTTGGATCAATGACGATTACTTTGATGAACAACTGGACTGGTTCAAAGAATGGACCGGTGTCACCAGCAAAGCGCGCTGAACGCCGGGAAGTCGCCTGCACCAGGCTATTGGTTGCGCCCATCGGCCTGCACCGACTGCCTGCTGCCCGGTTCAGCGAAGGTCCTGCGCCTGCCTGGGCTCTGGCATGAGTCTCGCTGGCCCGCCTGCAGGTGACTCCGGAGCGTCGGGCTTAACGTCTGCAGGCGCGCGCAATAGAACGCTCTCCCCCGTCACACAACAGGGGAGAGCGATGGCTTGCGCAGTGTTTCGACCTGGACCTCAGGCCTGCTCTTCGGGCTTCTTCCTGCGGAAGCTGCCCAGGATCAGCATCACGCCGATCACGATCAGCACGGCGGCCGGCCAGTAGTCCAGGAAGAGGGTCCCGAAGATGACCGCCAGCACGGCGGCGGCCAGCAGGCCTACGGCCGGATACATGGCCCACTCGGTGGGCTGGGTCTTGCGCCGCAGCCACAGGGCGCCGAAGGTCAGGCCGAAGCCCAGGAACAGGATCCCGGTCAGGAAGGGATCGGAGCCTTCGGTAACCTGGAAGGGGGTCAGTCCGGCTTCGGCCAGGATCACGACCACGCCGATCGAGGCGAAGACGCCTGCCGGGATCAGGGCCCACCAGTGGTCCTTCGACCAGAAATAGAGCACGAAGAAGGGCGCCGCGAACAGGAACATGATCGCCGGGGCGACGACCTCGTCGCCGAGCAGGCCGGCCAGCAGCGGGATGGTGCCGATCACGGCCAGAACCCCGGCCGGGATCAGGGCCCACTTGTTGCGCCGGTCGAACAGGTAGATGACCAGGAAGGGCAGGCCGATGGCGTACAGCACCAGGGCCCCGATCCATTCGCCCCTGGCGAATCCGGACAGCAGGACGACCGCGCTCAGGGCGATCATGGCCCAGGCCGGGATGAGGGCCCACTTTTGCTTGCGGTTGCGCAGGTAGACCACCAGGAAGGGCAGGCCGATGGCGAACAGCACCAGGGCCCCGATCCATTCGCCCTCAACGACATCGGCCAGGCCGGTGATCAGGGCCACGACGGTCAGGATGAAGGCCGGAATGAGCAGGCCCCAGTTGCGCCGCTCGACAGCGTAGCCGACGTAGAACGGCAGGGCCACGGCGGCCAGGACCGGCACGCCCATGAAGGCGCCGCCGAGATCGTTGATCGCCATCCAGATCGTCAGGGCCAGGGCGGCGCTGATCAGGGCCGGGAAGAGCCAGCCCCAGTTCTTCACCCCGCTCAGGAAGTAACTGAGCAGGAACGCTGCGCTGGCAACGCCGAAGAGGACGATCCAGATCTGCTCCGAGAAGAGCTCAAACGCGATCAGTTCCAGCCGGCCGGCCAGCCACAGCCCGCCGAGGGCGATCAGGATGATCCCCCAGAAGATGTTCACGATTTTTGATTTCATACTTTTCCTCCTTGTTGAGAATGAGCGCACGTAATTATATACGCATTCCAGCCGAGGGCGTTGCCCGGCGGGGGCATCCTGCGGGACGGTTTTGCCCCCCTCCCAGGAGGGGCCCTCAGCCGGCGTAGCGCAGCACGGCGACGTAGTGGCAGATCGTCCCGGCCAGCACGAACAGGTGCCAGACGAAGTGGCTGTAGCGCAGGTGGGTGGCGGCGAAGGCAGCGATGCCGGCCGAATAGGCCACCCCGCCGGCCAGCAGCCACCAGAAACCTGCCGGCGGCATGGTCGCCAGCAGCGGGCGGACCGCCAGCACGGCCAGCCAGCCCATCCCCAGGTACAGGATGGTCGACAGCACCGGCAGGCGCTTCGGGCCCCCGATCGTCTTGAGGGTGATCCCCACCAGGGCCAGCCCCCAGATCAACCCGAAGATCGTCCAGCCGACGGGACCGCGCATCAATCCCAGGGTGAAGGGTGTGTAGGTCCCGGCGATCAGGATGTAGATCGCCAGGTGATCGAGCAGCTGGAAGATGCGCTTGCGAGCCGGCTGGCGGGCGGCGTGGTAGAGCGTCGACGCCAGGTAGAGCAGCAGCATGGCGAAGGAGAAGATGCCCGCCCCGACGATCGTCCAGGGGCTGCCCTGGCGGACGGCCTGCACGATCAGGAACGGCGTCCCGACGACGGCCAGCAGCAGTCCCAGGCCGTGGCTGGTGCTGTTGGCGATCTCCTCGCCAGGGGTCTGCGGGCGGATCTGCAGGCGGCGCCTGCGGGCGACCGTTTGGGTTGCGTTGGAGGTGTTCATCATCACCGCTATGATACCCGCAAGTGCGCAAAGCAACCTATCGGCTGGCTAACAAACGGCGATGAGGGGGATGCGGTCGGGGCCATCCCGCTTTGGCTTGCGGCCTCACGGCCCGGCACAGGCCGTCTGGGCGAGCAGCCAGTCGAGGGTTTCCTGGGGGACGTCCAGGTCGCGCAGGAGCGGGTCACCGCGACGCAGGATGACCTGCCCGGGTACCACGCCGTCGGGGTAGATCTGACCTTCCCGGTCGGCAAAATAGGATGCCGTGACGGCGATGACCGCGTTGTCGGACAGGACGAATCCCTGCGGCGCGGTGGCCAGGCCGTTGGTCCGCTGGCCGAAGCTGCACGTGTTGGGCCGGGCGCGCAGGGCGATCGCCACCAATTCCCCGGCGCTGCTGGTCAGTTCGTTGGTCAGCACGGCGACCGGGGGTTCAGGGTGGGTGCGGCGGTACGGTTGCGGGACTGCGACCATCCTTTGGTCGATGAAGAACAATTCGCCCGCCTGGTAGCGGAGCTCGTCGCGACTGTCGTCTGGGTGGATGTAGAAGGCCAACGGCCCGTCACCCAGCAGCGGCCCCAGGCTGTCAGCAGGAGGACCAGAAGCAGGAGTTGTGTGAACCTTGGCATGAAAATCATAGAGGACTCCAGACCCCTCCTGGCGTGCTTCCCGGGAGGGGTTTTTCCAGAGGGTGTCCCCTTTCAGGGCGCTGCGCTCAGGCGCAGGTTGTCGAGACTGGCGGTCCCGTCCCCGGCCGGGACGATGATGATCGCCAGGCGGGTGACGGCGTCCAGATCGGTGATCGTGGCCCAGAATTCCCAGTTGGTGGCCGCGGCCTTGTAGGTCGCGGCGGTGAGGTCGAAGGATAGCCTGACCGGCGCTCCGGCCGTGATCGGCAGGGTGGCCGACTCAACCCAGACCGAGTCTGGGCCGGTGGTGACAGCGATTCCGACCCCGCTGACGGCCCCACGGTGATACAGGTCGAACAGCAGGAATTGGGCCTGGCTGAGGTCGAGCTGGGCGTCGAGGTAGAAGATCGCCTTGGGACGATCGTCCAGGCTGAAGGCCAGTTCAAGCGCCTGGACACCCTGGGTGGCACCGGTCCCGGTCAGGGCAACCCCGGTTGCGCTGCTGTCGGTGAACTGCGGTTCAACTCCCGCCTGCCAGTCCGTGGCAGGGGCCTCGAAGTCGTCGATGGGGATGGGCAGCGGAGCCGGGGCGGCGGTCGGAGTGAGACTCCCGCAGCCGGCCAGCAGGACCAGGCCGAGCAGGAAGAGCGGGACGGAAAGGCGCACGCCGGGCGCCTCTATCGGA
This sequence comes from Anaerolineales bacterium, assembly GCA_016934715.1. Lineage (GTDB taxonomy): Bacteria > Chloroflexota > Anaerolineae > Anaerolineales > Villigracilaceae > JAFGSI01. The sequence continues at coordinate 18,364 of JAFGSI010000042.1, forward strand.
GCAGCAGGCCGACCTTGTCGGGGTTGGTGGGATCGGACATGTCGACCATCACCGGCACCACCGCCCCGACCTGGATCTGCGCCAGGCGGATCAGCGGGACCACCAGGGTCTTGCTCACCTGGTAGGGCGGGTACATCGGCATGTTGATCTCCAGCTCCAGGGTCACGCGCGGGTCGTCGTTGACGCGCATGCCGGTGTCGGTCAGCGACAGGATCGTGGCCTCGCCCTGGCTGCCCCTGGCGACCAGTTCCTCGGCCTGCTTGCGCTTCTTGCTGATCAGGAGGATCGGGACGGTGATCGCCGCGACGGTGATGAGGAGACCGCAGCACAACGACAGGGCAATGATGATGATCGTGATGTATGAGATGGTATCAGTCATGGAACCTTTCTCCTTTTGGGAATGCCGGGCGTTCTGGAGGATGATCGTATACAGGATCAAGGACCTGCGGAGGACAGACCTGGATCACGCCGTCCCCCGGGATGACCGTCGGCTGGATCCGCCGAAGGCTCCCGCAGGGGGCGATTCCGTGATGCGGCCCGCTTCCTACAGCTTCGGGAACCGGCTGACCACCGTTGCCTCGGTCGGGACCAGGCCCTTGTCGCCGAGTTTCATCGCCGCCGGGGCCGGGCCGGACTTGTCCGGCGCCGACTGGAAGACGAAGATCGTCGTCCCCTCGGCGGCGTAGCGGGTCTCGACGTAGGCCTGGCCGGTCAGGGTGCCGTCCATGTCGGCGGCACAGCTGGTCACCCAGCCGATGACCCGGCCGCGCTTGTCGAGCAGCGGGTCGCCGTTGTGGGCCATCCGCACGCCCTTCTCGGGGAAGCGGAAGCGCACCACGACCCCCTTGCGTTCAGCTTCCCGGGCGGCGAAGGCCTCCCGGCCGATGAACCAGGGCTTGTAGAGCTTGACGTATGAGCCGAAGCCGGCCTCGCCCACCCCCAGGTCGGGGTGCCCGGCCTGGCCGGATCCCAGGCCCATCTCGTGACCGTAGAGCGGCAGCCCGGCCTCGGTGCGCAGCGAGTCGCGCGCCCCCAGCCCGATCGGCTTGAGGCCGTACTTTTCGCCGGCCTTGATCACCGCGTGCCAGAAGTCGACCGCCCGCTCGGGGTGGACGAACAGCTCGAAGGCCATCTTTTCGCCGGTGTAGCCGGTGCGCGAGACGATCAGGTCAAAGCCGCCGATCTTGGCGTCGCACAGCTCGGTGCGCTTGAGGGCCAGGATGTCGCGACGGGCCTTGGCGCCGACGCCCATCGCCAGCAGGATCTCGCGGCTCCTGGGTCCCTGCAGGGCGATGTCGACCCGCATGTCGTCGCCAGCCTGGGGGTCGCGCAGGTTGCGGATCACGGCGTTGTAGCCGTAGGTCCGGGCCCAGGGACGGTCGTTGTCGATCTTGACCTTGCCATCGCGCACCGCTTCCAGCCAGGTGCGGTCCTTGTCGTCGTTGGAGGCATTGACCACCACCAGGATCTTGTCCCAGTCGCGCCGGTAGACCAGGGTATCGTCGATGACCTCGGCGGCGGGGGTCAGGAAGTGGGTGTAGAGCGACTCGCCGGGATTCAGCCCGCCGACGTCATTGGCGCAGACCGCGTCGAGGAACGAGGCTGCCTCGGGCCCCTCGACATGGTAGACGCCCATGTGGGCGACATCGAACAGGCCGGCCGCCTGGCGGGTTGCCAGGTGCTCCTCGAGCACCGACGAGTACCAGACCGGCATCTCCCAGCCGGCGAAGGGCACCAGCTTGGCGCCCATCTCCTTGTGGACATCGTACAGGGGAGTGCGGCGCAGCTCGCCTGCTTTCTCTTCCCATTGGAATTCAGGCAGGGCCTTCCCGGAGCCCTTCTCGGAGCCGATGAACCAGGGTTTCTCGGGGCAGCAGTCGGGACATTCCTGGCACTCGTCCGCGCCCTTCCTGGTCTTTGCGCCGCTGGCCGCGGTCGCCGGCGACACCACCACCGGCCCGGGGATGCGGCGCGGGGTATGGTCGGGCTGGCCGTCCAGGTTGAACGAGACGTAGCCGTCGGACAGGTCGCGCAGCCAGGCGGCGGCCAGGGCAGCCTGGTCGGCCGGCAGGGTCAGCTGGTAGGCATCCCAGGCCTGGCAGGTCAGGCGGCCCTGGATGGTCCCGCCGGGGGTATGCAGGCAGAAGGGGGATCCGGCACCCGGCGCCAGGCTGGAGAGATCGGCGCACAGGGCGTAGTCGAGCATCTGGCGGACGCGCGGCCCCTTCAGGTCGAAGACCCCGCTCGCATGATCGTCATCCAGGTAATAGAAATGGGGATAGCCGTGGCTGTCCGGTTCGAAGTCGATCCCGGCGGCGGCGGCCATGGCCCGCACCTTGAGCTTGGCCTGTTCGAGGACGTTGAAGTCCAGCTTGGCGCGCCGACCGCGGCCCTTGCGGGGGGTGTCGACGGCATGCGGGGCGCAGGCCAGCAGCACGTCGGCAATGATGTCAGCCAGGGCGATGGATCGGGCCTCGTCGAAGCCGCGCTGGGTGATCCAGGGGCTGCCCAGGCGGATGCCCGACGGGTCGCGCGAATCTTTATCGCCGGGGATGGTATTGCGGTTGACGACGATCCCGACCAGGTC
>JAFGSI010000043.1 GCA_016934715.1 Anaerolineales bacterium
CAGCGGCTGCCCCACGCCGGTCGGCGGCGGTCCGACCCCGGCCAGCTGTGACCCCGGGGAGTATGCTCCGCCCGCAGGCAGCGGCTGTCCCACGCCGGTCGGCGGCGGTCCGACCCCGGTCAGCTGTGACCCCGGGGATTATGCTCCGCCCGCAGGCAGCGGCTGCCCCACGCCGGTCGGCGGCGGTCCGACCCCGGTCAGCTGTGACCCCGGGGATTATGCTCCGCCTGCGGGCAGCGGCTGCCCCACGCCGGTCGGCGGCGGTCCGACCCCGGTCAGTTGTGACCCCGGGGATTATGCTCCGCCTGCGGGCAGCGGCTGCCCGACTCCCTACGGCGGCGGCCCAACCCCGGTCAGCTGTCCAACGTCAGCGCCTTAGATGCGGAAGATCCTTATTCGGGGCGGCCTGCGGGCCGCCCCAGGTTTTATCCTTGACGTAAACCCCCTTTCCCCGTAAGATATCAACTTAGAACATAATAGCGAAACTGCCACGCAGACACACATCCCGGGGAGGAAACGGGGGGAGGCGGGCATGAACCTGCCTGACCATCTGCATCCCCGTGACCTTGGGTTCCTTCGTGGACAAGGAGAAATCTATGGAACTCGGCCTCGTTCGCAAGATCGACATCGACCAGGAAATGCAGCAGGCCTACCTTGATTACGCCATGAGCGTGATCGTCGCCCGGGCCCTGCCCGATGCCCGCGACGGCCTCAAGCCGGTTCAGCGTCGGATCCTATACGCCATGTACGACATGGGCTTGCGCTCCGACAGCCCCTTCAAGAAGTCAGCCCGCATCGTCGGTGAAGTGTTGGGTAAGTACCATCCCCACGGCGACCAGGCGGTCTACGACGCCATGGCCCGCATGGCCCAGGATTTCTCGATGCGTACCCTGCTGGTCAATGGCCAGGGCAACTTCGGCTCGATCGACGGCGACCCGCCGGCGGCCATGCGCTACACTGAGGCCCGCCTGACCTCTCCGGCCATCGATATGCTGGTCGACATCGGCAAGGACACGGTCGACTTCGTCGACAACTTCGACGGCACGCTTAACGAGCCGACCGTCCTTCCGGCAGCCATTCCCAACATGCTGGTCAACGGGAGCACCGGCATCGCCGTCGGCATGGCCACCAACATCCCGCCGCATAATCTGTCCGAGGTGATCGACGCCCTGGTCTTCATGCTTGATCAATGGGAGAAACTTGACGACATCAACGTGGCCGATCTGATGGCCTATGTTCAGGGGCCTGACTTCCCCACCGGGGGGATCATCATCGAACAGAAAGATGAGGAGGGGATCCAGGCGGCTTATGGCAAGGGCCGCGGGCGGGTGACCATCCAGGCCAAGGCCCACATCGAGGAAATGGAGCGTGGCAAGAATCGGATCGTGGTCACCGAGCTGCCCTACCAGGTGAACAAGTCATCGCTGATCGAACGGATCGCCGGCCTGGTTCGGGAGGGTGCGCTCGAGGGGATCACTGATCTGCGCGATGAATCTGACCGCCAGGGGCTGCGGATCGTCATCGAATTGACCAAGAATGTCGAACCCGAGAAGGTCCTGGCCAGCCTGTACCGGCGCACCCCCATGCAGTCGACCTTCGGCATCAACCTGCTGGCCCTGGTCGACGGCGAGCCGCGCCTGCTCAATCTCAAACAGGCCCTGCGGGTCTACCTGGACCACCGCCTGGAGGTCATCCGCCGGAGGGCCGCCTACGAATTGGAGAGGGCCCGGGCCCGGGCCCACATTCTGGAGGGCCTGATGGTGGCCCTCAAGCATCTGGATGAGATCATTGCCCTGATCCGCAACTCCCCGGATGTCGAGACTGCCCGGACCCGCCTGATGAAGCGTTACAAATTAACCGAGATCCAGGCCAATGCCATCCTGGAGATGCAACTGCGCCGCCTGGCGGCCTTGGAGCGCAAGAAGATCGAGACCGAGTACAGGGAGACCCAGGCGTTGATCAAGGAGCTGGAGGTCCTGCTCAAATCGCCCAGGAAGATGCGCCTGGCTGCGGCCGAGGACCTGCTCAAGGTCAAGGCTGCCTACGGCGACCGCCGCCGGACGCAGATCATCAGCCTGCGCGGCGGGCGGCAGAAGAAGGCCGTTCCACTGACCGCCGCCGAACTGCTGCCCGAGCAGGCGGGGTGGGTCGGGGTGACCGCCGGTGGGTTGCTCTCGCGCTCGCGTGAGGACAAGGCGCCGCGCCTTTCGGGTTCCGAGGCGCCGCACCTGCTGGTCCATGCCAAAGCGACCGATACCCTCTACCTGGTCTCGGAGCGCGGCACGACGGCCGCGGTGGCAGTCCACACCGTGCCGGAGGCCGAACGGCTGAGCGACGGGATAGTGTTCCACAAAGTCTCGCCGCTGCGCGAGGGCGACCTGCTGACGGCAGCCTTCGTCCTGCCCAGGCGGGCCAGCCTCCCCGAGGAGACCTTTGTGCTGACCGTCACGCGCGGTGGAATGGTCAAGAAGAGCCTGATCAGCGAACTGCCTGGGCCTTCGGCCCAGACCTTCCGCCTGGCCAATATCAACGAGGGTGACAGCCTGGGTTGGGTCGCCCTGACCGACGGCAGGAAGGAGATTCTGCTGACCACAGCCCAGGGCATGGCGATCCGCTTCAAGGAGGACGAGGTTCGCCCGATGGGTCTGGTGGCGGCGGGTGTCAACGGGATCAAGCTGGGGGTCGGCGACGAGGTCGTCGGGGTGGAAGTCCTGCCGGTCAAGGGCGAGATCTTCCTGATCGGTTCGGACGGCAAGGCCAAGCGGGTCGAAGTCAACGATTTCCCGCTCCAGGGCCGCTACGGCAAGGGCGTCATTGCCTGGGAACTACCACGGGCGGTGAAGCTGGCCGGCATGGCGGCCGGGAAGCCCAACGCGATGGTCACCCTGCACATGCTCAAGGCCGCGCCCAAGATGGCCCGCCTGGATGCCGCCCCGCTGCGCAAGCGGGCAGCGGTGCGCGGCGAGACGGTTGTGGCGGTCAAAGCGGGCGACGCCGTGCTGAGCCTGAACCAGGGCTGGGAGGTGGAACGGTATGTGGCCCTGGTGGTCAAAGGCAAGCAGACACCGGCGAAGAAAAAGGGCGTATCGGGGAAGAAGGGGGCGCCCGGGAAAACCAGCCAATAGCATTTCGGACGGACAGGTTCGGCCGCCCTTTTTCTCGAGCCAGACCGCCGAGGCAGTAGCGCGAACCGTCCTGAGCGGCATCCGGCGCGACCATCGAGCAGCGCCGGTTGGAACGCTGGCGCGCGGTGCAGCGGGGCAGTTGAATCAAACGGTCGGGGTCATGGACCCCGACCGGGCAATTCGTGCTTCTTGCGGAAATAGCCGAACTGAAGTTGCCGCGCAAGTGCTCTGGTGACGCTCGTTCTCATTCAAGCTTTCTCAGCGCCAGCACCAGCGTGACGCCCAGCGCCAGCCGGGCGGCATCGACGACCGCTTCAGCGATCATGTAGTACCAGGCCCACTGGCCGCCAGTGAAAATGTCATCGGGCAGGAACAGGTTGAGCAGGTAGGCAGCCAGCAGCAGGACCATCAGCGCCAGTGTGGCGCCGATTGCCGGCCGGGCGGCCTGCCGTTCGTCGTCGGCGAAGTTGCGGTAGCGGACGAACAGCAGGATCAATCCCACCAGGAAGAAAGCCACCCAGATGCCGTTCATCCAAATGGCCGGGATGAATTCCTCGACCTCCAGCGCAATGCAGTACGGCACGGTCCAGATGATCATCAGAACCACGATCCAGTTGACCCAGTCCGGCTCCTCCTTGCCGGTCGGATAGACGAGCAGCAAATAGGCGCTCAGGTAAAGGCCGATCGTGCGGATGATCGAGTACAGCCAGGAGATCCCGGCCAGGTCGGCGCCTTTGGCGGCCATGGATGTGGCTCCCAGGCTGTAGGGGAAGAGCAACAGCACGAAGCCGGCCGCGACGAACATCCAGTCTGTCGGCCGGCGGAAGAGCACGACCGTCCCCAGAACGGCGAAAAGCAGCCCGAGGATCCCCGAAACGATCACGAAATAGCGCGCCATGCCATCCGCGGTCAGCCCGACGCTGGTCAGCTGCTCGGCATATTCCTGCGAACGAGGGATCGTGTAGGTCGCTTCGCGGCCATCGGCCTTGAGCACGGTGATGGTCACCGGATCGCCGACGTGACCGGCCAGCAATTCGGTCGGATCCTCGACTTCGTCCGCGAGCGGGATGCCGTCGATGGCCAGAAGGATATCGCCCTGCTCCACCCCGGCTGTAGAGGCACCGGCATCCGGCGCTGGAATGAGTACGAATGCGCCGTCGGCGTTGGTTTGCATGTAGACCCCGATATAGCCGGTGGTGAAGTTGTCGATGGTCGGGGTGGTCCCGTAGAACAGGAAGAAAAGCATCAGCGCTGCTGCGATCACGAAGGCGATCTGGCCAAGGCGCGGCCAGGGTTTACGCATCCGGCGGGCTGAGGCGTTGGAGCGGACAGATTTCTTGGTTTTGGACATCGAGGTCTCCTTGAGGCCGGGGATGATTTCGAGAACAGCCCCCATTTTACCAGACAGGGCGGCCAGATGCCCTGCAATTGATCGCAATCAAAAGCCCGGTGGGGTGCACCGGGCCTGGAGTGGTCAGATCAGTTGCAGGAAGTCGAGGATGATCTTGCCGTTCCGCAGCAGGATCGCCGACTTTCCGACCCGGATCCCGGTCCGCCAGTTGATGTAGCGGATGTCCCCGCCGCCCTCGACCTTGGTCAGGCTGAAATTGTCCGTCGGCAGGGACTGGAAGAAGATCTTGTAATCGTTCTGGATGTTGGTCGTGTTGCGGATGACTTTTTCGTCGCGCACATGCACGGCGGTGGAGGCATACAGGGCGGCCATCTCAGCCCCGCTGCGGCTGTTCAAGGCTGCCAGGTACTTGTTGCTGAACGGGTCGGGTAAGGCAATCCCGGTCGCGCTCATGGCAGGGAGCCCCGGCTCTCCATCCGGCTCCGGCTCGATGGAGACCAGCGGTGCGACCGGCCAGGGGTAGTCGGAAATCGCTTTCCAGATGGCTGGCAAGTGCCGGCGGCAGTAACCCCACTGGAAGAAGTTGACCGCCGGGATGTCGAGGGCCCGGGCGGTGTCGAGGAACTCATGGATGTCCTCGACGGTCGGCGCCCAGCCGCCAGCGCCGTAGGCCGGACCGGTGGCCAGGTACGGTCTGGCATTCGGCAGGGCGTCACACTGGCGCTTGCTCTCGCGCAGCTGCCAGGCGGCGTTGTGGGCTGCCTCCCAGTACATCTGCGGCATGTTGTAGTCGCATTGCTCCAGGAAAGTGGACCAGGGCAGTTCGGGATGGTAATTCGGGAAGCGGTAGGAGCACAGGACGATCGGCCGGTCGATCGCCGGGCGGATCTCGTTCATGAAGCGGCGGGCGGCGTAGGCCTTGCCGGGACGCTTGTACTCCTCCTCGGCGTCGATCACGTAACTATCGAGCGCCAATTCGGTCACTCGGCGGACGGCGATAGCAGCCTCCCCGATCGGGTCATCCCCGTAGACGTAGTGCCAGCCCCCGACGGCGATCCCGGCCGCCCGCAGGGCCTGCACGACGGGCAGGGTGGTATCGCTCCCGTTCTGGTTCACGCCGAATGGGTAGGCCCCGTCGGCGATCTTGACCAGCACGTGGCTCAGACCGGCGAACTGGGCCGCAGCGACGATGGCTGTCGGGTCACCGCCTTCGGTCTCGGAGAGGATGAATGTGAAAAACCCTTTTCCTTTCAACATGTTGCCTCCTCGATGGGATCAGGCAAGGTTCCCAACCAACCCCAGTTCCGGGGCGATGCGGCGCATGGCCTGGATGACGTTGCCGACGTGTTCCCACAGCTCGATGTCGAACTCGGCCGCCCCGGCTGCGATCTCGTCGCGATTGGCCCCGGCGGCGAATGCCCTGTCCTTCCACTTCTTCTTGACCGAAGACGGCTCGAGGTCCAGGAGCGAGCGCGACGGGCGGACCAGGGCCACGGCGGTGATCAGGCCGGTGACCTCGTCGCAGGCGTAGAGGGCCTTTTCCATCAGCGTCTCGCGCCGGACCCCGGTATGCTCGGCGTGGCTGAGCACTGCCCGGACGATTTCCTCCGGGACGCCGCGCTGGCGCAAGATCGGGGCGCCGGCCTGCGGGTGGGTCTCCATGTCGGGGTGGATCTCCCAGTCGAAGTCGTGCAGCAGACCGGTGATGCGCCAGGTCTCGACGTCAGCGCCGAAATACTCGGCATAGAACTGCATGGCCGCCTCGACTGCCAGCATGTGGTGAACCAGGTTCTCGTTCTTGACATATTCATGGACAATGGCAAGGGCTTCGTCGCGGGTCATCTGTCTCCACGGTGGGCACAAGAGAGCATACGGGATTTACGGAAAGATCGGTTCCGGGTCACCCAACACCGGCACGGGGCGGCTGACATGCACATCCCACAGGGCGGTCAGGGTGGCGAGCAATTCGCGCCCGCTCCAGTATAGCATGGAACGTTGCCGGTAGGTGCGCAGGTCGGCGTTGACCCCGATGGAAGGCAGGCCGAGCTGGTTGCAGATGTACAGGGCGCGCGGCAGGTGGAAGGCCTGGGTGATCAGGATCGCTTCGTCGACCTGAAAGATCTCACGCGCCCGGTAGCAGGTGTCGTAGGTGCGCCGGCCGGCGTAGTCGAGCACGATCGCCTCATCGGGGAGGCCCAGTTCAAGGGCGTAGGCCCGCATCGCGGCCGGTTCATTATAGTCGGCGAAGCGGTTGTCGCCACTGAAGAGCAGCCGTTCCACTCGGCCGGCGAAGTATAGTTCGGCGGCCCGGGCGACGCGGTCGCGCAGGACCGGGGTGGGGGACCCATCGCGCCACAACCCGGCTCCGAAGACGATCGCCACCCGCCGGGCGGGGACCTCGTCGGGGGTGTAGGTGCGGCTGTGGGCGTACAGGCCGGTGATCAGGCGCGGCAGGAGCAGGGTCAGGACCCCGAGGAGGGCAAGGAGGAACAGGATTTTGAAGGTCACCTTGAAAAATGTTTTCCACACGGCTGGAATTGTACCAAAAACGAGAGACCGGGCAGGAAGGCAGCTCGGTCTCTCATCAAATTCTTACCAGCCGCCTAGGTCAGCCGCTTGCGGATTTCAGCACTCAGGAAGTCAAGTGCCATGACGATGACCACGATGACGATGATCGCCGTGCTGGCCTTGGCATATTCGAAGGACTTCAGGCGTTCGGACAGGTAGAAGCCGATCCCACCGCCGCCGACGAAGCCGACAATGGTGGAGATGCGGATATTGATGTCCCAGTGGTAAATGATGTAAGAGAGAAAATCGGGGATCACCTGGGGTACGACCCCGTGCATGATCACCTGGAAACGGTTGGCGCCGGTGGCGGTCAGAGCCTCGATCGAGCCCGGGTCGATGCCCTCCACCGATTCGGAGAACATCTTGCCCAGCGAGGCGGTGGTGACGAAGACCATGGCGATGATGCCGGCAAACGGTTTGCCGTAGCCGACGATCAGGGCAAAGATGGAGGCCACCACCAGCACCTCAAAGGAGCGGATGATGTTCAGGAAGGAGCGCGAGAGGTAATAGGCGCCTGATCCCACGCAGCCTATCCTGGTGATGTTTTGGGAGGCAACAAAACTGATCGGGGCGGCGATGATCGTGCCGATCGTAGTCGCCAGGAGGGCCATCAGGAAGGTTACGAAGATTTCGTTGATCACATCCTTGAAAGCCTGGGACAGGTGCAGCGTGCCGCCAGGCAGGGTGTATTCGGCTTCGATTTGCGGAGCCACGCCTTCCTGGGTGGTGGCGATGGCCCGGGCCTGGACTTCGAGTTCGAAGTGGCCTTCGGCATCGGTGGTCAGGCGCTGCAGGCTCAACGTGCCTTCCGAGGACAGGCGCCAGCGGACGACCACATCCGTGTTCTCGGGCAGGCCGCTGCCGCGCAGGAGAACAGTCTCGCCCACTTCGGCGCAGCCTGGTTCGATCTCGATCCGTGGGCCGGAGCCAAGGGCTTCGCCCTCAGGGGCACTTCCGCAGGGGACTGGGAAGTCCAGGGACAGGAACCGGGTTTCCGAGTCGCGGGTCACCAGGTCGGGGCGGAGCAGTGGGTCGATGATCTGGCGGGCCTGGGCTGAGGAAGAGAACAGCTTTCCAAGGTCTGGATCGGTGACCCGGACGCTGAATGCAAAAGCCATCACGATCCCGATGAAGAGGATGATTTGGAGCAGGAGGCGAAGAATGCGTTTCAACATGCTAGACCAACCGTTCTCGCACGCGTGCGCTGAAGAAGTCCATGATCGTGACGAGGATGACGATGGCGATAAAAGCGGAACTGATGGCCCGGTAATCCTGTTTGATGATCCACTGCCACAGGAAGAACCCGATCCCACCGCCGCCCACAAAACCAATGATGGTGGCGGTGCGGATGTTGATGTCCCAGCGGTAGATCGTCAGGGCGGTGAAGGTCGGGATGATCTGGGGAACGACGGCGTAGAGGATCGTTTGCAGCCAGCTGGCGCCGGTAGCCCGTACTGCTTCAATCGGCCCGGGATCGATTCCTTCGATGACTTCGGAATACAGTTTTCCCAGGGCAGCGACTGTATGGACAATCATCGCCAGCACACCCGGGAAGGGGCCCAACCCAACGATCACGACGAAGATGAAGGCAACGATCAGAGCCTCGATCGAGCGGGTGATGTTCAGAAAGGAGCGGACAATCACATAGATGGTCATCGTGATCGGGTTGCCGGACATCAGGTTACGGGCAGCCAGGAAGGCAAACGGCAGGGCCAGCACGGCACCGACCACGGTGGTCAGCAGGGCCATCGCCAGGGTTTCGTAAATCCCCTGGACGACATACCTGCCGTTCTCGGAAAAGGTGATCCCGGGGAGTTCACGCTGCTGGGATACGTACACCTTGTGCAGGTTGGGCGCATTCGGGTCGGGGGCAGCGGTCAGGGCCCGGGCCGGCACCTGGATGAGGGCCGTTAGATGCCCTTCGGTGTCACTCTGGATGACCAGCATCTGGTTGAAGTTGTCACCTCCCAGGAGCTGGGTGTCACCAATCGGTGTGTGCCAGGTCAGCTGGGTGGGATGATCGGGCCACAGGCCGTCCACAACCACGATCAGGGTCTCGCGCGGCGCGGCGCAGTTGGGGGAGACCCGAATGTGGATGCCGTTGGCGTTCATCCGTTCAGCCAGGGGGGGTTCCGTGGAACAGGGAACTTCCACGCTGACCCAGCCCTCAAAGCTTTCCGTGTTGCGGGCCAGGAAATCCGGCCTGGTCAGGGAGCGCAGGATTGAACTGGACCGTTCCCAGTTTTCCACCAGCGCCATTGGATCAACCTCGGTGGCCTGCCAGCCGATCCCGTAGGCGATGACCAGCCAGGGCAGGGCAGCCAGGAAGATCGGCGCGCCTTTGACCCGCATTGCATCCCAGACGTTCCAGGCGTGCAGGAGGGCCACAAAGACATACCAGAAAGTCTGTCCGGTCCGCCAGTGATACCAGATTGCGATCGCCAGGGCGGTGGCGACAGCCAGGAAGATCCCCGCGGCGCGCATGGTATCCCGCCGCCAGGCCTGACCCAGGCCTGGGAAGATCAGCGAGAGCAGGCCATGCAACCAGGTGGGCTGCTTGACTTCAGACCTGCTGCTCCCGCTCATGCTGCCTCCATCGTGGCGGCGCGCACTTCCTGGGCCTCCTCGCCGTAGATCTCCTTGAAACGCTGGCGGTCGATTTCCTTGGGCAGACCCTCAAAGACCTTCAGGCCGTCTTTCAGGCCGACGACCCGGGTGGCGTAGCGGTGGACCAGGTCGAGGAAATGCAGGCTGCAGATGACGGTCGCGCCGTCCTGGTTGAGCATTTCCAGGTACCCCAGGATGCTGTGGGCCAGAACGGGATCCAGGCTGGCGACCGGTTCGTCGGCCAGGATGAGCCTGGGCTCCTGCATCAGGGCCCGGGCGATCCCGACCCGCTGCTGCTGGCCGCCCGACAGGGCGTCGGCCCGGCTGTCGGCCTTTTCGGAAATCCCTACTCGCTCGAGGGCCCTGTGTGCGCGTTGCTTCTCCCCCGAGGGCCAGAGGCCGAACAGGGACAGCCAGGGATTGGTGTAGCCCAGCCGCCCGCTTAAGACGTTGGTGATGACCTTGGAGCGCTTGACCAGGTTGAACTGCTGGAAGACCATGCCGATCTGACGGCGGATCGCGCGCAGCTGGCGCGGCTTGGCAGCGGTGATGTCGATGTCGTCCCACAGGATCCGCCCCTCGGTGGGTTCGATCAGACGGTTGATGCAGCGCAGCAGGGTGGATTTGCCTGATCCGGAGAGGCCGATCACGACCAGGAACTCACCTTCCTGGACCTCAAAGCTGACATTCTTGAGGGCTTGAGTCCCATTGGGATAGACCTTGGTCAGGTTCTCGATGCGTAACATGGGCGCTCCTTGTGAGATGGAAATTGATCGTCGAAAACGTGAGCAGGCAAGCGGCTTCCCTGCTCGCGTTTTTCACGATCGAAAAGAAAATGGCGAGGGGGAGAAACTTTCTCCCCCCCGCCATTGCCCAGCGGGGTTATTTCACCAGTGTGGTGAGGTCGACGCCAGAGGCCTCGAGGTAGACACGGAATTCATCATAGAAGGCGTTGTCGCGCTCAGCCAGGCCGTCGATCGAGTAGACCGAATTGAGGGCCGCCAGGCCTTCCTCGGTCCCGGCCATTTCGAGCAGGGCAGCGGTGAGCACCGCGCGGACATCATCCGGAACGCTGGAGGCGTACGAGACATTGTCGTTGGGGATGACCAGCGGGGTGCGCCAGATCACGATGACCCGTTCCTGAACGTCAGGAAGCTCTGCATTCAGGGAGGATGAAGTCCGGGCGTCGATGTAGGTGGCACCGAAGTCGCAGATGCCGCCGGCGTAGAGGGCGCGTACGACCGTGGGGTGCCCCTGGACAAAGGCCGCAGCCTGCAGGGAGAAGCCGGCATTGGAGATGATGCCGGACGGGATCACGTACCCCGAGGAGGACAGCGGGTCGGTCCAGCAGGGTTTCTTGCCATCGAACTGGGCCAGGGCGGTGGCGGCGTCAGCCGTGTTCTCGCCGGTCTCCGGGTCGAAGTAGGGCGTGAAACCACTGGCCGCATTGGCGATGAACTGGGCGCCGTAGTGATCGGCGCCAAAGCGCAGGGTGACCAGACCAACATCGGCATACCCGTTCTGATTTGCCACCATGTAGGCGAAGGGCGGCAGCCAGCCAATGTGGGCATTGCCGGCACCCATGGCCTCAACCAGGGCCCCGTAGGAAGTCGGGACGGTGGTCTCAATGGTGTAGCCGGTGATGGCTGACAGCTGGGCGGCAATCTCCTCACCGCTGGCGATCAGTTCCTCTGAGGTCGCAGAGGGGGCCAGGGCCATGATGATCGGGTTCTCCGGGGTGCCCAGGGCGGCGGCGGGCGGCTCGGTGGGCTCAGGCTCCTCGGCGGGAGCTTCCGTGGGGGCCTCGGTCATGACCTCGGCCGGAGCTTCGGCGTCTGCGCCGCCGCAGCCGGCCAGCAGCATGCTGGCGACCACCAGGAGAGAAACGAGCAGGAACAGCTTCTTCATACTTCTTCTCCTCTCAACAGATATGGGAATTTGGGAATTGCGCGGCCAAACCGCGATAACATGATAATAACCTCATTTCGGTGATTAGGCAAGTGGCTCCCCCCCGACTTTCAAAAACAGGGGCAAGGGGCAGAAATGTGTATATTCAAAGTGGCCTGGACGGTTAAAACTGTTAAGAAAAAGATATCCTTGCTCTTATATTTCTTCGGTATAATCAAAGTATGTCGAATCAAACTTCATCTCCTTTAAGGACCATTTTTGCCATCATTGTGGTAATCCTGCTCTTCTTTGCCGTCTGGTATGGGATCAGCAGCATCAACCAGAGTATCTCCAGTGCCCTCAACCCGCTCCAGTATGCCAATGACGCCCTCAGCACCCAGGTCTCCGAGCTGCTCCACCCAACACCCACGGTCATCCCTGACCCGGTGACGATCATCCACGAGGTCCAGGCCGTTGCCCGCCTGGAAACCGTCCATTACACGGTCGAAAAAGTGGTCACTGCCGAGGAGAACCAGGGCGTCCTGTCACCGTTGTTCGGCGACCGCCTGCTCTTCGTCGGCCACGGTTATGTCACCGCCGGGATCGACATGCAGAAGATCAGCGAGGATGACCTGTGGCTGCAGGACGGGGTCCTGTATGTGCGCCTGCCGGCAGCCGAGATCTTCGACGCCACCCTGAACAACGATCAGTCCTATGTCTATGATCGGGATACCGGTCTGCTGACCCATGGCAACGACCAGCTCGAGACGCTGGCCCGCCAGGTTGCCCAGGAGCAGATCCTGCAGGCAGCCCTGGACGACGGCATCCTGCAGCAGGCCCAGGTGAATGCCCAAAGTTACATGCGCTGGTTCTTCGAGGCGCTGGGCTACGAGAACGTCATCTTCGTCGATCCCGGCCCCTAGCCGGACATCCCCTGAGGCATAATCGCCGGGCAAGAGCCCGGCGATTTTCATACCTTCCTGGCCCTGCCGGTCCAGTCGGGATGGGCGTATTTCTCGGTCACGAGTTCCTCGGCCCGCTGGCGCTCGTTGGAAGTCAATTGGCCGGCCTGTAATTCCATGGAAAGGACTTCACCGAAGGCATTCACGAAGGCCTGGGCGGCCTCGTCCCAGGAGATGGCTCGTCCGAGGGCTGCCTCGACCGTCGTGGCCCGCTCGAGCAGGCGCCGGGCAGCCTCATCCCGGGCGTCGTCGCCGGGGAAGGCCAGGGCCTGGACGATGCGGGTCAGGTCGCCGGTCAGGGGCAGGCTGCCGTGCTGGAGCACGCCTTCCCTGCGGCGGGCCTGGGCCGAGCCGACCAGTTTTCGGCCGCCGACGGTGATTTCATAGGTCGAAGGGACCTCGAAGCAGACCGGGTTGGTATTCTGCACAGCCGGGTGGGCGGCGTGCTCCTGGATCTCGACCGGCAGGCTGAGGATTTCCAGGGCCCGCAGCAGAGCCCCCGCCAGGCGGTTGTAGGATTCGAGCAGGCTGCCCGCCATGCGCGGCTCGTCGGGCGGGGCGGCGACCGAGTAGGTCAGTTCGTCGGTGTGCAGGATCGCCCGGCCCCCGGTCGGACGGCGGACCAGGTCCCAGCCGCGGGCAGCGAGCCGTTCCAGGTCGACATCGGCGATCGGCTGCGCGTAGCCTAGGGAGAGGCAGGCCGGGTTCCAGGCATACAGGCGCAGGGTCGGGGGCGCGGCGCGGCCCCCGGCCGCCTCCAGGATGGCCTCGTCGACGGCCATATTCCAGGCTCCGCGGGCTGCAGGGCTGAGCAACAGGCGCCAGTGATCCACGAATCTCTTCCTCCCGTTCAACGATCCAGAATTTCCAGGGCTGCCAGGACAGCCGAATCTTCGACCAGAGAGTGGTCGCGCCGGAGGACAGTCCCCTCCAGATCGGGACGCATCCTGTCGGTTTCGAGGTCGGCGGCAGGGTGATCCAATGGCCGCACGCTCCCCTCGGCCAGCCGCAACCGTGAGTTGCCTCCCTGGTGGCAGGCAAGAGGCACCTGCGGGTTGTCGGGAGTCGTTCCACTGATCCACGTTGCCCGGTCGAGGTCCTGCAGGACGCCGGAGTTGTGGCGATTGTCGTTGATCAGGCGGTCGAACCGAGCCTCAGCCGTCAGGTCCTCCAGGGCAGGGTCGATTTGTCCGTCGATGGCTTTTCCTCCGTGATGAGTTCCGCCAGGGCGGCGGCGATGCGCTCGGGGTCAGCCGCGACCAGTGGTGGGCGGACAGGCCAGCGCGGGAACCCGTGAAGTTCATGCAGCAGGGCTTTCAGGATCGGCGGGAAGGGCAGGTAGCCTTCCAAAATGTGACGTTGAGCGCTGATCGCTTCCTGGATCGGGGCGCCATCCTCACCGTGCTGGCAGGCGTCCCACAGGCGTCGCAGACCGGGAGAGAGCAGGTTGGCCGGGGCGGTGATGCAGCCGCCGGCCTGGTTCTCGAGGGCCAGCTGCAGGTACGAGTCGGTGCCGGTCAGGACGAGCAGATCGGATCCGAAGCGCTCCCCCAGGCTGCGGGCCAGGTCGGGGTCGTGGGACGAATCCTTGATCCCTGCGAACTGGACCGGGAAGGCCTCCTTGAGGCGTCTGAGCAAGTCGAGCGAGAACCCGATCCCGGCCACGTTCGGGAAGTGGTAGCCGAGCAGGAAGCCGTCGGCGGGGACGGCCTGGTGAAACAGGCTCTCAAAATAGTGGAACAACCCCTCATCGCTGGCGTTGCGGAAGTAGTACGGCGGAAGAACGACGACCCCGTCGTAGCCCAGGTCGAAGGCCGCGCGGGTCAGGGCGGCCGTCTCGCTCAGGCTGGGGGTCCCGGTGCCGGCCAGCAGGCGCAGGTCGGGATGGGTGGTGCGGACCTCGAGCGCGCGGCGAAGGATCTCCAGACGTTCCTCCGGTGAGAAGGACGGGCCTTCGCCGGTCGTCCCCAGCAGCAGGACGCCGTGGCAGCCGCGCCGGGCCAGGAAGTCCAGCAGAGGCGGGATGGCCTCACCGGATGGGGAGAAGTCGGCCTGCAGGGGGGTAACGCTGGCGGCGTAGACGCCGGCAAGTGGATGGCTCATCGGCTCACCTTACGGATGAATTCATGGGCCGCTTTGGCTGGCGGCATCAGGTCATGGCCCTCGGCGTGCAGGTAGCGCTGGCGGTCGAGCACCCACAGGTACAGGTCGGCTTCGAATTTTCCGGGGAATTCCTTCAGAATCCCAGCGCGGCGAATGACGCGCACGATCGGCTGGTAGACGGTGTCGTACCAGTTGGTCACTGCCTCCTGTTCGCGGATGTCGCGCTGCTGGTCGAGGCCCATGAAATAGCGGTGGACGGCGATGTGTTCGAGCATGCGGCGGAAGCCGTCCGGGATCGACAGGAATATGCGCGCCTCGGGACGCAGCTGGTCGAGGCCGGTGCGCTCGAGAAAGTTGACCTTCTGGCCGAGGATGACCAGGTCTTCGGGCTTGAGGTCGGCAGTGATGTCCACCCTGGTCGAGCACTCGCGCACCTCGGCATCCATGTAGAGCTGGCCTTGTTCGCGGGCCACCGAGACGCGGTGATGCCCGTCGACAACGAAATAGACCTGCCCGACCTTGTACAGCACCACTGGGGGCAGGTTGACGTCCTGGTAGAAGGCCAGGTCGATGTTCTGCCAGCGCGGGGCGCTGTTGTCTTCGAGCGGCAGGAAGGCCCGGTCGAATTGATGGTAGCGGTTCAGGCTGCCGACGATCTTCTCCACCTCGACCGTCTCGACGCCGCAGTAGAGTGGACCGCCAATGCGCAATTTCTCCTTGACCTCGTCGTAGGAGAGCAGGGTGCGTGGGTGTCCCCGCAGAAAACTGCGCATGCGGTTGAGAAATGCCTTGAAGCGCACCCGGGCGAAGTCCGCCCGTACGCGCGGCAGCAGATCGGTCACGGGCTCACTCCATCTCGATTACCCGATAAGGGTAGACATTGATGACCATGGTTTCGCCGACCCGGGTTGTGGGTGGTTCCAGGTTGCCCTTGTAGTACATGGTGTGGCCGTGCAGGAAATAGCGCGGCTTGAAGGTCTTGATGAAGTCACGCAAGGCCTGGAAGCCGGTGTGAGCAAGGTCGTCGTCGTCGTGGATGCCGAGCGGGGGGGAGTGGGCGATCAACAGGTCCAGCCGGCGGTGTCCCAGAAGGCGATGCCAGAGCAGCGGCAGAACGAGTTTGCGCAGGCGGTAGTACATCTCTGATTGGGTGTACTGGTTGATGCCGTCGGGACGGTAGCGGATGCTCCCGCCGATCCCGGCCATCAGCAGCCCCTTCAGGTGTGTGACGCTCTGATCGAGGCACACCCCGCCTTCGGCCTGGCTGAGTGGATCGTTTTCCTTATACTGCGGATCATGGTTGCCGGGCACGTAGACCAGCGGGGTGTTCAGGGCCGTTACCAGGAACTCGAGATATTCATAGGGCAGGTCGCCGCAGCCGACCAGCAGGTCGACGTCGGGGTAGCGTTCCCGCACCCCGGCGTGGTAAAGGCGGTCGTCGATCTGGTCACTGACAGCCAGTATCTTCATGCTTTGCTCCGGCCTGTTGTCTGCCCTCTGCAGGCTGTCCTCGCAGGGAATCCTGGGGAGAGCCCATGGCGTTCTTGAAAACCGGGGCGGACTTGCGGTCCGCCCCGGTATCGTTCTCTAGACTGCTGTTTCTGCCGGCGTCTCGGCGGTTTCCGTGACCTGGGGATCGCCTCCGGCTTTCTTTTCGAGGGCCGCGAAGCGTCCCGGGATGAAGCCTGTCCCGGCGGGGATGAGCTTGCCGATGATGACGTTCTCCTTGAGACCGAAAAGCGGGTCGGTGGTGCCGCCGATGGCAGCCCCGGCCAGGACCTTGATGGTGTGCTGGAAGGAAGACGCCGAGAGGAACGATTCGGTGCTCAGCGAGGCCTTGGTTACACCGAGCAACACCTCGGCGAACCTGGCCGGCGTACGACTCTCTGACAGCATCTGGTCGTTGATCCGCCGGATCTCAAGCCGGTCGACGGTGTCGCCGGGCAGGTAGGCCGTGTCGCCCGGGCGGGTGACCTGGACCCTGGACAGCATCTTGCGGATGATGACCTCAAAGTGCTTGTCATGGATGTTCTGGCCCTGTGAACGGTAGACCTTCTGGATCTCGGTCATCAGGTACATCTGGCAGGCATCGCGACCCTGAATGCGCAGGATGCGATGCGGGTTGAGCGAGCCCTCGGTCAGTGGCTGGCCGGCCTCGACCTTGTCGCCATCCTTGACCAACAGGCGCAGGGTGGATGGAATGTCGTGCTCGGCCTCTTCTTTCTGTTCATAGGAGACAAAGACCTTGCGTTTCTTCTCGATGCGCACCCGGCCGGCATGCTGCGTGGTCAGGGTAGCGTCGCCCAGGGAAGCGATCATATCGCCGGCCTTGACCTCGTCCTCTTCCTTGACCTCGATCTTCCACTCCTCGGGAACGTCGAATTCGTCGTGGACCATCTCACTGTGCTCGACCCGCACCAGGCGCATGTCAGCGTATTTGTCCGATTGGATGACGTGGACCGTACCATTGATCTCGCAGACGACCGCCTCACCCTTGGGTTGTTTGCGGGCTTCGAAGAGTTCCTCGACGCGCGGCAGGCCGGTGGTGATATCTCCACCGGCGGCCACACCGCCGGTATGGAACGTGCGCAGGGTCAGCTGGGTGCCGGGCTCGCCGATCGACTGGGCCGCGACGATTCCGACAGCCGAACCCAGTTCGACCATCGTCCCGCGTCCCAGGTCGAGTCCGTAGCACTTCGAGCAGATGCCGTGGACCAGTTCGCAGGTCAGCGGGGAGCGGACCTTGATCTCTTCGATGCCGGTCATTCCGATCTTGCGGGCCAGTTCGTGGTCGATGATGTCATCGGGTTCGGCCAGGATCTCCCCCGTCTGTGGGTCGAGGACCTGCCCGGCGATCAGACGCCCATAGAGGCGGCTCATGACCGACTGCCCGGCGACATCGTCCTTCCTGCGAATCCAGACGCCCTCCTTCGTGCCGCAGTCGTATTCGTTGATGATGATGTCCTGGGCAATGTCCACCAGGCGGCGGGTCAGGTAGCCGGCGTCGGCGGTGCGCAGGGCGGTGTCGGCCAGACCCTTGCGGGCGCCGTGAGTCGAGATGAAGTACTCCTGGGCGGTCAGGCCCTCGCGGAAGTTCGACAGGATCGGGCGCGGGATGATACGGCCCGACGGATCGGCCATCAGGCCGCGCATGCCGGCCAACTGCGAGAGCTGGCTGAAACCGCCTTTGGTGGCGCCGGAGTTGGCCATCGTTGCCAGGTTGCCGTCGGGGTCGAGCGAGGCCCGCACGGACTTGGCCACGTCATTGGTGGTCTTCTGCCAGATCTGGATGACGCGTTCGTTCTCTTCTTGTTCGGTCAGCAGGCCGCGGCGGTACTCGCGCTGGATGTCTTCGATCTCCTTGAGCGCTTTCTCAATGATCTCCTGCTTGTCCACCGGAATGGTGATGTCGGAAACCGCGATGGTCGTGCCGGAGCGCATGGCGTACTCGAAGCCGATGCGCTTGATCGCGTCAGCGGCCTCCGTGGTCACTTCCTGCCCGTAGAGTTCATACACTTCGGCGATCAGGTCTTTGATGCCGCCCTTCTCAAGCATCTGGTTGCAGAACTGGACCTTCTCGGGTAGGATCCGATTGAAGAGCGCCCGGCCGACGGTGGTCTCGATGATGCGCGTTTCCGGTTCCGCCAGGCGGTTATTCTGGTCGTCGTACCAGGTGGTGGCCCGGATCTTGATCTCGGAGTGAATGTCGACCTGATCGAGCTGGTAGGCCAGTTCGACCTCGTCCATGTCGACGAAAGCCCGGTTGTCGCCCTTGTGCGGCTGGGTGTGCAGCATGGTCAGGTAGAACACGCCCAGGACCATGTCCTTTGACGGGCCGATGATCGGTTCGCCGTCAGCCGGTTTGAGCAGGTTCTTGGAAGCCAGCATCAGGCGGCGGGCCTCCTGGACGGCCTTTTCGGACAGCGGCACATGGACGGCCATCTGGTCGCCGTCGAAATCGGCGTTGAAGGCGGTACACACCAGGGGATGGAGCTGGATGGCCGAGCCTTCGATCAGCATTGGTTCGAAGGCCTGGATGCCCAGGCGGTGCAGGGTGGGGGCCCGGTTGAGCAGCACCGGCCGCTCCTTGATGACCTCCTCGAGGACTTCATAGATCTCCGGCCGGTTGCGCTCGATAAAGCGCCGGGCGCCCTTCACGTTGGCGGCGTAATTATGGGACACCAGCCGGGAGATGACAAACGGGCGGTAGAGCTCGAGGGCCATGGACTTGGGCAGGCCGCACTGGTTGAGCTTCAACTGCGGGCCGACGACGATGACCGAACGGCCAGAGTAATCGACGCGCTTGCCGAGCAGGTTGCGACGGAAGCGGCCCTTCTTGCCCTTGAGCATGTCGCTCAGCGAGCGCAGTTCGCGCCGCCCGCGCCGGCTGAGAGCCTTGCCGCGCTGCGAGTTGTCGATCAGCGAGTCGACCGCCTCCTGGAGCATGCGCTTCTCGTTGCGCACGATCACGTCGGGCGCGCCGAGTTCGAGCAGCCGCTTGAGGCGGTTGTTGCGGTTGATCACCCGCCGGTACAGGTCGTTCAGGTCTGAGGTGGCAAAGCGGCCACCGTCGAGCTGGACCATCGGGCGCAGGTCGGGCGGGATGACCGGCAGGATGGTCAGGATCATCCACTCGGGGCGGTTAGATGAACGGCGGAAGGCCTCGACGACCTTGAGCCGGGTGGTGGCCTTCTTGCGCTTTTGCTTGCTCTTGGAGGTGCGCACCTCGTGCCAGAGTTCCTGCGACAGCCGGTCGAGGTCCAGGCGGCGCAGGATGTCGTAGAAGGCCTCGGCGCCCATGTCGGCGCGGAAGACCTGGCCCCAGCGCTGCTTGAGCTCGCGATAGCGGGTCTCACCCAGGAAGGTGAACGGGCGCAGGTCGTTAAGTTCGTCGCGCAATCGGGCGTTCTGGTCCTGGCTGGTGGTGGTCTGGTCCTCCAGCTGGGCGCGCAGTTCGTTCATCTTTTCGTCAGCCCCGGCCTTGACCTGGGCGGCTTCCATGGTGACCTCTTCGATGGCACGCTGTTTCTCGTCCTTGAGCTCGTTCTCGATGCTCTCCAGGTGCTCCTGGACGATCTTCTGGATCTTTGTGATCGAAGTGGCGGTGATCTTGGTCCCGGCTTCGACGATCTTTGTACCGGTGCTGCCGAAGGTGATGGCCTGGGTGGTCGCCTCGCCCTTCTGTTCCTGCAGCATGCGTTCGAGGCGCTGGCCTTCCTGGACGACCGGTTCGAGCCTGGCGGCGATCTGTTCATCGTACTGGCGCTCGAGTTCGGCTTTCTTCTGCTGCAATTCGCTCAATTTCTTGTCGCGGCCGGTCTTGATCTCGGCGATCTTGGCGTTGATCGCGGCAGCCTGTTCACGCTCGGAGACGGAAATCTCGTCCTGCAAGCGTTTGAGGGCCTTCTGGCGGGCGTCCTCGTCGACATAGGTGACAATGTACTGGGCAAAGTAGAGCACCCGATCCAGGTTGCGGCGCGAGATGTCGAGCAGCAGTCCCAGGTAGGAGGGGATGCGCCGGGTGTACCAGATGTGTGCCACCGGGGTGGCCAGGGTGATGTGCCCCATGCGCTCGCGGCGTACGGCGGAGCGGGTCACTTCGACGCCGCACTTGTCGCAGGTGATGCCCTTGTAACGGGGATTCTTGTATTTGCCGCAGTAGCACTGCCAGTCGCGCGTCGGGCCGAAGATGGCCTCGCAAAACAGGCCGTCTTTCTCGGGCCGCAGGCGGCGGTAGTTGATGGTTTCGGGTTTGAGTACTTCACCGTATGACCACGACCGGATGGTGTCCGGTGACGCCAGGCTGATCCGTAACGAAGTGAGCCCCTTAGTTTCCACTAGTCCGTCTCCTCATCGATTTTAAACTGACCCTGCGATGCCGCCTCGTTCTGGTGTCCGCTAACGCCAGAGACAAGCAAAAGCAAGCGCTCCAGACGGTCTCGTCTAAGCGCTCGCAACCGATCGCAGAATTTGATTATCTCTCAACTGGCCTGAATTATATCGGCTTGGTCAGATTTGGTCAAGAGAAGAACGCGACCCAAAAGTCACGGAGACAGGGGACTATGCTCCCCCGAACTTCAGCAGCTGCACGACGTCGGCCAGGCAGGCGTCGAAGACCTCCTGCATGATCTCATCCGCGACCCGGTAGCGGCCACCGAATGAGCCGTCGCCGTAGACCTCCCGGGCAGCCCCGGCATCCAGGATGTCCGATGGGACGATCGGCGGGACCTTGTCGCCGTCCGGCAGGTCGCTGACGATCGTGAAGGGAAAGGCCTCCAGCCAGTTGGCATGGAAGGGCTTCAGCTCGTGGCGGCGGGCCACCGCTTCGAGGCTGTGGCTGGTCCACCAGGCGTACCACTGGAATTCAACCCCCGGCAGCTCGTTGGCCAGCTCGGTCAGGCGGGCCTTGACGCCGTTGTTGCCGCCGTGACCATTCAGCACCAGCAGGCGCTTGAAGCCCTGGGCCAGGGCCGAGCGGACGATGTCCTCGACGGCATCCAGCAGGGTGGTCAGGCGCAGGCTGAAGGTACCGGGGTAGTGCAGGAAATACGGGCTGGAGCCGAAGTTGAGCGGCGGGGCGACCAGGACCCCGGTCCGTTGGGCGGCGGCATCCGCCAGTGCCAGGGGGATCTTGATGTCGGTCAGCAGGCTCAGGAAGCCGTGCTGCTCGCAGGCACCAATCACCAGGATCAGGCGGTCGTCGTGCTTGAGGTACTCTTCCACATCCATCCAGTTGAGATCTTCAAAGCGCATGGGCGGATCCTTTCTCACGAATTGAACCGGGCAGGTCCTATTTTACCTTTATAATACTCCATGATGGCGACCGACCCTGTACTCCCCCCGCTGTTTCTGGAACGGATGGCGCGCCTGCTGGGCGACGAGTATCAAGACTTCGCCGCCGCGCTGCAGCGCGCCCCGGTCAGCGGGCTGCGTGTGAACACCCTCAAGCTCACGGTTGAGGCGTTCCAGGCGTTGTCGCCCTTCAAACTGGAGGAGCAGATCCCCTGGTGCTCGACGGCCTTCCAGGTCGGGCGGCGCGGCCGTCCGGGCCTGCATCCCTATCACCGGGCCGGCCTGTATTACCTGCAGGATCCCTCGGCAATGGCCCCGGCCGAACTGCTCAACCCTCAGCCGGGGGAGCGCGTCCTCGATCTGGCCGCTGCACCGGGCGGCAAGACCACCCACCTGGCGGCGCTGATGGAGGGGCGCGGCCTGCTGGTGGCCAACGAGATCAAGACCAAGCGCATCGGGCACCTGATCCAGAACCTTGAGCGCTGGGGGGCGGGCAACGTGGTCATCACCAACGAGTCTCCCGAAAGGCTGGCGGATCACTTCGGGGCCTTCTTTGACCGGGTGTTGGTCGACGCGCCCTGCTCAGGCGAGGGCATGTTCCGCAAGGACATGGGTGCCCGGACCGACTGGTCGCCGGAGATGGTCTCCGGCTGCGCCCTGCGCCAGGCCAACATCCTGCGCCTGGCGGGCAAGCTGGTCCGCATGGGGGGCTACCTGCTCTATTCCACCTGCACCTTCGCTCCCCAGGAGAATGAGGAGGTCATCTTCCACTTCCTGGACGAGGCCCTCGATTTCGAGGTCATGTCGCTGCCGCTCTTCTCCGGGTTCACCGGCGGACGGCCGGAGTGGGCCGAGATGGCACGGCGGCGCACTACCATGCGCAGGAGCCAGGCGGCGTTCTTCGATTCACTCCAGGGAGCGGTGCGCCTGTTCCCGCATCGCCTGACCGGGGAGGGACATTTTATCTGCCTGATGAAGCGTGTCGGGCAGACGGCCCCCGGAGAACAGCCCAGCCTGACCTTCCCGTCCCGCCCGGCATCCCTGACCCAACGTCTGCTCGGCCTGTGGCAGCAGTTCGCTAACGAAAACCTGGATCTGGACCTGCCCGCAGGACGCCTGCGGCAGCTCGGGGAGCGCCTGTATCTGGCTGGTGAGGATGTCCCGGTCCTGGATGGCCTGCGGATCTCCAGCCCGGGAGTCTGGCTTGGTACCTTCAAGAAGGACCGTGTCGAACCGGCCCACCCGCTGGCCCTGTACCTGCGTTCCGACCAGGTGCGCAACCGGCTCGACCTGCCGGCCCGCAGCCCCAAACTGGAGGCTTACCTGCGTGGCGAGCCCGTCCCGGCGGAGGGGGACCCGGGCTGGTGTGTCATCAGTGTGGACGGCTATCCGCTTGGCTGGGGCAAGCGTGTCCAGGGGCTGGTTAAGAATCACTATCCACGCGGCTGGCTGGTCAACGGTTAGGGGGGTGGCTTACGGATTGGAAAAAAAGTTCTTTTCTCGGATCACCATTGCGATTCGAGATCAGGCGCTTGCAATCCCCGCCACCACTCCAGAGAATTTGAGTGCAGTGCTTAATGGTTACCGGCAGTGCGAGGATTCCTGGCCCTGGGCCAGTGCCGACTGCGTCAATTCGGGATGGGGAGCAAGGATGGACACCGCCTTCTCGCTGTCTCGGGGGTACGATGGGGGCCCCATTTTTTCGTGTGCTTCGGGCATGCTGGTGTGATCTGCAGGGATTCACTTCTGCATCTCCCCACCAGGACGGCCTCCCAGATGGGAGGCCGTCCTGGTGGGCTTATTTTTGCCACAGGCCAGGGAGTTCGGCCGGGCTGTAGGGCTTGAGTCTGACATCCCGAATGCCGGCGCGCAGCAGGGCCGTCATTCGGTCTACGTCAACGGCGGCGGTGACGACCACGGTCCGCTCGGCCAGCTTGGCGGCCTGGATCTCGGCGATGATCGCCTCGAAGTTGTCGGCGTACTCGTCGACCAGGATCAACTCGGCCTTGGGGTCCATCTTTGTGGCCAGTTTGGCCGTTCCCACCATTTTGAGCAGGAAGCGGCTCCACTCGTCATCATCATCGAACAGCAGGATGGTCGGCGCCTCGCCCAGGTCGCCGAGCAGCGGGTAGCCGGACGGCAGGATGATCTTCACGCTGGTGCCCTTGCCGGGCTGGCTCGTGAATGTGATCTGGCCTCCGAGCTGGGTGACGATGTGCCGCGCCGCCGGCAGTCCCAGGCCGTGGTGGCCGGGCCTGGTGGAGAAGAACGGTGACCAGGCCTTGTCGCGCACCTCAACCGGCATGCCCTGGCCGTCGTCGGCCAGCAGGATGTGGACGGTGCCCTTTTCGGGTCCGACCTTGGCGCTGATCTCGACCTGCCCGGCACCGGCCTCCCGGGCGTTCTGCAGCAGGTTGCCGAGGGCCCGGGTCAGCTGGGTGCTGTCAGCGATGACGTACTCGACCTCCTCGGCGATCTCGATGCGGATGTCCTCAACCCCGCGCTGCCGGGCGGCCGTCTGGATCACGTCGGCCAGCAGGATCGGGCGCGGCTCCTGTTCGCGCACCTGGCCGATCAGCTGCTCCTTGACCTGGACGATCTGGGCTGCTGATTCGGAGATCAGTGCCAGGTCTTCTTTGAGCGATTCCAGGTCCGGGTTGCTCTCAGCCAGATCCTCCTGCAGGCGGGCGATGGTCATCGTGATCGGCATGGCCTTGTTGCCGATCCAGTGGATCGCTTCGGTGGTGGCCACGGTCAGGGCCTCGTAGACCTTGGTGCGCAGCAGTTCAGCGTGGGTGGCCTTGAGTTCCTCCAGGGTGTAGGCGTTATTGATGGCCACGGCCAGGTGATCGGCCATGGTTTGCAGGGTGGTGATATCGTCCTCGCTGAAGGCTTGCTCCTCCCGGCTTTGGATGGTGACCGCTCCGAGGACCTTGCGGTCGAAGCGCAGTGGCAGGTCCATCTCAGAGCGGGTGTCGGGCAGATGCGGATTCTTGAAGTGGACCGGTTCCTCGCCCACATCAAGGGCGATCCGGGCTTCGCTCAAGCGGATGCAGGTCCCGACCATCGAATTGCCGCCGACCTGCAGCTTGTGACCTTCGGCCACCATGGCCTTGCCGGCCTCCCCGTACCCGGAGCGCAGGTGGGCCCACTCGCCGCTCTCGTCGGTCAGGAAGACTCCGGCGTAGTAGAAGCCATAGGCGCTGACGATTGTTTCGACCATCCTGGGCAGCAGCGTGTCCAGCTCCAGGATCGAGGTGACCTCCTGCCCGACAGTGTTGGCCGCCCGCAGCAGGCGGGCTCTCCGGTCGGCCTGACGCAGCAGGGTCTGGTTGAACTGGACCAGGCGGGCGTTGGCGATCGCCACCGCCAGCTGATCGGCCATGGTCTGCAGGGCGGCGATGTCCTCGTCCTTGAAGGCCGCCTCGACCTCGCTCTGGACGGTCAGCGCCCCGATGACCTCCTCGCCGGCGATCAGCGGCAGGGCCATCTCCGAACGGGTGTCGGGCAGGTGCGGGTTCTTGAAGAAGACCGCCTCGGCCCCCACGTCGAGGGCGATCCGCCCGCTGCGGCTGGCAAGGGCTGCCCCGACCATCGAGTTGCCACCGATCTGCAGCTTGTGGCCTTCGGTGAGCATGACCCGGCCAGGCGCGCCGCGCCCGGCCGTCAGGACAGCCCACTCACTGTGTTCGTCGACCAGAAAAACACCGGCGTAATAGAATCCGAACTCGTCGCAGATGATGTCGACGGTGCGGTTGAGCAGGATGTTCAGGTCCAGGATCGAGGCGATGCTGCGCGAGACGCGCGCCGCCCCGTTCAAAAGGGTCAGGTGGCGTTCGGGCCCGGTGGATTGATGCGCTTTCATAAGATCTCCTTTGCAAAAAACCGGTGAGGATGTTGCTTGGCCCAGATACAGGATAACAATGACCGCAAATTGTTTCAGGAGAGGGACCGGGTTTCACGAAACCGCGCAAGGATCTACTTGGCCAGGATCTCCCGTATCAGTTCGACCAGCCCCTGTTCGCGGCCCTTGACGAAGTAGGCGCGGGCCCCGCCCTCGACCGCCTCCCTGGCCTTGGCGACCTCGTCGTAGGCGGTCAGGATGATCGCCGGCAGTTCCGGGCGGGCCTCCATGATCCGCTGCAGCAGGTCCAGGCCGGCTTCGGGTTTGGGCAGGCTTTTGAAGCCGGGCATGTTCAGGTCCAGGATCGCCAGGTCGACCCTCTCGGAATTGGCCTGGAAGATCTCCCAGCCGCCCGGGCAGTCGCCGGCAGTCAGCACGTCGAAGCCGGCCCGCAGGAGGGTCTTTTCGAGACTGCGCAGGACCAGCTTCTCGTCATCGACGAGCAATACGGTCGTCATGATCGTTCAGCCTCCTCGATTTGAGTTTCGTTGCCGATCGGGATAAGAACATAAAAGGCGGCCCCTTTCCCGGCCTCGCTCTCCAGCCAGATCTTGCCGCCGTTCTGGCGGACGATCTCCATGCAGGCGGACAGTCCCAGCCCGGTCCCGCCCCGGCCGCCCTTGGTGGTGAAGAACGAGACCCAGATCCTTTCCTGGATCTCGGGCGGGATACCCGGCCCGTTGTCACGCACGCAGGCTCGCAGCATGCCCGGGTCATCATCGCGCCGCAAGCTGACCTGGATGCGCGGCTCGGGATTTCCGACCAGGGCCTCCCAGGCGTTCTTGATCAGGTTGTTGAAGACCTGGTCGATCTGGCGCGGGTCGCCGTACACCAGGGGCAGGTCGGGCGGCCAGTCGGTCATGACCGCCTCGGTCGGCAGGGCCATGGCTGCCACCAGGCGGGAGAGTTCGTCGGTCAGCGAAAAAGCGATGGGCTTGCGCTGGCGAGCCGGGCCGATCAGGTCTTCCTTGATGTTCAGGATCGTGTCGGCGCTGCCCTCGATGATCTGCAGGTCTTCGAGGATCGACTCGAGGCTGATCAGGGCGGCGCGTTGTTTGGCGGGCATCTCGAGCAGGAAGGCTGCCCGCTCGGCCAGGTCGATCCCGGCCTGGTCGGCCTCGGCGAAGACGTTCTCGGCCACCTCCTGCAGCGGGTTCGGTCCCCCGGCCGGGGTCGCCAGGATGACCTGGTGCAATGCGGCGACCAGGTTGAGCAGGTCGGCCCGCACCCGCTGGGCGGCTCCGGGAACAGGGGCGGCCTTGTTGCCCACCCAGTGGATCGCTTCCCCGGTGGCGGTGGCGATCGCCTCGTAGGTCTTACTGCGCAGGAGTTCCTGGTTGGCCTGCTCCAGCTGGCGCAGCAGTTGCGCATTGTGGATGGCGATGGCGACCTGGTCGGCCAGTGCCTGCAGGGCGGTGATATCGTCCTCGGTGAAGGCGTTCAATTCGACACTCTGAACCGTCAGGGTTCCCAACACCCGATCCTTGAAGATCAGCGGCAGGGCCATCTCGGAGCGCGTCTCGGGCAGGTATGGGTTTTTGAAATGAGACGATTCCCCCCCGACATCAGAGGCGATGAAAGCCTTTTTGTCGAGGGTGACGCTGCCGGTCATTGAGTGCCGGTCGACCGGCAGGTGGAAACCTTCGCCCAGCAGGGCCTCCCCGGCCGGACCGTGCCCGGCGGCCAGGCGCAGGGTGACCCCATCTTCGGCGAGCAGGAAAATGCCCGAGTAGTACAGGTCGAATTCGCTGCATAACACCTCGACGGCGGCTCGCAGCAGGTCGTTGAGATCCAGGATCGAGGTGATGGCATGGCTAACGCGCGCGCCTGCCTCCAGCATGCTCTGGCGGCGGATCAGGATGTTGATCATCTCCTGGTTCTGTTTGTGCAGGTGGTAGTTGCGATTGGCCGTATTGGAGAGTTCACGCACCTTGGCTTCCAGGTGTTCAACCAGTTCGCTCTGGTACTCGCGCAGGTGGGCCTCGGCGTCAGGCAGTTCCTCGCGCTTGCCCAGCAGGTATTCCTCGATCTGGCTGGCGAAGCACTCGATGTTGACCGGCTTGGTCAGAAATCCGTCGAACCCGGCAGCCAGGGTCCGCTCGCGCACCCCGGGGCTCTTGTCGGAGGTCAGCGCCACCAGCGGCGCTTCGGGCAGGATCGATTTCAGGCGGGTAGCCACCTCGCGCCCGGTCATATTGGGCAGGCTCAGATCGAGCAGGACCAGGTCGGGTGGGGTGCCCCGGGCCAGTTCGATGCCTTGCAGTGGGTCGCCAGACTCGATGACCTCGAAACGCTCGCCCAGCAGCCGGCACACCAGCAGGCGTGATTCGCGGTCATCTTCAATATACAGGATCTTGGGGCGCGACTGGTCTGTCATGGGATGCAACCACCTTAATCATTTTATCTCCAAAATCCTCTTTACGCGTGATAATTGTGTATGAAATACGGGGCATTGCGGGTGACCTGGATCACCGGAGAGGAACCTTCCTGAAAATAGTACCATCGCGTTGATGAAAAGAGGAACAAGCATGTATAATAGTATCAAACCATGGATGTCTCCCTTGCCAAACCCCTCTTGATCATTGTCGAAGACAACATTGACTTCCAGGAACTGTACGGCACGATCGGTGAAGCGGCCGGGTACGATGTCGAAAGCATCCTTGATGGGCAGCAGGCCCTCGACCGGCTGCGCCTCGGACCCATCCCGGATCTGGTCCTGCTGGATGCCAACCTGCCGTTCTTCAGCGGGGACGAGGTCCTGGTGGCTGCACGGGCCGATGATCGCTGGAGGAATGTGCCGATCTACCTGATCACCGCTGATGTGCGTGTCGTCCAGCGCCACCGCAGTTTCAACCGCCGTTCGCTTTTGGCCGACGGCCTGATCGAGAAGGGTGCCGATGCGATCACCGAGTTACGCGAGTTGCTGGCGAAATACAAACCAGAATGAGAACCAGGCAAAACACAAAACTGCGACGCATGTTGGGAATGCGTCGCAGTTTTCGATACTGCAGTAGCTCAGACCACGATGTTGATCAGCTTTTTCTGCGCCACGATAACCTTGCGGGGCGGCCTGCCTTCCAGGTATTTCTGGACGGCCTCGCTGGCCAGGGCGGCGGCTTTGATCTGCTCGTCGGTCGCATCGGCAGGGACGACCAGCCGGTCGCGCAGTTTGCCGTTGACCTGCACCGGGATGGTGATTTCGTCCTCTTTGGCGGCTTCCTCGTCCAACTGTGGCCAAGGCTGTTGGTGAATGGAATAGGGTTTCTTGAGCGCCATGACCCACAGTTCCTCGGCGATGTGCGGCGCCACCGGGGCCAGCATGCGCAGGTAGTAGTCCTGCGCCTCGGCCCATTCGGCCGTGCTGCCCACACCGGCCTCGCGCAGCCGGACCATTTCGTTCAACAGCTCCATTAATGAAGAGATGATCGTGTTGAATTCGAACTGGCCATAGTCCCTGGTGACCCGCTGAAGGATCTGGTGGACCTTGCGGCGCAGGGCCCGGGCGGCGGCGGCATCCTTCCCGGCCGGGGCGGGGTCGCTGAACAGGCTCCAGGTGCGGTTGAGCCAGCGGACGACGCCCTGGATGTTCTCGGTGTTCCAGGTCCCGCCCTCGCTCCAGCGATAGGCGAACATCAGGTAGGTTCGCACGGCGTCGGCACCGTACAGGTGCACCTGCTCGTCGGGGTCGATGACGTTGCCGCGGCTCTTGGACATCCGCTGCCCGTCGGGGCCCAGGATCTGACCCTGGTTGCGCAGCTGGAGCATCGGCTCGTGGCCCTCGGTCACGCCGCAGTCGCGCATCGCCTTGTGGAAGAAGCGCGTGTAGATCAGGTGCATGGTGGCATGCTCGGCTCCGCCGGTGTAGGTGTCGACCGGCATCCAGTAGTCGTACTCCCTGGGGTCGAATGGCCCCTTGTCAAAATGCGGGCTCAGGTAGCGCAGGTGATACCATGACGAACACATGAAGGTATCCATCGTGTCGGTGTCGCGCTGGGCCTGCTTGCCGCAGATCGGGCAGGTTGTCTTAGACCAGGTCGGGTGCAGCTTGAGCGGGCTCTGGCCGGTGGGCAGCCACTCGACGTCCTCCGGCAGGGTCACCGGCAGCTGGTCATCGGGGACTGGCACCTGGCCGTGTTCCGGGCAGGTGACGATCGGGATCGGCGCGCCCCAGTAGCGCTGCCGGCTGATGGTCCAGTCGCGCAGGCGGTAGGAGACAGCGGCTTCCCCGCGGCCGGTCTCTTCCAGCCAGCGGATCGCAACTTTGACCGACTGGCCATCGCCCTTGCCGGCCGGGATCCCGTTCCAGGGTTCCGAGTTGACCACCGTTCCGTCGCCGGGCCAGGCTGCCTCGAGCGGCTGCCCGTCCCAGTCGGGCGGAGCGATGACCACCGGGATCGGCAGGTCGTATTTCCTGGCGAAGGCGAAGTCGCGCTCGTCGTGGGCCGGGACGGCCATGATGGCGCCCGTGCCGTAGGTCATCATGACATAGTCGGCGACCCAGATCGGGATGCGGGCGTCGTTGACCGGGTTGATGGCGTAAGCACCGGTGAAGACGCCGGTCTTCTCCTTCTCGGTCGACTCGCGATCGACATCGGTCTGGCGGGCGGCCTGGGCGGCGTAGGCCGAGACCTCAGCCCGCTGCTCAGGGACCGTCAGCTTCTCGACCAGCGGATGCTCGGGAGCCAGGACCATGAAGGTGGCTCCGAAGAGCGTGTCGGGGCGGGTGGTGAAGACTTCCATCGCGTCGCCCTGTTCGGAGTGGAAAATAACGCTGGCGCCCTCCGAGCGGTGGATCCAGTTGGTCTGCATGTCGACGACCATCTGCGGCCAGTCCAGGCCGTCAAAGTTCAACAACTCCTCGGCATATTTCGTCGTGCGGAAATACCATTGGTCCAGGTCCTTCTTGACCACCGGGGTCTTGCAGCGTTCGCAGTGCCGATCATCGCCCCAGACCTGTTCGCGGGCCAGGGTCGTGTTGCAGTTCGGGCACCAGTCGACCTGGGCCTGTTTTTTATAAGCCAGGCCCTTCTTGAACAATTGGATGAAGAACCACTGGGTCCAGTGGTAGTACTCCGGGTCGCTGGAGACGGTTTCACGCCGCCAGTCCCACATGGCGCCCATCGAGCGCAGCTGCTTGCGCATGTTCTCGATGTTCTTGTAGGTCCGCGCCATGGGATGGATACCGTCCTTGATGGCGGCGTTCTCGGCCGGCAGGCCAAAGGCGTCAAAGCCGATCGGGAACATGACATTGTAGCCGCGCATGCGCATGTAGCGCGCCCGGGCATCCGAGGGGGTCATCGCATACCAGTGACCGATGTGCAGGTCACCGGAGGGATAGGGCAGCATGGTCAGGGCGTAGTGCTTGGGCCGACGCTCGTCGATGTCGGCGTGGTACAGCCCGTCGGCCTCCCACTGCGCCTGCCATTTTGATTCGATTTTTGAAGGAATGTAGTCGCTCATTCTTTATCCTTGGGTAGAGTTCGGCGTTGAAGTTCACCGCGCACAGCTGATGGTCGCTGGTCGCCAGGAATTTGGCTTCGCGGTTCAGGGTTCAGGCAAAAAGATCCCCGGCGCGGAGGCGGACGAGAAGGCAGGGTCGGATCTCCGATCTGGTTCTGGAGTTCTCGTACATACTGGGCCTCCTTTCGTGGCCGGGGGCAACAACGCTTCGCCCCAGAGAGATCTGGCTCGCAATCCCATATAAAAAATCCTTCCTCCACTCAGGGACGAAGGAAATCTCCGCGGTACCACCCCGAATTACGTTCCACTTGCGAACGTCGCTCGTGCGCAGTAACGGGCGTGCCCGGTGCCGGCTAATAGGTTTCACCGGCACAGTCTGCCTCGGGGGCAGCAGGCGAGTTCGGTCTATTCGGCGCTCCCGCTGGCGCCTTGCCGGGCTTCCACCTCGCTCTCCCGACTCGCTGACGGGATGACCTACTACTCCTGCCATGACCGTAAGTGTGAATTTTGCTGATTATAGCACATTCGCGATTAAGGAGCTAATCGCGAATGAAAGGTGGACCCAGAGGGATTCGAACCCTCGACCTTCTCAATGCCATTGAGACGCGCTCCCAACTGCGCTATGGGCCCATGTTCGGTTGTCTGTAGCCAGGTGGACCTGAGGGGATTCGAACCCCTGACCTCCTCAGTGCGATTGAGGCGCGCTCCCAACTGCGCTACAGGCCCGCTCGAGGGGCGACGGCTATTCTACCTGAGGCAGGGAAGGATGTCAAGCACGCCTGCAGGGAAGTTTTCCTGAAAATCGGGGCTGTGCATTGTTCCAAGGGGCCTGGTCATGGATCCTGGTGCGTGAACGTGGACCCGGAATGGGTGCATGGCGAGAGCTCCCGTTCAGGTTCCCGTGCTGAAATCCGGATTGTCAAAGCGCCCGGTGGGCGTTTCCCAATCCACGGAGCATGCATCGACCTGGGAGGCGCGCGGCCCGATCGCGACTGCCTCGGCGAAGCGCTCCAGCCGCGGCCGCGGCCCCTCGGCGGCGACCTCGACCCGGTCGTAGCCGACATTGCGGGCCCAGGCCCGCACTCCCAATTGTACAGCGTTGTGGATCACGTAGGCTCGGAAGCCCACCCCCTGGACGCGCCCGGTCACCCAGATGTGGACCCGGCTCTCCTCCTGGCTGTGCGCGTCAGGCTGCCGATCTGTCATCGGACGCCTCTCGTTTCTCCTGGGCCCTGGTCTGTTTGCGCATATACCAGAGCGGGACGATCAACACCAGGGCCAGCAGGACAATGAAGGGAGCCAGGTTGCCGAGGACCACCGAGCTGATATCCTCGCCCAGCACCTCCTGCCGCCAGCGCAGGTCCAGCTGCGAAAGCGGTATCCCCAGGGCCCGGGCGGCCCCCTGTTCACAGTTGATCCCGTCGGCGTAAGCGTCCATCAGCGCCTGCAGGCCCTGGGCCCCGTAGGTATTGTGCAGGTAGCGGACGAAGGATGCCGATTGCGCGTAGGCCAGGATGGCATTCGAGGCGTCCTGAGGAAAGGGACCGCACAGGTCGTTGAGGGGAATCAGGTTCTTGTTCTGGCTGGCGATATCGAGGATGTGGCCATAGTCGGCGTTGGGGTACAGCTCGGCCATCGTCGCTACCCCTTCTCGCAGCCAGGTGGGCAGGTTGTAATACTGCGGGCCCATCTGACGGTAGAGCAGCACGTGGGCCATTTCATGCGGGATATGGCGTTCCATTTCGATCGACTGGCCCGGCTCGGGGGCGATCGAGACCAGCACGATGCCCAGGTCGGGGCTGGCGTGACCGGCGAGCCAGGTCTGACCGCCCAGGTTGAGAACGCTCTGTACGTCGGCAGCGGAGGCGTAGATGTAAATGTCGATCGGTGTGCTCAGATCAACACGGAACAGGGCGTTGATCGATTGCAGGCTGCGCTGGGCCGTGTTGAAGGCTGCCTGACCGAAGGGCGTGTCACCGGCGTACCAGTGGACCCGCACACCGGCATCCCCGTAGGTCTGCCAGGGTGGGCGATTGTCGGAATAGACGAAGTTATAGGGTGGGCTGTCGTAGACCTGATCGGGTCCCAGCAGGACCCGGTACCAGAAGACCACCGTGGCGAACGGGCGCAGCTGGCCCTGGCTGATCCAGTGCTCATGGACGACCGTCCCGTCCGGATTCACGACCAGCGGGGCAATACGGGCGCTCTGATCGCCCTCTGCCTGGAAGACGATGTAGGCTTCCAGGATCGGGGTCGGGGCCTCGATGCGGGCCGAGAAGATGACCACTTCCCCGTAGCCATACTGCACATTGACATCGGTTACGGTGACCCCGGACTGCGCCCGGGCCGGCCCGGTCAGGCCGAAGAGCAGTCCGGCCGAGACGAGGATGGTGAGGATGCGGCGCATGTCATCTGCCTCCCAGGAGATAGATCAGCGGCGTGAGCGTGAACGGGCTCAGGATGGTGCTGAAGAAGACCACCGAGGTGACCAGTTTCGGCTCGACGTCGTACTCGCTGGCCAGGACGGTGGTCAGCACGGCGGTGGGCATGCTCACCTGGGTAATGCCGGCCTGGCGAGCGGCTCCTTCGAGGCCGAAGAGTCCGGCCATCCCGCTGCCGACCAGCGGTCCGCCCAGCAGGCGCATGCCGATCGCCAATCCCATCGCCAGGAGATGCTGGCTGCGCACCGACTGCGACAGTTCCAGGCCCAGGATCAGGATCATGCCCGGGATGGCGCCCCCGGCCAGCAGGTCGACGCTGCGCTCGATGGGCAGCGGCAGTCGCCAGCCGGTCTGCATGATCAGCAGGGCGGCGGCCAGGGCGTAGAGGGTCGGGATCTTGAGCAGCCCCAGCAGGGCCTGTTTGATGTCCATGTGGCCAAGCGAGACCCAGAAGATGCCGATCGAGTTGATCAGGATCGCCGACGTGATATAGTGGATGCTGGCGTAGGTCAGCGCCTCGGCCCCGAAGGCGAAGGAGACCAGCGGCAGGCCGTAGTTGCCGCTGTTGGTGACGAAGGCAGTCAGGACGACGGCGATCAGGACCGGGCGGGGCAGACGCAGCAGATACCCGACCAGGAAGGTCAACAGCCCGACCGTCAGCATGCTGGCGGCGGCAAAGCCCATCATCAGGCCGATCCTGTCCAGTTCGAGCTGGCTGGTGGTCAGCAGCTGGAAGATCAGCGCCGGGCTAAGAATGTAGAAGACCACCCGCCCCAGCGTGCGGGGCTCGACCCGGGTCAGTTTTCCGAGAGTGAATCCGGCGGCCGTGATGAGCAGGATCGGCAGCAGGTTGTTGACGAAGATAAGAAGCAGTTCGATCAAGATAGCCTCGATGAGAGGTCAGACGTTCTCGATCCTGAGCCCGGACCTCACGTGCGGTTGAAGGGGATTGGCAACCCCGTTCTGCGGGATGGCAGATCCTGCACTAACCGGGAAGTCAGCGGGTCGGCCTGGGTACCATGCTTTCAAAGTGGTGGGCCTATTCCGTCGTATCGTCGTCCTCGTCGGCGTCGATGTCGAACAGGTCGAAGAGGGCGATGTCGTCGGTTAAGGCCAGGTTGTCGAGGGCCTCGGCCAGGAACTCAGCCTCCTCGTCGTCCGTCTCAAGTTCGAGCAGTTCTTCGAGCCGTTCGCGGATCCCCTCGCCGCCGATCTGTGACAGTGCCCAGACGATCTCGCGGCGGGCGGCCGGGTCTTCTTCATCGGCCAGCAGGTCGAACAAGGCCGTCCGGGCGGACCGCAAACCCAGTTCGCCGGCCGCCTCGATCGCCTCCAGGCGGATTTCTTCGCGCGGGTTGTGCAAATTGGCGAGCACCTGTTTCGACCAGCGCTCGTCACCCGAACGGCCCATGGCGTACAGGGCGCTGACCTTCCAGAGCGGATCGTCCTCGTGGTAGGCGGCTTCGATCAGGGCCGGGACTTCGTCCCGGCTCGAATTGCCCAGCGCCTCCAGGGCCCGTCGCCGCACCAGGACCGACGGCCCGTCACCGACGACGGCCAGCAGGCTATCCTCCAGCCGGTGGTGGATCTCGGTCGGGATTTTCTCCAGCTCACCCAGGAAGACGAACTCTCCCAACGCGGTGGCGGCAGCGGCGCGCACGTCTGGATCATCGTCCTGGGCCAGCAGGTCGAGCAGGGCCGGCACCAGGCGGTGGTTCTCGCATTCGTGCAGCAGGCAGACGGCCAGGCGGCGCACCGGAGCCTCCGGGTCGCCCAGAAGCGCCTGGGCCAGGGCTTCAAAGGATACCAGGGTGTCGGTGTCGAGCAGAATCCCCAGATCTTCGAGCAGGGCGACCTTGCGCCACAGAGAAACCTGCGGCCAGGTCTTCCTGACTGCTTCCAGTTCGGCCGGTGCGAGGTCGGAGAAGCGCCTCAGGTGGCGAGCCGGGAAGGGGGTCTTTTCGTCAAGCAGGGCTGCAACGATCGTCTCGAAGGGAACTTCTTCAATCTCGATGGGGGCTTCTTCTTTAGCCATGATTCTCTTACGGGAGGTTAATGGTCACCGGGTCGATGAAGTCGGCAATGTAGAAATAGCCCATCACGGCGATGGCGATCAGGAAGCCGATCCCGTGCAGGGCCGTCTCGAAGCGAGGCGAGACCCGCCAGCGGAAGATCAGTTCGATCAGGGCGAAGAAGATCCGCCCGCCGTCGAGGGCCGGGAAGGGCAGCAGGTTGAAGACTGCCACGGTGATGGTCAGGGAGATGATGATGCTGAGGGTGTAATAGGTCGGCATGGCCGGATCGGCCGGGCCTTCTGGCTGGCGGCTCTCCACGTCGCGCTCGACCGACTGCTGGAACAGGTTCCAGATGCTGCGCGGTCCGCCGATGGCAGCCTCGTCGGTTGAGAGTGTCCCGGCGATCAGGCGCCCGGGCAGGGACAGGATCTGGCCGACGGCCTCGCCGGTGGCCTGCAGGCTGTAGCCGACCGTCTCGAAGATCGACTTCATCGGCCGGTAATCTGTACGGGTCAGGATCCCCATCCGGCCCTGGCCGGGTGGCGGGTCGAGGCGTGGGACGAGCGTTACAACAACCTGTTCTTCGCCGCGCAGCAGGGTTACGGCAATCTGCTCTCCAGCGTGTTCCGTGGTGTAGGCCTGGACTTCGGTGATGCTGTGGATCTCCTGGTCGTCGACCAACAGGATGACGTCCCCGGGCTGCATGGATGCTGCTGCGGCTGGCGAGTCGGGATCGACTTCTTCGATTGACACCCTGTCGGGCACGCCGATCTGGGCGTACAGGATGGCGAAGATGATCACTGCGGTCAGCAGGTTCATCGTCGCCCCGGCCACCAGCACCAGGACGCGCTTCCATGCCGGGGAGGCTGCCAGGCCGCCGGGAATGTCGGGGTTGTCTTCGCCTTTCGGGCGCACGAAACCACCCAGCGGGATCCAGTTGAGGGTAAAGCGCGTCCCCCTCCAGGTAAAGAGGGTCAGCATGCGTGGCGGGAAACCGATACCGAACTCATCGACTTCAATTTTCAAAAGGCGGGCGGCAACGAAATGCCCGAACTCGTGGACCAGGATGATGCCGGCGAAGACCAGCACGAAGGTCAGGCCTCCCAGGATACCAGTACTCATAGAAACCTCTCCGGTTTGAAATGGAAAAAGTGTGTGCCCTGCAGTGCGAGCGCGCTCATTATATCCCTTTTCCATTAAAAACTGCGAAGAACGGATTGGCGGCCGCCCGGCGGCCTCTGTCAGGGCAGCAGGCGGGCCGGACCGCCGACCCCGGCGCGCAGCACGTCGCGGACCCCCGGGACGGCGCGCAGGAACTCGATCACCTGGCCAGCCCGGGAGGCCTCGGTCAGCACGTGTACGTTCGGGCCGGCATCGACGGTATAACAGACCGGCAGTCCCTGCGCCCGGGCTTCCCGCACGGCTGCCATGACCGCCAGGGTTGGCGGCTGCCAGTAGAACAGCTGCGGCGTGGAGGTCATCATCACGGCGTGCATCAGGTCCGAGTCGAACTCGACGATCGCTGCCAGGGCCGCGAAGTCACGCTCCAGGATCGCCCGGCGGCACAGGTCCAGGCGGCGCGAGGTGTCGGCCACCCGTGCAGGCTGCAGCGGGGAGGTCCCGGCCAGGGTGTTGCCCACCGTTGAACCGGTCGGTTTGTGGACTGTGCTGACGATCGCCACGCAGTCGGCCAGGTCCCAGTGTGCGGGCGGGGCGATGGCGACGGCGTACGAGTCGGCGTCGCCTGTGCCGAGCAGCCACTCGGTGAATCCGCCCGGGATCGAGCGGCAGGCCGAGCCCGAGCCGCGGCGGGCCAGCCGGGAGAGCCCTGCCTCATCCAGGTCGAGGCCGGCCGCGCGTGAGCTGGCCAGGGCCAGGGCGGCGAAGGCCGAAGCCGAGGAGGCGATCCCCGCTCCGATCGGGAAGTTGTTCTCGCTGGCGACTTTGGCATGCAGCTCGAATCCAGCCAGTGCCCGCACCAGGTCGAGAAAGTTGGTGACGCGCGCCAGGGCGGCTCCCGCAGTGGGAATGCCGTTCAAGGTCAGCGAATCGGCTGCCTGGCCTGCCTCCCAGGCCACGCTGGTACGGGTCTGCAGCCCGTCCAGGCTCATCGCGATCGAGCCGTTGGCGGGCAGGCGCAGGGAATCGTCGCGATTGCCCCAGTACTTGATCAGCGCGATATTCGGGCTTGCTTGGGCGGTTATGGATCTAGCATTCATTATGTATTATCCATGCTGCACTAACGGCTGGCGTTACTGAGCCTTGAAGAAGCAATGTCCTTTCGCAGTCTTTTCGGCACATGAGCCAGCCGCCATGTCTGGCGTACTCGGGCCCAGGAAACCGGCAAGTAGACCCTCGATGGGTGTCGCTCAGAGTACGTATTGGGACTTTTGTTTAACCCAAATCAGCAGCTACGTTGGGAGGGGGGTTGGACTCGCCCTTGAAACGGGAAAAACCCAAGGCCAGACAAATGCCCAAAAACGCGGCGCGCACCCACTGTCCTTGAACGCTTGATTGGGCAGTACTCACTGTGGAATCTTCTTCAGTGCGTGTTCGATATCCTTAACGCGATGGTAGCTGGAGTGACCGTCAAGATCAAAGGGCCATTCCGGTCGGTGCTCCCTGTCACTGAACCATGCTTCGGGTGCATCTTGAAGCGCTGCCAGTACATCTTTTTGCACTTGCCTGTGCCAAGCTAAAACCTCCTGTGGGGAGCGATCACGCCAACGCTCGTAGATGAGGCGGTTCCCATCCGTCCAACTGAGCCCTTTCTCCTCTACCGGTATGGGTTGTTTCCTGATTTTTCTGACCACGTCAGCCTTCCAATGGGTAATATGCGCCAGTGCATCTTTCACAGTCCAAGGGTCTTTGGTCTCGGGTCTGGGAAGCAATCTATTCCATTTCTTATCGGTAAGGTTTTCGACCAGATGATCCAGGCGTTCGAACTCTCGAATAGTGCGCCTGATTACTTCCTCGCGAGTATGACGCATGAAAACGAACCTCCTGCATATTTTAACCCTGCTTGAACTCTGACTGCGTGTACCGCCCACCAGGGATTGAGCCGTTCCGCTCAAGTGCTTTTATACCTGTGTGTCCCTCAGGCGCTTAATGAATTTTGCAGAGTAGATGGTGATTATTGCTAGTATAGAACAGATTCCTGTTTCGAACAATAATCACCAAACAGGAAGTCTTTGTGAAAGAACCACGGCCTGAGGGATTCAGGTCGCAGTAGTACTGTTTCCATTGTTTGGGGTGGGGGATTATAATCCGGGCAGTCAGGAAAATAGGTTGTCCCCAAATCCGTCCCCGGCGGTCGGATCAACCCAAGGATCTGCACTCGCCACACCCCCGTCAACTACATTCTAGTCGACGTCGGCAATATGATCGTGTCTTTCTGGGCCAAATTCATCGCAACATTTGGTTCCCGCAAGCTACCCCTGCCCTCATAAGGTCGTCACGGGGTGTTTGCAATTGCATCCTGAATCGCGTCGCACACTCCTCCGGCGCTTCATCTCCTTTACCCTGACCGGAGCGCTGGAGCGCATCTGCGCTGGCGGTGGCGCGAGATGCAGGAAAATTTCATGTACAATTGGCAGGCCAGCGGCTCACAGAGGCCGCCAATCGCGGCGACAGAAAACATGCCATGAGCAAACTCACAGCCCAACTCTTTGCAGACTTCCCCTACAACCACTACGCCAATGCGCGCAGCATCCAGCGCGGACAGGCCTACTACAAGGATGACCGCGTCTGGGATATTGAAATCTCTGAGGCCCAGGCTATTTGCGAGGTCAACGGTGACAGCAGCGACTACACCGTCACGATTGAAATTAACAAGAAAACCGGCAAACTGGCTTTCGCCTGTGACTGTCCTTATGCTTATGGCGGTAACTTCTGCAAACACATGGTCGCCGCCGGGTTCGCACTGAAAGATTATCTCGAAGAAACGGAAGAAGACTACGATGAAGATTATGAAGAAGAAGACGAAGAAGAATATATAGTGACGCCCCGAAAACCCGCCCCGCCCCAACAACCAACCCACTTTACTCGCCAGTGGAAAAACAAACTCGATAACGTCTTCCTGCAACTGCCGCGATCGTCCTCCACCGGGGCAAATATCCAACGTTACGCCGCTTTCATCCTTATGGAAAAGGAGCACTCTTACTACGGGTTCGATTCTACCTTCATGCCTTGCCTCGTCAAAGCCAAAAAGTGGACCGCCTTGCACGCACTCGCCGATGCCGGTCCTGAAACCATCAACGACCTGCTCGAGAAAAACCACGCCTGGATCCATTTTTGCGATGAAATGTACTCGCAAACCAATCCGGCTGGTTGTCTCAACCTGAGCGGCGAAGCTTTCAACCTGCTCAATTTCCTGCAACAATATGCGCGCTATTTCGGCGGCATCAACATCATCAGCAACTTCTTCTCCATGCTGGCGCAGTTGGGCATCCCGGTCTTCCAGGCCAATCGATCCCGCAAAAGCGTGCAAGGCCGCCTCACGATCCTACCGGAGCCGGTCGAACTTCAGGTAACTTTTACCCGTCAAAAAGGCGACTTGCTGCTCGAAGCTGCCCTCCAGCATGGAAAAATGAGCACAGGTCTCCAGAAAGCTGAACTGGTCTCGCACAATCCGCCCTGGCTCATCAGCGGCAAGACCATCTTTTCGCTCAAAGAGTCCAGCCACATCGCCCTGCTGCAAGCCTTCCCCATCGCCATCCCCGAAAGCGAAGCCGACTTCTTCCGCGAAAACTACCTGCGGCGAATCGCCGAGGTCCTGCC
The DNA here is from genome assembly GCA_016934715.1 of Anaerolineales bacterium. Lineage (GTDB taxonomy): Bacteria > Chloroflexota > Anaerolineae > Anaerolineales > Villigracilaceae > JAFGSI01. Next base: position 39,995 of record JAFGSI010000043.1, read on the forward strand.
CATCGAAAGCGACCTGTTCCAGTGGCACGAAATCAGCGCCGGACCCATCCCGCGCCTGTACCTGCACGACGACAAAGACAACACCCTGCGCGCCGACCTGCGCTTTGCCTACGGTGAATACGAAGTCCCCGCCTCCAAAAACGGCGAAATCCAATCGGTCGAGACCGTCCCCGGCAGTTGGGACCTCGTCCGCGTCCAGCGCCAGCCCGCCCATGAGCAGGATACCTACCAACTGCTGGCCGACCCGGTTTACCGGCTCAAGCGCGCCGGCAGCCCCCACCCCTATGGCACTTTCGAATTACGCGCCCGCGCCCACCCCTTCGACTTCCTCCTGCACAGCATCCCGCAGTTAACCGCCGCAGGGTTTGAAATCTATGGCGAAGAAAAGCTCAAACTCGGCAAAATCAACCGCGCCACCCCCAGCCTGCGCGTCAACATCACCTCCGGCATCGACTGGTTCGACCTGAAAACCCTGGTCGAATTTGGCGACCAGCTCATCTCCTTCCACGATGTGCGCAAAGCCCTCAAGCGCGGCGAACGCTACATCAAACTGGCCGATGGTTCGGTCGGGCAAATCCCCGAAGACTGGCTGCAAAAATACAAGCATTTGTGGAATCTGGCGCACGAAACCGAAGATGGATTCCGCGTTAGCGACTTTCACATCCCCCTGATCGATGACCTGCTCGAAGAGAGCGCCACGATTCAGACTCCCCCAGACCTACCCCAGCGCCGTGAGCGTTTCCGCAGCTTCGAGCGGATTGCGCCACACCCGCTTCCCGGCGGGTTTCGCGGCGAACTGCGTCCCTACCAGAAACACGGCTTCGACTGGCTGCACTTCCTGCGCGAATACCGCTTTGGCGGCATTTTGGCCGACGACATGGGACTGGGTAAAACTGTCCAAGTGCTCACCTACCTCCTTTCGCTCAAAGAACAGGCCCAGGCCGAGGATAGAGCGGAAAATGCCCATCAGCGCCCGGCGACCCTGCTCGTCGTTCCCAAGAGTCTCATCACCAACTGGCAGCGCGAATCCGAAAAATTCACCCCTGCCCTGCGCTTTTTGGAATACATGGGCAACTTCCGCAACAAAGACACGGCCATCTTCAACGACTACGACGTGATTTTGACCACCTACGGTACCATGCTGCGCGATGTGGAACTGCTCAGCCAGTACGAATTTGATCACATCGCACTGGACGAATCGCAAGCCATCAAAAACCCGCTCGCCAAGAGCGCCAAAGCCGCGCGCCTGCTCAAGGCCCGCCACCGCCTGGTGATGACCGGCACACCGGTCGAGAACAACACCTTTGAGTTATGGTCGCAGTTTGCCTTTCTTAACCCTGGCCTGCTCGGCAACCTCGAGTATTTCAAAAAGGAATTTGCCACCCCCATCGAGAGCGGACAGGACGAAGCGACTGCCGCAACCTTGCGGAAGCTGGTATACCCGTTCATTTTGCGCCGCACGAAAGAGCAGGTCGCCCCGGAATTGCCGCCGCGCACCGAACGCATTATCTACACCGATATGGATACCGCCCAGAAAAAACTCTACGCCCAGACCAAAGAGCGTTACCGCGCCGAACTGCTCGGGCTGATTGAAGGCGAAGGCATGGACGACGCCCGCATGAAAATTCTGGAAGGCCTGCTGCGCCTGCGCCAGATAGCCATCCACCCCGCGCTGGTCGAGCCGACGTATCACGGCCAGGCGCCCAAGTTTGAGTTCCTGTTCGAAACGCTGGAAACCTTGCAGGCCGAAGGCCACAAGGCGCTGGTCTTTTCACAGTTTATCGAAACACTGCGCCTGGTGCGCCGCGAGCTGGACAAGCGCGGCGTCCGCTACGAGTATCTCGATGGCAAAACCCGCGACCGGCAGACGCATGTTGACTTATTCCAGAACAACCCCTCCATCCCGTTCTTTCTCATCAGCCTGAAAGCGGGCGGCGTGGGGCTGAACCTGACATCTGCCGATTACGTGATCCATCTCGACCCGTGGTGGAATCCGGCTGTGGAAATGCAAGCCAGCGACCGCGCCCACCGCATCGGCCAGGACAAGCCGGTTTTCGTCTACAAAATCATCGCCCGCGACACGGTGGAAGAGAAGATTTTGCAATTACAGGATAAAAAGCGCGCCCTGGTGCAAAACCTGATTGCCACCGAAGCCAGTTTTTTCAAATTGCTCACCCGCGACGATGTCAGGATGTTGTTTTCGTAGTTTTGATGGCATTCATCAATTCGAGTGCAATCTGTGAACCAATACCGTTCATGAGCGGGTAAATCGATACAGCTCCTTGCTGTCGGCTGCCTTCTCGGTGTCCTTCCCGGCTTGGTTACCACGACCATCCAACAGCTTGATGATCAGTGGTCGTGATCCACGGCTGGAGAGTTTCGGGCTCCAGGCAGGTGGATGAAACCGGCAGAATTCTTTTCCTTGCAGAGGATGTCACTGCCCCGGATGGTATCGCGGATGCGCCGGGTGACAATCTCCGGAAAAGTGTTGAGCAAACAGGGGCAAGTCGTGTTCGTGGTAAACGGCCAATCTGCAATCCATGTGGGCATGAGGCCATGGGGGTACTAAAAAAAGACGCCCCAGGAAACAGCCAGGAGTGCGAGTGATTGCATATGCAAGTAATCTATTCGACGAGAGCCGGGATGCGTTCCAATCCTATTGTTTCAGCGGCGCGCAGGCGGTAGAGACCGTCGATCAAGATGTAATTTTCACGTGTGCGGCGTACCTTGATGGGGGGACGAATCCCCACTATGCGCGCACGCTCGACGGCCTTCTCCAGTTTGGCGGGATCCAGACGCAGAGATTGGGAGTAGCTGCTCAGGCGGATCAGTTTCAGAGGAATCTCGACGATCTCTGCCTTTCCACCGGGTGGTTCTGGATTTTGGATGGGCGCCTTGGCGAAAGCGAATTTCAACTGGAAGCCCGTCTCCAGGATAAAGGCTTCTGTGATCCCAACCAGCTGTTCTGCCGATCGTTCTTCCCCTAATGTGACGTGCACCTCGGCTTTTTCCGGGTAAATGCTGGGCCCCTTGTGGATGGCGAGCCCTTCCGAGGCGAGTTTGGCGCGGGCGATATCCAGGATGGCACCCTGATTGGGTTGTGGATTGATACTGAGTCCCCACCCGATCTTGGTGCTGAGTTCTGCGATCTCTTCCCGATAACGCTCTGCCACCTGGCGCGAGAGAAAGGAGAGTACAATTTCGTCGCCCTTCAAGCTGGTTCGGTAAAGCGAACTGCCCTCCAGCGCGGACTTTAGGAAAACGTAGGCAGCGTTGATTTCCATGCGTTGCCCAGTCGGCGTGACCTTCACTGGAGTAGAGACTGGTTGGGTGGCGATGGTCAGTTCCCAGCCGCTGATCTTTTCAAAGGCTGCCGCAAGCGCTGGGATTTCGTCTGGCTGTCCGGAAATCGTCACTGCCACCCGCTTCTGTTCCCGATGGATCGCCGGGCCCTTCACAATTGGGCAGCCCGCTGGCAGCATCTCGCGGACGAGGGCGTTGAGGGCACTCTGGTTGGTTTCGGGGGTTACTTCCACCCGCCAGCCGGTCATTTGTTCCAATTGGGTAATCGAATCGGCGTAGGATATGCGGGCGGAATCGGGAAAGTCGAAGGTCAGGGTCAGTATACGATCTGCAAGACGGTAGCCACTTTTGCGCAGGCCTGCTTCGGGCGGAAAGTGCCCGCTGGCGGTGGCGATGGCCTGATTCGGTTCTAGAATGGCCGCTTTCGCGGTTCCTGTGCGCAGGGGGGCAAGTTCTTCTTCGGTAGGGGGAAGTTCTCCCATCACGGCGAGAACAGCTTCGGGGTAGATCGCCTGCACCAATCCGAGGGCGACCTCCACCAGCAGATGGTCGCTTTCCACCGCACAGCAAAGGACCGGGGCAGCGGCATCTCCTTGAATCACAATCCATTTCCCGACCGCATCTGCGTAGGCGGCCATTTTCTCGCGCCGCTGGCGGTTGAGTTCGGCCTGGCTGGCCCGCAGGTCATCAGATCGGTTAGGTTTTATGATGCGGGCGGTTTTCTCGAAGGACAGTTCGAACATCTGCCCGGCCTTGGGCAGGCGAACACTGCGTTGGCGGGCGACCAGGGCTTTCTCGATGCTGGCGCGGGCGCTTCCATCGCCGTGGACGAGGAATACAGTTTCGGGGTCAAGGGTTTCGGTAAGGTTGATGATTTGCGATTCGTCGGCATGGGCAGAAAGGGAGTAGGTGGCGATGCGACATTTCACGTCCACTTTGTCCTTCCCGAGATGGAGCGAGCCGGCACCGCGTTCGCCGAGTTCCTGAAGGCGGCGGCCAGGCGATTCTTCGTCCTGGTAACCGGTAAGCAGGATGGCGTGTTCGGGTTTGCCGGCCAGGGCGCGCGCGTAACTGAGCGATGGGCCACCGGCCAACATGCCCGAACTGGCAACGATGACCGCCGGCCCCGGATTCCACAGGATGGCATTGCGCTGGTCGTTGGATGCGACCGGGCGGATGTGGGCGTTGAAGAATTGCGCTCCTCGTTCTTGCAGGGCCAACGGAAGGGCCTCACCGAAGGCCGGGTAGGTCTGGCAGATCGTGCGCACCATGCCATCGGCCCAGATGGGAATGGCGGGCAGGTCGCCGCGCTGCTGGTGTTCGTTGAGGATGAGCAGGATTTCCTGAGCCCGCCCAAGGGCAAAAGCAGGGATCAGCACTTTGCCGCCCGCAGCTGTAACCTGGGCAACCGTCTCGACCAGTTTGCGCTCCTGGGCGGCGCGGTTGGCATGCAAACGTCCGCCGTAGGTGCTTTCAACGATGAAGGCGTCTGGGCGGAAAGCGGGTGGGCGCGCCCCATCCACGGTACGTTGGGGAGAGATGGAGAAGTCGCCGCTGAGGAGCAGGTTGCCTTCCTGGCTTTCGAGTCCAATCATGGCTGCCCCGATGATATGGCCGGCCGGGAAGAAGGTGACTGCCAGCCCATCGGTCACTGACAGGCGGGTCTTGAATGGCACAGGAACCATGGCAGACATCAGGCGCTGGACGGCGACCTCGTCAAAGATCGGCAGTTCGCCTTCTTCTTCCAGACGGCTTTGCATGATGCGATGCGAATCCTGGTGCAGGACGCGAGTGAGAGCGAGGGTCGGTGCAGTCGTATACACCGGCACATCCGGATAGCGTTCGAGCACCAGTTCAAGCGCGCCGGTGTGATCGATATGGGCATGGGTGATGAGCACGGCGTCGAGTTGGCCAGAGCCGCTTTCGATTTGGCTGAGGTCGGGAAGTTGATCCGCTTCTACAGAACCGCCTCTGGCCCGGGCTGACGGGCGAATGCCACAATCCACCAGGATACGCCGCCCGGCTGTTTCGATGAGGGTGCCGCTGGCGCCGACTTCGTCCGCGCCGCCCAGGAAGATGATTTTCATCGTGATCTCATGTTTCTTTTCTCGGTGCCTCGGATCCCGCGCGGGGCGTGCTCCAGGCCCGGCTGGCAAGTGCAGGTCGGATGACCTCCTCGGCTAGTTTACCACGAAGGTGGTGGCAGAGTGACCAATCGCATCAGGGCGATCGCATGAAATATGAGAGAATTTCTGTGAGCGGCAAGGAGTCTCCTGGCGGTGGAAGACCGACCCGCAGCCATCCTGGTCAAGCATTTTGAGAACTTTTCGGATCCTTGAACTGGAAAGGGCAAGGTGTACATCTGTCTGGAAATATTCCTCAGTCCCATACTTGCCGTGATCCGCGGAGCTGACGGTGGGAGTGGTGTTGCGCTATCTGGCAAAAACAAGAAAGCATGGCTGAAAACCTTAAAACTCCCATTGCCGCCTTGTTTACGGTTGCAACAGTCGCGTGGGTGGATAGGTCGAGCAGAAGGGGAAGGCTGGTCGCTCAGCCGACCTCCCGACCTTGCATCTTGGGAGCAGGATCCAGAGCTTAATGGATGAATGGTACAATTCATAGCGATGCCGCAGGGCCAGAGCCTGTCTTTCTCCGTCATGATGAAATTCTCTTTGCCCGGATCCCGGAGTCCAGGGCCGCAAGGTCTCCGGGAACAGGACAACTCAGAATCACGCTGACTTCACAGCTTTCTGTAAACAGCAATTCCTGCCTGCTTGGGTCGGGCATATACCGGATTGATCGTTCTTGCACAGAACACGGCCTCCACTGGTTCACTCCGTGTCATTTGTAATCGGGAAGGGTGCACCAACCGATTCCAGGTACATTCATGCCCAAGGAGCCTATTCCATGAATCGTCACGAAGTACACCTGCTTCAACAGATCAGCGGCTATCCCGCGCTGACCATCACTCTGCCCACCCACCGCACTGCCCCGGAAAACACGCAGGATCCGATCCGCGTCAGGAACCTGGTGGCCGAGGCCACCAGCCGCCTGCTGGGAGAATTCAGCAAGCGTGAAATTGCTCCCTTGCTGACGCGGCTGGAGCAACTGGTCGAGAGTGTGGAGTATCGCTACGCGCTGGATGGGTTGGTGCTGTTCGTCAACCGCGATTTTTCTCGTGCCGTGCGCCTGCCTTTTCCGCTCGCGGAAAACGTCTACGTGGATGAGACCTTTCGCACGCGTGACCTGGTCTTTGCTCTCAATCGCACCCCGCGCTACTGGACGCTCGTCCTCAGCGAAAAGCCCACCCGCCTGTATGAAGGCACGCGCGAAGACTTGATCGAGATCCAGCAGGACGGATTCCCCCTCACACATGAGGGCCCGGGTGGTGCGCAATCCCTGCCTGGCGGGTTTGGTATCAAGAAATCGGCCTACCGCGATGAATATCACCGCCAGTTCTTCCGCAAGGTGGATGCGGCGCTCAAGCCGTTCCTGGCGGACGATCCCCTGCCTCTGGCCGTCGTCGGCGTGGACCGCTTCCTGTCTTTTTATCAGGAAGTGACGGATCACAAGGATTCGATCCTGACCACGTTGGCAGGCAGCCACGACAAGACCTCTGCGCGCGAATTGGGCAAACTGGTCTGGCCGCTGGTCAAAACCAACCTGGCAGAGAACCGCAAGCAGGTGCTGGCCGAGCTGGACCAGGCCATTGGGGAACGGAAGAACGTCTCCACGGTCGGGGAGGTGTGGCGCATGGCAAAGGAGGGCCGCGGCCGCCTGTTGCTGGTCGAACAGGACTTCCACTACCCGGCCCACGTGGACGAATCGGGCCTGCACATCCGCCCGGCCGACGACCCGGCTGCGCCGGGCGTGCTGGGCGATGCCGTGGACGAGATCATCGAAGCGGTGCTGACCACACAGGGCAGGGTTGTTTTCATGGAAAATGGGCAGCTGGACGCGCAGCAGCATATCACACTGATCCTGCGCTATTAAGCCAGCCCCGCCGCGCCCCCTTCGCTTCTCAGGAAGACTGTCATGACCTTCGAGCAGGTATAGGTTTTCGCTGTTAGCCTGCTCGTCCTGGGACTGTTCGTGGGGGGGCGCTGGTGAGGGGGCCTGGGGGCCATCCGTTCGGCGATTACTGGCGCATTGGGTTGCTGCTGGAGGTGCTGATCACGGTGATTTCCACTCCTGCTCTTCTCCTGGCCATTGTCGTAAAGGATGCACCAGGACCCTTTGGGGGCCGGCTCGAAGAAGAATGCCGGTTGATTTCCGGATCGAAATAGCGTATCCTTCTGGTACGATGAATTCCTGCAGTTTTAAGATGTTGCCAGGAAGCCAGGCACATGTCCCTCCGAGATTATCTCCATAAACTGGACGTACAGAAAAAGCTACTCCGGGTCGGCGAGCCCATCTCGAAGACCTTCGAGATCGCTGGCGTGCTGAAGCGGATGGAGCCAAGCCCGGTGCTCTTCGAACGGGTGCGCGAGTCGGCTTTCCCGGTGGCCGGCAACCTGTTCTGCTCAAAGGCCGCCTTTGCGGATTACTTCGGCATTCAAGTGGTGGAGATCATTCCCTTCCTGACGGCCGCCATCCAGGGCCGCATGCCTCCCGAGGTCGTGACCGAGGCGCCCTGCCAGGAGGTCGTCGAGTTGAGCCCGGACCTGGATCGCCTGCCGATCCTGTTCCACTGCGACCGGGACGGGGGCAATTACATCAGCTCGGGGGTGGTGCTGGCCCGCCACCCGGTCCACGGGCAGAACGCTGACTTCCACCGCTGTATGCAGTTCTCCAGAACCGAAATGTCGGTGCGGGTCGTGCGCGGCCGCCATTTCGATACGTTCCTGCAGAACCTGAAACAGGTGGACGTTGCCATCTGCATCGGCAACGCGCCCAACGTGCTTGCTGCGGCAGCCACCTCGGTCGACCTCGGCGTGAACGAATTGGAGATTGCCAATGCCCTCCAACCGTTCCAGGTGGTGCGGGCCAAGACCAGCGACCTGCTGATCCCGGCCGAAACCGAATTCGTGATCGAAGGGACCATCCATCTTGACCGGACCCACGCCGAGGGGCCTTTCGTCGACCTGACCGAGACCTACGACGTGGTCCGCCAGGAGCCGGTGCTGGAGATCAGGGCGGTCACCCACCGCCGGGACGCAGTCTGGCATGCTCTCCTGCCGGGCGCGCTGGAGCACAAGCTCCTGATGGGCATGCCGCGCGAGCCGACCATCTTCCGGGAGGTCAACCGGGTCGTGCGCTGCCTGGATGTGAACGTCAACCCGGGAGGCTGCTCCTGGCTGCATGCCATCGTCCAGATCGACAAGCGGGCCGAGGACGACGGGAAAAGGGCGATCGAGGCTGCCTTCGCCGGGCACGGCTCGTGCAAGCATGTCTACGTGGTGGACAGGGACATCGATATCTATGACCCGCTGGAGGTGGAATGGGCGATGGCGACCCGCTTCCAGGGCGACCGCGACCTGGTCGTCCGCGAGCGGGCTCCCGGATCCAGCCTGGACCCCTCGGCGGACGCCGGGACGCACGTCACCACCCGCCTGGGCTTCGACCTGACCGCCCCGCTCGAGACGGCCGGGAAATCCTTTCGGAAGGCCGACTTCCCGGAGGTGGATTTGAAGAGATTCACCCCATAGGTTTGCAGGCTCAAAAAGGGCAGGCAGAAACTTCGCTGCCAGGCGGCTGCTCCCCATCGTTTATAGCGTTGCGCCTTCCAGACTCGGATGGTTCCCGACACACGTATTTCAGGAAATCAGGAGACTCGCGATGAAACGTACAGGTCTGCTCGTTCTGGTTGCCTGCATCGGTTGCCTGTCCGGGTGCAACCTGCCAACAACCGTCACCTGCTCGGCGGACCATTTGATCGACGCGATCGCAGATGCCAACGCCACCCCCGCCACCACGGACGTGATCGCCCTCGCTGCAGGCTGCACCTATGAACTGGATCAGATCATTGATCTGGCCAATGGCAACACCGGGCTGCCAGCGATCATCTCTCCCATCGTCATTGACGGGAATGGGGCCATCATTCTGCGCGCCGCGGACGCCCCGGAGAAGTTCCGCCTGTTCTACGTCAATGCGATGGGAAGCCTGGAGATCAGCGATGTGACCCTGGCGGGTGGGTATGCCATCAATCCTGCTCTCCCTAATGATCTCGTGACCAACTCCGGTGGAGCGATCCTCAACCGGGGCCACCTGATGGTCTCCAACAGCCTGATCCAGGAAAACTCCGCCAGGGAAGGCGGGGGGATCTTCAACCTCGGGACCATGACCCTCTCAGGCGTTACGATCGATTCCAACCACGACTATTTTGGACTGCCAGGCGGCGCGGGATTGTCCAACATCGGGACCGGGATCATCGAGAGTTCCACCTTCAGCTACAACGGTCTGCCCGAGCGCAAGGATGGGATCTTTAACGTCGGGACACTGACGATGACCAACAGCACGGTCAGCCACAGCGGCTTCACCGGCATCGACAATGAGGGCGATCTGTCGATCAATCACGTCACGATCGCCTTTAATCGGGGATCGGCAATCGGATCGTGCGGGAACCTGTCCATATCGAATTCGATCATCGCCCAGCCTCCCGATACAGGTGGATGCGGCTGTCAGACGATCCATTCGGTGCACCCCAACCTGGATACCACCGGGACCTGTGGCGGGATTCTGGCGAGCCTGGCCACCATCCGCCTGGGTGCGCTGGCGGATAATGGCGGGCCGACCCAGACTCATGCCCTGCTGCCTGGCAGCAGGGCCATCGACATTGTCCTCCGCCAGTGCCTGCCGACCGACCAGCGCGGTGAGCCGCGTCCATATGGGGCGCAGTGCGATGCGGGCGCCTTCGAGTTCACCGGTGCTGCGCTTCCGCAAATGAGCACAACGGCTACTCCAACCGTCATGCCGACGAACACATCTGCACAGCAGGCCTGCACCTTTACTGCAGCGGTCAACCTGAACTGCCGCGCGAGCCCAGGTGTGTCCATCTACCCGGTTATGGATACTTTCACTGCCGGGCAGAGCGCAGTGGTCATCGGTCAGAGCCCGGATGGGCAGTACCTGTACGTGACAGGCCCCAACAATGGCATGACCTGCGCGGTCCCCCTTATGGATCGTTACGGGACAACCGCCGGCGATTGCGGGTTCTTGACGGCGTTTACCCCCCTTCCAACGCCCATCGTGCCAACCGGGATACCGGAACCAGCCACAGTTTCCTCCCCTGTTCCCGTGAATTGCAGTGACCTCGCCAGGGATGCCTGCCGGAGTTACCCCCAACAATGCTCGTGGGTAGAGTCTCTTGCGGTCGGTGGAGGAGGAGTTTGCCAATCGCTCACGGACCCTCACTGATCGATGATCTGAAATCGAAACCCTTGTCCTTGTGGGCGGTTGGCACCCAACAGAAGGTGTGAAGCTGCTCCGAGGAAAGTCTGCCAGGCAACCCGAATTCCCAGACCGCGCGAGGCTACCCCCTGGTGACAACTGAAGCCCCGAACAACGGATCCTGGCGTGGTGGAGCCGGAAACCATCACAGAACGGACTTTCAAACCGGGTTATTCTTATTCGCTGATGTGCAGGGAACGGTTTGCTGCCGCCCCTGCTTGATTCTCCAGTAGTAGACTCTGCTCAAGGAAATTTCGGATTAACTTATGGAATTGACCCAGGAAGAACACCAAATGCTGGCCGGGGACTACGGCCGCTCCACCCGCAAAGCGATGGAAATCCTGACCGCTCTTGGGACAATCTACGCCGCCGACCGGATGGTACCGGTCGCCTCGGTCCAGATCGCCGGGGTGAGCTTCGACAACCTGGGCGAGGCCGGGCTGGATTTCCTGTCCGAGATGGCCGCTGGCGGGGGCCAGGTCTGTGCCCTGACGACCCTCAACCCGGCCGGGATGGACATCGAGAATTGGGAGGCGCTGGGGATCGATGCCGACTTCGCCCACAACCAGCAGCGCGTGATCGAAGCCTATGCAAAAATGGGTGTTGTGACGACCTGTTCGTGCACGCCGTATCTATTCGGCAACTTACCGCATTTTGGCGAGCACATCGCCTGGGCCGAGAGCAGCGCGGTGTGCTACGCCAACTCGATCCTGGGGGCGCGCACCAATCGGGAAGGCGGCCCGAGCGCACTGGCCGCTGCCCTGACCGGCCGGACACCTCGCTACGGCCTGCACCTGGACGAGAACCGCCGTCCCGGCCTGACGGTCCAGATCGAGGCTGCCCTGAACGGCACGCGCGACTTCGGGGCGCTGGGCGTCGCCGTGGGCCGGGCGATTGAGGCCAGGAAAGAGAAGGCCATTCCCTTCCTGCGCGGCATTCCGGCCGCGACGGTCGACCAGCTCAAATCCTTGTGTGCCAGCATCGCCACCTACGGCGGCCTGGCCCTGTTCCACATGGAGGGGATCACGCCCGAAAGCGCGCGGTTTTCTCCGCCGGACGAAACGCTGGTCATCGGCCAGGGTGACCTGGACGAGGCCATCTGCTCTTTGGATGCCTCCCTGGCAGGTGGGGAAGTGGACTTTGTCAGCCTGGGCTGCCCGCACCTGTCGCTCAGCGAAATCCAGCGGGTGGCGGCATTGCTGCAGGGGAAACGCGTTCGTAAAACCTTCTGGATCACCACCGCGCGGCCCACCAAGCGCATCGCCGACCAGATGGGTTACACGGCCGTCATCGAGGCGGCCGGGGCTGTCTTCGCCGTCGATACCTGCTGCGTGGTCGCCCCGATCAAGGGCCGCTTCAAAGCCCTGGCCACCGACAGTGCCAAGGCCTGCTACTACGCCGCCGCCAAGAATGGTTTTGCCACCCGCTTCCTGCCCTTTGATGAGGTGATCGAGGAGGCGCTGAAATGAAATTCACTGGGAGAAAAATATCCGCCGGCCGCGCTTCAGGAGAGGCGCTGGTTACGACGATGGGAATCTCATTCTACGGTGGGGTCGATCCCGAGACCGGCCGGGTCGTCGAGAAGGATCACGAACTGGAGGGGCAGACCATCGCCGGGAGGGTGCTGGTCTTCCCGACCGGGAAGGGCTCGACGGTGGGGTCTTACACGCTCTACCGACTGAAGAAGGCCGGGCTGGCCCCGGCGGCGGTCGTCAATGCCGAAGCCGAGACGATCACGGCAGTCGGCTGCATCATCTCAGACATTCCCTGCGTGGACCACGTTCCCATCGAACGGATCGAGAGCGGGATGCAAGTCCGGGTGGACGGGGAGGCCGGATGCGTGGAGGTCGGGTGAAGATGCCGAAGCGGGTTATCCTGGCGATCACCGGGGCCAGCGGGGCGGTTCTTGGTATCCGCACTCTGGAACTGCTCAACGAGGCAGGGATCGAGACGCACCTGGTCGTCAGTCAGGCAGCCAGGCAAACGCTCCCTGGCGAGACCGGCCGGACCGTGGCGCAGGTCGCGGCGCTGGCCGCGTTCTGCTATGATCCGGGGGACATCGCGGCGCAGATCGCCTCGGGCTCATTCGTCACTGAGGGGATGCTGGTCGTGCCCTGTTCGATCAAGACCCTCTCGGGGATCGCCAATTCGTACAGCGACAACCTGGTCGTGCGCGCCGCCGATGTCTGCCTGAAGGAGGGCCGCCCGCTGCTTCTGGCCGTGCGCGAAACGCCGCTGCATCGCGGGCACCTGCGCCTGATGCAGCTGGCGGCCGAGGCAGGGGCTGTGATTTTTCCGCCGATCCCTTCCTTCTACGGAGGTCCCCAGACGGTCGATGACCTGGTCACGAATCTCGCCGGGCGGATCCTGCTCCGCCTGGGCATCGCGAACGCGCACTACTCTCGTTGGGAGGGGGATGAGACTTTCGGCCCGGAAAGGAGGGCGCGATGAAAAAAGAAAAGACGATCCTGATCGTCGGTGCAGGGGTGGCCGGCCTGGCCGCTGGAGGGTTCCTGGCGCAGCAGGGCTTTCCAGTAAAGATCTTCGAGGCCCAGGATCATCTTGGCGGCTGTTGTTCCACCACCACGCTGGACGGGTACACCTTCAACAACGGGGCCATGATGGTCATTATGCCGGGTATGCTGGATTACACCTTTGCCCGTTTGGGTGTGGAGCGCACATCGCTCCTGCCGTTGCGGCGCATCCAGGCCCCGCAGCGTTCCTTTCTCGAAAACGGTGTCACCGTGACTCTCCTCGACGGGATGGACGTGAGGGTAGAAGGGGGGCGGGCAGCCAGCCAGCCCGCCGAAGACCTCGCCCGCCTGGTGAAAAAGTGGCAGCCCGTTTATCGGGTCTTCAGTGACCTGCTCATCCAGCCTTTTTCCCCGGCTGCCTGGGTCCGCAAGGCCTGGCGTTATCTTCCCAAATTCGCCGGAACGGCCGCTTCGGAATTGAAGGCCCTGGTCAGGGACGAGAACCTGCGCGCTGCTCTGGCGGGGCACATGGCCTACGCTGGCGTGGACCTGCGCAGGCTGCCCGCTCCGACTCTCCTGGCGCTGGTGGTGATGCTCACGGAAGGCTATTTCATCCCGGAAGGTGGGATGGGCAGCCTTCCCCGGGCGCTGGCCCGGGTCTTCGAAGGAGCCGGCGGGGAGATCGTTCTGAATGCCAGAGTGACGCGGATCGCGGTTGGCGACGGCGGTGTGACCGGCCTCGAGGTGGATGGACATGGTTTCGTCACGGCTGGGGCGGTGCTCTCGACTGCCAGCGGAATGTCCACCTTCAGGACGCTGGTCGCCGCGGAATGGGTCCCGGCAGCTCTCGCGCGCAGGGCTCGCGAGGCGCGATTGTCCATGAAGGCATTCTATCTTCAATTGGGGACGACCAACCGGCTGGACATCGACAGCCACCTCAACTACATCCTGCCACCGCCTGGCAAAATCGCCAGGTACTTTTCGCCTGGCGGAGAAGAGGTCAAATGGGGGCTCTATGCGGTCCCGACCACCTTCATGCCCGAACTGGCCCCGCTGGGCGGCAGCATCGTTGAGCTCAGCCCGGCTGTGCGCATGGACCAACCGCTGGAAGTCTGGAACGAGGCCCGGATCGAAAGGCTGACGGAAGCGACGCTTGCTCTGCTGCGGCGTTCCCACGATCTGGAGATTGCCGTGCAGCGCGTGCGCACTCCGCAGCAGTTCCAGGACGAGATGCATCTCTATCAAGGTGCCCTCTACGGGTTGTCCCCGGCCGTCGGTCCTCTTGGCATGTTCCCCTACAAGACGGGTATCCCCGGCCTGTACCTGGCCGGGCAGACCACCTATCCCGGTTTCGGGGTGACCCCCGCGGCCGTGTCGGGAATTCTCTCGGCGGAGGCCCTGGTCGGGAGCGGATCAGGATGAGGGCGTCGTTTCCTGTCTGGGCGGGCGGAGGCTGCTGCGCATGGGGATCAAAACGAGCGCGATGGTCATGGGGACGGGGATGGTGCTCCTGATCCGGACGCGGGTGATCTGCGTTCCGGGTGCCGTCCCGGACGTTCCGGATCACTTTTCGACAACGATTGCCGTTACCGAGCAAGGCGGAAAAATGTGATGCCCGCTCCACTCGACCTCGGCGATCCTTTCGGTGACCGCCTCTGGTTGGTCCTCGCTGTTCCTCGCCTGATATCCATTGGCCGCGACCGTATGAATTCGAACCGGTTTTGAGAAGCTGAAATCGGATATTTCAATCTCAGCCGCTTGTTTTTCCCGGTGATCGCGATTGATCACAAAAAGGGTCAATCGATGGTCATCGCGGTTGGCGCTTACATCAAGAAGAGGAACTGCCCTGCGCGGAGGCAGGTTTAAAAGCCTGGGTGTCTCCACGGTGGGACATTTCGTCTCGGAGAGCACCGTCGTTTTTCCGGAAAGCTGTCGATATAACCGGAGGATATGGAATATCGGCGTACGTACGAGCGTATCCAGGGTGGTGAGGAGCGGCGGAGCCGCAGAATTGAGCATGGCGAACAGGGCGGCGGTTTTTACGTATTTCGCCTGACGGTGAAAGGCATGGATGATCCCTGCCACGCCGATCGCCTCACGCTGAGTCTGATAGGGATCCGTGAACCTGCGCAGAGGGCCGAGGATGTTCCATTCGTCGAAGGCGATGGGCATGGCCATGCCGAGGATGCGATCCGTCATATCCTCGATCCGCTGGACCTGCTCCTCCAAAGCGTGACCCGCCGCGGAGATTGCATAGTAATCCCCGGGGGAATCACCGACGTGTGATCGCAAGGGGATCCAGGCCGGCATATACAGGTGCATGGAAAGAAGATCCATGGCTTCGCCGATGCCCTGGATGATCTCCTCGTTCCAGCGAGACAGGGTGAGCGCATCGCCTCCGGAAGCGACGAGTTGGATGTCCGGGTCCGCGCCGCGCATGGCGTTCGCGAACCTGTGGAAGCGTTCCACGTACTTGCCCGGCTTGTTGACGCAGCCCCCCGGTTCGATGATATTCCATTGTTCGTTGCCAACACTCCAGGTTGGCACCGCCCCGACGCCGTACTTTTCGCGAATGTAAGCGACCCAGCCCGCGGCCTCATCGGGATCCTTCGCGCCGAGGCTGGCTGTAATGCTCGGCTCGGCGCCCACGTCATGACAGAGCTCCATGAATTCATCGGTTCCAAATCGATTGTCTTCCACGGGCCCAAGCGGAAATGAAGGATTACCGAAAATCATCCCGATTAAAAACCCGCCCCACATCCGGTTCGGAACCTTTGGCCGGATGGGACCGATCCCGTCAGGCCAATGATACGAATCCGCGAAACACCCGCCTGGCCAGCGCAGCAGCGGCGGATTCAGCCTTTTGATCGATTCCAGCACATCGGAACGAAAACCACGGTCATCCTGGGGAGCCTTGGATCCAGGTTCAGCCACCAGACCTCCCAGGACCTGTCGGCCCATATGCTCAATATTCTGGCCATAGATGCGTGGATCGATCGAATCCAGGTGGATATTTGCCTTCACAATAACCGAGCTTCGCATATGGAGCCTATGTTTTCCTTACCGGTTCTTCAAATAGTGGAACAAGCGCCGCCGTTTCAGAGGGCACCGATTCGTGCACGGGGACCTTTGCGTTCATCCTTCTCCCAGCCCGTGCTGGATGGCGATGATCGCGGCCTGGGTGCGGTCGGAGACCTCCAGCTTGGACAGGATGGCACTGACGTGGTTGCGGACGGTGCCTTCGGAGAGGTGCAGTTCGGCGGCGATGTCGGGATTGCTGAAGCCGCGCGCCAGCAGGCGCAGGACATCCACCTCGCGCTCGGTCAGCCTGGAGGTCAGGAGGGTCTCCGGTTGGACCTGTTTGCTGGCCACCTGCCCGAGCAACTTTCCCGCCACCCCGGGGTCGACGAAGGACTTGCCCGCCGCGGTGCCGCGGATGGCCCTGACGATCTCCTCGCGCGGGGTGTCCTTGAGCAGGTAGCCTGAGGCTCCGGCGCGCACGGCATCGAAGACCCACTCGTCATCATCGTAGGTGGTCAGGACCAGGACTTTGATCTTCGGGAAGCGGGCCCGGATGCGACGGGTGGCCTCGATGCCGTTCAGTCCCGGCATTTTGAGGTCCATCAGAACAAGATCGGGCCTGTGCTTCTCGACCAGATCGAAGGCCTCGGCCCCATCAACGGCGGTGGCGACGACCTCCATATCGCCTTCCAGTTTCAGCAGCAGTTCCAGCCCGTCTCGGATCACGGCCTGGTCGTCGCAGATGATCACCTTCATAGGGCTGCTCCAATCGTCAGGGTGATCGTCGTGCCCTTCCCGGGCTGGCTGGTCACCTCCAGGGTCCCGCCGACCAGGCGGGCGCGTTCGCGCATCCCCAGCAAGCCGAAGTGGCCGGTTTTATCGGCTGCCTCGATGTCGAAACCGCTTCCGTCGTCGCGGGCGACCAGGCGCAGGCTCCCGCCGGACTCGGCCAGGTGCAGGCAGATGCCTTTCGCCCCGGCATGGGCGACAGCGTTCTCGAGGATCTCCTGGGTCACCCGGTAGATGCACTGCTCGACGTCGGGGGAAAGCGAAGGCAGCGTTTCGGGCAGGGCCAGGTTGAGATCCAGCCCGCCGCGCTGGGTGGTGGTCTCGGCCAGCTCGCGCAGAGCCAGCAGCAAGCCCAGTTCCTCCAGCGGGCTGGCGCGCAGCGACTTCAGGGCCCGGCGGGTTTCATCGATCCCGTGCCGGGTGGCGGCCAGCGATTGGTTGAGCAGCTCGCGGGCCTTGTCGCGGTCCACATCCCAGTAAGCCCGGGTCGTCTCCAGCTGGACGGAGATGCCGGTCAACGAGTGGGCCAGGGTATCGTGCAGTTCGTGGGCCAGCCGGTTGCGCTCGCGGCTGGCGGTCAGGCTCTCGAGTGTGCTGGCATAGTGGGTCAGGCGGGCGTTGGCTTCCTGCAGGGAACGCTGCTGGGCCTGCAGGCGGTTCATTAATTGGCTGACGAAGGCTCCCACGGCCACGAAGCTGATCGTCCGCACCAGGGCCAGGATCAGGAAGATGTTGATCACATGCAGCTGCACCGGGATGAACGGCTGCAGGGGCAGTGGGCGCGGGTTGGTGAGGAAGATCGCAAGCGGGGTCAGCAGGATGACGGTCAACAATTCGACCATGGCCGTGATGCCGGCAAACAGGATCACGCCGGCCAGCCTGTACTGCCAGGCGGTCAGTACCAGGGCGATGAACAGCACCGGCAGCTGGCGCAGGGCCATCCCCTCGGCGTTGGACATCGGACCCTGCGGCAGGCGCGGCATGAGCAGGTGGTTGAGCATCAACGGCAGGATCGTGATGATCAGCAGCATCATCGGCAGGTAGATCCTGCCCAGCCACAGGCGCAGGCCGTTCCAGTAAGCCAGGACCATGAACACAAGTGCTGCGCAGCCATTGACCAGGTAATAGATCAGCATCAGTCCCAGTCGCGGGTACATCTGCCAGTCGATGAAGAGCAGGGCGGCCAGGTAGCCCAACCACATCCAGGAAGCGGTGCGCAGCAGGCGAGGAATGTCGAGGTCGTTGTGAACTTCCATGCCTTTATGATATCACGGACCTGCGGGCGCGTCGCCTGCCTGCAGTCACCCTCGCCGGGCCTGCCCCATGACGGCTGTCATGGGATGGCTGATCGAATCATGACCCCGGACACCGGGGGCAGGGGACAGAAGTGGCTACACTGGGGGACGGAAAGCGGAGATTTGGCAATACCCAACCTGTCCATACGATCCGCAAGTTCATTCGATTCGGCCTGTGTTACGAGAACCTGGCTGGCCGCTTCGCCCTGCTGTATTGGGATGGCAACGAGAGACGGGGCGGGCTGGCGATGGGGGCGAGCGCCCGTTCGGACCTGTATTTCGACAACCTCTCAGGGGTGCGCATGGGACAGGGTGGAGGCCAGACTAGCCTCCTCGAGCGCTTCATGGCGCCCCCGACCTTCCGGGCTCTGTATGAGGAGACCCTGCGCTCGGTCTACCGGCAGGTCTTTTCCAGTGGGGCCCTGATGGACAAGGTCGGGGAGTATTCGGATCTGATCCATGCTGCAAACGCCGGGCGGGACCTGGTCGATCTCGAGGGGTACGACCTGGCGGTGGAGAGCACCCTGACATTCCTGCGCCAGCGGATGGAAACCTTCCAGGCGACCGACCTCCTGAGCCGCTGAATCTGGATCAAAGATCGTTGCTTCTCCTCCTTTCTCTCTACAAACAGCCGCACGCGGCGCCTGTTTGTCGTCATGGCCAGGCGGAACGACTCATGACAGCCATCATGGGTCAGGCAGCGAAATCGTGACCCGGGACACTTCGCTGACCGGGCAGATAGGGATACACTAAAATCAGGAAAGGAGCCATAATGACCATCCTGACCCTGCGGAAAACCCCCGAACTGACCCGCTTCCTGCGCTTCCTGGCCGTGGGTGCCCTTGGCACCTTGCTGGACTTCGGCCTGCTGACCACCCTGAAACGGGCCGGGGTGCCGACCCTGGCAGCCAACACGCTGTCTTTCAGCGCCGGGGTGATCAACAACTTTGTTCTCAACCGCCGCTGGACCTTCGGCGACGCCCCACAAAGCCGCTGGACCGCCCAGTTCGTCCCGTTCGCCCTGGTCAGCCTGGTCGGGCTGGTGCTGAACAGTGGGATCGTGCTTCTGCTCGAAGTCCCGTTCGGGACCCTGCTCGGCGGTTCGGAGTGGGGCTACCTGCCCGCCAAGGCCCTGGCCACGGGGGTGGTCGTCTTCTGGAACTATTGCGCCAACCGCTTGTGGACGTTCCGCCCGCAAGACGGGCAGCGCCCGAAAAACTTTGAGGGTATCCTTTAGGAGAGATTTATGGACACGGTAACCTTCCCCACCCAACCTTCCCAATCTGGATCCTGGCTTGACCGCCCACTTTTGCGGCGCCTGACCCCGGCGGTCCTGTTCCTGGCCGCCATCTTCCTGCTTTCGGTCGGGCTGCACTTCGTCAACCTCGAGGCGATCGGCGATTCGAATGCCTACTACACTGCAGCGGTCGAGTCGATGCTGCAGTCATGGCACAATTTCTTCTTCGTCGCTGCCGAACCGGGCGGAGCGGTGACGGTCGACAAGCCCCCGCTGGGCCTGTGGATCGAGGCCGCCTTCGCCGCCGTGCTGGGCGTGAGCGGGTTCTCGGTCAGCCTGCCCAACATTCTGGCGGGCATCTTCAGCGTCCCGTTGCTCTACCACCTGGTGAAGAAGCACCTCGGCTCGCTGGCCGGGTTGGTCGCCGCCCTGGTCCTGACGATCACTCCGACCGTCCTGGGCACCGACCGCAATAATACCATGGACGGAATGCTGGTCCTCTTCCTGCTCCTGGCAGCCTGGGCCTTCAGCGCTGCTGCCGAGACCGGCAGATTGCGCTGGCTCCTGTTGGGCGCCGCCCTCGTCGGGCTGGGCTTTAACATCAAGATGCTGCAGGCCTTCCTGCCGCTACCGGCCTTCTACGCCCTGTACTTTTTCGGAGCCAGAACGAAGTGGTGGCGAAAACTGCTCTCCCTGGCCCTGGCATCGGTCATCCTGCTGGCGGTCTCGCTCTCCTGGGCGGTGGTCGTCGACCTGACCCCGGCCGACCAGCGTCCTTACGTGGGCAGCTCGACCGACAACACGGTCATGGAATTGATCGTCGGCCATAACGGCCTCAACCGCCTGTTCGGCGGGCACAGGGCAGCCAGCGCTCCCCAGCCCGGCAGCGATGGGCCTGATGGCTTTGCCCAGAACCAGTCACCCGATAATCCCGATCAAGGCAGCCTCCCAGCCCAACAGCAGCCTCAGCCGGGCACCGACCGCGGGCAGTTGCCAAACCCGCCGCAGGAGGCCGTCGCGGCCTGTGCCGGTCTGACGGCCGGAGAGGCCTGCACGGTCCAGTTGCCGCGTGGCGGCACGGTCGATGGGACCTGTGGCCAGGTTCAGCTGCTGCTCATCTGCGAGCCGCGCGACCGGGCCGGGCAACTGCCCGCCCAGGGTGCCGTTCCCGGACAGCAGCAGCCCCCGGCAGGTCAGCAGGGAGGCGGTGGTGCCGGGTCGGCTTTCTCCGGCGAGGTCGGCACGCCCTCGGTTGTACGCCTTTTCATCCCGCCCTTGGGCAAGGAGATGAGCTGGCTGCTGCCCCTGGCCCTGGTCGCGCTGTTCGTGCTGCTCTTCGCCGCCCGCCTGCGCTGGCCGTTGGAATCTGCCCACAAGGCCCTGGTCCTGTGGGGCGGCTGGCTGGTCACCTGTTTGGTCTTCTTCAGCCTGGCCGAGTTCTTCCACGCCTACTATATGATCATGCTGGCGCCCGCCCTGGGCGGGGTGGTCGGCGGAGGGGTGGAGCTGCTCTGGCAGTGCCGGGCGCGCTCCCGGACAGCCTGGATCCTGGCTCTGGCGGCGGTCGCCACTTTGGCCTTCCAGTGGTGGCTGGCGGTCCAGTTCGGTGAGAACGCCTGGTGGCTGCGCCTGGCGGCATTCCTGGTCGCGGCCGGAGCCGCCGGCCTGCTGCTGGCCCGCTTCCTGGCCGGCAAGGCCGCCCTGCCGCTTGCCTTTGGCCTGCTGGTAAGCGGGATGCTGGTCACACCGCTGGCCTGGACGGTCCTGACGGTGACTTCGCAGTCGCCCGACGTCAACCTGCCGGGCGCCTACCGGGGAGCGACCCAGGGCGTTCCCGGCCAGATGCCCGGGCGCCAGATGTCCCTCGCGGACGACCTGTTGACCTACCTCGATGCGAATACGGGCGACGTGGAGTATTTGGTCGCCGTAGCCAACGCCAATCTGGGCGCTCCCTTCATCCTTGCCACCGGGCGCCCGGTGCTCTACATGGGCGGCTTCAGCGGCGGCGATCCAGTGGTCGACGCTGCCGACCTGGCGGACATGGTGGCGAACGGTGAACTGCGCTTTGTGCTCTTCACCGGCGACCGCAGCCCCAACCGGGAAATCTCCAGCTGGCTGCAGGCCAGCTGCAGGGTCGTTCCGGGGTTTGCCGGGCAGGGGGGCGGAATTACACTCTACCAGTGCAGCGGGGAACTCGCTCCTACCAGCGGGTCCTGGCGTGAGGCGCAGGTGGAAGCTGTTCCGCTTGCCCCGCCCGGGGATGCCTCCTGGCTTCCACCGGAGGCCCTCGCGGCCTGCACCGGTCTGAACCGGCAGGATGCCTGCCGGGTGGAACTGCGCAACGGTGCGACCGCCAACGGCCTGTGCCGCATCCTCCAGGACCAGCTGGTCTGCGTGCCGGAGGGACAGCCGCAGGCTGCCCCGTGAAATAAACGATGGGCGATCTGCTGCAAGGGCCCAGGACTGCAGGGCGGCGCGATGCGTGTCGATAATTACGCCCGCTGTGTGTGCGGTGGGACGATCCTCGACTCGGATGCCGGAAATGGGCTTGCCGCGCACTTCCGGCGCCCCGGCCCGAGGCGGGAGGCCCCGATCAGGGGGCGATCAAAACCAACAGCCCGGATCGCATGGAGGGGCATCCTCAACGGGGCGGGCAGGACCGAAGAAGGGTCGGTGAGGCCGGGTTTACCCGCCCCGACCCTCTCCGCGATGGCTGCCTGTGCCACCCATCCCCGGCATGGGTTCGCCTCTTTCTTGCGAGGGGCGTGCTCAGACGGAAGCCAGCTTCTGGCCGAGCCGGTAGGCCTGGTCCAGCAGGTCGGGCTGCTTTTCGATATCCCCGATGCCCATTGCCGTGCCGTGGACGATCCCGACGATCTCGCTTTTCAGGAAGCGGCACATCGTCTCGAAGGTGTGTATGGCGTTGATCCCGCCGGAGGTGTACAGATCGGTGTCGCCGTAGGTCAGGAGGATGGCGAATGGCTTGCCGCGCAGTTCACCCCAGCGGTTGCCCTGGTAGCCGTACCAGCGGTCGATGCACAGTTTTAACTGGGCGCTGTAAGTGAACCAGTAGATCGGGCTGGCCAGGACCAGGGCCTCGGCGGCGGCGATCTTGGGATAGAGGTCCTGCATGTCGTCGTCGATGACGCAGCCCTGCCCTTGCTCGCCGCACAGGTCGCAAGCGTTGCAGGGGGCGATGTTCAGGTCCTGCAGGTTGACGGATTCGACCGCGGCCCCGGCTGCCCGGGCCCCCTCGGCCAGGCGGTCGGCCAGGGCACTGCTGTTGCCCTTCTCGCGCGGGCTGCCTTTCAGGATCAGGATGGATTTGGGCATGGTTTCACTCTCCCGGAGAACAGATCGGAATGATCTCGTTGGCGGCCTGGACGGCGGAGATCCAGTTGAAGTCGCGGTGATCGCTGAAGTAGTAGAAGGTCACGCCGTTGGGCAGCAGGGCGACGATGTTGCCGCTGTAGCCGGCCATGGAGGGCACGTAGAACTCGCAGGCAAAACCCTCGGCCGGGCCCAGGTGCAGCGCCCAGAAGGCGTTTTGGTAGGGTCCACCGGCGGCCGGCGCCGCGGTCGTTGTTCAGGAAGATCCCCAGCTTGGCGACGTCATCGGGGAGCCACCGCAGGCCCGAGGACCCGAGCGGCATGCCGGTCCAGTGGTCGTTTGGACCGCGCGCGATGGAGAAGACCCCGGGCCCAAGTCCGAGCGGGATGGCGACCTCGTCGACAACGTACCAGAACAGGTCAGCAGGTCACGTTCGCTGGCAGGTGTCTGGGCACCCGGGGCACAGGCAGCCAGCAGGACCAGGGCTGGCAGGATGAGTCTGTTCCGGCCGAGCTTCTTCTTCACAGGATTCTCCGTCTCTTCAGTGCCGGTTCACCCCGGCCCGTGCTCACGATACCCTGTCCGGGGCGGCGCCGGAACCTTCTGCAGAAGGGTTCTTGCGAGCCTGGGGGCGTGTGCCAGATCGCAAGGAGGGAGAAGGTGTTGCCGGGTTGTGCCCTGTGGGCCAGACAACCCCTGTCCGAGAAGAGGATGCTGATATCAGACCAGTTTCAGTTCAGCCTCGACCATCCCGGTCTCGGGATGGGTTTCGAAGCGGAAACCGTTGCGTTCACACAGCTTGTGCATGGCATGGTTCTCGGGGGCCAGGGTGGCCAGCAGGCGGGCGACCTTTTCATCTCGAGCGATCTGGATGATGCGCCGCAGCAGTTCGGCACCGATGCCCTGACCCTGGAAGTCGTCGCTGATCATCATCGTGAAGCGGGCCTCGTCCTGGCCGCCGTGCAGCTTGGACAACCGGCTGACGGCCACGATCCGCGAGGCGTCCCCCATTTCCACCTCCACCACCAGGGCGATCTCGCGGTCGTAATCGTTGTGGCAGATGCGCGCCATGCGTTCGTGGGCCACGCGCTGGCTGAGGCCCAGCGGGGTGAAGAAGCGCTGGGTGATGGTCTGTTCGGAGATGTTTTCATGAAAGCGGATGACCAGCGGCTCGTCCTCGGCCCGGATCGGGCGGATGAGCACCCCGCGCCCGTCCTTGAGGGTCCAGGGGGCCACATACTGGATCGGGTAGGGGCGGATGGCGAGGCGCGGCAGGTCGGCCTCCCCCACCTCGCGCGGGTAGATCACCACCCGGGCGTCGAGGGCCAGCAGGCCATCGGGGGAGGCCAGCAGTGGGTTGATGTCCAGCTCCTCGATGAAGCGCTGCTCGACGATCAGCTGGCTGAAGCGCACCAGCAGGGCTTCCAGGGCCTCCAGGTCGACTGGCGGGCGACCGCGCACCCCTTGCAGGGCGGCGTGGATGCGGGTCGAGGCGATCATCTGGCGGGCCAGGGTCGAGTTGAGCGGCGGCAGGCCCAGGGCGCTGTCCTTGTAGACCTCGACCAGCAGGCCACCGGTACCGAAGAGCAGCACCGGACCGAACTGCGAATCGATGCTCGAGCCGAGGATCAGCTCGTAGCCCTCGGTGCGGACCATCGGCTGGACGGTCACGCCGAGGAAGTCTTTGGAGCTGTGCTTCTCGCTGACCGAGGTCTGGATGTGCGCGTAGGCGGCTTCGACCGCTGCAGCGTCCTGGAGGTTCAACTGCACCCCGCCGACGTCGGATTTATGGGTGATCGTCTTGGAGTGCAGTTTGAGCACCACCGGGTAGCCGATCTCGCCGGCCAGGCGGACGGCGTCGGCCAGACTGGCGGCGAAGTGGGTTGGGACGGTCGGGATCCCGTAGGCAGCCAGCAGGGCCTTGGATTCCTGCTCGGTCAGGAGCGTACGCCCCTCCTTGCGGGCGGCGGCCAGCAGGGCCGCTGCCGCCTCCCGGTCCGGGCCGGAACCGGCGGTGTCCTCCGGCAGGCTGGGGGTCTCGTAGAGGGAGCGCAGGTTGTCGCTGTAGCGCCACATGTAGACGAATGAACGGGCGGCTGTGTCGGGATAATCAAAGGTCGGGATGCCGGTGCGGTTGAGGATCGCGTCGCCTGCTTCGACATCCTCGCCGCCCATCCAGGAGGCCAGCAGTGGCTTGTCAAGCGAGCGGGCGTAGGGCCTGAGCGCCTCGGCGGTGGCGGTCGGGTCGGTCATGGCCTGGGGGGTCAGGATGACCAACAGGCCGTCGTTATCGGGGTCGCTGGCGGCGACCTCCAGCGAGCGGGCGTAGCGTTCCGGGCTGGCGTCCCCCAGGATGTCGATCGGGTTGTTGTGGCTCCACTGCGGCGGCAGGATGGCGTTCAGGTCCTTCAGCGTCCCGGCCGAGAGCTCGGCTGTCTGGCCGCCGCTGGAGATCAGGGCGTCGGTCGCCAACACGCCGGGGCCGCCGGCATTGGTCAGGATGGTCAGGCGCGGGCCGCGTGGGCGGGGCTGCTTGGCGAGCACCTCGGCCATGTCAAAGACCTCGCTGATCGAGTCGACCCGCAGCACGCCGCAGCGCTGGAAGGCCACCTCGAGCACGTCGTCCGAGCCGGTCAGCGAACCGGTGTGCGAGGCGGCGGCCCGGGCGGCGCCCTCGGTGCGGCCGGGTTTGAGGATGATGATCGGCCTGGTCAGGGCCACCTCACGCGCTGCTGAAAGAAAGGCCCGGGCGTCGCCAATCGACTCCATGTAGATGACAATCGATTGGGTGTGGGGGTCGTCAGCCAGGTAGTAGATCAGGTCGCCCCAGCCGACATCGAGCATTGAGCCGATCGAGACGAAGGCCGAGAAGCCAACGTGCTCGCGAAACGACCAGTCCAGTACAGCGGTGCACAGGGCACCCGACTGGCTGATGAAGGCCACGTTGCCGGGGCGGGCCATGGCGCTGGCGAAGGTGGCGTTCAGGCCGGTCAGCGGGTTCATCACCCCCAGGCAGTTCGGCCCGACGATGCGCATGTGACCCTGGCGAGCACGCTCAAGGATCTGGCGCTCGAGTTCGACGCCCTGCGGACCGATCTCCTTGAAGCCGGCCGAGATGATGATGGCGCCTTTGACGCCGGCCTCGACGCACTCACCGACGATCCCCGGCACGGTCGCGGCCGGGGTGACGATCACCGCCAGGTCGACCGGGTCGGGGACGGCGGCGATTTTGGGGTAGGCTTTGACGCCCAGCACGCCGGGATATTTGGGATTGATCGGGAAGACGGTCCCGCCGAAGGGGCTGCTGATCAAGTTCCACAGGATTGTGCGCCCGACGCTGCCGGCCTTTTCGGTGGCGCCGATCACGGCCACGTTGCGGGGGGCGAAGATCGCCTGCAGTGCGCGGGGCGTGTAGCGGTAGACGTCGTGGGCCGGGTCGAACCTGGCCATCTCGGGCGGGGAGCTGAAGACAGGTGTGGTCATGGCTTGGTCCTCCACAGGCAGGATGTCCATAGTGTAACATGGGTTTGGGTGTGGTCAAGCTGGATCGAGTTCGGCCACGTTCAATTTCCAACCCCCTTTCTCCTTGTTTCCTGCTCCAGAGATCAAAACGCACCCCGGTCGCGGGGTGCGTTGGGTGGTCGATGGATGCAGGGCCTCAGCCCTTGACCTCCGGGCTGGCCGGGGACGGGACTGCCGGGTCCTTCCCGGCCGGTCCCTCGACGACGATGCATTTTCGCTCACGCCAGGCGGTCCACAGGACGCCCAGCCCCCAGGCGGTGACCAGGACGGCCACGATCCAGCCGATGAACGGGACGGCCACCAGCAGGATGTAGACCAGCGTCCCCACGAGCAGGCCCAGCGCATCCAGCCAGAAGCCCTTCCTGCCGATCCGTTCGAAAGACCAGGTCGCGAAGGTGTAGACGATGACGATCTTGCTGCCGTAGACGATCAGCAGCCACAGGGCCACCATTGCCAGGGCGATCAGGCAGAAGGCGACGATCCACAGGGCAAAGGTCAGCTGCCACAGGCCGAGGAAGTTCAGGCCCAGGCCGAGGGCGAAGACCAGGGCGAAGATCAGCATCCCGACCACGAACATCAGGCTGGCGATGATCAATACCAGCAGGCCGGTCGCCAAGGTCTTCCCCGGTTTGCGGCGCAAGGATGCCCTGGAGCGTTCGAGCGGGAGGCGCCCCAGCCAGAGGGCCAACAGCCCGAGGGCGAACAGCGAGCCCCACAGACGGATCCGGTCCAGTCCCCAGGCGCCCCAGTCGAAGGCTGGTTCTTCGACTGCCGGCTGTGTTTTGCTCGGGGAGGCGGTTGCGATGCGGAGAAAACGGCGTGGTGAAGTCAGGCTGCCATTCCCCTCCGGTTCCTGGGTGGGGGCCGGGGTCGGGGACTCGAAGTGCAGTTCGAGGGTCAGATCGTCGAAGCCGAGCAGGCGCATCAGCCCGTTGTAGAGCTGGATCGGCCCGATGGCGGTGTGCAGGTCGCGCGCAACGTGCCCGTTGAGGCCTGAGTCCAGGCCGATGGCGTTCAGATCGCGGCCGATCTCTGAACCGTTGTCGGCGGTGATGCTGACCGCGACTGTGTTCAGGTCGCGGCTGAGCAGGGCCGTCTGGCCCAGGTCGACGGTCAGGGCGGAGGCGTAGACCCCGCCGGTGACCCTCCCACCGATGTGGATATTCTGGCCCAGGACCAGCAGGCTGCCGTCGACCGTGCCGGTGATGATCACCTGGTTGCCGACCGCCACCACGTTGCCGATCACCGTCCCGGCGATCGAGACTTGGCGCCCGACCAGGAGGATGTCGCGCTCGACGACCTCGCCCGCCGCGACCGTGTCGCCGTAGACCAGTTCTTCGGCGTGGGCCGGTGTGACGGCCCCGAAGGCCAGGACAAGTGTCAGGGCCAGGGCCAGGAGAATACGCTGCTTCCGTTTCATGCTGCCTCCAGATTTTCGTTCCTTTATTTTACAACCAAACGGGCTGGTTGACTTGATCGCTCATTGGTCATGCTTCGAACTTCGCCCACGCCTGTTCGATGCCGCTTCGCTAACCGATCGTTACCACTGCTGCGCCGGTCATCTCGCCGGCCCGCAGGCGGTTCAGGGCCTGGCCGGTCTTTTCGAGCGCGAAGATCGTCACGTCCGTTCTGACCGGCACCCGCGAGGCCAGCGCGAGGAACTCCTCCCCGTCCTGGCGGGTCAGGTTGGCCACCGAGCGCACCACCCGCTCCTCCCACAGCAGGTGGTAGGGGAAGGCCGGGATGTCGCTCATGTGGATGCCCCCGCAGACGACCGTCCCGCCGGGACGGGTGTGCCTGAGCGCCTCGACCACCAGCGCCCCGACCGGGGCGAAGATCAGGGCCGCATCGAGCGGTTCGGGTGGGGCGACGGTCGAGTCACCGGCCCAGTCGGCGCCCATCCGGAGGGCGAAGTCCTGGGCGGCGGTATCCCCGGGACGGGTGAAGGCGTAGACCTGCTGTCCATTGAATTTGGCCACCTGGGTCACGATGTGGGCCGCGGCGCCGAAGCCGTAGAGGCCCAGCCGCTCGACCCTCTCGCCGGCCATGCGGTAGGTCCGGTAACCGATCAGCCCGGCGCACAGCAGCGGGGCGGTCGCGACCGGGCTCGCGGCCGCCGGGATCGGGAAGCAGTAGCGGTGGTCGGCCGCAGCGTACTCGGCGAATCCACCGTCGAGGTCGTAGCCAGTGAACTTTGCATGTGCGCACAGGTTCTCCTGGCCGCGGCGGCAGGCAGGGCAGTCGCCGTCGGTCCAGCCCAACCAGGGCACTCCGACCCGGTCCCCGATCTGGAAATGCTGTACGCCGTTGCCCAGGGCGGCCACGGTTCCCACGATCTGGTGCCCCAGGACCAGCGGCAGTTTGGGTTGGTTCAGTTCGCCGTCGACGATGTGCAGGTCGGTGTGACAGACGCCACAGGCTTCGACCCGCAGCAGCACCTGCCCGGGGATGGGGGTGGGCACGGGGATCTCGGCCAGGCGCAGGGGGGTATGGGGAGCGTCGAGCAGCATGGCGTGCATGGTCCGGGGAATGGTTTGCGGTCGTTGCATGGAAGGTCGTTGTCCTGCCTTTGTCAATGCTCAGGGTCCGATCTGCCCGGGCACCGGCGTGGCTGTTGGCCAGGCCGGGGTCAGGTTTCGGCCGGCCCGCCAGGCTTCCAGGTAGGGGAAGGGGTCGATCTCGCCGCGGCGGGTCTCCCAATCTTCGGGGAAGGTGGGATGCGAAATACCGAAGTGGACGTGGGGCAGGGTCCCGGCGGCGTTGCCGGTCATGCCGACGTAGCCGAGCAGCTGTCCTGCCTCCACCCGCACTCCGGGACGGATCCCGCCGACGACCGCCAGCAGGTGCGAGCCGTAGTAGCGCCAGCCGTCGTCACCGATGAAGGCGATGAAGATGCCGCCGCGCAGGGCCGGGTCGTCGTTTTCGGGGTCCCACAGGTCCTCGGCCTGGACAAGTTCGACGACCCCGCTGGTGGCAGCCAGGTACTCGAACCCCTCCTGGGCGAAGATGTCGATCGCAGGGAACCCGTGCCCACCCTGCGTGTAGCCAACCCAGAGGTCGGGGCGGATCGGGAAGACGTAGGTGTACGGAACGGGCGTCGGACTGGGGGTGAAGGTCGGCGTGGGGGTTTCGCTCGGGATGGGCGTCAAGCTGGGGACCGGGGTGAGGGTCTCGGGAGCGAAGGGGCTGGCCGTCGGCATCCCGGGCGGTACGCCGGGGGTGGCCGGTGGAACCTCGAGGGCGGTGTTTCCCCCGCAGCCAGCCAGCAGCAGGGCCGCTAGAAGGGTGAGCGTGCACTTCACTCTTTCCTGCCTTGCGTTCTGCAGCACAGTTCTTCCAGATCGGGGATTTCCCGGGCGGCACGGCGCAGGACCTCGAAGGCACGGTCGATCAGCCGCTCCAACCGTTGCGGTGCGACCTCTTCCCCGGCCTCGGCCTCGGTCAGGACCTTGATCAGATTGCCGCGCAGCCCGCTGGCCCGCCGGGCCCAGATCGAATCGACCGACAGCCGTTCCAGGCGGGCAGCCAGGCGGCGCAGGAGTTCGAGTTGGAGCGGATCGGCAGGGGCCACGCAGATATTATAACTTAGGCGTGCTCATCCACGCCTGGTCACGCAAAACATGCCAGCCAGGGCTGCCAGGTTCTTAGTGATTTATTCTTTTCTGGCTGAGGGTCAGAATGACCCCGGCCAGGAAGGCGCCGCCCATGGCGATGACGTAGAGCGGGTAACCGCCGCGCCAGTCGTAGATCAACCCGGCCAGCGGGGAGGCCAGCAGGTTGATGATCGCCCGCAGGGTGATGAAGTACAGCGCCATGACCGTGCCTGCCTGGCCGGCCGGTGCCCCGCCGCTGGCGTAGGCGATCGAGGCGATGGTGTACAGGCTGAAAGAGGCCGCCGTGATGGCCTTGAAAATGATGATGCTCTCGATGCTCGGGTGGATGACCACCAGGCCGAAGGTCAGGGTCTGGAAGATGAACGACAGGCGCAGGGTCCGGGCGGGGCCCAGACGGCGCAGCAGGCGGTCGGCCCACAGCATGGCCGGGATCTCGAGCAGGGCCAGGGTGTTGGTCATCCCGATCAGGCCCTCGCTGGCGCCGAGGTCCTTCAGGTACAGGCTCTCGAACTGGTAGCGTCCCTGGACGGCCAGCCACATAACCGCCAGGGCCAGCGCCAGCCCGACCATTGAAGAGTCCCGCCCAAGGCCGGCCAGCACGGTCCGGACCGGCAGGCGGGGGATCATTGGCTGGACGGGCTCGATCCGCCGGGCCCGGCCGCGGTCGATCAGCTGCAGGACCAGCGCTCCGGCGGACATACTGATGGCGTAGCCGGCGAACATGCTGGTTAATCCCAGGTTCTCGATGATCCAGCCGCTGATGGGCGAGGTGATCGCCCAGCCGAGCGAGCCCCACAGGCGCACCGACCCGAAGCCGGACTTCTCCCCGCGCGTGATGGCCAGGGCCTGGATATTCGAGAGCGGTTCGAGGGCCGAGCTGATCAGGGAATTGCAGGCGATGACCAGGGCGATCCAGGCGAAGAAGGTCTGCTGGCTGAGCAGCAGCATGATCAGGGCCGTGCCGAGCAGATTGGTTTGCAGCAGGCGGCGCGGGCGGGAGGCTGTGTCCCCGAGCCGGCCCCACAGCGGGGCGGCCAGCAGGCCAACCAGGTTGGCGGTCGTGCCGAGCAGGCCGATCTGGGCTCCGCTCAGGCCCTGCTGCTGGTAGAAGATGCTCAGGAAGGGGAACAGGAACCCGCCGGCTCCCAACCACAGGAAGTAGTATGCCCGGATGGCACCCAGGTTGCGGGTGGAAGGAAGAGGTTGTATCACGGCGAAGGCCTGATCCTGGCAGGGGTTAACTGCCGCCCTGCGGCCAGTCGAAGGTGGCCGCGGCATGGTCCCAAAGATGGTCGGGATAGTATTCGCAGCCCTGCAGGTCGGCCTCTCCGGCCAGGGCCGCGAGGTGGGCCAGGAAATCCAGGGTGACGAAGCGCCCGATTTCGATGGACAGCAGGGCGGCCCGGGCGAAGGCGCCGCCGGCCTCCAGCAGGCCGCTCTCGTGATAGGCGCGGCGGATCAGTCCCAGGTCGTAGGCGGCCCAGCGCAAATCGACCTCCCAGCGGCCGCTTTCCCAGCGCAGCAGGGCGTACTGGGCTCCAGGCGGGCCCTCGAAGATGCCGCCGGCCGCGCCGGGGTTGAAGGCCAGCCGTCCGTTACGGTGGACCTGCCAGGGAACATGGCTGTGGCCGCAGGCCAGAACGGGCTCGCGCGTGGCAGCCAGGGTGGCCTGCAGCGCTTCCTCGCCGAAGCCGGGATACAGGTGCTCGAAGATGCTGCGCGGTGTGCCGTGGAACATGCGGATCGGGTCGCAGCCCGGGAGTTCAATGACCACCTGTTCGGGGAGCGCATTGACCCAATCCAGGCCGGCGCGGTCCAGGTTTTCATAGATCCAGCGGGTGGAAGCCCACTGGCGGCTGGTCTGCCACCAGGCGGGAGCCTGGCCGCGATCGAAGCGGCGCAGGTATTCCTCGTTGTTGCCCAGCACCACCCAGGGGCGCAGGGGCGCTAGGCGCCGGATGCAGTCCAGCACATGCGGCCCGCCGCTTACGTCGCCGGCGATGAGATACCCATCGACAGCTTCGGTTTGGAGATCGGCCAGGATCGCCTCCAGCGCGGGCAGGTTGCCGTGCAGGTCGGCCAGGACGGCAAGCTGCATCATTGTCTTCAATTAATGTTCGAGGATCTGTTCGGTCGTGGTAACCAGCGTTTCCCGCAGCGGGTAGCCGTCCAACCCGGCCATTTCCATGCCCAGCAGGACCCCGCCGACCACCGGTGGGACGCTCAGGCGCACCAGGCGGGCTTGCGGCGCAACTCGCTGGATGGTTTCCTCCAGCGCCTGGCGCATGAGCGGGTGGCCGTCGTGCAGGCTGCCGATCAGGACCACGTCGAAGGCCAGGGTCTCGAGTTCGAGCTGGCGGATCACGCCGCAGGCCATGTCTCCCAGGGCCTGCCCGGCCCAGCGGACGACCTCCAGTGCCGCCGGGTCGCCCTGGTGGGCGACGTCGAAGACCAGCCTGGCGTCGGCCGAGTGCAGGTCGTATTTGCCGACATAGGCGCCCTCGACCAGGTCGTCGAGGTCCCGGGCGCCGGTTCGTTCGAGAAGGGCCGGGGTCAGGGCGGTGGCGGGTCCGCGCCGGGTCCATTCGAAGGACACGGCCCGCATCCCCCGGGCGGCGATGTCCCAGCCGCCGGCATACTCGTCGGACCAGTGGCTCATTCCGCCGACGGCGCGGCCTTCACGGCGGCGGTCCCTGGTCCAGCCGCGGCAGTTGCAGCCGGTCCCCGAGACGACCGAAATCCCCCAGCCTTCCAGTGCCCCGGCGACGATCCCCAGGGTGGCGTCGTTGACCACCTCCAGCGGCGCCTGCAGGCCCAGGCTGGCGATCGCCTCCAGGTGGGCCGGGCGCTGGCTGGGCCAGTCGTAACCGGCCAGGCCGAAGCCTGCCCCGGCGATCTGGTTGACGTTGATTCCGGCCATCTGCAGGGCATCGGTGGTGACCTGTCTGAAGACCTCCTGCAGGCCGTCGTAACCGACCACCTCCTGCGAGCCGGGTCCGCCGACGGCGAAGCCGACCGCCGTGCCGGTCTCGTCCGCGATCAGGGCGTGGGTCTTGCTCCCGCCGCCGTCGATGCCGAGGAAATAGCGCATGTTATTCTCCTGTAAAAACGGCCTGCCCGGTCAGTCGCCGGCGATCAGGCCTTTCAGATCCCGGTACCCGATGACCTGGATGCCGGCCTCCTTGATGAAATCCTTGACTTCCTGGCTCATGAAGGTCTGGTAGTTGGCCACCCGGCTGGGCCAGTCGGGGCAGATGGCCCGCAGCTCAGGTGTGTCGGCCGCCGGATGCAGGATGAAGTGGGTCACCCCGGCGGGCAGGGCGCCCAGGCGCTGCTTGGCGAAATCGATCTGGCCCTCGGGCTGGTCGAGCGGCATGGCCTCGAGGTTGTCCAGCAGGGGCAGGCCTTGCGCCTCCAGCTGGGCGGTGAAGGCCGAGAACCCGGCTGCCAGCTCGCTCGTGAAGGCGATGAACCCGGCTGCGGATTCGGGATCCTCCCCCATGTGCATGAGGATGCTCGGGTCGTCGCGCGGGATCATCACTGCGAGGCGGGCGGCCATTGCGGCCTGGAGGTAGGCCGGGACGAGCCTGGGATGGGCGACCGTACCCATGTGCGTGTCGAGGTGGGTGGCATCCACGCCCCAGGCAAGTGCCTGTTGGACCTGGGTCTGGAGTTCGACCAGCACCGCCTCGGGGTCGGCATGCTCCTGCGTCTCGGCGGTGGACTGCCACAGGAATCCGTCTCCGTCCAGGAGGCCCGTCCCGGGGTCGACGGTCGACAGGGCTCCCCAGCGGTAGGTGTTCCACTCGGCGTTGAGCGTGGCGTGGACGCCCAGATCCACCCCGGGATGGGTCCGGCAGTATTCGGCAGCGGCTTTGGCCCACGGGCAGGGCATCATGATCGCGCCGGAGGAGATCCCGCCTGACTCCCACAGGTCGATGAAGGCGGGGATCGTGGCCTGGCACATGCCGACATCATCGGCGTGGAGGATGACCAGGCGATCCGTATTGGCATAGCCCAGCTTCTTCAAAACAGGATTTGGTTTCATTTTTTCTCCTTCTCTTGCGATGTGCGGTGGCTCGTCGCTGCACCCGGAACTGATTTCCGGAACTGCGGCAGGTATTCCTTGTATTCCGTCAGATAGGCATCCAGTACCGACCTGGCCGTTTCGATATCCGTGATGACCGGGTCGAGCAGCAGGCATTGGTACGCCTTTTCATGTGAACCCTCGACCGCCGCCTCCACGCACAGCTGGGCGACGGCGGTTTCGCGGCGCAGCAGTTCGGCCACCGGTTCGGGCAAGGCCCCGACCAGAACTGGGTGGATCCCGGCGCCGTCCACCACGACCGGCGTCTCGACCGTGGCACCGATGGGCAGGTTGTCTATCTGTCCCCTGTTCGGCAGGTTGGCGGCCAGGTGATAGTGTGTCCCGGCGCCGGCGATGTTCTCGATCATCTCCAGGGCCCCCTCCGAGTCGGCATGTTCCAGCCCTTCGATGGTCATTTCCTGGTTGGCCATGCGCCTCAGGCGCTCGTGCTGGAACTCGCGCACGGCAGCATTCATGTCCCAGTCGTACAGGTGGAGGTGATACTTTTCCCACGGCTGCGTGAGCGGATCCGAGACCCAGGGCAGGTATTCGCACAGGTGCGTGTCGCCGGGGACGGGAAACAGGCCAAAAGCCTCGAAGACGCGCCGGGTCAGCGGTTCGAAGGCCGGGTCCAGCTCGAAGAAGCGCCGGCGGAAGAGCGGGTAGAGATCCTCGCCGGTCTGGCGGTCACGGATGGACAGGATCCAGGAAAAGTGGTTCAGGCCGGCGGCGCGGATGTCGAGGCGCGGTACGATCTGCTCCTTGACCTGATCGTGGAGCGGGGCCTGGGTGATGTCGGCGTGCATGCCGACGATGCCCTGCGGGATCTCAAGCCCGAGGTCGCATCCCAGGGCGATGCCGACCATGACATAGCCGATGAAGATCTGGTGGCACAGGCCAACTGCCTTGATGCGGGTGTGCCGGTTGACCAGGTCGCAGATGCGGATCATCGGGTTGGTGTAGTTGATGAACCAGGCCCCGGGGCAGGTCTGCTCCATGTCACGGGCGATCCCCAGCACCGGACCGATGTTGCGCAAGGCGTGGGCGAAGCCGCCCGGGCCGCCGTTCTCGGCGTACGGCTGTCGGACCCCGAACTGGAGCGGGATCTCGTAGTCGCGCCGCCAGAGGCCCTCGCGCGCCCCGACCTCGATGGCAGAGACAACGAATTCCGTTTTGCCATCCAGGGCCTCTCGGTGATCCGTGTGGGCGGTGATGGTCAACTGGGAGTCCCATTCATGATTCAAACGTTCGGCCAGGCGCTTGACGGTGTTGAGCATCTCGGGATTGCGGTCGACCAGGGCCAGGGTCGAACCGCGCAATTTCCGGGAACGCACCAGGGCAGCCAGGGTGTTCTCCCCGAAGGAAGCACTTCCAGCGCCGATGACAACGATCTTGGTTGGCAGGGTCATCATGATCTCCGTGAAGAAGGTATCCGTTAACCTTGATTGTATGCCAAAGTGTCGATTTTGCCCAATCTCGGGAACGAAGCGAGTCTGCTATAATCGGCCCAATGATCCTGCTTACCGGTGGAACCGGTTTTATCGGCCGCGCCCTGGCCCGCCAGCTGGTTGAGTCGGGCCAATCGGTGCGCATTCTGCTGCGCCCGTCGCCGCGTACGCCCAAGCTGCCCATCGGCGTGCCGGTTGAGGTGGCGGTCTCCAGCCTGACCGATGTGCGCGGCCTGCGGGCGGCCTTGCGCGGAGTGGATGTGCTCTACCACCTGGCTGGCGGGGAGGCCGAGGGCGGTCGGGCCAACCTGCAGGCGGTCGATATCACCGGGACGCGCAACCTGACCGAAGCCGCCCGGGATGCCGGGGTCGAGCGCATCTTCTATGTCAGTCACCTGGGCGCTGATCGGGGCGCGGCCTACCCGGTGCTCAAGGCCAAGGGAATTGCCGAGGATTTTGTCCGCAAATCTGGGATCCCGTATACGGTCATGCGCGGTTCGATGCTTTTCGGGGTCCACGACAACTTCACCACCGGGATCGCCAAACTGCTGGCGGCCGCGCCGGGCTTCCTGCCCCTACCGGCCGGTGGGGACAACCTGGTCCAGCCGTTATGGCTCGAGGACCTGGTCACCTGCCTGGTCTGGGCGCTCGACGATCCCAGCACCAGCAACCATACTTTTGAGATTGGCGGAAGCGAATACCTCAGCGTGCGCCAGGTCTTCGAAACGATCATGGAGGCCATCGGTAAGCCGCGCCTGCTGGTCAAGTGGCCGGCGCCCTATATGCGCATCCTGACGGTCATGATGGAGTCGCTCTTTCCGGGCTATCCGGCCTCGGTCTTCTGGTTGGACTACTTCGCCACCAACCGTACCTGCCCGGTCGACACCATCCCGCGGGTGTTCGGGTTGATGCCGGCCCGTTTCGCTTCCCGCCTGGAGCACCTGCGCGGGGTGCGTTGGGGCTGGGAGTATTACAAGAGTCTGTTCGTACGGCGCGGGTAGCTGTGCTTCCGTCCGCCAGCGATTCAGTGAGTCAATGAGGATGAGCCCCGGTCCTAAATGGAAGATCCGCCTGCTGGAGACCCCCGACGAGATGATCCTGGTCGAGGGGCTGGAACGGATGGTCTGGCCCGGCTCCGAGACGGATGTCACGCCCTACCACCTGCTGCTGACCGCCGCCCACAACGGCGGGCTGGTGCTGGGGGCCTTCGTCGGTGAGGAACTGGTCGGGGTGGCCTTCGGTTTTCCCGGCTTCTACCCGACTCCCGACGGGCCGCGCCTGAAGCACTGCTCGCATATCCTGGCCGTCCACCCCGAGTGGCGCGGGCGCGGGATCGGCTTCGCCCTCAAGCGCGCCCAGTGGCAGCTGGTCCGCCACCAGGGGATTGACCGCATTACCTGGACCTACGATCCCCTGCTCAGCCGCAATGCATTTCTCAACATCGCCCGCCTGGGGGCGGTCTGCAATACCTATCTCCGTTCGGCCTATGGGGAGATGCGCGACCAGCTGAACACCGGGCTGCCCTCCGATCGCTTCCAGGTCGACTGGTGGGTCAACACCCAGCGGGTCGAACGCCGTCTGGGCCGCCGCCCACGTCCGGTGATGACCCTCGACCATTATCTGTCGGCCGAGACACCCCTGCTGGCGGCCCGCCTGGATCTTGGCGGGACTCCGCGTCCGGCCAGCGAACCCCTGCACTTGAATGGAACCCTGCTGCTGGTCGAGATCCCGGCGGACTTCAACGCCCTGAAGCAGGTCGATCTGGCCCAGGCGCGCTCTTGGCGCTTCTACGTCCGCGAAATCTTCGAGAACGCTTTCCAGGCCGGCTACCTGGTGACCGACTTTGTTTACGAGGAAGGTCGCAGCTTCTATGTCCTGATGCAGGGCGAGAGCGCCTTCTGACATTCTCCTCCTGGAGAACTGCGGGGGCTTTCGCACGGGTATGTGGGTGAACCCGGCCTGCACGGCCACCGTGGAAATTCGACCCCGAAAATCAGAGAGACAGAGATGAATCCTTTTTCCGTTTCATCCGTTCATATTTGTAGAGCCGCGTATCGACGCGCTGCGGAAATTCCAGATGATTGACATCGTCGACCACGATACCGTCGAACGAGCGCGACGAGGCGATTCACAGGCCCTGGGCAGGCTCTATGATGAAAATCACGCAGCCCTGTACCGTTACCTGTGGGCCCGCCTGCAAGACAGGAAATTGGCTGAGGACCTGACCGGCGATGTGTTCCTGCGTATGCTTGAGGCCCTGCCGCGCTATCGCCCTTCGGACGTTCCATTCCGGGCCTGGCTGTACCGGATCGCCCGCAACCTGCTGGTCGATCATTATCGCAAAGCAGGGATCCGCCAGGCAGTCCCCTTGCAGGAAACAAGTGCGGGCCTCCCGACAGCTGGCGCTCCCGAACCATTGGTCGAACGCATTCTGACCGTCGAGCGCATGCACCAGGCCCTGGCCTGTCTGGACGGGGCTTTGCAGGAAGTCGTCAGCCTGCGCTTCCTGGCGGGCCTGTCCCTGCGGGAGACGGCCGCGACCCTGGGCAAGACCCAGGCAGCTGTCAAGGCACTGCAACACCGCGGCCTGGCTGCCCTGCGGCTGGCCTTTTCGGAAGGATTGATGAACGATGAATGACGATCTTCTCCAACAGCAGTTGGCTCGCCTGGAAGCTGGCGAGCAGTTCGAATCGGTCCTGAACGGATTGCCCGCCGAGGTGGCTGAACTGGTGCGTACGGCCGCCGCCTTACGGGATCTGCCTCATCCCCCCCCTGCTGCCGCTGCGCTTGCCCGCCAGCGGCAGCGCCTGCTTTCTGCTCAAAAAGGAGAAAAAACCATGTCTGATTCTTCCCGTTCATCCCGTCGCCGGATCTTCGGCGGGCTGTCCCTGGCTGGAGCGGTTGGGTTGCTCCTGGTGTGCGTATTTGTCGCCTTGGGGGCCGGGGTGCTGCTGTTCCGGGAAGGCGCCGACGATGGTCTGGTGAAGGACCCGGACGAGGTCATGGCCAACAGTCCGCTGGCCGACCCGTTCGCCTCGACCCTCGATGCCCCGGACCCGCAGACCGCCCTTCTGCAGGGGAGCCGTGGCCAGGTTGAGATCCAGGTCGTTGGCGGGATCTGGGAGTCGGCCGCGGCCGGCGAGATGATCGCCAGCGGAGGGCGCCTGCGCACCGGTCCCCTGTCCAGCGCCACCCTGGCCCTCTACGATGGCTGTCTGGTGACGCTTGGCTCTGACACAGAGGTATTGATCGCCCAGTTGGATGCCCGCCGGGATGGGCCGCGGGTCATCGAGATCGTGCAGGTCTCAGGAGAGACCTTCCATGTGGTTGCCCAATCCACCCACCTGGCTTCAGTCTACGAGGTGTTCACTCCGTCTGGCTCGGGACGGGTGCAGGGGACCGTCTTCGCAGTGACGGTTTCGGCGAACCAGGAGAGCAGCTTTTCGGTCGTCGAAGGCGCCGTGGCAGTCACTGCCGCTGGCGAGACGGTCGTCGCGACAGCCGGGGAGACCACCTCATTGCATTCCGGCGAGCCGCCCTTGCCCCCGGCCTCGGCTTTCAGCGGGGAGGGCACGGTGACCCAGATCGGTGAGTTCTGGATCATCGGCGGGCAGGCCATGCTGGTCGACCCGGCCACCCTGATCGTTGGCGACCCGCAGGTTGGCGACTGGGCTGCCTTTGCCGGCCGGATCCTGCCCGGTGGTGTACGGGTTGCCGATCAGATCACGCTGATTCACTTCTCGGTGGTTGACACCTTCTCCTTCAACGGCACGGTTGAGACGATTTCCGACACTTCCTGGGTCGTCTCGGGTCTGACCCTCTCGATCGTCCCCGAGACGGTCATCGATGCGGAGATCGAAGTCGGAGACCAGGTCGAAGTATCCGGGACGATCGCGGAGGGGAACGTCTTCCTTGCCGGGGAGATCCATCTTCTGGATGAAACTGCAGGATTGGCGTTCAACTTTGCGGGGGTCGTGGAGGCGATCGGCCCGGACGAGTGGGTCGTCTCGGACATTGCAGTCGCCATTACTGCCGAGACGGTCATTGATCCTGACATCGTCACTGGCGATGTGGTCCAGGTTTCGGGGCAGATCCTTCCTGAAGGCATCTGGCGGGCCGAGGCGATCACCAGGGTCGCCGAGAGCGGCACGTTCGACTTTGCCGGGGTGGTCATCAGCACCAATCCCTGGAATGTGAGCGGTGTGCCCTTTGGCGTGGACGCCGGCACGCAGATCGACGACGGCATCCAGACTGGAAACCGGGTGCGGGTGCGCGGCGTCGTCCTGCCGACCGGGGAATGGCTGGCAGAGAGCATCCTGCAGTACGACCAGGGCCAGCGCCATGCCATTCACTTTACCGCCCGCGTCGAGACCATCGATCCCTGGCTGATTGGCGGCACGCTTGTGACCGTTGACAATCACACCCAGATCCTGGGCGAGATCGCCGTCGGCGACCTGGTCAGTGTACGCGGTAACCTGCTGCCGGGCGGGGAGGTAGTCGCCAATAAGATCATCCTGGTCGCAGCTGATTCCACCTGCACCCTGACGGTCGGCACGGTGGCCGCTTTTGATGGTCAGACGCTCAGCCTGCTCGACGGCCAGACCATCGTCCTGCCCCCCGAGCTCGTGCTGGACGTTGACCTGGCGGTCAATGACACGATCGTCATCGAGACCTGTCCCGACGATGATGGCCTGCCCATCATTACCGGCCTGACTTTGCTCGAAGAGGGCGACCAGGTGACTACCGACACCTCCGGATCCGGGGACCAGGGCCAGGTCGTGATCTGTCACATCCCTTCCGGGGACCTGTCCCGGGCGCGCACCCTGAGCGTGGCCGCGTCTGCTGTCGATTCCCATCTGGCGCACGGTGATCTGCTCGGTCCATGCCCGTGATGAGGAAGAACCGGAGGTTTTTCCCTTGCGCGTGATCATCTTCGTGCCCTTCCT
This sequence comes from Anaerolineales bacterium, assembly GCA_016934715.1. GTDB lineage: Bacteria > Chloroflexota > Anaerolineae > Anaerolineales > Villigracilaceae > JAFGSI01. The sequence continues at coordinate 80,451 of JAFGSI010000043.1, forward strand.
GTTCCTGCTGGCCGCCTGCGCTCCCCCGGCAACAGCGCCATCTGCCCCGGCGGCCACGGAGGCTGCTGTTCCCACCTCCTTCGAGGCCGCGACGGTTCCCCCCACCGTTGCCGAAGTCGCGGCCAGGCAATGGACCAGCGGCGACATGACCTTCACTCTCGAGTCGCCCGTCGATGGGGCGATCGTCTCCGAGCCGCAGGTCTTCCTGACCGGGACAACGAATGTTGAGACGGTCTTGAGCGTCAACGACGAACTCTATGTTCTGCCTGGAGGGCAGCCCTTCTCGGTCCCGGCCCCGCTCTTCGAGGGGCCTAACGCCCTCAGCATCGTCGTCAGCGACGCCAATGGCGACCTCGTCGAGTTCGTTCTGACGGTCATTTACCAACCTTAGGAGGTATGCAATGAAAAAGATCTGGGTTTTTATCAGCCTGGCGGTGCTGATCATGCTGTTGTTCGCCACCACCCAGGTGCTGGCCAGCCCGGCGGAGGTCATCGATCCCCAGCGCACTCCCGACCGGACTCCTGGGGCACGGGCGACCGAGAACGCCGACCGCCGGGCGACGGAGGGCCGCGGGAACAGCGCCAACAACAGCACCGGGAATAGCAATCCCCACGGTCGGCCGGTCAATTTCAGGGGAGTCATCGCCGCCGTCGATGGCGGCAGCCTGACGGTCGATACGGATGACGGCGGTTCCGTTACTGTGGCCCTGACTGAAGAGACCCGCATCCGCATTCCGACCCAGGGCAACAGCGGGTCCGTCGCGGGGCTGCAACCGGGCCTTCAGGTCCTGGTCCAGGCCGTGGACGACGGGACCGGCGCCCTGACCGCCCGTTCGGTCCAGGTCATCCCTGGCCGGCCGGTCCAGGCCCACAATGTTGGCACGGTGACCGACTACCAGCCGGGTGTCAGCATCACCATCGAGGACAAGGACGGCAACGTCTACACTTACCTGCTGACCGAGGCGACCCGCGTCCTGCCAGCTGAACGCGAAGAGATTCTGACGGCGGGGGCGCGCGTGACGATCATCGCTCCGCGCGACGTTACCACTCTCGACCTGGTCGCCAGCGGGATCGTCGTCCATCCAGCCCAGACGGACGGGACGACCGAACCGTGATCGGGTAACCTGCTCGAAAGAACCGCCCTCGACTATGACGAGGGCGGTTTTGTCGTTCCTGTCTTCCGTTCGCGCAACCCCAGCGTGACCACGGCTGCGACCAGGGTCAGCCCGGCGGTCAGCTGGAAGACCAGCGGGAAGCCCCGGGTATCCGCCAGGGAGCCGGAGAGCATCGTCCCGAGTGCCCCGGCCGAGAACATGAAGCCCATCATCAGGCCGGAGGCCAGGGCCATCCCGCTGCGGATTGTGCGCTGGGCAGTGACGATGATGATGCTGTGCACCGCCCCGGTCAGCAGGCCGGCCATGAAGACCAGCAGGTACCAGACCGGCGACCAGTCCACGACCGAGATCAGGTACAGGGGCACCCCTGCCAGGGTCAGCATGAGCATTGCCACCCGCTGGCGCCCGTGCCGGTCAGCCAGGCTGCCCCCGATCACGTTGCCGACCGCCGACCCGCCCATGAAGACCCCGGCCATGCTCCCGTAGACTGCTGCCGGCTGGCCCAGGTCACTCAGGTACTTGGGCACGAAGGTGACAATATTCTGCTGGGCCCAGGACTGCAGCGAGGCGACGGTCGCCAGGGCGGCCAGGAACCACTTCCCGCTTCGCACTCCGGCCCCCGGGCTGCTTTCCGTTTGCGGGGAGATTTCGGGCGTCGGGGCAGCCCGGTGCAGGTGGAAGACGGCGTTGACCCCGATCGCCAGGGCCGGGAGGACCAGGATGAACAGCCCGGAGACTCCCAGCAGCGAGAGCAGCACCCCGCCGATGATCGGCCCGACCGAGTAGCCGAACTGGCCGAAGACGAAGAAGACCGACGTGGAGGTGGTTTCGCGCCCGGGGATCAGGTGCTTGCCGCGCAGGGTGGCCTGCATCGTCCCGACCGGGTGAAAGGCCGCCGATCCCAGGCTGCCCAGGATCAGGCAGGGAATCGCTCCTTCCACCGGCAGGGTCAGGGCCAGGGCAAAGAAGGCCGTCAACCACAAAATACCACCGCCGGCGATCAGGCGCGAGCGGCCAAAGCGGTCATTCAGCCAGCCAAAGACCGGCTGGGAGAGCGATGCCACCCAGACGTAGAGGGTCGAGATGGTCGCCAGGGTGGTGTTGCTCATCCCATAGTGCTGGCTCCAGTAGGTGAACAGGAGCGAACGCTGGCTGTTGAGAGCATCCACGATGAGATGGCCGTAGGCCACGGAGGTGAACAGGGCGTCCCGGAGCAGAACCATGCGAGGGATCCTATTGATAAAGGTGGTGGGTTAGGATGTACTCATACACCGCGGCAGGAAGCAGGGCTTCGAATGGGTGTCCGGCGGCGGCCCGGGCCCGGACCTGGCTGGCGGCGATGTCCAGCAGGGGCGCCTCCACGTAGCGGACCCGGGAGCGCAGGCCCGGGATGAGGGTCTCCAGGGCGGATAGGTCGGACGGGGCGCCCGGGCGGCCCATCACGCCCAGGAAGTCCACAGCCGACACAAGGTCTGCAGCCCGGTGCCAGGTGGGCAGATCGCGCAGCGAGTCGGCGCCCATCAGATAGACCAGCCCGGCACCGGGATACTGTTTGGCCAGGATGCGGACGGTGTCGACGGCGTAATGCGGGGCGGGACGATCGATCTCCAGGCGCGAGATCTCGAAGGACGGTTCGTCTTTCACGGCCAGGGCGACCATGGCCAGGCGGTGCTCAATGGGCGTGATTTCCTGGCCCTGCTTGTGGGGTGGGGCGAGGGTTGGCATCCACAGGACGCGGCCCAGTTCCATCCCGTCGCGGGCTGCAGTGGCCAGAGCCAGGTGCCCCAGGTGGGGCGGATCGAAGGTCCCGCCGAAGATGCCGATCAGGGAGGCCATGGCAGGGAGTATATCATCGAAGCCCAGCCTTCCCACGTGGAAGAATTGGGAGCGCGCGTTGGCGTTCCCCGAACGCGCGCTTCGAAGAACCATCCAACGGTACGGTTCTCGTTGCCAGGTGGCTCGAATATTACTTTTGACCGAAAAAAAGGAAGAATATTAGTTGCAACCGAAGCCCTTTCCGGATATAGTATACTTGGGAGTGAAAAATTTCACAAAGAACCTCCGACACGCATAAGCTGTACATCCCCGCATCCAACATCACCCTCCGGTGCAGTCCATCGAGGTTCCCCATCCCGCCGAATGAGGAGAAACCAATGCCTGGAATGCCCCCTCGAGATTTCACGGCCGTTGATCGCAAAGTGCGCATGCAGATCGAGTCACGGGGTCTGCCTGTACGTCCCCCTGAAGAAAGGGTGCGCGACTTTGACGAAGCCATCATCCGTCTTGATGAGGATTGGGCAGTTCACGAAGCATCCCGCTGCCTGCATTGCGCGGACCCGGCTCCCTGCCAGAAGGCCTGCCCGGCGGGAAATGACATCTCCTATGCGATGTGGTTAATTGAAAATGGGCAGTTCTTGGAAGCTGCCAGCCTCTACCGTCAGACCAGTTCGCTGCCGGAGGTCTGTGGCCGTATCTGCCCGCAGGAAAAGTTATGCGAAGGAGCCTGCGTACGTGGTCGTAAAAACAGCCCGCCCGTACCCACCGGTGCCCTGGAGGCCTTCTGCACACACTACGAACGCCGCCAGAAAGGAGTGCACATCCCGGTCGGCAAATTCACCGGCAAGAAGGTGGCCATCATCGGTGCAGGGCCGGCGGGGATTGCCTGTGCAGAACAATTGGTGCGCTCGGGTCACTGGGTGACGCTCTTTGATGCCCGTCCTGCACCCGGAGGTTTGCTCATCTACGGCATTCCGAACTTCAAGCTTCCCAAGAAAGTGGTCTTCGACATTTGGGATGACCTGCTGCGCGCCGGCGTGACCTTTGTGGGAAATACCTATATTGGGCCCAGGATCACGGTGGACAAGCTTTTCGAAGGTGGTTACGATGCCGTCTTCCTCGGCCTGGGCACGACCCTTGACGCATCCCCAGACCTGCCCGGTGAGAATCTGCCTGGCGTCTACAAGGCCACCGATTTCCTGATCCGGGCCAATGTGGATATGGACCTGCTGCCTCATGAGATGCTTGCCAGGCTGGAGGTGCGAGAAAAAGTCGTCGTGATCGGAGGCGGCGACACCGCCTCGGATTGCCTGCGCACAGCCCTGCGCTTGAATGCCAGGGAGGTCACCTGTCTCTACCGACGCAGCGAAGCTGAAATGCCCGGCGGTTACAAGGATCGGAAGATGGCTGTTGAGGAAGGGGCACAGATCCATTTCCTGACCCAGCCGGTACGCTTCATCCCTGGAGCGGATGGGCGCCTGGCCCAGGTGGAGTGCGTGCGTACTGAATTGGGCGAGCCGGACGAGAACGGACGGCGTAATTTTTCGATTGTAGAGGGCTCAGACTTCATCATTGACGCAGATACCGCCGTCCTGGCCATTGGTTACAAACCAGACCTGATCATCGGCACCACCACCCCGGGGATCGAGACACACGCAGACGGGCTGCTGAAGGCCGACCAGCACACTGGTGCCACCAAGCGCAAAGGCGTTTTCACCGGCGGGGACGTGGTTACGGGGCCGCACCTGGTGGTAACCGCCATGGTGGCTGGCCGGAAGGCAGCCATGGCCATTGACCGTTATCTGGGCTGGTGACCACTCCCCGGGCCTGAAGGCCGGGACTTTAGCGCTGCCTTGAGAAAGAGATCTGCCCGGGCCCTACCCGGAAATTGCGCCAGAGTTCAACTCTGGCGCAAAATTCTTCTGTCCTTGAGAGCAGGCCGGCCTTCTCAGCAAGAATTAAGCCTGGCTTCATCAAAACTTTACATTTTTGTTGTATGCTGGTGCAGGAAAGGAGAATACCCATGAAAAACACATGGAAGTGGATTATCGGTATCGTTGTAGGTCTGGTCGTTCTTGGGCTGCTCTTCGGCCTGCCGTTCCTGTACCGGACTGCCTACGGGTTCGAAAGCTATGCCAGGGATGCCTGGATGCCCATGCACAGCTACCCCATGCACGGCGGATTCATGCCGGTCGGCGGGTTCTTCATGTGGCTCTTCCCACTCGGTTTGCTGGTGTTGACCGGGCTGGGGATCGCCTGGCTGATCCGGAGTCTGTCTGCCGGGCGGGTCCCGGCGCGGGTTTGCAGCCAGTGCGGCCGTGCGGCCCAGATTGACTGGAAGACCTGCCCGTACTGCAGCAAGGAGTTCTAACCCTTTGCGCCAGAGTTCAACTCTGGCGCAAAATTCTTCTGTCCTTCAAATCGGCGATCAACTGGCCGGGGGATTGGAAGTGGATCGCCGCAAAGCCCATCTGGCTGGCTGCGGCGACGTTGGCCGGCGAATCGTCGATGAACAGGCAGGCCTGCGCCGGGCGTTCGCAGCGCTCCAGGAAGATGCGGAAGATGGCTTGCTCGGGCTTGACCACGCCAACCTCCCCGGAGATGAGCACCATCTCAAAGAGATCGAAGAAATCGTATCTGCCTCGCACCTGGGGAAAGGTCTCGGCCGACCAGTTGCTCAGGGCGTAGAGCGCACGGCCAGTATCCTTCAACGGCTGGAGCAGGTCGACGACCGGCTGGATCGGGCCAGCGATGGTCTCCTGCCAGCGCGGCCCAAAGGAGCGGATGAGATCGGCGTAATGGGGGAATTGTGCACTCAGGTCGGTGATGCCCTCGGCAAAGGGCCGTCCGCGGTCAAGTTCCAGATTCCAGGCCATGAAGCCGACTTCGTCGAGAAAATCTTCCATGGCGGCCTCATTTCCGTCGAAGAACGTGCGATATAAATGGCGTGGATTCCAGTCCAGCAGGACGCCGCCGAGGTCGAAGACGAGGGCAGGGGAGGCGCAGTCCATCCGTCCGGGCATCTATTTCTTCTGTTCGCTCATCTCCTGCCGAACGGTCATGAGCAGGCTTTCGGCTTTCAGCTCGGTCAGGGTGTAGCAAGGGGATTCGAGGTGGTCGGCCAGCGCCTGGGCCAGGCCCTGGTCGAAGGAAGCGTGTTCCATGTTGATCACCACCGAGCGGTACTTTCGGGCGGCGATCTGCTCGGCGAACTGGTAGGCCTCTTCCTGGGGCGGCAGGACGCCCAGCGAGACGTTTCCGGCCCCATCGGTCAGGACGATCAGCATCGGTTCGACGTCGGGGTGGATGATCTGTTCCTGGTTGAGGACCTCGTAGGCCATCAGCATGCCGGCCGAGAGCGGGGTTTTGCCTCCAACGGGAATGTCGGCCAGAGCTCGCTGGGCGAGCAGGACCGAGTTGGTCGGCTGCAGGATCAGGGTGGCGCGGTCTTTCTGGAAGACGATCAACCCGACCCGGTCGCGGCGCTGGTAGGCATCGGTCAGCAGGGACAGGATGGCGCCCTTGGTGGCGGCCATGCGTTCGGCCACAGCCATCGACCAGGAGGCGTCGACCACGAACAGGATCAGGTTGGCCGCCTTCTTGACCCGCACCTTGCGCTGCAGGTCGCTTTTCTGGATCGCAAAGGCGACTTTCTTGCGCTGTTCTGTCCTGCGTTTCTGGAAGGGGGCTGCGGCGCGCAGGGTGGCGTCGAAGGCCACGTCGTCGGTCCGGCCGTTGGCGGGACGCGCCTGGATGTAGCGCCCACGCTTGCGTTTGGTGTGGGTGCGCGAACGCCGACCGGAATGGCGGCGGGTCAACTTGTCGAGGGGGGTGTCAAGCCGGCGCGGCTCGAAGGTTTCACCAACCTTCACTTTCTTGCCACCGTCCCACCAGTGGGCATCCTGGTTGTCGAAGACGGTCTGCTGAGGGGCGGGCTCGGAGGACGGCGGCTCGTCGGAGGAATCCTGTTCGGCCGTATCAGTTATGATTTTTTTTTTGCGCCTCGGCCTCGGGTTGTTTCTCGGCGGGTTCGGAAGGCTCACCGTCTGGCGAGGAGCCCTGCAGCTGCTCGATGCGTTCTTGCAGTTGCTCGGGAGTGATCTCGGCCTGGTGGAAGGGGCCGTGCTTGACGCGATGCGGCAGGGCCAATTCGGCGGCCAGGGCGATGTCTCGGTCGCTGATGGCGCTGCGCCCTTCGTAAGCGGCGTGGGCCCGGGCGGCCTTGAGGATCACCAGGTCGGCGCGGTGGCCATCCACGTTCAAGGAGGCGGTCAGGGCGGCGATCGAGAGCAGGTCGCGCCGGGTATAGGTAATCTTGTCTACCAGCGTACGAGCGTTCTCGATAATGCGTGAGAGCTTCTGTTCGTGCGGCTGCCAGGTCTTGCGGAAGCTCTCGGCGTCGGATTCGAAGGCCAGGTTGTGTTCGATGATCGTCACCCGGTCACGGGCGTCGCGGATGCCGGTGATATCGACCGACAGGGCGAAGCGGTCAAGCAGCTGCGGGCGCAGGTCGCCTTCCTCCGGATTCATCGTCCCGACCAGGATGAAGCGGGCCGGGTGGGAGAAGGAGATCCCCTCGCGTTCGACAATATTCATGCCCATGGCGGCCGAGTCGAGCAGCACGTCGACCACGTGGTCGTCGAGCAGGTTTACCTCGTCAATGTAGAGCAGGCCGCGGTTGGCCGCCGCCAGGACGCCAGGCTCGAAATGGCGTTCCCCCTTCTGGATGGCCTGCTCGATGTCGAGCGTGCCGACCACCCGGTCCTCGGTGGCCGAAACGGGCAGATTGACGAAGGGGATCGGTTTTTGGTCAACCGGCAGGGGGTGGCCGCTGGCGGCCCTCTCGCGGCACTCGGTGCACAGCGAGGTTGGCAGGTCAGGATCGCAGCCGAAGCGGCAGTTCTTGACGACCCGCACCATGGGCAGCAGGGCCGCCAGGGCGCGCGCCGCGGTTGACTTGGCCGTGCCGCGTTCGCCGCGGATCAGGACCCCGCCGATGCGCGGGTCGACAGCGTTGAGGATCAGGGCCCGGCGCATGCGCTCCTGACCGACGATGGCAGTAAAAGGATAGATGGTAGGCATGCTAACTCCGCAGCGGCATTATACTGCACTTTTCCGGAACCTGGCTGCCGAACAGATTTTGGGGAGCGGCCAAGACCATGGTTGATCTTCATTACTGTGTGCCGGAAAGTTGCTGAGCGCTCAGGGGCGAAACGCTGAATCCAAATCCATGTTTGTTCCCTGCAGGCGGCTGCTTCCTTTCGGTATTTTTGGCATGCGGCAGGAGAAAACGCTGACCGTGCAGGGTCTGCGGGGCGATCAGAAAAATACAAGGGTTGTCAACAATTCCATTCGCCTGTATAATCATCCAATATCATATCCTCCGGAGTTCAATTTTCATGATGGAACAAGACAATACCATTCTCGAGCAGGGGGGCACGCCTGAGAATACCACGCCACAAGAAGGCACAAGCGCGCATACGAACATGGAAGCCCTGCTTGAACAGGAAGGGCTGGCCTTGGATTTTCCCCAGCAAGGCGAGATCCGTTCCGGCACAATCGCCAGCATCAGCGCAACCCAAATCCTGGTCAGCGTTGGGGCGAAGTCGGAAGGCGTGATCACTGGCCGGGAACTGGAACAGATTCCCGAAGAAGAGCGTGAAGCCCTGCAGGTTGGCCAGGAGGTCTCGGTCTACGTCCTGGCAGCCGAAGACGCCAATGGGACCATTGTGCTGTCGTATACCCGGGCTCTTGAACAGCAGAGCTGGGAAATTGTCGAACAGATGATGGAAGACAGCGAACCCTTCGATGGGAAGGTGGACGGCTACAATAAGGGCGGCCTGATCGTCCCGGTTCGCGGTCTGCGCGGTTTCGTTCCGGCTTCTCAGATCAGCATCGCCCGCCGGATGCAGATCAGTGGGGATACCCCTGATCAACGCTGGGGCAAGATGATCGGCGAGCCGATCACGGTGCGAGTCATCGAGGTCGACCGCAACCGCCGCCGCCTGATCCTTTCGGAACGCGCCGCCTCGAACGAGACCCGCCAGTCGATCAAGGAACGGGTTATCGAGGAACTCCAGGAAGGCGCGATCTGCGAAGGGCGCGTCACCAGCCTGGCTGACTTCGGTGCCTTCGTCAATGTCAATGGCGCCGATGGCCTGGTACACCTGTCCGAAATCTCCTGGGACCGCGTCCAGCATCCGTCTGAGGTGTTGGAGGTGGGACAGGACGTTCAGGTCAAGGTGATCAACATCGACCGGGAGCGCAAGCGCATCGGTCTTTCCATCCGGGCCCTGCAGGATGATCCCTGGCGCCAGAAGGTCGATAAATACAAGGTTGGCCAGCTGGTCGAAGGTGTCATCACCCGTCTGACCAAGTTCGGTGCCTTTGCCCGTATCGAGGGCGATCTGGAAGGCCTGATCCATATCTCCGAGATCAGTGAACGGCGCATCGAGCACCCCAAGGAAGTCATCAAGGATGGCGATGTGGTTGCCCTGCGCATCATCCGGGTTGACCCCGATCAGCGCCGCATCGGTTTGAGCATGCGCAAGGTCGATTCGGGCGCCTACAAGGATCTCGACCTGAAGCAGATCGACCTGGAAGACGTCGGCCCGGAACTGGTTGAGGCGGAAGTTGAACTGGAAGTGCAGCCTCAAGCGGCGATCGAACCGGAAGCTGAACTGGAAGTGCAGCCTGAAGCGGCGATCGAACCGGAAGCTGAACTGGAAGTGCAGCCTCAAGCGGCGATCGAACCGGAAGTCGAACTGGAGCAACCTTCCGAGGCAACCCCTGAACCTGAATCGGCCCCTGAACCCGAACGGGTGGCGGAGGAGACAGAGGAACCGGGCGAGCCCTCCCCTGAAAGCGGGGAGCCCTCTGAGGAGACGACCGAAGACTGACCCGACAGAGCGCACCCGTAGGTGCGCTCTTCTTGGCTGACAGGATATGCCGATGCCTCTCCCGTTGATCGTCGATGCCCACGAAGACCTGGCCTGGAACATCCTGGTTCTGGGTCGTGATTATACGCGTTCGGTGGCTGAGACGCGCCGCCTCGAAGCGGGTACGCCCAACGTTGCTCACAACGGGGAGACGCTGCTGGGCTGGCAGGAATACCAGCAGGGGCGGGTGGCGATTGTCTTTGGGACCTTGTTCGCAGCTCCCCGGCGCTGCAGCATCGGAGACTGGGACACGCAGTCCTACGAGGATTGCGAGCAGGCCCATCGCATCTACCGCGCTCAATTGGATGCCTACCATGCCCTGGCCGGGAATCATCCTGACCACTTCCGTCTGCTGCAGACCCGGGCAGAGCTCGAGTCTCTGCTCAAGCAGTGGGAGGGGGAAGAAGGCGAGCATCCGGTCGGCCTGGTTGCGTTGATGGAAGGCGCCGATGGCGTGCGGCGGCCAGCGGAATTGGAAGAATGGTGGGAGCTGGGCCTGCGCATTATCGGCCTGGCCTGGGCGGGGACCCGCTACAGCGGAGGGACCCGGGAACCGGGCCCGTTAACCGCGGACGGCCACCTCCTTTTGAAAGCCATGGCCGAGATCGGTTTCACCCTCGACCTCAGCCACATGGATGAAGAAGCCAGCCTGCAGGCTCTGGATACCTACCCTGGGGCGATCATCGCCAGCCACGCCAACGCGGTCGCCCTGCTGCCCGGTTTCCAGGGCAACCGCCTCCTGACCGATGCGGTCATCAAGCGGCTGCTTGAGCGGGACGGGATCATCGGCGTCGTACCCTACTGCCGTTTTCTGCGGGCCGGCTGGACCGAGGCCGAGGGCCGGGAGGGCATTCCCCTTGCGAGCGTCGCTGACCATGTGGACCACATTTGCCAGATGGCAGGCGATGCCCGGCACGTTGGCCTGGGCAGTGATTTCGACGGTGGCTTTGGCCTGACGGCTGCCCCTGCTGGTGTGGATACGATTGCCGACCTGCAAAAACTGGTCCCGATCCTGGCGGCTCGAGGGTATCGAGACGAAGACGTGGCTGCCATTCTGGGGGGGAACTGGCTGCGCCATCTGAAGAGCTGTCTACCGTGACGGGCGATCCCAATCCTATCCCCGCAGCGCCGCGATCGGCCACGGACAGCGTCGTGCCGCGTAAATTCAGGATCCGTTTTGGGCTGGGCCTGACCCTGGCCGGCCTGGTCATCTTCCTGGTCGGGGCGCGCCCGGAGTTGCTTAACCTGGATCGCAGCCCGGTGGTTGGGTTCGTGCAGATCACAGTCTTCCTGGTCGGGCTGGCGGTCATCTGCGTGGGGGGCTACATCAGCCTGATGGTTTTCTGGCAATACGGGGAAAGGACCATTGCTGCTGATATCGGTACGCGCCTGGTGGCAACCGGATTCGTGATCTCCGTCTTCGCGGGCATGGCAGATGTCTTCGGGATGGGGACTCAGCCTCTTCCGATCACTCCTTACTTCGGTCCCTGGCAGTCGACCGGGGTGCAGGTCGGGCAGGCGGTGATCGCCGTCGGCTTCCTGTTGCTGATCCCCTTCCGCCGCAAACCTGTCCCTGGGCAGGAAGGTGGCAATGGGTGAGTTCTTGAAGCGGCGCTGGGCCTGGATCTTGGCGGGTTTGCTCCTGCTGGTTCTGGTGATTCAGTTCGGGGGGGTCACGATCGTGGTTATCAATCAATCCTCGGAAACCATCTGTGCGGTCCACGTGAACACCTCGGGCAGTGAATTCGACCGGAGTCCGAACCGGCTGCTGAGCCGCTTGCCACGCCCGCAGTCGCGCGACATCCGCCTGCCGCTTTTTTTGACACTGTTCATCCCGGCAGACGAGAGAATCTTGTATACCTGGGCATTCGACTGCGAGGGTACCCTGCTGGCGGAAAACCAATTCCGCGGGGGTGATAATCTCTTCCTCTGGGAAGTCAATACCCCCTGAGGCGCTCCAGGCTCGAATGGGAAACGCCCCGTTGCGAGGCGTTTTTTTGATTCTTCCTGCAGCAGGCTAGCTTTCGCCGTTGCGCCGGACGATCCCCTTCTGCCAGGCGTAGACGGCCACCTGGGTCCGATCGGCCAGGTGCAGCTTGCTCAGGATGTTGCTGACATGGCCCTTGACGGTGTTCTCGCTGATGACCAGCGATTCGGCGATCTGGGTGTTATTCAACCCACTGGCGATCAGTTTCAAGACTTCCAGTTCGCGTTCGGTCAGTTCGGCGAACAGCGGCTGCTCGTCGGGGTTTTCGCTGCGCATGTTCTGCAGGACGCGCTTGGCCACCAGGGGATGCAGGGTGACCTCTCCCTGGATGGCGCGGTGGAGTGCCTCGACCAGTTTCTCCATCTTCACGTCTTTGAGAATGTAGGAGATCGCCCCCGCCTTGAGGGCCGGGAAGATGTGCACGTCTTCGTGGTAGGAGGTCAGCACGACCACCTGGCTGCGCGGGCTGATCTGTTTGATCCGGCGGATCGTTTCCACGCCATCCATCCCGGGCATGATCAGATCGATCAGGACCACATCGGGGATGTGTTCGGCGGTCAGCTTGATGGCCTCCTCGCCGTTTTCGGCCTCGGCGAGGACCAGAAATTCATCCGTCATTTCCAAATAGGACCGCACCCCGTTGCGAACCACCTCGTGGTCGTCGGCAATGATGATAGAAAGTTTGTCGGTCATGGCAACTCCTGTTCCTGGATTATGATTCCGCCGGGGCCTGGACGTGCAACCGGGTGCCCTGTCCGGGTTGGCTTTCAATGCTGAATGTTCCGTGAATGCTCTCGACGCGCTCGCGGATCGAGCGCAAGCCCATTCCGTTCTGCTTGTTGCAGGTCTCGAACCCGCGCCCATTGTCGGTGATGGTCACGTTGATCGATCTGTCCTGATATTCCAGCAGGATCTCCACCCGATTGGCCTGGCTGTGCCGGGAAACGTTTGCCAGGGCTTCCTGGACGACCCGGTAGAGCGCCTGTTCGATTTCAAGGGCGACCCGGCGTTCGTCCTCGATGCGCAGGTCGACGGTCGCCTCGTTGCGATTCTCCCATTCGTAGATGTATTCCCGCAGGGTGTTGGCCAGCCCCTTTTCGGCCAGCGCCATGGGGTACATTTCCTGGATCAGGAAGGTGAGTTCCTCGATGACTTCGTAGACCAGGTTCTCGGCCTCGGTCAGATGGCTGCTGGCGGCCTGGGCATCTGCCTTGAGGACCCCATTGGCCGTGCCAAGCTGCGCCAGGGCGGCAAAGGCTTTTTGCTTGGCGCTGTCGTGCAGATCGCGCGCCAGCCGGTTGCGCTCTTCGAGCACAGCCAGTTCCTTGGCCTGTTCGAACAGACGGGTGTTTTCGATCGAAAGGGCCGCCCGCTGGACGAGGGCCATGAAGAGGCGCTGGAACTCATCGGTCAGGGAGTTTGGCCGGAAGAACCCGACGATGAAAATGGCCGGGATGATGCCCCCTGTGCGCAGGGGCAGGGCAATGACCGAGCGGACGTTTTCGGTCAGCAGGATGCCGATCAATTCGGGTTGGTTCTCGAGCCAGCGCGGATCGTTCTGGATGTCCTGCAGGATCACCGGTTCTCCGCTTTCGACGACCTGGGCGATTACGCTTTCTTCGCGGGCGCACTTGATCACCTCGTACGTCTCAGGTGCAATGCCGCGGGCAAGGTACACCTTCCAGCAATTGACCGTATTGTTCCAGATCAGGATGAGTCCCTTGTCGGCGTGGAGCATTTCGCCGGTGACGCCGATCAGGGCCTGGAGGACCTGTTCGAGGGTCAGCGAGCGGAGCATCTGTTCGTCAGCCTGGTAGAGGGCCTCTATTTCCTCGTTGCGGCGCCGCAAGGCCGCGGTCCGATCGTAAACCAGTTGTTCGAGATCGCGGTTACGGGCGTTGATGCTCATGATCCGCAGCCGGTAGCCGCCAAAGGCGACGCCCAACACGACCAGGGCCACCAGGCCGCGGAACCCCCAGGTCTGCCAGAAGGGCGGAACAACGATGATCGCAATGGAATAGCCGGTGTCGTTCCAGACGCCGTCGTGGTTGGAGCCGATCAGGTGCAGTGTGTATTCCCCACCGGGCAGGTTGGTGTAGCGGCCATTGTGCCGGGTCCCAATGTAGTTCCAGTCATCGTCAAAGGGCTCCAGGAAATAGGCGTACTGGTTGCGGTCGGGCTGGGCGAAGCTCAGGGCGGCGAATTCGAATTCGAAGTGATTGTCCGGCCAGTGCAGGGTGATCTGCTCCAGGAATTCGGGTTGGAGATTCGGTTCGACCGGCTGGCCGTCCTGGGTCAGGGCGGTCAGGATGACCGGGGGAATGAAGTTGCTGTCTTCGATCGCCAGAGGATCGAAGGTGGTGAATCCGCCAATCCCGCCGAAGTACATTTCCCCCTCCAGGCCGATTGCATATGCGTTCCTGTCGAATTCGTTGCTCTGCAGGCCGTCACTGGCAGCAAAGTTGCGGAAGGTCTCCGTGAAGAGGTCGAAACGCGCCAGACCATTGTTGGTGCTCAACCAGAGATAGCCTTCAGGATCTTCGAGGATCCCGTAGATGGCGTTACTGGGCAGGCCGTCGAATTCGAGAAAATAGCGGAAGGAATCGGTGGCACGGGTGTAGCGATTCAATCCGCCGCTGGTCCCGATCCAAAGGATGCCCTGGCTGTCCTCAAAGATTGTCAGAACGGTGTCATCGCTCAGACTGAGGGGATTGTCGCTGGTGGAGCGGTAATGCTGGAAAGTGCCGGTCTGCGGGTCGAAGGCGTCAAGCCCGCCGTTCAGGGTACCCAGCCAGATGGTCCCCTGGCTGTCTTCCAGGATCACCGTGACGTCGTTGTCGCTCAGAAAGCCGGGATCATCGTAGCGGGCCACATAATGTGCCAGGATCGTACTGCTGGACGGATCGAGCAGATAGAGGCCTCGATTCGTCCCGATCCAGAAGATGCCGTCGCTGTCCTCGTGGATGGCATAGATCAGGTTGTCGGTCATCCGGAGGTCGTCCTCGCGATAGCCTTCCTCGGGGGTGAACTGCCCACTGGTGGGATCCAGCCAGGCGAGGCCGGCGCTGGTGCCGACCCACAGGATCCCGTTCCGGTCCATGTGCAAAGACCAGACCTCGTTGTTGTGCAGGCTGGTGGGGTCCTGGGGGTTGTACCGGTAACGGGTGAATACCCCCGTCTGGGGATCGAAGCGGTTCAAGCCATCGCCGAAAGTGCCGATCCAGATGATGCCGGCCGGGTCACAGTAGATCGGGAAGACGATGTTGCCGCTCAGACTGTTGGGATTGTTGGGTTGGTGGGAATAGGTGGTGAAACGATCCTGGCTGTGGTCGTAGGCATTCAGGCCGCCGCCGAAGGTGCCAATCCAGACCACCCCGGCGCTGTCTTCGATGATGGCAGAGATCGCGTTGGCGCTCAGGCTGTGTTCGTTTCCCGGTTCATGGTGATAGTGGATGAACTGGCGGGTGCGTCGCTCGAACAAGTCCAGTCCGGCGTTGGTGCCGACCCATACGTTGCCGGCATGGTCGATATAGAGGCTCTGGACATTGTTATCACTCAGGCTGCTGGAGACTGCGGAGGAGTGACGGTAGTGGGATACGTGGCGCACCTCCGGGTCAAGCAGGTCCAGGCCCCGGTCGGTGGCGATCCATAATAAGCCGTTCGAATCTCCCTGGATGGCGTTGACCGTATTGCTGCTCAGGCTGGAATTGTTGTAGGGGTCGTGCGTATAGGGGATGAATCCGTCCACGCCGCGAATGTAGCGATTCAGTCCACCAGTGGCGGTCCCGAACCACACGGACCCCTGGAGATCTTCGTAAATGGCGGTGATGTTGTTGCTGGAGATGTCGGGGGGAAGGAAGGTCTCCGTGTAGTAGTGGATGAATCCATCGCGGGAGTTGGAAAAGCGGTCCAGGCCCTCGTCCGTACCGACCCACAGCCGGTTGAGGCTGTCCTCGAAGATGACCTGGACGGTGTTGCCGACCAGGCTTTGCGGGTTGGCCGGATCGTGCAGGTAGCGGGCGAAGGCGCCGGTCTGGGGGTCGTAGCGGTTCAGGCCGTGGTTGGTGCCGATCCACAGATATCCCTGACGATCCTGGAACAGGGCGTTGATCCAGTTGTCGCTGATGCTGTTGGGATCATCCGGGTTGGGCCGAAAGATGCGAACACCGTGGCCGTCGTAGCGGTTGAGACCGTCCTGGGTGCCGATCCACAGGAAACCCAGGCGGTCCTGCAGGATGCAGTTGACCACGCTCTGCGACAGACCCTGGTCGATCCCGATGTGGTTGAAACGCAGCGAGGTGGGGAGAGCGGCATCCAGCTGGCCGGCGGGTGCGACTTGCTGCAAGGTCGT
Organism: Anaerolineales bacterium; assembly: GCA_016934715.1. GTDB lineage: Bacteria > Chloroflexota > Anaerolineae > Anaerolineales > Villigracilaceae > JAFGSI01. The sequence continues at coordinate 96,618 of JAFGSI010000043.1, forward strand.
CTCAGCCAACCCGCCCGGGCCCAGGTTGGTGGCGCGGCCGGTTGCTGGCAGGGGGCGAATCCCTGACAGGGCGGCGGCAACGGCTGCCAGCGCCACGGCAATTTTGATGGAGCGAGGCATGTCTCGGGTCACGATCAACTCTTCAGGCGCGCGACAGCAGGTGGGTTTGCCCGCGGCCTATCATTATTTTAACACTTCCTCTGCATGCACGCTGATGATCTTGGCGACCATCCAGGGATGGGAATTGTTTGGACGCGATCGTTCGATATATTAGTATAGAGGATGTTGACACGGGCGGCGCTAATCTGCAGAACGAATTCCCCTCATCCTGTGGAGGGGTTTCGCCGAGAGCGATTCCGTTCTGGGGGAGGAGACAGGGTCCTCTGACACCCCTCTGCAGGAGGGCGTCATCCGCTCCACAGGGGGGGGTGGGAAACCATCCTGTAGAAGAGGAAAAACCCGTATCCGGGTTCGTGTTTTCTGGTGCCGGGCTTGCTATCCTAGGAACGCAAAAGCAAATGCGGTCCGGTTCCTTAACAACTTGCGGAAGATGTCGAATGGGTGTCCCGGCGCTCAACAATTCCAAAAATCTTCTCCTCCAGGGAATGTTGAGACCATTGCAAGCTCCCTACGAAAACTGACCTGCACTGGCTGCCTGCCAGCGACAGGTTGAACAGATTGGGGGGGGAGGGTGGGAAGCACAAGCGCAAGTACCTCCCCGGGTGAGCAGCCTCTGACAGGGCAGTGTGGGTGACACTGACCGGAAACCAGCTGGTTGCTTGATCACCGCAATACCCGGGACACCCGTTTGATATCTTCCCCGATTCTTGGCGAAAGGAGGTGGTTGAGGTCTCGGATAGATACCTCTTTTTTATTCCCCCACGCAAATCAAATCAAACCAGAACCCTTTGAGGAGATGAGAATATGAAACGCAATATTTTGCTGTCGCTTCTCGCGCTGCTGATTGTGGCCAGCATGGTGCTGACCGCCTGCGGCGCGGAAACCGAGGCGACCGAGGCCCCTGATGTTCAACCGACAGAGGGCGATACGACCGGGTCCGATGTTACCGCTGAACCCGTGGTGCACTCGACCCGCACTGGCGGCTGGGTGGATGAGATCGTCTTCACCAGCATCGACCAGGCCGAGGCAGCGGTCATCCAGCTGCAGGCGGACGAGATCGACATCTACGCCTACACGGTTAACGACCCGAATGTCTTTCGGACCGTCCAGGATGACCCGAGCCTGGCGTACTCGCGGTCCTATGGTTCGTACGATGCGTTCCTGTTCAACCCGTACGGCCCCGAGTTCGCAGATGGCCGCCTGAATCCCTTCAGCAATCCGAAGATCCGCGAGGCTACGAACTGGCTGCTCAACCGCGATTACGTGGTGCAGGAGATCGTTGGCGGGCTGGGCGTATCGCGCTTCACCAGCCTGACGACTGCCTTTCCGGATTATGCCCGCTACGCTGATATCTGCCGCGGGCTGGAAGCCTATTATGCATACGATCCTGAACAGGCCGCCGAGGTAATCACGGCCGAGATGGAGGCCATGGGCGCCGAGCTGGTCGATGGTGTCTGGAATTACGGCGGTCAGCCGGTCGTGATCATCGGCATCATCCGCACCGAGGATGAGCGCACGCAGATTGGCGATTACTTCAGCACCCAACTGGAGAACATCGGCTTCACCGTCGACCGCCAGTACAAGAACCGCTCCGAAGCGGGCCCGATCTGGATCTCGAGCGATCCTGCCGAAGGCCAGTGGCATTTTTACACCGCCGGTTGGATCAACAACTACGTCGCCCGCGACGAGGGCCTGAGTTTCCAGGTCTTCATGCCGCGCTACGACACTTCCCCGACCTGGCAGGCACTGACTCCTGATCCTGCGTTCGATGCCGTCTCGCTGCGCATCGAGACCAACGCCTATGCCAATGCTGAAGAACGCCGCGATCTGTTCGAACAGGTGCTGCCCCTCAGCATGCAAGATTCGTTCCAGGTCTACGTGATCGATACGGCCAGTTTCACACCTCGCGATGCCAATCTGGAGGTCGGTTACGACCTGGCGGCTGGCGTTGCCGGAGCCCAGATCTGGCCCTACACCATTCGCTGGTCTGGCCAGGAAGGCGGCACGGTCCGCGTTGCCCAGCCCGGCCTGTTCGTCCAGCCCTGGAACCCTGTGGCCGGCTCCAACTGGGTCTACGATGCCATGCCGCAGCGTGCGACCCAGGAACCCGGTGTCATGTGGGATCCCTATACCGGCCTGATGTGGCCGCTGCGCATCGAGCGCGGTGAGGTCGTGGCCCAGGAAGATCTGACCATGACAGCGACCCTGGATTGGGTCGATCTTTCCTTCGTTCCCCAGATCGACGTCCCGGCCGATGCCTGGTCTGATTGGGATGCTGCCAACCAGCGCTGGATCACTGTTGGTGAGCGCTTCCCCGAAGGCACCACCTCCCTGGTGAAGATCACGACCTACTACCCGGCCGACATGTGGGATACGGTCACATGGCACGATGGTTCCCCGATCACGGTTGGCGACTTTGTCATGTACATGATCATGAACTTTGATCCCGGCAAGCCCGAGAGCCCGATCTATGACGCAAGTTTTGCCCCGACCGTGGAAGCCTTCCTGACCCATTTCAAGGGTGTGCGCATCATCTCGACGGACCCGCTGGTCATTGAAACCTACGAGGACCAGTACTTCACCGATGCCGAGTTGAACTTCAACCTCAATACCTGGTACCCATCCTACGGCTTTGGCCCGGGTGCCTGGCATAACATTGGCATTGGGATCACGGCCGAATCGGATGGCCTGCTGGCCTTCTCCACCGACAAGGCGACTGCCAACAACGTCGACTGGATGTCTTTCATCAGCGGCCCGAGCATGGAAATCCTGAGCGGCCAGTTGGATCTGGCCCTGGCGGACGGCTTCCTGCCTTTTGCTCCGACCATGGGCGAATTCGTCACGACGGATGAGATTACGGCCCGCTACGAGAACCTGCAGGCCTTCTACGCCGAATGGGGTCATTTCTGGATTGGGACCGGCCCGTACTTCCTCTCGGCGGTCTACCCGGTTGAGATGACCCTGACCGTCTCCCGCTACGAGGCATATCCTGACCTGGCGGAACGCTGGTCCGGCTTCGGCGCGCCCAAGATCGCGGTGGCCGACGTTACCGGTCCGGCCCAGGTGATCATTGGTGAGGAGGCGCTCTTCGATGTCTACGTGACCTTTGATGATGCCCCTTATCCGGCGGCAGAGATTGCCAATGTCAGCTTCCTGGCCTTCAATGCCCAGGGTGTGCTGATTGGCTCAGGCGATGCCGTACTGGTCGCAGATGGTGAATACCAGATCACCCTGCCTGCCGATGTGTCGAGCCAGTTGACCGCTGGCGGCAGCAAGATCGAGGTGATCATCGTCTCGAACATGGTTGGTCTGCCGACCTTCGCTACCTACGAGTTCGTCGCTGTCGCGCCGTAGCCCGTTCATGAGTTTCTCCGATAGGGGTGGGGCAAGCCCTGCCCCTATCGGACCCATTTTCAAGAGGAGAAGCGAACGATGAGCGAAGCAGCTGTTGACAGCCAGCAGGTTTCCCCCCTGGCCGAAAAGCCGCCGAGTCCGGCCCTGGAAACCCTCTCCAGAATTGCCAAATACACCGGCATGCGGCTGGTCGTCCTGTTCCTGACCGTTGTGGTTGCCATCTTCCTGACCATCCTGATCGCCAACATGGGCGGTTACGTCGACAATATCCGCCGCGGCGAGATCCGGGAGACTGTCCAGCAGACCTTCCGCTCCAATCGGGCGTTGGCGGAGCTGCCCCAGGATGTGCGCGAAGCGCGCATGCAGGAATTGATCGCGACCATGGAACACCAACAGGGGCTGGACCGGCCATTCATCGTGCGGACGGTCAGTTTTCTGAAGAACGCCCTGACCCTGCAGCTCGGACGGGCCTCGCGTATGGCCAGCGCCAGCGGTTCCAACCAGGTGCGATTGATCATCCTGGAACGCCTGCCGTCGACCCTGGTCCTGTTCGGGATCGCTGATCTGATCCTGTTCTTCCTGAGCGTCGGGATGGCGCTCGGATTATCCCGGCGCTACGGCAGTTTTTGGGACAAGGCCATCGTGGCCCTGTCGCCTTCTTCCGCTGCCCCGGGCTGGTTCTATGGCATTTTCTTGATCCTGGTTTTTGCGGCCATCCTGAGACTCCTGCCTTTTGGCGGCATGGTGGCCGCCCCGGTCCCGAATAATCCCTGGGACTACTTCCTCAGCCTGCTTAAACATCTGATCCTGCCTGTGACGGCCCTGACCATCTCGCAGCTCTTCCTTTCGGCCTTCAACTGGCGTACCTTCTTCCTGATCTATTCTTCGGAAGATTACGTCGAGATGGCCAAGGCCAAAGGGCTCACCTCCCGCAGCCTGGAGCGCCGCTACATCATGCGCCCGACCATGCCGACGATCATCACCAACTTTGCCCTGCTGATGATCTATTCCTGGACCGGGGCGCCGATCTTCGAAACGATCTTTCAGTGGCCGGGTCTTGGCCGGGTGACCGTACTGGCAATCGGCCTGTATGACACGGCCGTCATCGTGGGTTCGACGGTGGTCTTCGCCTACCTGCTGGCGATCACGGCCTTTTTGCTCGAGATCATCTACGTACTGGTCGACCCGCGGGTCAAAATTGGCGGTTCTGGGAGCGCGACAACATGACCAATCTGAAGCGGACTCTTGCCGAACTCTTCCGCTACCCATCGGCGATCGCCGGCATGGTGATCCTGCTGATCATGATCGGTGTCTCGATCTACGCCTTGAGCGCCATTCCCTACGACGAGGCGATCCGTCTGTGGCGCGGCGGGGAAGAGGTCTGGTACATGAACCCCAAGACCGTCCCGCCGGAATGGACCAACTGGTTCCGGTCCACCGACCTGCCGGCCTCGTTCATCCTGGACAGCGCCGCGCCGGGTGAAGCCGATCACGGGACGATCGATAAGTCGGTGGAAGAGTTGTCCTCCAGCAATATCGTGACGATGATCTACACTTTTGATTACAACTACGATGCCTTTCCGCAGGAGATGATCCTGTTCTTCGATCCGGTATACACGGAAACGCCGCCGTTCGTCTCCATGACCTGGATCACTCCTGACGGGCGCGAGATCCGCATGAACAACTTCTCGGTCCAGCTGGGGCAGTCCTACTACTTTTCCCAGGATGTCTCCCTGCAGCGGCGTCTGCATGGCATGTTCCCCCAGGAAGGACTGTTCGCCGACCCGGACGCCGAGACCCCCACGCCCCTCGCTGGAACCTACGTGCTGCGCATCGAGGCTGTGCTTTTCGATGATGAATCCGACCTGGATGCCGAGTTCGTGGTCTACGGTCTGGTCGCTGGCTGGGCCGGGACCGACCACCTGCGCCGGGACCTGGGCGTGGCCCTGCTGTGGGGTACCCCGGTGGCCCTGGCCTTTGGCCTGCTGGCTGCCCTGGGCGCCAACCTGGCGACCATGTTCATCTCCGCGTTCGGTGTCTGGTACGGTGGCTGGGTGGATGAATTGATCCAGCGCATCACGGAGGTCAACCTGGTGCTGCCCTTCCTGCCGATCCTGATCATGATCGGGACCTTC
>JAFGSI010000044.1 GCA_016934715.1 Anaerolineales bacterium
ACGCCGCGATCCATATTTTGGGATTGGGGCACCAATCCCTGGGCTACGCCCAAGAAGCTCCCGCCTTTCGGCGTGGGGAGTAGTCACCGGAGAGACCATCGCAAGACCCTCAGACACCTCTATCATCCGTCTTCCCGGGCTCCCTCCTTGGTGGATGTCCCCCCGATGAACTATCTTATGATGGATGGACGCGGCAAGCCGAACGGCAAGCAGTTCCCGCAGGCTGCCGGAACGCTCTACCCGCTGGCCTACCCCCTCAAGTGGATGGTGCGTTTCGCCCACGCGGTAGATTTCCACGTCATGCCGATGGAAGTCGTCTGGCGGGTGGATCGGGAGAAGAAGGAGTTCACCTGGACGAGGATGCTTATGCAGCCAGAGTACGTCACCTCCGAGTTGGTGACCGGTGCCAGGCAGAAGGTGCGGTCCAAAGTGGACGCTGCCTTGCTCGAGAAAGTTCGCTTTGAGCAGCTTGTCGAAGGAACGTGTGTGCAGTTCCTGCACGTTGGCCCCTACGCGGGGAGGAACAGCGCTTCAGAACGGATGCAGGCATTTGCTGAGGAGCAGGGCTATCGCGTCCCGGTCCGTAATTCCCACGACATTAATCTCAAGGATGTCCGCAGGACAAAACCCGAAAACCTGAAAGCGGTCATCCGTCAGGCTGATACCAGGAGCGAGATCCCCCATGGAAACGCTGGATCTTAAGCAAGAGCTCCAATTCCTCTACCAGCCCTCGGCCAAGAAGATCGAGGCCGTCGAGGTCCCCGAGATGCAGTTCCTGAGGATCGACGGCGCCATCGAGGCGGGCCTTGCCCCTGGCAGTTCGCCGCTCTTCGAGGCGAATCTGCAGGCCCTGTACGGGGCGGCCTACACGCTCAAGTTCATGGCCAGGAAGCGCCCAGCAGATCCGGTCGACTACCCGGTCATGGCCCTCGAAGGCCTGTGGTGGGTCGAAGACGGCTGCTTCGACATCGCCGTCAAGGACAACTGGCATTACACGCTGATGATCATGGTCCCCGACCTGGTCACCCCGGCGATGTTTGCTGAAGCCCTGGCCCAACTGCGGAAAAAGAAAGGCGACCAGCCCGCCTTCGCCCGTCTGTGCCTGGAGCGATTCCACGAGGGGCTGTGCGTCCAGGTCATGCACCTCGGCCCCTACGCCGAAGAACCGGCCACGGTCGAGCGGATGCGCCAGTTCATGCAGGCCGAAGGCTATCAGGACCTGGTCGAACGGGGCGGTCGGCATCACGAGATCTACCTGGGCGACCCGCGCCGGGCCGCTCCGGAAAAGCGCAAGACCGTCCTGCGCCACCCGGTGAAGAAGGTTCGCCCATGACCGGTTGGCGCGCCTGCCTGCATTTCGACCCGCTCCCGACCCTGCTCGCCCGGGGTGATCTGGCCCTGGCCTACTGGGTTCGGCGTGACCTGCAGGAGGAAAGGACTGGCTCGAGTGAGTCGCTCTGGGAGCTGCCTGCGCCGCAGGCCCTGGTTTCGAAACAGCAGGCGGACGGCTCCTGGCCCTACCCGGGCAAGTCTTATGATCCTCAGTCGAACACCAATTATGACCTGCTCGAAACCTACCGGACCCTGGGCCTGCTGGTCGAGATGTATGGCCTGCAGCGCCAGCATCCGGCCCTGGCGGAGGCGGCCGGCTATCTCTTCGGCCTGCAGACCGATGCGGGCGACATCCGCGGGATTCTTGGCAACCAGTACATGCCTTATTACTTCGGGGCCATCCTGACCCTGCTGATCCGGGCCGGTTACGCCGACGACCCGCGGGTCGAGAAGGGTCTGGCCTGGCTGCTCGCGGTCCGTCAGGAGGATGGCGGCTGGGTCATCCCGGCCCAGCTGGTCCCGGCCCGTAAGAAGACCAATGAACTCTGGCACGGGCAGCCGGTCCCGACCGATCCTGCCAGGCCGTTTTCGCATGTCGCCACCGACATGGTCCTGCGGGCCTTCGCCGCCCACCCGGCCTACCGCCTGCACCCCGCTGTGCAGACCGCCGCAAGGCTGTTGAAAGGCCGCCTCTTCAAGCCCGATCTGTACAACGACCGCAAGGGGGCTGCCTACTGGCTCAAATTCCAGTTCCCCTTCTGGTGGCACAGCCTGGTCGCCACGCTGGACAGCCTGTCCCGGCTGGGCTTTGAGCGCATGGATCAGGAGGTCGCCCGCGGCCTGGAGTGGTTTATCGAAAACCAGGCTGAGGATGGGCTGTGGGACACCGGCTACGGCTCGGGGGAGAGGGCGGCCCGGAATCGGGCCTGGGTCGGGCTGGCGGTCTGCCGGGTGCTGAAAAGATATCTAGGTGAGGAGTAATGGACATGTCTGTTCTGGATCGATTTGCCAATGCCCTCGGCCGGCGCGAGGAGGTTCCCAACCAGGAGCTGGCTCGCCCGCTGGTCGCGCACGAACCGCAAGAGGCTGCGGGATGATCGCCTTGAAGACCTACCAGGGTCATCTCCCGCCGTGCGGCATCTTCTGCGGCGGCTGCCCGGTCTACGTGCGCACCCGCAAACCCTGCCCCGGCGCCCAGGCCAGCCAGCGCTGCCAGCAGAAGGCCTGCCGGTTCCAGGTCTGCTGCACCGGGCACGGCGTGCAGCACTGCTGCCAGTGCGCCGAATATCCCTGCCAGCCCTTCAAGCGCTTTGCGCGAAACTGGTTAAAATATGGACAGGATATGCTTGCCAACCAGGCGCGGCTGAAGGAGCTGGGCGAGCAGGCCTATCTTGAGGCGTGGAATGCCCGGGCGGGGGCTGAACCGTCCGGGGAGGAGGAATGAGCATGGGCCCTGTCGACTGGCTGCTTGAACCCGATTCACCCGGCGTGCGCTACCTGGCGCTGCGCGACCTGTTGAAGATGCCACCGGATGCCCCCGAACTGCTGGAGGCCCGGTCTGCGGCCCACACCCGGGGGCCGATCGCTGCCGTTCTGGCGCAGATGCACCCCGACGGGTACTGGTCTGAGCCTGGCCCGGGTTACCTTCCCAAATACTACTCCACGGTCTGGTCGCTGGTCCTGCTTTCCCAGCTCGGGGCTGCAGCTGCCCTCGACGAGCGCCTCCAGCGTGCCTGCGCCTACATCCTGGACCAGAGCCTGACGTCCAATGGCCAGTTCACTGCCAGCGGGACGCCCTCCTCGACTGCCGATTGCCTGCAGGGCAACCTGTGCGAGGCGCTGGTCAGCCTGGGGTACGAGGACCCGCGCCTGGAGGGGGCCTTTGAATGGATGGCGCGCAGCGTCACGGGCGAGGGCGTGGCGCCCAATACGGAGAAGGGGGCGGAGATCCGCTATTATGCGGGGCAATGCGGCCCGACCTTCGCCTGCGGTTCGAACAACAAGCTGCCCTGCGCCTGGGGCGCGGCCAAGGTCATGCTGGCCTTCGCCCGCTGGCCGTGGGAACGTCGCACCGCCCTGATCGAAGGCGCCATCCAGCACGGGGTCGAATTCCTGTTCAGCGTCGATCCTGCGACTGCGGCCTGGCCATCGGGCTTCGCGCCCAAACCGAGCGGCAACTGGTGGAAGTTTGGCTTCCCGGTCTTCTACGTCACCGACCTGCTGCAGGTCGTCGAAGCCCTGGTCGGCCTGGGCTACGGCCGCGACCCGCGCCTGGCGAACGCCCTTGACCTCATCCGCCAGAAACAGGATCTGGATGGACGCTGGGCACTGGAATACGATTACGCCGGCAAGACCTGGGTCGATTTCGGATCCAGGAAGCAGCCCAACAAGTGGGTCACCCTGCGGGCCCTGCACGTTTTGAAGGAGGCGGAGAAGTGAATGCGGTGATCGCCTGGCTGCGCGACTCTCCCGAGCCCTGGACCCGTTACCGGACCCTGGTCGACCTGCTCGGCCGCCCCGAATCGGACCTCGAGCGGCTGGCCGCCCGCCGGGAGATGATCACACACCCGCGGGTAGGCGGCCTGGTCGCGACCGCCGGGGAGTGGGAGCAGCGGCTGCTCAAGCGCCACAACGATGCCGGGCATCCGCTTTATGCCCTCAGCACCCTGGCCGACTTCGGCCTGAAATCTGATGACCCCGGGATGGCGGCGGTCATCGAAAAGGTGATGGCCCATCAGGCTCCCGATGGGCCCTTCCAGACCCTTTCCAACTACCCGGCGGCCTTCGGCGGCAGCGGCCGGGACGAGTGGCTGTGGATCGCCTGTGACGCGCCCACCCTCCTGTATGCCATGCTGGCTTTCGGCCTGGGGAACGATCGGCGGGTGCGCCAGGCCGCTGCCCACCTGCCCGGCCAGGTATCGGAGAACGGCTATCGCTGCGCGGCGGCGGCTGAACTGGGCCGATTCCGCGGCCCCGGCCGGAAGGACGATCCCTGCCCGATCGCCAATGTCTACGCCCTCAAGGCCCTGGCGCGGCTTCCAGGGCAGGCGGCCGCGCGGGCGGCCGAACAGGCCGCCGAAATGCTGCTCACTCACTGGGAGCAGCGCAGGGAGAAGAAGTATTACCTGTTCGGCGCCGGGACCGATTTTCAGCGGCTCAAATATCCCTTCGTCTGGTATGATCTCCTGCATGTCGTCGACGTGCTCAGCCGCTGCGCCTTCGTCCACGCCGACGCGCGTTTCAAGGAAATGTTGAGTGCCGTCACCGCCCAGGCGGACGCTGACGGGCGTTACACCGCCGGCTCGATGTACATGGCCTGGAAGGGCTGGTCGTTCGCCGATAAGAAGGTGCCCTCTCCCTGGCTGACCTGCCTGGTCCTGCGCATCCTGAGGCGGGTCGAAGCTGGTTGAATTCCTGCTCGTTTCCTCTGGCCTCAAAAAACACAGCCTGCCAGGCTGTGTTTTTTGAGGAAGCGCACGCTCACAGCCCGTGCTGGCGGGTGCCGTCGCGGTACTGGCAGGAGGGGCGCTTCTCGGCGGCGGGAGGCGGCCCAGGCTGGTCGAGCAGCTCGGCCTTGGGGTCACCTGCATCTCCTCGGGGGCCACCACCAGCAGCGCCAGTCTGGAGGTCGGGACCAGGGCGAACTTTCTGGGGGCGGGGTGCTCGCGGCGTAGGCGTAGACCCCTGGCCGGCGCCCGTAGAAGGGATGTGGTCGGGGTTGAGTGGACAGGCTTCAGGCATGGGCGCTCCACCCGGATGATCGCTGGTGTGGCAGTTTTGGGGGCTGCCGCATAGGGTCAAGCGGCGCAACAGCCCGATCCGTTCCTTCCTGCATCAAACGGTCGTGCCGCCGGAAGCCTGAGATTTTGTGTTCCCGTCTTGAAATGCCAGCGGGTCGAAATGCCATTCCGACCCGCTGCTTGGTGCGTGGGTTGGTCTGCTGCTCAGGAATCCTCGATCCGGAAGGTCAGGGACACTCCTTCCTTTCCCAGCACGATCTCGTCGCCGTCCTGCAGAGGGAGTGGGGCGTTCGGATCGAGCCGCAGGCCGTTGAGCGAGGTCCCATTCCGGCTGCCCAGGTCGGTCAGGGTGTAGCCGCCGCCGCAGGAATCGATCCGGGCGTGGCGGCGGGAGACCACCTTGCTGCTGTCCAGGGAGCTGAGGTCGAGGTCGACCGGTTCAGGGTTGACCTGTCCACGGCGCCCGAGCACGGCCGCCGTGGACGGCAGGGAAAAGCGCTGCCCTGACCGGGCCAGCAGGACGGGGGTGCCGGTCCTGCCGGCATGCATCCTGCCCCAGGCGTTGCAGAAGGCCTCCACCAGGGACTCGACGTTGGCGAAGCGGTCCTCAGGCTGCTTGGCCAGTGCCTTGAGCAGCACCCGTTCCAGGTCCGGCGAGACGTCCGGGTTGAGGCTGCGTGGCAGGGGCAGGGGTGCCTGGATGTGGTCGCGGATCACGGCGATGGGCGTATCGGCGTCGAAGGGAACCCGGCCGACGCTCATCTCATAGAGCATGATCCCCAGCGAGTAAATGTCCGTGCGGTGGTCCAGGTCGGTTCGACCGGTGGCCTGTTCAGGCGAGATGTAATGTGGGGTGCCGACGACCATGTCCCCGGTCAGGGTGGAAGTCGTCCCTTCGGCCATGCGCGCCAGGCCAAAGTCGGCCAGGTAGACCTGCCCGCCCTGTTCGAGCAGCACGTTGGAAGGCTTGACATCGCGGTGCAGGATGCCCTGGGCGTGGGCGAAGGACAAGGCCGCGCCCACGGCCCGGAGGATGGCGGCCGCCTGACCCGGGGGCAGGGTCTCCTTCACCAGGCGGGCCTTGAGCGTCTCGCCTTCGATGAACTTCATCACCAGGTAGGGCCGGCCATCCTGTTCGGCGATGTCGTGGATCGGGACGATGTTGGGATGTTCCAGTCGGGCCAGCAGGCGGGCTTCACGCTCGAAGCGGGCCAGGAAACTGAGGTCGTTCAGGAAGACCATGTTGAGGACTTTCAGGGCCACGTAGCGGTCCAGGCCGGCGTGGTAGGCCTTGTAGACCGTGGCCATGCCGCCCTGGCCGAGCTGTTCGATGATCCGGTACGGACCGACGTTTTCACCGGGGACGAAGGACATGCATACCTTCTCGATCAGATGCGGGATCTCCCAGGAGACCCGGCTGTTATTAGAACAGGTCTGGGCGCGATCAGGGAACCCAGTAATCGTCTTCGAGGATCTGGATGACGATGCTGTAGCGATTGTACATCGCATCGTCGCTGACGAAACGAAAGGCCGGTAGTGTCGACAGGTTGGCGAGATCACCCGCCTGGGCCTGGATATCCTCGATGGCTTCCAGGCAGGCAGGCGCGCCGTACAGGAAGGCACTCTGCGGGTAGCTCCAACCGCTTGTACCGGTTGCATTTTCCACGTTGACCGGATAGCCCAGCGTTTCCAGCCGGTCTGCCAGGCGTTCGACGTGCGCTGTACTGACGCCCTCCAGGTAGCGCAGGGTGATCACGAAGCTGCCTCGCGCGATCGCCGGTGTGGGCGTGGCCAGCAGTCTCGGGGCCAGCACCACCCCGCTGATCACCAGGAGGATGCAGAATGCCACCAGGACCAGGGCCAGGCAGCCGGCGCCTCCCCACAGAAGGATATTCTTCGTTTTGATCGATTGGGTCGTCATCTTCATGCCTCCACTTGCCCGGTCACGGAAGGACGAGGACCTGGCCAATCGTGATGGTGCAGATCGGATCAAGGTTGTTGGCCTCGACAAGCGCCTGGACGGAGATGTTGAAAGCGGCAGCGATACTGGCGCAGGTATCCCCTTCCTGGATGACATACATCAGGCCAGGTTCCCCCGCGGAAGGCGCAACCTCGGTCTGGAGTTCTCCGCTGGCAAGCAGGAGCTCGATTTCTGCCAGGCGCTCTCTGACCTCCTGCGGGACCAGGCTGTCGAGATCGTGGAAAGGGGCAACCCCGACCGCACCCATGGCGTTGCCGGCCGGGAAGGCGCCCTCCTTGGCGAGACGGATGAGGTCGACGATCCCCGGGGGAATGACCTTGATGGCGCTGGAGAGCAGGCGCGGGGCCGCCTCGGGCAGGGTGTAATACTGATCGGTATCGACCCCGATGGCGTAGACGCCGCGCTGGGCGGCTGCCGTGATGGCGCCATTGCCGGTTTGCCCCCCGGCCCCAAAGATCACATCGGCGCCGTTGTCGATCTGGGCATTGGCGGTCGCCCTGCCCCATTCGGGATCCACGAAGGTCACTTCGTAGCTGACGTCGTTGTGATAGCTGACATCGACTGCGACCCGCGGGTCGATGTACCCGGCCCCGGCGCGGTATCCCTCCCCGAAACGCCAGACCGCCGGGACCGCGTCGGTGGCACAGACGGCGCCGATGTGATCGGCCTCGGTCATCATGGCCGCCAGGGCGCCGGCCAGGAAGCCGGCCTGATCCTCGGCAAAAACCAGCCCGGCCAGGTTCGGGTAATCGTCGTCCAGGCTGTCGGTGTCGGCCCAGTCCTGGTATTGATCGACGCCGATGAAGAAGATGTCGGGATATTCACTTGCCAGGCTGTGGGTGGCATCCACCAGGCCGAAGCCGACCGTCACGACGACGTCATACCCGTCCGTCGCCAACCTGCGGATGTTCGCTTCGTAATCGTCCTGGCTGCCGGATTCGAGAAAATCGATCTGGTCAGCCAGGCCTTCCTCGTGGGCCTGCTGCAATCCCTCCCAGGCGGACTGGTTGAAGGAGCGATCGTCTATGCCGCCGGCGTCGGTGACCATCCCAACGCAGAAGATATCCGCCCGGTGACAATCCGGGGCGGAAGGATCGGAGGGGGCAAGCGTTTCCGGGGTGGGCGTTTCGAGCGGGATCGGGTCATTGAAGGGCCAGATGTAGGGCGAGCCGGGGCACCAGGGCGGCTGGGGCCAGGGTCCCTCGGG
>JAFGSI010000045.1 GCA_016934715.1 Anaerolineales bacterium
ACAGTGCCCCCAAGGGGACTCGAACCCCTGTTTTGGCCTTGAGAGGGCCACGTCCTGGGCCGCTAGACGATGGGGGCGTCGTAGCGGGCCTGATTTTATCACAGTTTCACATCTCGTCAACGAGGAAGACAATCAATTCTCCCGGCCCATGGACGCCGATGGTCAGGGTCATCTCAATGTCCGCCGTGCGGCTGGGACCGGTGATGATCGCCGCCGCCGGGGCCTGGCTGAACTCTGGCAGAGCGAGGATCTGAGGCAGGCTCGCGTACAATGCGGACTGCTTGAGGATGGCCAGGTGGACCTCGGGGAGCAGGGAAGCTTTCAAGGCCTGTGGCTCACTCCCGACGACCAGCAGTGACCCGGTCTCGGCGACACCGGCCACGCTGCCTGTCAGCCCATACTGGACTGACGGGTCGGGCTCGCTGACCGTTTTGAAGCCCGTCCCTTTCAGGACCCAGGCCCCGGTCGCATCGACCAGGACGCGCTCGACCCCGCGCGCGCCCAGGAAGGCCGCCACCCGCTTGCTCAACTCGTCTGCCCGGCAGCGGATCGTCTCGCCGCCCAGGGCTGCAAGTTCGGCTGTGAACTGCTCGACATTGTCCATCTGCGGGGAAAGTGGTGCTTCTTTCTCGAGCGCGGCTTCTGGTTTTTCTGCTCCTCGGAGAACCTGTGAGTCCTTCCTTCCTGTGCGGTTGAATCTTGCACGGAATGGCCTCAACGCCGGGAGGGGAAAGTCCTTGCTGTAGCCCCAGCCGGTCATGGCTGGCAGGCGTATCCAGCCGTGGCGCGGGGAGACGAGCCGCGCCCCCAGCCCGAGCAGGCGCTGGCCGACGGCGAACAGGCCCGGGGTCAGGGCCGCGAAGCGGAAGGCCTTCAACCCGAGTTTACCTGTCCCGGGGATTCCAACCCCCTCTTTTCTCTTGTGTTTTTTTGTTTCGCCCGCGCGCGCTTTGCTCCTTCGCGGTTCCTCTCCAGCACGGATGCGCAGCAGTAACCCCGGCAGGTCGATGTCCACCGGGCAGACTTCCTTGCAGGCCCCGCACAGCGAGGAGGCCTGGGAGAGATAGGCAAACTGCGGGTCGACCAGCGAACTTGAGATGACCGAGCCGATCGGCCCGGGATAGATGCTGCCGTAGGCATGCCCGCCCAGTTCACGGAAGACCGGACAGGCGTTCAGACAGGCCCCGCAACGGATGCAGTACAATGCCTCAGCCAGCTCCGACTGGCGCAAGGCACTGCGGCCGTTGTCGAGGATCACCAGGTGACGGGTCTGGCCAGGCAATGGACTGTGGATCAGGCTGGTATAAACACTTAACTTTTGGCCGGTGGCCGAGCGCGGCAACAACGACAGGAATAGAGCCAGGTCGTCAAGGCTTGGGACAAGCCGTTCCATGCCCATCAGGGCGATGTGCACTGGTGGCAGGGTGGTGACCATCCGCCCGTTGCCCTCGTTGGTAACCACGCACAGGGTCCCGGTCTCGACCACCCCGAAGTTGACCCCGGAGAAGCCCACGTCAGCGCTCAGGAAGACATCCCGCAGGACCCGGCGAGCGGTATTGGTCAGGGTAGGAATGTCTTCAGTATAGGGGATGCCGAGCTTCTCGGTGAATAACCGGCCGACATCGTCGCGGCGCAGGTGGACGGCCGGGGTGATGATGTGGCTGGGGCGCTCGCCGCGCAGTTGGACGATATATTCGCCCAGGTCGGTCTCGACGACCCGGATGCTGTTGGCCTCCAGGGCGTGATTGAGCTCGATCTCCTCCGAGACCATCGATTTGGATTTGGCGACGAGCAGAGGCGTCACAGGTGCCGCCCTTGCGGAATGACAAATATCCAGAATAACCTGTACCGCCTGGTTTGCATCAACGGCGTGGTGGACGATGATCCCATTGGCCGTGACCTGCTCGATGAACTGGGCCAGATATTCGTCCAGGTGGGTGACCAGGTCGGCCTTGATGCGGCGGGCACGCTGGCGGCGTTCGGCGTGGTCGGGCAGGGACTCGAACGCAGCCTGGCGGCCGGCCAGGCGGCGTCGGGTGTTGGCGTCGAGGGCGGCTTGCAAGGTCGGGTTGGCCAGGGACTGGCGGATGCGGGGGCGGAATTGATGCTGGGTCATGGAGTTCTGGGGATTGGAATGGCGGCCGCAGCCTGGTTCTTATGGTTCAGGACCTCGGCCAGGTGGACCACCCGCTGAGGTTTCCCCTGGCGGTGCAGCCCGCCCTGGATGTGCATCAGGCAGCCGGTGTCGGCTACGACCAGTGTGGGGGCCCCGGTCTTCTCCAGGTTGGCAACCTTGCGCTGCAGGAATTCGGCCGAGAGTTCGGGGTGCTCGATCGAGAAGATCCCGCCAAAGCCACAGCAGTCCTCCCGTTCAGGGAGTTCGACCAGTTCGACTCCGGCAACGGCGGCCAACAGGGTCCTCGGCTGGCGGTCGACACCCAGGCCACGCAGCAGATGGCATGAGGAGTGATAAGTCAGCCGTCCATCCCAGCGGGCACCCAGTTCGGTGACGCCGCGCACGTCGACCAGGTATTCGCTGAACTCGAAGGTCCGGGCGGCCAGGACCTCGGCGCGGCGCAGCCAGGCCGGGTCGTCCTTGAACAATTCCAGGTAGCCGTGGCGGATCATCGCCGTGCAGGAGCCGGAGGGGATGACGATCTCGCCGCGGGTCGACTCGAAGGTCTGGATGGTATGCTTGGCGAGAGGCCGGGCCTCCGCGCGCAGGCCGGCGTTGAAGGCCGGTTGCCCGCAGCAGGTCTGGGCGGTGGGGAATTCGACCTGCACACCGGTCCGCTGCAGCACGGCGACGACGGCCTCGCCGATGGTCGGAAAGAAGGTGTCGATCAGGCAGGTGATGAACAACTGGACGGTTTCGGACATGGGCCCATTGTAAACCAGAGTCGTGTTGCTGGCACGGGTTGGCCTGCCGGTCTTTCAACCTTCACCCCACCAGATCGCCGAATCGCTGGATCTCATGGTATGATTGCCGCCGCGAAGGAAAAAATCATGCAAACATTCCGCACGAAAATCCCCAACCATTTTGACCTGCCGCGCCGCATCGCCCGGTTGGGCGAGCTGGCGTACAACTTGTGGTGGGTCTGGAACCCGACTGCCCAGCGATTGTACAATCGCATCGACAATGCCCTGTGGGAACGCGTCAATCACAACCCGATCCGCTTTCTGCGCTCGCTCGGGCGGGCTGAGGTCAATGCTGCAGCCCAGAACCCGGTCTACCTGGACCTCTACGACAGTGTCTTTGCCAAGTTCGACGCCTACCTGAAGACGACCGACACCTGGTGTGCCCGTACCTACAAGAAGCAGTCCAGGGGCCAGATCGCCTATTTCTCGATGGAATATGGCCTGCACGAGATCCTGCAGCTCTACTCGGGCGGATTGGGCGTGCTGGCCGGTGACCACCTCAAGGAAGCCAGTGACCTCGGCATGTCCTTGGTTGGAGTCGGTTTCCTGTATGCCGAGGGGTATTTCAACCAGCGCATCTCTGAAGATGGCTGGCAGGAGGCGATCTACACCTCACTGGACTTCGACCAGTTGCCGATCTTGAAGGTGGTGGGCGAAGACGGGAAACCGCTGACGGTGGTGGTCAACTTCCCCGACCGAACGGTCAGCGTCCATATCTGGGAACTGCGAGTCGGGCGCGTCCCGCTCTACCTGCTCGACTCGAACATCGAGGCCAACAGCCCTGCCGACCGCCAGCTGACCACCCGCCTGTACTGGAGCGACCTCGATCATCGCATCATGCAGGAGGTGGTGCTCGGGGTGGGCGGGGTGCGGGCCCTGAGGGTCCTGGGGCACACTCCAAGCGTCTGGCACATGAATGAAGGTCACGCCGCCTTCCTGACCCTGGAACGGGCCCGCGAACTGGTCCTCAAGGGGACTTCCTTCCAGGATGCCGTTGAGCAAACCCGCTCCAGCAACGTTTTCACCACCCACACTCCGGTCCCGGCCGGTAACGATGAATTCCCGCTCTGGTTGATCGATAAGTACCTGTCCTCCCTGTGGGCCGAGCTTGGCCTGTCGCGCGATCAGTTCATCAACCTGGCCCGCAACCAGCAGTCGTGGGGTGAGACCTTTAGCATGCCGGTCCTGGCCCTGCGCCTCTCCGGCAGGCGCAATGCGGTCTCCGAACTGCACGGTCATGTCAGCCGGAACATGTGGCATTTCCTGTGGCCCGAAGTCTCCAATGAGGATGACGTGCCGATCACCTACGTCACCAACGGCGTCCACACCGCCACCTGGATGGCGCGCCGCATCCGCGTGCTCTATGAGCATTACCTGGGGGAGGACTGGCTCGAACACGTCGACGATCCGGAGGTCTGGGAGCGGATTGATCACATCCCGGATCAGGAGCTTTGGGCGGTGCGCAACCACCTCAAGCGCAAGCTGGCCTTCCACATCGCCGAACGGGCCCGGACCCGCTGGACGAAAGGCGGTTTCCATCCGGTGCAGGTCATCGCCTCAGGCGTGATGCTTGACCCCTACGTCCTGACGATCGGTTTCGCCCGCCGCTTCGCCACATATAAGCGGGCCAACCTGATCCTGTCCGATTTTGACCGCCTGCTCGCGATTCTCAACCGTCCCAACCAGCCGGTGCAGATCATCTTCGCCGGCAAGGCCCACCCGGCCGACGAGCCCGGCAAGCAGCTCATTCAGGAAGTCTATCGGGCGGTCAAAAGGGCCGAGAATGGTGGGCGACTGGTCTTCCTCGATGATTACGATATGAACCTGGCCCGCTACCTGGTCCAGGGCGTGGACCTGTGGATGAACACCCCCCGGCGCCCGAACGAGGCCTCCGGGACCTCGGGCATGAAGGCTGCCCTCAACGGGGCACTCAACTTCTCGATTCTCGACGGCTGGTGGCGTGAGGCGTACAACGGCGAGAACGGCTGGGCGATTGGTGAGGATGCCGAGCTGGATGCTGATGTCTTCGACGGGGATGACGCCGAGAGTCTGTACCGGACCCTGGAGGACGAGATCGTGCCGCTCTACTACGGTGAGCGCGGCGTCGACGACATGCCGCGCAAGTGGGTGGCGCGCGTCAAGCAGTCGATGCGCACGATCACCCCGCTCTTCAGCACCCGCCGGATGCTGAAGGAATACCTCGAACGATTGTACCTGCCGGCGATGAAATGAAATTACAGGGGTGGACATCCCGGTCCGCCCCTATCCATTAAAACACCTGGAGATTCGTTATGTGGGAACAAATCCTCTCTCCGGCTGCCTGGCTGGCGGCTCTGGGCATTTTCGCCCTGCGCATCGTTGACATGACTTTCGACACACTGCGTATGCTCTTTGTGGTGCGCGGGCGCAAGGGATTCGCCTGGGTGCTGGGGTTCTGCCAGTCGGTTATCTTCGTGATTGCCATCACATCGGTCTTGAGCAACCTGGATAACCCGCTCAACATCCTCGGTTACGCCGCCGGTTTTGCCACCGGCAACGTGGTCGGGATGCTGATCGAGGAACGGCTGGCGATCGGGCACATCCACATGAGCATCGTCAGCCCGCGGCGCGGGGCGGCGGTCGCCGAGCGCCTGCGCGAGACGGGTTTCGCCGTGACCGAGGTTGCCGGCCGCGGTAAGGACGGCATGGTGGCACTGCTCGAATGCAGCGTGTTGCGCAAGAATGTCGACCAGGTGCGCAAGCACGTGACCGAGATCGACCCGGACGCCTTCATCACTGCCGAGGACGTCCGCCCGGTGCGGCGCGGTTTCTGGAGGGCCTGAGCGGGAATGGAGTGGCTTGACTTGTTGCCGCATTCCCTGGCCATCTTCGGCCTGCGCATGCTGGACATCACCCTCTACACGCTGCGCATGGTGATGGTGGTGCGCGGCCGGCGCAATGCCTCCTGGGGGATCGCTTTCCTGCAGTCGCTTTCTTACCTCAACACGATCCGGATCATCTTTGTCGACGCCGACAACCCCCTTTACATACTCTCCTACGCGGCCGGCTTTGCCACCGGACTGGTGGTCGGGATGCTGCTCGAGAAGCACTTTTCGCCCGGGGTGGCCCACCTGCGCATCATCAGCTCCGAGTGCGGCCCGGAACTGGTCGAGCGCCTGCGTCGGGCTGGCTACGGGGTGACCGAGGTCCCGGCCGAAGGGCGCGACGGCTGTGTCAGCCTGCTGAACTGCTTCGTCCACCGCCATGATGCGGATGGGCTGGTCCGGCTGGCGGCCTCGATCGACCCACAGGCCTTCATTACATCCGAGGACACGCGCCTGGTCTGGCGCGGCTACTGGCATCGCTCAGCCGGCATGCGACCGTTCTTCAGCAGGCACTAGCGACTCATCCGACCGGAAAAGCAGACAGCCGAGGCGCACCTCGGCTGTTATTTTGCGGCCTGTCGCCGGGTTTTAGAGGACGATTTTGCCGTCCCGGTAGATCACTTCCCCATCCACCACGATCTCCGAATCGTCATTCAGCCCGCAGATCATATCCCAGTGGATAATCGACTTGTTCTTCGAGCCGGTCTCCGGGTAACCCGCCCCGAGGGCCATGTGGAACGAGCCGCCGATCTTTTCATCGAACAGGATGTTGTGCGAGAAGCGATCGATCTCGTAGTTGGTCCCGAGGGCGAACTCACCGACGTAGCGGGCGCCGGGATCTGACTCGATCATCTCGAGCAGGACGGCCTGGTTCTTGGCGGCCTTGGCCTGGGCGACCTTGCCGTTGGTGAAGGTCAGTTCGACGCCTTCGACCATCACGCCGTTGTAGATCGCCGGGAAGCTGAAGCGCACCCAGCCGTTGACAGAATCTTCCACCGGCCCGGTGAAGATCTCCCCGTCAGGCATGTTGTGGCTGCCATTCCCATTCATGAACTTGCGACCCTTGATGCTCAGGTTCAGGTCCACGTTGGGGCCGCGCAGGATGACCTGGTTGTGGCCCTCGATGCGCTCGATGATCTTCTGCTGCTGCTTCTCGACCTCTTTCCAGTAGGCCACCGGATCGTCCTGGTCGGCGTGACAGGCCCGGAAGACGAAGTCCTCGAAGTCCTTCAGGCTGGTCTCGGCTTCCATGGCGTAGCCCTCGGTGGGGTAGAGGGTCGTGACCCATTTGAAGGCACCCTCGGCGCCGCGTCGCATCTGGGCCTCCAGGATCGGGGCCAGGGCCTTCTGGCGGCGTTTCAGTTTGAGGGGATCCACACCGGACAGGCCGCGCGTGTTGGTGGCCGAGGCGATGCGGATACGGCTCTCGAACTGGTCGTAGGCCAGCTTGCGGAAGGTGGGGAAGGTGTCCAGCTGTTCGTCGCTGGCCCGGGCGAACAGGATCTCATCCTGGTCGGGCAGGTCAAGCAGCAGGGACGGGTGTCCGCCGCGCTGCAGGATCAGGTCGTAGATGGCGCGCACCAGCGGCGCGGCGGCGATGGTCGCCTCAATGGCCACCCGGTCGCCGGGCTGGATACGGGCCGAGTGATCGACCAGGATCTGGGCAAGTTTGTCGATACGAGGATCAGTCAAGGGAATCTCCTGTCTTGAAAGATATCATTTAGATTATAGTCATTTCTACTCCCCAGACCAATTGAAGAACACTTCCGAATCTGGAGGATGAAAGTCATATTCGTGGTGAGCCTGATTCCTGCAACGCGGCCAGGATCTTGGGGTGCAGGGCCGGCGTTGCGGCCAGCACGGACGGTTTGGCGGAGAGGTCGTTGGGTCCGCCGTCTACATCTGTGACCAGAGCCCCGGCCTCCTCGGCGATCAGGCCGCCGGCGGCCACGTCCCAGGGCATTAGCGAGAGTTCCCAGTAACCGTCAAAACGCCCGGCGGCCACGTAGCACAGGTCAAGGGCGGCCGAGCCCAGGCGGCGCACGCCCTGGGTCATCTTTCCGAGGCGGGCAAAATAATCGAAATTGTTGCGCGGTGAGTTCCAGGTATCGTAGGGGAAGCCGGTCACCAGCAGGCTGCGCCCAAGTTCCGTCGCGCTCGAGACCCGCAACTGGCGGCCGTTCAGCCAGGCGCCGTGTCCGCGGCGGGCGCTGAAGAGTTCGTCACGCAGCGGGTCGTAGACGACTCCCAGGTCCGGGGCGCCGCGGCTGGCGAAGGCGATCGAGACGGCGAAGAGTGGAACGCCATGGGCGTAGTTGACCGTCCCGTCGAGCGGGTCGATGTACCAGGTCCCGGCCTCGCTCCCTTCCAGTTCGCCCGACTCCTCGGCCAGGATGTGCTGCCCCGGGAAGTGGCGCTGGATCGCCTCCAGCAGGTAGGCCTCCGACTGGTGGTCCACCTCGGTGACCAGGTCGATGACGCCCTTGTAGTCCACCTGGTGGTCGCCCTCGTAGCCGGCGCGTAAAATCTGCCCGGCCCCGCGGGCCAGGGCTTGAAGATCTTCCAGTGTTGGCTGCATGCCTTATTTCTTCTTCTGGGAATTCTTGAAGTCTTCCAGGATCTGGTAGATCTGGCTCAACTCGGCCTGGATCTCGTCGCGGTCGTTCTTGGCCTGCTGGAGCAGGGTCTCAAAGGCCGGCCGCTGGTTGGGCGGCAGGGTGGTCAGCAGGCGCTCGGTGCGGGCGATCTGGGTGTTCTTGTGGCGCAGCTTGTGCTCCAGGCGCTCGCGGTAGCCGGTGTAGAATTCCGCCTCGCCCAGCGGCTTGCGGACCGGCTCCGGCCCCATGGTGAGCAGTTCGGCGATGGTCAGCAGGAATTCCTCGGTGTCGATCGGTTTCTCGATGAAGCGGGCCGCCCCCAGGCTGATGGCAAATTCCTTGTCCTCGGGGGTGACGTAGGTGGCTGAAAGGAAGATGATCGGCAGGTCCTGGGTCTGCGGGGTGGTGCGAATGCGGTGGGCCAGGGCGTAGCCGTCCATTTTGGGCATCAGGATGTCGGTAATCAACAGTGCCGGGCGTTCGTTCTGGATTATCGCCCAGGCTTCCTGGCCGTCCCTGGCGGTAATCACCGGGTAACCCTTGAAGCGCAGGGTCACCTCGAGCAGTTCCAGGACGTTGCTGACGTCTTCGACGACGAGAAGAGGACCATGAGGTATGTTCATAGCTTCCATATTGTAGTCCCCTTTGGATGGTTGGGCAAGAGAAATCCTTACAGGATTGATAACCTGGCGGGCCTAGAACAGGCCAAAGGAGCGCAGCAGGGCCAGGGCGGCGACCAGGATCACGATCCCCAGGCAGCCGAAGGCCAGGATCTTGGAAGTGACCTTCAGCACGAAGCGGATCACGGCGAATGCTGCCAGCAGGGTCAGAATGGCGATCGCCCACCAGATGAAATTGCCCCAGTCGATGGAAATGGACATATGCTTCTCCTAGGCAGATTGAACGGTCTCTCCATTGACCGCGAAGACCCGGCCGCGCTTGACCACGCTGCGGACCAGGTTGGTCCCGAAGCGGTACCCCAACTGGCGGTAGTCGGGGACATCCAAAATCAGCAGGTCGGCCTGTTTGCCGGGTTCGAGCGAGCCGACCCGGTCGGCGCGCCGGATGGCGTGAGCGGCGTTGATCGTCGCCGCGGCAATCGCCTGGGCGGGGGTCAGTTTCAGGGCCCGGCAGGCCAGGGCGATGACGAACTGCATTGATTCGTTCCAGGCAGTGCCGGGGTTGCAGTCTGTGGCCACAGCCAGGATGCCGCCGGCTTCCAGGATCGCCCGGGCGGGGGTGTACTCCCTTTCGGCCAGCCCGAAGGGGGTGCAGGGCAGCGAGACAGCGACCGTCTCAGACCTGCCCAGGGCAGCAATATCGGCTGCCGAGGTCTTGACCAGGTGATCGGCCGAGGCCGCGCCCAACTCGACTCCCAGGCTGGTCCCGCCCAGGTTGTCGAACTCGTCGGCGTGGATCTTGAGCGGGAAGCCCAGTTCTTTGGCTTTGGTGAGAATTTGTTTGCTCTGCTTCAGGTCGAAGGCCTGGTTCTCGCAGAAGACATCGACGAAGGGTAGCGGCCGCCCGGCCAGCGCGGGTTGGCTGTGCCACCAGGCCAGCACGCTTGGGAGCATCTCGCTGCAGATCAGATCGGTGTAGCCCTGCGGGTCGGTTCGGTACTCGGGGGCTACGGCATGGGCACCCAGGAAGGTCGGGACGATCTCGAGCGGCCCCTCGGCGTCGAGGGCCAGCAGGGTCTGGAGCAGTTTTTGTTCGCTTTCGGTCTCCAGGCCGTAGCCGGTCTTGGCCTCGACGGTGGTCGTGCCGTGGGCGAACATGCGCCGGGCGCGAGCCCGGGTCTGTTCGAGCAGGGCTTCGGGGGAGGCTGCCCGGCTGGCCCGCACGGTGGACAGGATCCCCCCGCCAGCAGCCAGGATGTCGAGGTAGTGGGCCCCGGCCATCTTCATCTCGAACTCGGCGGCCCGGTCCCCGGCCCAGACCAGGTGGGTGTGCGGGTCGACCAGGCCGGGCAGGACGACGCTGCCGGAGGCGTCCAGGCGGGGTTCATCGGGGTGGGCGGCCAGCAGGGTGGGGGTCTGGCCGATGGCAGCGATTTCTCCGTCACGAACCAGCACGGCACCGTTCTCGATCAGGCCGAGGGTCCCGAGATCCGGTCCGCGCTGCGGGCCGCCCTGGAGGGTAAGGAGTTGGGAAGCAGAGTGGATCAGCATGGGGTTAATTTACCATAGATGCGTGCGGAAAAGAAATACCCCGGGAAGGTGTTCGGTGAAAACGGAGTGGATCAGGCGTTCAGGCAACCTGCCAGTCCGACAGGGTGTCGAAATCCTGCTGATCGGATGGTCCCGCGGGATGCTCCAGGGAACGGATTAAAGCCGTTGGCGCAGGCTGCGCAGTGCCAGCATGGCCAACAGGTTGAAGAGCAGCGACCCGCTGACGACCAGCCAGAATCCGGCCCCATAAAGCCACGGCCCGACAAAGGCCCCCAGGCCCCGGCCGAGTGACAGGGCGGCGACGTTGAAAGCCATCAGGGTGGCGCGGGCCCCTGGCAGGATCTCACTCATCAGCGGCAGGGTGCTGACCAGGGCGAACTCGAAGGTGATGTAAAAGCAGAACAGCCCGACCAGAGCCCCGGCCTCGCTGCGCCCCAGCCAGGGCAGGGCCAGGGCAGCCAGGGAGTTGAGGCTCAGCCCCAGGTTGATGGCACGCGGCTTACCCAGCCGGTCGACGAAGGCCGCCACCAGCCCTTCGCCACCCAGTTCGGAAAGCCCGATCACGGCCGAGGCCGCGCCCAATGCGGCGATCTGCAACCCGAAGGACTCCTCCAGCCAGACGCCGAAGATCAGGTTGACGACCTCGTTGGCCGCGCTGGAGAACAGCCCAACCGCCAGCCCGGTCAGAGCAGGGAGCGAGGTCAGCACCAGGCGAAAGTTGCCTTTCCAGCCGGCGGTTTTGCCGGTTGGCCGATCTGCTTCTTCTTTGGGGAGCAGCCAAAAAAGGCCGGCAAAAATCAGGCTTCCAAGGATCGCCATCAGGGGGAAGGGTGCCATCCAGCCGTTGCGGGCGATCAGGAAGCCGATCAACGGGACGCCCAGGATGAAAGCCAGCGACCAGCTGAACTCGGTGATGGCGATCGTCCGCCCGCGGCGTTCGTAGGGCACCCGGTCGCCCAGGTAGGCCAGCATCGATGGATCGAAGACGTACTTGCCGAGGGTGGAGAGCAGGATGGCCACCACCAGGCCCGGGAAGACCGGCCAGAAGACCACCACCGCTGCCCCCAGACTGAACAGGCCGATTCCGAGCAGCATGCCGAAACGCCGCCCGAGCCGGTCGGACAGCACGGCCGTGAACGGCCCCAGAGTCCCGACCAGGCTGCGGGCGGTCAGGGCGTAGGACATGGCGGCGATGTCGACGCCCACGCCGCGCCCCAGCACGGCCAGAAATGGATAGACCATCCTGTGCAGGCTGTTCAGGATGGTCCGGATGAGGGTGAAGGAGAGGAGTTGAAGGCGAAGTTGTTTCACCGTGATAACCACCACCTGGCCAGAGAATAGGCTGCCGCCAGGGTCAGGAAGATCAGGCCGACGAAGTAAAGCTGGACCGCCAGCAGCCCCGAGCCGAAGATCGGCGAGGGCGGCGGGTGCATGACATAGTCGCTCTGCGAGAGGCCGACCCGCAGGACGATTAGGAAGAGCAGGTTGCCCAGAGAGGTGATCACGGGATTACCGATCAGGGTCAGGCCGACCTGCAGCAGAACCCCGGTCACGGCGAAGATGACCGCCAGGCGGAAGCGCGGCTCGACCAGAAACAGGCCGTTCCAATTGGCCTGCATGGCCCACAGCGAGAGCGGCAGGTAGGTGACCCAGAAGAAGATTCCGCTGCGGCCCAGGGCCGCCGACCAGCGCTGGAGATCCTGGCGGTGGAACAGAATGCCCAGCAGACCGGTCAGCCCGGCCGCGGCCAGGGTCATCTCGGCGGTCAGCGCCCAGGCCCCGTGTAGGTAGACCACCCGCACGTTTCCGCCCAGGGTGCGCTCCTCGGGGCCGATGGCGGTCAGGCCGGCGACCAGCAGCACGGCCAGGATGAACCAGAAGAAGGGGGATTTGGGACGGGCCATGCGTCGATTGTATCCCGCCGGGCTTAATGTTTCATGAAATCCAAACCAGCACTTGTCCGACCAACAGCCAGGCCCCGTTGACCCAATCGAGCAGGACGTAGTAGCCCGCCCCGTCCAGCCAGTGGCTTTGTGTGCCGACATAGACCAGGGCCTGATCCAGCGCATCGTTGAATCCGACCCGTGACAGGGCCGTGATCCCGGGCGCCTCGGGATAGCGGGCGTAGAACATCTCCCAGCCGTTCTGGTTGATGTCGAACAGATCGCGGCGCTCGGCCATGCTCATCAGGGTGTAGGGGACGCCCAGATCCATTTCGTCCGACAGCTGGCCAGGGTCCGCGTTGCGGGCCCGGTACCCATCGACGGTTTCCGCCTCGAGGCCCTCCAGGTTAGCACGGACGAGGGCGAGGGTTTCGTCGGTGACCGGGTCGAGGAGGTCGGTCTGGGGGACCTCCATCAGGACATAGGCCTCGGCGCCGTAGCATTGGGCCAGGACGGTGGCGTAGACGGCCTGCTCGGCGCTCTCCAGGTCCTGGCGGGAGGCGGTCGGGGCCGGGGATGGAGCTGCTCCGCTCGAGCAGGCGGCCAGGCTGATGCCCAGGACGGTCAGAGAGAACAGAAACTTTCCCATACCGGATCTCCGTTACGACATCCAGACGACGACCTGTTCGATCACCTGCCAGACGCCGTTGACCTGCTCGAGCAGGGCGTAGCTGCCCTCGCCGGACAGCCAGTCGGACTGGATGCCGATGTAGACCAGGGCCTGGGTCATCTCAGCGTTGAAACCGGCCTGCGAGAGGGTGAGGATGCCGGGCACCCCGGGATAGGCGGTGTAAAATCGCTCCCAGGCGTCCTCGTTGGCGAAGATCGGCTGCAGGGTCTCGGTATCGACCAGGGTGTAGGCGGCGCCCAGGTCGAGGTCGGGCGGCAGGCGGGATTCGGTCTGGTTGCGATCCAGGAAGTCGTCAGCCGTCGCCGGGTCCAGGCCGTTCAGTCCTGGCCGGACGGAGCGCTGCAGGACGTCTTCCAGGGAGACGTACGCGCTGGCCGACTGGGTGGTGTCCATCAGCACATAGGCCTCGGCCGGGTAGAGCGCCTGCAGCACGGCCGTGTAGACCGCGGCCTGCGGATCGGGCGGGGCGGGGGCGGGCTCCGACATCGGGGTGGTGGAGCAGGCGGCGAGCAGGATGATCGCGATCAGGATGATGGCGGCAGGTTTCACTGGAGTCCTCCCCCATGATTATATCCCACTGGACAGAAAAGACGCCCGCCAGTCATTTGGACGGCGGGCATCTGTGTTCGGCGGGTTTATCCTTCGGCCAGGCGGGCCAGCCTGCCCCGGGCGACCAGCAGCGGGACGGAGGCGCAGGCCAGGGTTACTGCCCCGCCGACCAGGGTCCCGGCCAGGTGACCGTAGATCAACGGCCATCCCAGGGCGGAGGCCAGTCCGAGCGGGCCGACGAACAGTCCGAAGGCCAGCGGCAGGTAGAGCATGGTCAGGATCTGGCCCAGGCAGCCCATCCCGCCGGCGTTCATCTTGCGTGGGTCGTCCCAGTTAAAGTTGGCTCCGGCGATGCCGAAGGCCAGCAGGATGCCGGTCATTCCACTCAGGCAAAGGGTCATGGCCAGCAGGCCGTACAGGAAGGCCACCACTGACATGCCGCGGATGATGGTGATCACCACCAGGAAGACCAGCCCCAGGAGGAAGGTCGGCAGGTACGCCACCAGGAACTTTGCGGCCAGCAGGTGCCTGCTGTGCACGGGGGAGACCTTGATCATCCAGTAGTTCCTGCCTTCGGCCGAGAAGCCCATTCCGGCCAGGCGTGAGAGCAGCATCCAGCCGACGAAGAGCGACATGCCAATACTGCTGTAGTCCAGCACCAGCCGGCCGGCTTCCATGAACCAGGCCGGGGCATTGCCTTGCCCGGAAGAGAACTCGACACCTCCGCGGCCGCGGAAGAGCATCAGGGTGTAGAGGGCACCCAGGATCAGCGGCGAGATCAACTGCGACAGGTTGCGCAGGTCACGCCGCAGGACCATGAAGTCCTTGACCAGGATGGCCCGCACCGGGTTGGGGATCAGGCGGGCCAAGGGCGAGAGCCGGTCCGTCTGTTCGGCGGAGTGCGGGCGCTTCTCGCGAGCAGTTTTCTTCTTGCGCTCGACCACCTGCATCCCGGCCCAGCCCGAGTAGTACCAGCGCTCGGCGGTTGCCAGGGCGAACAGGAAGGTCACCCCGGCCAGGCCGAGGGTCAGGACGGCAAACAGGATCCCGCTCAGCCAGCGGCCCTCGCCGATGTCGACCAGGCCGCGCCCGGCCCAGTTGAGTGGGAGCCAGACGGTGTCGAGGCGCATCAGGAAGCGGAACAGGCTGCTGGCCTGTTCGCCCGAGACGTCGACGTTGTCGCTGGCCCAGTTGGAGAAGTTGCCCATCTGGCTGCAGAGCATGCCAAGGGTGGCGCCCAGGAAGCCGAGGATCTCGGCTGCCCGGCGTGGTGGCAGAACCCGCACCACCAGCATGACCAGCAGGGCCGAGAGCCCGGCCGCCGCCAGGGTCAGGATGACCATCTCAAGCACGACCAGCGGGTAGTAAAGAATGTTGTAATTGCTGGCAATCCCCAGACCGAACAGGACCGGCAGGCCGAACAGGGCGATCAGGGCGAAGTTGGGCAGCACGGCCTGCAGCAGTTTGGCCACGAACACCGCCCGCAATGGAACCGGGGAACTGAGCAAGAAGTCCATGTCGCGCGACAGGTACAGGGCCTGCAGCAGGACCCCGAAGCTGGTCAGCAGGATGCCTACAAACAAGGCCGCCAGGATCAGCACCGGCATGCTTTCGAGCAGGCGGGTCGCGTCGAGGCCGACGTACTGGGTCAGGTTCGGCGAGCGCAGGAAGCCAAGCAGCAGCCAGCTCAGGAAGAAGATGAAGCCGGCGAAGGCCACCAGCAGCAGGGTGATGAAGATCGTGCCGATCTTGCGGCTGGTCTTGGCGTGGCGGAAGCTGTTCCAACTGATGCGCACCCGCAGCAGCAGCAGTTTCAAGACCGCGGGCAGGATCCGCCTGGAGGGGGCGTGGGCCAGGGCGCTCATTTCAGGATCTCGGCGATCGCAGCTTCCTCGGCCCCGCCGGTCAGGCTGAGGAAGATGTCTTCCAGGCTGGCCCCGCCGGTCTGGCCAAGGGTACGCAGTTCGTCCATCGTGCCGATGGCGATGACTTCACCCCGGTTGATGATCCCGATCCGGTCGCACATGCGCTCGGCGATCTCCAGGATGTGGGTCGAGAGGAAGACTGCCGCACCGCGGTCGGCCATCTGGCGCAGGATATCCTTGATCAGGCGGGCCGACTTGGGGTCCAGGCCGACGGTCGGTTCGTCGAGAATCAGCACCTGCGGATCGTGCATCAGGGCAGCGGCCAGGGAGGCCTTCTGCTGCATTCCGTGGCTGAACGAGTCGACCGTATCGTCGGCGGCGGCGGTCAGGTCGAGGATGCGCAGCAGTTCGTCAATCCGGCGGGTGACTGTCGGACGGTCCATGTCGTACAGGTCGCCGACGAAGCGCAGCAGTTCGCGCCCGGTCAGCTTGGCGTACAGGTTGGGCGTGTCCGGAACGTAGCCGCTGGCGGCCTTTGCCAGCAGCGGCTCCCGCTGGACGTCGTGTCCGGCGACTCGCACGGTCCCGCTTGTGGGCTGCAGCAGACCGACGATCATCTTGATCGTGGTGGTCTTGCCGGCCCCATTGGGACCCAGGAAGCCGAAGATCTCGCCGCCGTGAACGTCGAAGCTGACGTCCTTGGCGGCGACCTTCTCGCCGTAGCGCTTGGTCAGGTTGCGGGTCTCGATCAGGGTGGTGGACATGGTTCCTCCTCAGGCCATTCTCGGGGCGCGAAGCGGCCCATAACATATACGCAGTTCGCGCCGGAAATATTCGGTTCGTGCTCCTGTGTTGCGCAGAAGGCCTCAACTCCAAGGCCCCCAAGGTCCACAAAGGAGAACCCGGATGGAGCCTTCGGGTTCTCCGGGTTTCGTCAGATGTTTCTCAGCGCCTGCGGCCGCGGTCACGGCGGCGCGGGGGACGGTCGCGTTCGGGGTGCGGGGGGCCGGGCTCGCGGGCAGGGGCGGGTTTCTCGTCCGGTTGGGCGACCGGGGCGTGGAGCAACTCCTGGTAGTGATCGTCGAGCAGCATGGTGATAAGCGGCAGTTCGGCCTCGTTCTCGGCCAGATCCTGGGCCAGGCGGGTAAAGCGCCGGCTGCGCTCGGTCTGCAGTTTGTCGCGCTGGCGCAGGCGGGCTTCCAGCAGGGCGGTCAGGCGCTCTTCGACGACTGCCGCTACGTCGGCATCGGTCGGGGCGGGGCGCTCCTGCATGTCGATTTTGTAGTGGGCGGTGATGCGCTTGATGGCTCCCTTTTCAAGGTTGCTGACCAGCGATACCGCCGTCCCGGCGGCACCAGCCCGGCCGGTGCGCCCGGCGCGGTGGATGTACCCCTCCAGGTCCTCAGACGGCTCGTATTGGATGACGTGCGACAGGCTGGGGATGTCCAGGCCGCGGGCAGCCACGTCGGTGGCCACCAGGAAGCGCAGGGTCCCACTGCGGACGCGCCCCAGGACGCGCTCGCGGTCCTTCTGCGACAGGTCGGCGCTGAGTTCATCGGCGTCGTAGCCGAAGCGCTGCAGCACAACCGCCACGTAATGGACCCTGCGCTTGGTGTTGCAAAAGATCAGGGCCGATTCGGGGTTCTCGATCTCGATCAGTCGCACCAGGCTGCGGTCCTTATCCAGGCCACCGACCACATAATAGACGTGCTCGGTCTCGGTGACATGGACATGATCGCTGCTCAGCGAGAGGAACTGCGGCTTGTCGATGAACTGCCGGGCGGTGCGCATGACCGACTCGGGAAAGGTGGCCGAGAACATGCAGGTATGCAGTGGCCGGCGCGGCAGGTGGCGCTGCATGGCCTGCATGTCAGGGTAGAAGCCCATCGAGAGCATATGATCGGCCTCGTCGTAGATCAGCATCTTCAGATTGTCGAGGGACAACGTCCGGCGCAGCAGGTGATCGAGGATACGCCCGGGCGTGCCGACAACAATGTGGCTGCCCTGCTTGAGGGCCTCGATCTGGGGCCCGTAGCCGACCCCGCCGTAAACGGCTGTGCTGCGCAGGCCGGTGTTCTGGCAGACCTTCTCGGTCTCGACGAAGACCTGGCGAGCCAGTTCGCGAGTCGGTACCAGGATCAGGGCCTGGCAGGTGTTGCGGGAAGGGTCGAGCCGTTCAAGCATTGGCAACAGGTAGGCGCCGGTCTTGCCGCTGCCGGTGCGGGCCTGGATGATCATGTCCCGCCCGGCCAGCAGGTAGGGAATGCCGCGCATCTGGACCGGCATCAGTTCGGTCCAGCCGGCCCGCCGGGCTGCCTGACGCAGGCGCTCGGGCAGGTCTTCGAAACGGATCTCGGGCAGTAGTTCGGCGGGTTGGGGTTGGTTTTGCAGAAGGGGAGTATTCAAAGGGAACTCAATTCTTTCTTGGCGGTAGATTTTCATATGGGGTGCCTGCCAGGAAGCGGGCACAGGGTGATTATACCGGTTCCGGGCGATTTCCGGCCTTGTGTCGGACCCGCAGCAGGGCGATCTTGGTCGGGTGGTTGAAGGGGGCCGGGTCGGCCGGCGGTTCCCCGGCGCGGGTCTCTGGGTAGCCGGCGAAGTCCTCGGGCACCGGGATGAGCCTCTCGACCTGTAGGTGGCCGCCGGCGCCCAGGTCCTCCAGCGTGGACAGGTAGTCCCGTCCGGACAGGAACAGGGCGTTGTTGACCGCCACCAGCCAGCCGTCATGGGTCACCAGGGGGCGGAGCTTGTTGATCAGCCGGGCGCTGTTGGCGGTCAGGTCGATCGTCCCGCCGGAGGTGGCGGCGAAGAAAGGCGGGTCGAGGAAAACGCAGTCGAAGATCTCGCCGGCCCGCTTGAGGCGGTTGACGTGCGGCCAGAAGTCACCGGTCTGGAAATCCCCCTTGATGAGCGGGAAGCCGTTGAGGTTGTAGGAGGTCTTGGCCAGGTTAAGGTAGGTCCGGTTCAGGTCAACCTGGACCACGCGCCGGGCACCCCCGGCTATGGCAGCCACGCCCAGGCTGCCGGTGTAAGCGAAGGTATTCAGGACGGTCATGCCGGCCAGGTTGTCGATCGCCCAGCGGCGCAGATTGCGCGTGTCCAGGTACAGGCTGGTATCCTGGTGCAGGAGCAGGTCGAGGGCATACCAGACGCCGTGCTCACGGATCTTGTGATCGGGCCGCGACCCGTAGACGATCCGCCCGCAGCGGTCGCCCTGGTCCCCGTTGCGGACCTTGACGATGATCGTGTGCACCCACGGCAGGCGTTCGCACAGGATCTCCTCTGCCGCCCGGACTGCCGGGGCACCCTCCATCGGCCGCTCGGCAAAATTGTGGATCACGGCCGTCCCGGCGAACAGGTCAACGGCCAGGGCCGGCCAGCCCTCGCGAAAGCCGTTGAACAGGCGCACCGCGGTCTGGTGGCGCTCGTCGAGCAGGGGCTGGCGTGCAGCAAAGGCCCTGGCCAACAGGGTGGAAAGGGAGGGGGGAGGTTGCCTCATCTTTCGTGATTCAGGTCCCGGGGTTCCGGAACCAGGGTGATCCCGTCCAGACCCGGGCGGAGGCGGCGGGGCGGCAGGTTGTCGATGTAGTCTTCTTCCACCATCTTCGCCTTCGACAGTCCGGTACCATCGGACTACCTCTTCAGCGTGCGGTACTTGATGCGGCGCGGGGTGTCGGCATCCAGGCCGAGCTCCTGGCGGCGGTGGGCCTCGTAGTTCGTCCAGTTGCCCAGGAACAGGCGTGCCTGGCTGTCGCCCTCGAAGGCCAGGATGTGGGTGGCAATGCGGTCGAGGAACCAGCGGTCGTGGCTGACGACCACCGCTGTGCCGGCGAAGTTCTCCAGGGCGTCCTCGAGGGCTCGCAGGGTGTTGACGTCCAGATCGTTGGTCGGTTCGTCGAGCAGCAGGACGTTGGCGCCCTCCTTAAGCGTCCGGGCCAGGTGGACCCGGTTGCGCTCACCCCCCGAGAGGGCCGCGATCGTTTTCTGCTGGTCGGAGCCTTGGAAATTGAACGAGGCGCAGTAGGCCCGTGAGTTCATCTTGCGGCTGCCGAGGGTTAGTTCGTCCTCGCCGCCGCTGATCACCTCCCAGACGGTCTTTTCATCGTCGAGCGGGCGCAGCTGGTCGGCATAGGCCCACGTGACCGTGTCCCCGATCCGGATCGAGCCACCCTCGGGCTGCTCCTGGCCGGTGATCAGGCGCAGCAGGGTGGTCTTGCCGGCCCCGTTGGGACCAATCACACCGATGATCGAGCCGGGCGGGATCCTGGCCGAGAAGTTCTCCATGAGGAGGCGATCCCCATATCCCTTGGTGACGTTCTCGAAGTCGATGACCACGTCTCCCAGGCGCGGGCCCGGCGGGACGTAGATCTCCTGCTCGCCGCGATACTGCTCGACTTCCTGCGAGAGCAGCTTCTCATACGCTGTTACACGGGCCTGCCCCTTGGCCTGCCTGGCCTTGGGCGACATGCGCACCCACTCCAGTTCACGCTCGAGGGTCTTCTGGCGCCTGGACTCGACCTTTTCCTCCTGGCGCAGGACTTCCTTCTTCTGCTCCAGCCAGGACGAGTAGTTGCCCTTCCAGGGGATGCCGTAACCGCGATCCAGTTCGAGGATCCAGCCGGCGACGTTGTCGAGGAAGTAGCGGTCATGGGTCACGGCGATGACCGTGCCTTTGTACTGCTGCAGGTGGCGCTCCAGCCAGGCGACCGACTCGGCGTCCAGGTGGTTGGTGGGCTCATCGAGCAGCAGGATGTCGGGTTCGGTCAGCAGCAGGCGGGTCAGGGCCACCCGGCGGCGTTCACCACCTGAGAGGATCTTGACCGGTGTCTCAGGTGGGGGACAGCGCAGGGCCTCCATCGCCAGGTCGAGGTGGTTGTCCAGGTTCCAGGCGTCGACGGCGTCCAGCTTCTCCTGTAATTTGCCCTGTTCAGCGATCAGGGCATCGAAGTCGGCGTCCGGCTCGGCGAACTTGGCGTTGACCTCGTCGAAGCGCTGCAGCAGGTCGACTACCGGCTGGACGGCCTCCCGGATGGTCTCGATCACGGTCCGGTTCTCATCGAGCTGGGGTTCCTGCTCGAGCAGGCCGACTGTGTAGCCCTTGGACATGGCGATCTCGCCCACGTAATCCTGGTCAACGCCGGCCATGATGCGTAGCAGGGTCGACTTGCCGGCCCCGTTCAGACCGAGCACGCCGATCTTGGCGCCATAGTAGAAGCCGAGCGAGATGTCGCGCAGCACCTGTTTGTTGGGAGGATGGATGCGCCCAACGCGCATCATCGAGTAGATGACCTGGGTATCAGATGGCATGGTGGTTTCTCATGGAGAAATAAAGGAAGGTCAGGATCGATGGGATTCGGCAATGCTCTCGAGGGTCTCTTCGCGGGTCAGTTCGGGTTGAACGCCTTCCACGTCGAGCGGGGGAGCCCCGGCGAACCTGTGGGCGGATGACGATTCCCTGTCCAGCCCGTCGTTTGATGCGAACTTTGTCATTGCGCGCCGCTTGTTCGAGCAACGAGGCCAGTCTCTGGCGTGCTTCGGGAAAAGGAGATGTGTTCCGTCTCCGATGTACAACTGGATTATAACGTGCTTTATTTTTAACAACAGCATGTCTCCACGCATTTCCCTGGCCCAAACAAGGTCGGCGAATTCTGAACTCCCAAGGAACGCAGACAATCTCACCAAATCCTTGGAGTCTATCCTGATTTATAATGCAAACATTCCCGTCCCAAGGAGTCTCGCATGGATACCTTCCCTCCCCGCCCGATCCTGGTCACCGGTGCCAGCAGCGGCATCGGTCTCGACCTCGCTCGGACCCTGGCCATCCAGGGACACCCGGTTTTCGCCACTGCCCGCCGGGACGATGACCTGGCCGTCCTGGGCCAGATCGAGAACGTCGTCCCACTGCGGCTGGACGTGCGCGACCCCCGCCAGGCCCGAGAGGCGGTCGAGACCGTCCGTCAGCACGGTCTCGGCCTGTACGGGCTGGTCAACAACGCCGGGATCGGCGAACTGGGCTTGTGCGCAACGTGGACCGACGAGGAGTTGCGCAACATCTTCGAGGTCAACGTCTTCGGCCCTTTCCGGCTGACCAACGTCTGCCTGCCGCTGCTGGTCGAGTCAAGCGGGCGGGTCGTGCTGGTCGGCTCGCAGGGCGGGATGATCTCGAAGAAGTATTTCGGCCCCTACACGATGACCAAGCACGCCCTGGAGGCCTATTCGGTTGCGCTCAGCGAGGAACTGGCACCATACGGGGTGGGGGTCAGCATCGTCCAGCCGGGCGGGGTGGCAACCGAGATCGGCGCGAAATCCTTCCCGGGCACCCGGATGAAATTCGAACGCGCCGAGGCGCCCTTCGAAGAGGAGGCCGCGGCGGTGCTGTCCTCCTTTGAGCAGCCGCCCGAGGCGCCCGGCGAATCGGCCGGAGAGTCCGAGTCCAATCGCAAGCCCTCCCCGCCGGCCCTGGTGAGCGCCGCGGTGCTGGAGGCCCTGTTCTCGGCAAAGCCGAAGCTGCGCTACTTGGTGGGGACGAAGTGGGAGGGCGATCGGGTGATCCACGCCCTGCTTGAGAAATTGCTCGATGAGAATGATAACCCGGCCCATGGGTATTCCCTGGCTGAGTTGACGGCTCTGATGGCAGAGAAGATGGAGAAGCGCAGAGCGGACGAGGGGGGTGGACGAGGGGGGTGACGGTGGGGGAGATCGCCGGGGTGGTATCCCTGCGATCCGGCTGTGGAGGCCGGCTGTCATGGCTCTTCCTTTTCTTGCCGGTCTCCCGAACGGGGATATAATGGTCCATTCCTTCGTCCTCCGAGGTTGCAGGTGACATCGCATCCCATCGCAAAACCGAGACCCGCCGCCCGCCGCCGCCCGCCGCGGCAGGCGCGCCATAAGCGCCTGTGGGGCCTGCTGCTGGTCACTCCATGGCTGCTCGGCTTGCTGCTCTTTAAACTGGTCCCGATCCTGGCCTCGTTGAGCTTCTCGTTGACCGACTTCTTCCTGCTGACCCCCAACGAAGTCGATTTCGTCTGGTTTGACAACTACCTCAATGTCCTGCGGGATGACAAGACCTGGGCCGCCCTGCTCGGGACGCTCCAGCTGGCGGCCTGGATCCTGCCGCTCCAGACCGGCGCCTCGATGCTCCTGGCGACCTTGCTCAGCAGCAAGCGGCTGTGGCTGAAGGACACCCTGCGGGTGCTGTTCTTCCTTCCCAGCATCATCCCCAGCGCAGCGGCGACCTTCATGTGGCAGGGCTTCATCCGCCCGGGCAGCGGCTGGCTGTACACCTTGATCCTGGGCCCGCTCGGCTTGGGCGACCTGATCCGGATCTCGTCGCGCAGCCCGACCTCCGGGTTGATCGTCCTGGCCTCGCTGTGGACGATCGGGCCGGGGATGCTGATCATCCTGGGGGCCATGCAGGGGGTCGAGTCGGAGATCTACGAGGCGGCCGCGATGGACGGGGCTGGCTGGCTGCGGCGCTTCTTCAGCATGACCCTGCCGATGGTCAGCCCGGCGGTCTTCTTCAGCCTGGTGCTCAACCTGACGGCTGTCTTCGGCGGGGCGATCTTGCTCGACCGCGGCCGCAGTTTCAACAGCAACCTGTCGTCCTACGACAACCTGGTCTACTACGTCCTGTTTCGCACCTTCCGCCTGGGCGAGGCCAGCAGCCTGGCCTGGCTGTTCTTTGTCCTTGTGATGATTCTGGTGGTGATCCTGTTCTGGAGCGCCAGGTACTGGGTCTACTACCCGGACCGGGAGAACGGGTCATGAAGGCCGGGCTTCGGGGAACGCTCCAGCGTCTCCGGCTGCGGGACCGGGTGCCGCCCCGGGCCTGGCGGGTCGCCGGGGTGGGAGCTGTCAACCTGTTCGCCTGGGCCCTGCTGGCCGTGTACCTGCTGCCGGTGGCGTATATGGTGGTGACTGCCTTCGTCCCTACCGAGCAGCTCTCCGACCGCAACGCGCCCTGGTACCCGGCCCGCATTCGTACCTTTGCCTACCAGGGAGAGCAGTACCGGCTCTACGAGGTCCCGCTTCCCGGCGGGACCCGGAGCCTGGCCATGATCGCCCCGGGGACGTTCTCAAGCGATTTCCTCGACCCGCAGGACCCGGCTGCGGGGACGATCTCCTACACCGGCGACTGGCACGCACTGCAGCCGGTCTACCAGTTCCACCCGGTGCTGGACAGTTTCGCGGTCCTGTTCGGAGCGGTGCAGTTTCCGCGCATGCTGGTGAGCACCCTGCTGCTGGTGCTGATCGGCGAGATCGGGGTGCTGGTCTCGTCGGTCCTGGTGGCTTACGGCTTCGCCCGCTTCCCGCTCCCGGGCGGCGAGCTGCTGTTCTACGTCCTGATCGCCACCATCCTGATCCCTGACAAGGTCACCTCGATCCCGACCTATTTCTTCTACATCAACACCCTCGACTGGCACGGGACGATCTTTCCTCTGGTAGTGCATCTGTACTTCGGAAACGCCGTGTACATCTTCCTGCTGCGCCAGAACTTCCGCAGCCTGCCGGTCGAACTAGAGGAATCGGCCATGCTGGACGGGGCCGGACCGCTGCGCCGCCTGTGGACCATCGTCCTGCCTCAGTCCTGGCCGGTGGTGATCACTATCTCGCTCCTGCACTTCTTCTTCACCTGGAACGAGGCTCGCCAGGCCTCGCTCTACCTGAGCAGCAACGCAGCCTTCATGCCGGTCTCGTTCGGGGTCCAGGTCTACCAGTCACGCGTGCCAATCCAGAACGTGATCCAGGCCAGCTCGCTGCTGGTGCTGATCCTGCCGGTGATCGTGCTCTTCGTGGCCCAGCGCTTTTTCTTGCGCGGCGTGATCGTCACCGGGCTGGAGAAGCGCCGGGGCCTTTGATCGAAAAAGGGAGCCGGCGCGCGGCCGGGCGTAGACGGGCACGGAAAGCGCCGGTTTTCCTGGTCCGGCCAGCAAAGCCGTGCGTTTCTCAGTTGGATCCGCGACCTTTACAATCAAACAGCGGGAGCCCACAAGGGATTTGCACGGTCCCTTGTGGGCTTTTGAAGAATCCGGTTCTTTGTATGGCCAGGCCTATTTCCTGGCCTGGCGCTTCTTCTGCAGGCTGGCTGCCAGGATCTTGGAGAGCTTCTCCTCCAGCGTTTTCCGGGCGATGTTCTTCACCACCGACCACTCATCCAGGAACTGGTCCTTCAGTTTTTTCAGAGCGTCATCTTCGATGAAATTCAGCCTGGCTTCCGACTGGCGGGCGTGGAGGTCACGGATCATGCGTGCCATTGCATACAGGGAGGTATCTTTGAAGACCTCCGCAACGGCCTTGTCGCGCTGGTGGTGGTCCTTGGGCAGGTCGGCAGGAGGCTGGGCCATGAGCTTCAAGGCCCGCTGCAGGCGGTATTCGCTGGTGACCGGCCGGATGCGCTCGGCATCCAGGCGGGCCAGTGGCAGCCAGTACATACAATTAAAGGCCTTGACCTTCAAGAAGTCCTGTTTCTTCCCGTCCAGGACTTTCTTTTCCTGACCTTCGATCTGGCCGATCCCGTAGCGGGCATGGACGATCCAGTCCCCTTTGGCAAAAGTGCCCTGTTGCTCGCTCACCGCATCACCTCCTGCGCCTGCTGTGACACCTACTCTGACTGCGTTTTCCTGGCGCGCCGCCTGATGCGCTGGATCGATTTCTTCTTTTCCAGCCGGCGGCGCTCACTTTTCGAGACGAACCAGCGCTTTTTTCTCAATTGACCCAGCACACCGCTGCGGGTGACCTTCGTGCGGAAACGCCGCAACAACTGTTGTTGAGATTCTTTGTCTCTTAATTCGACTTTCGGCAAAATAGACTCTCCTTGACTGCGGGTGGAATTGGTAGAACCATCCGGGTCCGATCGCAGGGATATGGAAAAAGATTTGGTTGTCCCAACCAAATCCCGGGAAGAAGCCCCTCCAGTATGTTAAACAAGCGATGGTACTTTGTTTAACCGAATCAACTCATCCCCCCACCGGCATTTCCTGCATGCCGGTCTTTCCCAAACAAGCCGATTCTTGCCGAACCTTCTTCGGATCACCCTGAATGAACGGATTTGGTCCTGATTTACTTGGGGGTATTATAACACACCGCCGCAAGGGCGCTCGGAGATGGCCGGAGAATACACGGCGCTTTTTAGACGTCAAACAGGCCGTGCTCTTCACTGCCGAGGACTATCCGGGGTTCTGTTTTTCTCTTCGTTACAAGTCCGGGGACAGGTGGGTGGCGAACTCGCAGACCAGGTCGCCCTTGAGCACGGAGCGAACAACCACCACTGTGACCGGCTTACCGGTGGCAGCCTCCCACTGCTGGCGGTACCAGCCTGCACCGCAGTAACAGTAGGTGACCGGCATGCCCTTGTCCAGCCGGGCCCGGATGATGGGGCAGAAGCAGTAGGCGGCCCGTCGCATGGCGTCGGTCCGGGCGGCAGCGTAGGCCTCTGGATCGGCAGGCTGCTTGGTCTGGTAGACCACCCATCCCTGGCGGGAATGGTCCTTTTCGTTCCAGCCGGGATCGGTCTCCATGAACGCCAGGACGGCGTCCACGGCCTGCAACGGGTCGTCAGCCTGGCCGCGGGCCTCGGCGTAGACATGCTGGATCTTCTCCAGCAGTTCAGCCGGGAAAATATGGGCGCAGCCGGAGACGGCGTCGAATTTCTGGCCCTCGTTGGCCAGGGCGTCCAGCCAGTGCATCGCTGCCCGGGACCATTCGAAGCGTTCCTCCGGCGTGGCGTCAATGGGCAGGGATTCACCACCTTGCAGGACGGCGTCCTGCCCGGGCTTTCCGAGCACGCGCTCCAGGTTGTTGGCCAGCAGGCGGTTCCAGTTGTGGATCACGAAATGGACCTCGACCGGGCCTTCGGGGTCTGGCCAGCCCGGGTAGACTTCGCGGCTGAACTCGTCCGAGATCAGGGCTTTCTGGCGGGCGAATTGGTACAGCCTGACCTTGGTCTCACGCAGGGACTCGCCCGGTCCGGCGTGGGTCAGGGCCAGGACTTCCAGCGTGGGAAGGGTCTTGCTGCTGATCCTCCCGCTTTCGATCACCTGGCGGATCGGGAAGCCGGCCTCCGCCGCATACCCCTCGGTGAAACTGCTGAAGGATTGGATGTGCAGGTAGGGCGGTCCGGCGATGCCCCCGGGGGGGATGGCGCCCTCCAATTCCTGCAGCACATCCTGTACGTCGCTGCGGGCCTGCATGTGGAAGCGGCGATACGCGACCGGGGTCGCGGCGACCTGTTTATGTTCGATCCCGAACTCTGTCAATGACATGTTGTCTCCTGGTGAGCATGATCCCACGACCATACCATACCCCAATCGGCGCTGGCCCAAAACCCACGCCAGGATGGTTTTGCCCTCCTCCTGGAGGAGCGTTCCCCGAAGGAACGAGGCTTGAGGGGAGGCCAGGCAGGTCATCTATTCTGGGACACAAAGAAAAAGCAGCGGCAGGCGCTGCTTTCCTGAAGCGGGTCAACGGGTGGTCGGGGACGGGAATCCGGCCTGGCTTATCCGAAGGACGCCAGCGCCTCATTCAGGTCGGTAAAGACCTCGAAGATGGCGGTGAAACCGACCATCTCCAGGGTTCGCAGCACCTTTTCGGGCGGGTTGAGCAGCTTGACATGCGGATCTTTGGCGTTGCCGTCGCGCTCGCGGTCGATGGCCCGGAAGGAGGCCCACCCCTGTTCCAGATCGGGGCGTCCCTTGCCGCGCAACAACAGGGCCACGCTGTGCACTGCCGAGATGCCGGCGCTGCTCATGAAGGTCAGCCTGCCCAGGTCGAGCAGCAGGGCCCGGGTGCCGGCAGCGTAGACTTCCTCGGCCTTGTCGATCAGACTCTCGAAACTGGCCCCGTCCAGGGCACCCAGCAGGGTCAGGACGGTGACGGGAACAGCCCCCTGGTGTTGGGAAACGGTGATCTCCATTCCTTTGGCTCCTTCTTATAGAAAGTATCGCACAAGATAGCCCCTGGCGCCATCGGGACAGGTCGCCTATTTCTCGTCCGGTCCGAGCTTGGCGAGCAGGGCGGCGATGCCGCGCAGATCCATCCACCATTGCTGCCTGGGACGCTGGTGCTGGATGTCTACCAGGCGTTCGAAATCGCGCATGTCGTGAAACTTGAGCTGGCCCTCCAGCAGGCCGATGAAGGCGCTCCGGTCGCCGTCCTGGCTGCACTGTTCGATCAGGAACTCCAGGCACAGGCGTGCCAGGCGGTTGGCCTGGATGCGGTCGAACGGCGACGGGTCGCCGCCCTGCTGCAGGTGGCCGAGAATGGCCGGACGCACGTCGAAGACCTCCCGGCCCTCCTCCTCGAACAGCGAACACATGAAGCCAGTGGTGTAGATTGAGTTGGCGTACTCGTTGCGGATCATCAGCCCCAGGCGCTTTCCGCCTTCGAAGCCGCGGGTCAGCTTCGCGACGTCGATCTGCAGGTCCCTGAGGGTCACGCCCTCCTCGTTCAGGTAGACCCGCTCGGCGCCGGTGGCCAGCCCGCTCATCAGGGCCAGGTAGCCGCACCAGTGGCCCATCACTTCGACGACGAAACAGCGCCGGGTGGCCACCGCTGACTGCTTGATCTTGTCGACCGCGTCGACGATGCTGTTCAAGGCTGTATCGGTCCCAATGCTGAATTCCGAGCCGGGCAGGTTGTTGTTGATCGAGGCCGGCAGACAGACGATTGGCAGGTTGAAGGCCGGGAAGTTGTCACGGTTGGCAGTCATGTTGTAGGCCGCCTGGTAGCCGCTCCAGCCACCGATGACCAGCAGGGCGCCGATGTCGTTATTCTCGATCGTACGGGCAATGGCGTACAGGTCCGAGCCTTTCGGGACCAGGCGGCTGGTTCCGAGCATCGAGCCGCCCCGTGAGGCCCAGCCGGTGACACCCATCCAGTCCATTTCCCGGACCTCGCCTTCGGCCAGCCCTTCGAAGCCGTTGTTGATGCCCAGCATGATGTGGCCCTGGTCGAGTCCCAGGCGGATGGCGGCCCGCGAGGCGGTGTTCATACCCGGTGCGGGGGCGCCGGCGTTGAGCACCCCGATGCGGAAGCGCTTGACGCCCTCGGTCAGCGGATGGGGCAGGGCTCGCACCATTGTCTTCAAGGTGCTGAAGGCGTCCGTGAAACTGGAACTGCGCAGTCCCATGGCCTTCTGGTAGTCCTTCTCGGCGATCGCCTCGGCGACGGCCTTGGTCTTGCGAACGCATTCCATCAGCGGCAGTCGGGTCAGGCGGTTGTTGCGGATTCCGATCACCACCGGCTCGTCCTCGGGCCTGGCGTTCAGCAGCGTGACCACAGCTTCGTGCCCAAGCAGCGTGCCCAGGATGCGATCGTAGGCCGACGGCCGTCCACCGCGTTGGACGTGGCCCAGCACGGTGACACGCACTTCCTCCCCCAGACGCTCCTCGAGGGCTTTCTGGACCTCGGTGCTGCCGATGTAATTCCCGTTGCGGTCATGCGCTCCCTCGGCCAGGATGACGATGCTGTCGCGCCGACCGGCCTTGCGTCCGGCCTGCAGGCGCTCGGCCATGACCTCCTGCCAGTTCTCCACGTCGGGCGGGGACTCGGGGATCAGAACCCAGTCGACGCCGCAGGCCAGACCGCTCATCAGGGCCAGGTAGCCGCAGTTGCGCCCCATGACCTTGACCACGAAGGTGCGCTGATGGCTGGCGGCGGTGCTGGTGATGGCATCGACCGCCTCGGTGATGCGGTGCAGGGCCGTGTCGGCGCCGATGGTCATGTCGGTGCCGTGGAAGTCGTTGTCGATCGAGCCGACCAGCCCGACGATGGCCAGGCTGGGGTAAGCCCCGGCTTCTTTGGTGCTGATCTGCTTGCGCGCAAGCAGTTCGGTCACCAGCCCTGGCCACTCCTGGCGGAACAGGTCGGCGCCGGTCAGCGAGCCGTCGCCGCCGATGACCACCAGCCCGTCGATGCCGCTCTTGATCAGGTTGCCTGCCGCGGTGCGGCGGCCATCGCGGGTCATGAATGCCTCGCAGCGGGCCGTGCCGATCACGGTTCCACCGATGTGCATGATCCCGCCGACCGAGTCCCACCCTAATTCGCGGATCCGTTCTCCGCCGTCGACCATGCCCTGATAGCCTTCATAGATCGCATAGACCTGGGTGCCTTTGTCCAGGGCGGTGCGGACCACGGCCCGCACGGCTGAGTTCATTCCCTGGGCGTCACCGCCGCTGGTCAGGACTGCTATTCGTTTCGTTGCCATACCCATTCACCTGCTTCCTGCTGGAAATACCAGGGGCGAATTGTACCGCGATTCGCCTGCGCAGAGCACGTATATTCAGCACTCCTGGTTCCAGCGGGATTTCCAGCCTTTTTCCGACTGGTTCCTGATTCTAAGGGCGGCCCGCTGGACCGGCCCTGCTGCTGTTCATTTCTTCAGCATCGGCATCTTGATCCCGTGCCGCAGGGCGGCTGCGATGGCCTGATCGTAGCCGGCGTCAGCATGGCGGACGATGCCCAACCCCGGGTCGGTGGTCAGGACCCGCTCGAGGCGGTGGGCCGCTTCAGGGGTCCCGTCGGCGACGATGACCTGGCCGGCGTGCTGGCTGTAGCCGATGCCGACCCCACCGCCGTGGTGGAACGAGACCCAGGTCGCCCCGCCGGCGGTATTGATCAAGGCGTTCAGGATCGCCCAGTCAGAAATGGCGTCCGAACCGTCCTTCATCGCCTCGGTTTCACGGTTGGGGCTGGCGACTGAGCCGCAGTCCAGGTGGTCACGGCCGATGACGATTGGAGCCTTGAGGGTCCCGTTCGCCACCAGGTCGTTGAACTTCAGCCCGGCCCGGAGGCGTTCGCCGTACCCCAGCCAGCAGATGCGGCTCGGCAGTCCCTGGAGAGGGACCTTCTCGCGCGCCAGCGTCAGCCAGCGGCGCAGGTGTTCGTCTTCGGGGAAGAGGTCCATGACCGCTGTGTCGGTCTGGTAGATGTCTTCCGGGTCGCCGGAGAGGGCCACCCAGCGGAAGGGGCCCTTGCCCTCGCAGAACAGCGGACGGATGTAGGCCGGGACGAAGCCGGGAAATTCGAAGGCCTCGGTCACGCCGTGATCGTAAGCCTGCTGGCGCAGGTTGTTGCCGTAGTCGAAGACCTCCGCCCCCCGGCGTTGGAATGCGAGCATGGCCCGTACGTGCTGCGCCATGGAGTCCATCGCCAGACCCTTGT
Organism: Anaerolineales bacterium; assembly: GCA_016934715.1. Lineage (GTDB taxonomy): Bacteria > Chloroflexota > Anaerolineae > Anaerolineales > Villigracilaceae > JAFGSI01. The sequence goes on from JAFGSI010000045.1 coordinate 30,702, forward strand.
ACTTCTCGGGGTTGGCCTTGCGCAGTTCGTCGGCCGCGATCACCGAAAGCCCGGATGGGACATACATCAGCGCCTCGTGGGCCGAGGTCTGGTCGGTGACCACATCCGGGACTACGCCGCGCTCGGCAAGTTCGCAGTAGATGTCGGCGGCGTTGCCGATCAGGCCGATCGACTGGGGCTTCTCCCGGCCCTTGAATTCCTCGACCAGGCTCATCGCCTCTTCCAGGTTATCTACCACCCGGTCGACGTAGCCGATATCCAGGCGGCGCTTGGCCCGGGCCGGGTCGACCTCAACGATCAGGCCGACGCCCTCGTTCATGGTGATGGCCAGCGGCTGGGCGCCACCCATCCCGCCCAGGCCGGCGGTCAGGCAGAACTTGCCCTTGAGGGACCCCCAGCCCTTGAGCCTGGCCAGTGCGCCGAAGGTTTCGTAGGTGCCCTGCAGGATGCCCTGGGTACCGATGTAGATCCACGAGCCGGCGGTCATCTGGCCGTACATGATCAGGCCCTGGGCGGCCAGCTTGTCGAAGTGTTCCCAGGTGGCCCAGTGCGGCACCAGGTTCGAGTTGGCGATCAGGACCCGCGGCGCGTCGGGATGTGACCTGAAAACCGCCACCGGCTTGCCCGACTGGACCAGCAGGGTCTCGTCGGGCTCGAGTTCCTTGAGCGACTCGAGGATGGCATCGAAGGATTCCCAGTTACGGGCGGCCTGTCCGCGCCCGCCGTAGACGACCAGATCTTCAGGGCGCTCGGCGACTTCCGGGTCGAGATTGTTCTGGATCATGCGGTAGGCAGCTTCGGCGAGCCAGTTCTTGCAGGTGAGCTGCGTCCCGCGTGGGGCGCGCACGGTGCGGGGTCCGGACATGCAGTGCCTCCTTTTTTGGAATCAGAAATTTCCTCATGGTAATTATACGCCAAGCAGGGCTGTGGCTTGCATTTTGTCGGCGGGCTCTATCTCGACAATGTCGAATTCGAACGAGTGTTCTGAAAACGACTACATTTTGAGGTTTTCATGCCCAGAAAACGAGTGTACGTTAGCCGATCTTTGCATCTGAAACAGGCTTTGATGCGGCAAAACCAGATCGCATTTTCTAACCTAACATTGTCGAGCTATAATATACCCAAAAACGCCATAGGAGGTTCCCATGGTTCGCCACCGTGTCCGGTTAGCTGTTGTGCTCATCTTTCTTGCCCTTACCAGCCTGGCCTGCACGCTTTCCTCTCTGAGGGGGCCCAGCATCGTTGGCACCTGGCAAGGTACCTACGATGGGGATAGAATCGAAATGGTCTTTGAACGCGACGGGCATTTTGTCATCAATGTTGCGGGGTCCACGGAAACGGGCCAGTACCGGGTGGATATGTCTACCATGCCAGTCCAACTCGATCTGATCACAGATGCTGGAACGATTCTGACGATCATCGAGTTCGTCGATAACAACACCCTGCGGTTGGAGAACAATTATAACGATGAACCGCGACCGACGGCTTTTTCAGATACAGCCACTTTTCACCGGGTCAATCCCTGAGCGCCAGGGTTAGTCGAGGGTGCCTGTGAAGGCTGGAAGAGTCCGTGCTCATCCTGTGTGGGTTCTCTGCGCAGGGGATGGGACCGGGCGACAAAAAACCCGTGCAGGGTGCACGGGGAGAAGGGTTGTTCATGGGACCGGTTCAGCGACCCTTGCCGTTGGTCAACTGTTCGAAATGGGTGTTGCGCAGGCGGGTGACCAGGTGCTCCTGGGCTTCCTGCCAGATCGGGTGCATCGGGCACTCATCTTTGAAGTCGCAGGTGCCGGATTCGCCGACGCACTCGTTAAGCAGGATCGGCCCGTCGATGGCCTCGACCACATCCAGCAGAGAAATTTCTTTCGGCTCACGCGCCAGCGAAACGCCGCCGCGCGCGCCGCGCGAGGTATGCAGCAGGCCAGCAATGGATAACTGCGAGATGATCTTGGCCAGGAAGGAAGGTGGGATGCGCTTTGCCTGGGCCACCGTGCTGGTGGCCGCGCGCTGGCTTGTCCCCAACTGGGCCAGGTAGTGAACTGCCCGGATGGCATAATCGGCCTGTCGTGTGATCTGCATGCTGCACCTCTTTGCTAAACTGGATATAAATTATCGGCTTAATTGTATTGAATGCCCGTTCACTAGGCAAGTGATGGAGGTCATGCCCGAAATATGACCTTTTACTCCGATTTATATGAAAAATAGGTAAAATACCCCAATTGGGGAATAGAAAAGGCCCCGTTCCGCTGCGGAACGGGACCCGGGTCTTGATGATCAGTGGGTGACCGTCAGGTTGCCGGCCCCGATCTCGATGATGATCGTCAGGGTCGGGCCGTCTCCAGGCTGGGTGTAGGTGTTGTTGTTCTGTGTCCAGCCCGAACCGATGGTGACGTTGGAGAGCCCGCTCTCCACGGTCAGCACGACGTGGACATCGTCGGGTATCACCAGGGTCATATTGCTGATGCCGGTCTCGATGGTCACGGTGGCATCACGGCGCAGCTCGCCGGAGAAGTCGAGGGTGAAGTTCCCCGCTCCGCCGTCGAACTCCATGGTGTCGAAGTTCGCATTGGCCAGTCCGCGCAGGGTCACGGACGAGGCCCCGGTCTCATAGCGCAGCAGTTGCATCTCGGTCCGGTTGGGCTCGGAGAAGGACAGTTCGACCTCCGCTGCGCCGTCCTGAACGGTCAGATTCTCAAGCGCCAGGCCGCCGAGCTCGTATTCGGCCTTGTAGGCCCCGGCCTGGATGGCCAGGCTCATCGGGATTCGACCCAGGACCAGGTCCCAGTGATTTACGACGTCGTTCCAGTTGAGGTTGAGCTCGTTCTCCAGGCCGCGCTGCTCGAGGCGTACGTTATCGCCGCGCACATGCACCTCGGGCTGGAACAGATCCACATTGTAGGTGACCGTACCGGAGAGGAGACCCTCTCCGCCGGGGACGATCTGGAGCTGGCCGGCTCCAAACTCCAGGGTCAGGTCGACCGACTCGGCCTCTTCGGGCACCGGGATGTCGATCTCTTCAGTGACTTCCGGGCCGGGGGTCACCGAGTTGGGAACGGAGATCGAGAAACCGCACGCCACGGTGGACAGGGCGAGGATCAGCAGGACAGGCAAGAATTTTCGGAACATGGAAACACTCCTTTCGGGGTCTTGGCAGGCTGACGCCAACCGTCCGCCGTGCCTACAGGATATACGGGGCGGGCGGCGGTTGGTTGCAGTCCTTCCATTTCCACGTTTGGAGAATCAGTCTTCTTCCAGCACCTGCATTAGTTCGGAGGTCGTGGTGAGGATCATGTCAGCGCCGTGCTGGCGCAGTTCGAGTTCCTCGCCGAAACCGCACAGCACGCCGACGGTCTGGGTTCCGGCGGTCTTGCCGGCCCGGATGTCCACCGTGGTGTCGCCGATCATCAGGCAGTTCTCGGGTTGCACGGCCAGCTGTTCCGCAGCCCAAAGGACCGGGTCGGGGAATGGCTTGGTGTGTTTGCAGGTCTGGGCGGTGGCGATACACTGGAAGTACGGGGTCAGCTCGAATTGTTCAAGAAAGAGCATCGTTGTGCGCGTATCGCGGGCGCTGACCACTGCCATCGGATAGCGTTGGCTCAGGGCCGCCAGGGTCTGCCTGACGTCCGGGATGATCTGGTAGTGCCTGGGATTCCGGTGACTCTTGCGGGCCAGCCAGTCGACCAGGGCGAAAATCTCGTCGTCCATCCCGATCAGGTCAGGGATGCCGATCAAAAAATTTGCTGGAGCCTCGCTGGCCATCACCAGCCGCCGGGCGAGGTGCTCGAGATCCTGCCCGGGGAACAGGAAGCCGAAGGGGCGCAGAAGTTTGGCGAACCTGGCGGTCATCACGTCATCGGTGTCGCTCAACGTGCCGTCCACGTCGAAGCACAGGGCCTGGATGCGGGATACGTGCAGGGGCATGGCAACCTCGGGTTTGATGATGAAGGGGCCTCCACAAAGGCACACGAAAGGCGAAAAAAGACCTCCAGCCAGAACCACAAGGCGAATCCCGGCCCATACGTGTTTCTTCGTGGATCGATTCTTGATCCTGGACAAAGAGCTTGGTGCATTGTACCGCACTTGGGTCGGGCGCTTCCGGGGAATTGCTTTATAATACCCACATGGCCACCTGGATCGTTCACCTGCGCCTGGCCGAAGCCCTGCTCGAGCGCATTTCCGGCCTGGACCCCGAGAAGTTTGCGGTCGGCAACATCGCCCCTGATTCGGGCATCCCCGACGAGAAGTGGGAGAACTTCACTCCCCCGGCCTATGTCACGCATTTCGGGACCCCCGACGGCTCACGGCAAGAGCTGGCCGACCTGGAGTTCTTCCGCCGCTACCTGCTGCCCCTGCGTGGCGATTCCAATCTGCAGCAGTTCTCCTTTCGCCTGGGCTATTTCTTCCACCTGGTCACCGACAATCTCTGGGGCCGACAGATCAGCCGGCCGACGAAAGAACGCTGGCTTGAGCAGTTTGCCGCCGACGAGGATTTCATCTGGGAAGTCAAGAAGGACTGGTACGGGCTGGATTTCATCTACGTGCGCGACCACCCCGAGTGCCTGTTCTGGAGCGTGTTCCTGGCTGCCCGCCCCGAGACCGGCGACCTGGATTTCATGCTTCCTGAAGGCATCCTCCGCCAGGTGGCTCACATCCAGGAGTATTACCAGCGCACGGACGAAAGAGTTCAGGATCTGTACCGCCGCCCGTATGTCTACCTTGGCAAGGCGGAGATGGACCGCTTCGTAACCGAGGCCGCCGAGCAACTTTTCCGTATATATAAGCATCTATGGGTAGACGGGGCCGGTCCTGGTGCCAGGACGACTGCTCTAGACCTCGAGATCCATTAGGAGAGATAACATGACCCCCAAAAAAGATGACCTGATTGATTCCCAGAACAGCGGCTTCTTCCAGGACCTGGTCCTGCGTGTCAAGGTGCTCTGGCGCCTGATGGGCGACCGACGCGTCAATTTCCTGCTGAAGCTGCTGCCGTTGTTTTCCCTGATCTACCTGATCTCCCCGATCGACCTGTTGCCTGGCCTGACCCTGCCGGTGATCGGCGCCCTCGACGATGCCGCCGTGGTCTGGATCGGCACCTCGCTCTTTATGAACCTGGTTCCGGAAGGGATCGTGCGCGAGCATCTGAACGCCCTGCAGCGCGTTGTTTCGGGGTCCTGGCGCGACGCCCCCGAGGAACCGCAGCCCGATGACATCATCGAGGCTGACGCCCGAGACCCCGATGAGGCCTAGCCGCTCCCGGACCGGGGCCTTGGCTTTGGCGCTCGGTCTGCTCCTGGCGGCCTGCGGGACCGCTACTCCTGCGCCCATCCCTGCCACCATGACGTCCGTCCCCGCGACGGACGTCCTCGTCCCGGAGGCGGCCGCCAGCGAGGTGCCGGCCGTTGTCACGACCGCCGGAGCCACAACCACCCCGCAGATCTACCTGGCCGCCTTCCCTGACCCCGGCGGCTACGCCTGGGAGCCGGTCGTCTCCGGGCTGGAGCAGCCGGTCGACATCCAGAATGCCGGCGACGGGTCGGGGCGGTTGTTTGTTGTCGAACGCACCGGGCACATCCATATCATCCGGGACAATGTCCTGGTTTCCGACCCGTTTCTCGATCTGCGTGACCGGATCACGAACGACGGCCTGGAGCAGGGCCTGCTTGGGCTGGCCTTCGATCCCGACTACGCCCTCAGCGGGTTTTTCTATGTCAACTACACCGACCGGCGCGGGAACACGGTCGTGGCCCGTTTCCAGGTCCTGGCAGATGATCCCGATCGTGCCGACCCCTACAGCGAGACACGCCTGCTCTCCATCGAGCAGCCCTATGCCAACCACAATGGTGGTGGGCTGGCCTTCGGCCCGGACGGCTATCTCTACATTGGCCTGGGCGACGGCGGTTCGGCCGGCGACCCGTTTGGCAACGGGCAGGATCCCAACAGCCTGCTGGGCAAGCTGCTGCGCATCGACGTGGATACACCCGGAACCGGGCCCGAGATCTGGGCCGTTGGGCTGCGCAACCCCTGGCGCTTCTCCTTCGATCCGGCCACCGGTGACCTGTACATTGCAGATGTCGGGCAGAGCAACTGGGAGGAAATCAACTTCATCCCGGCCGGCGGACCCGGCGGCCTGAACTTCGGCTGGAATTACTGGGAAGGCCAGCATGTTTACAACCCGGCACCTGGAGGCGTTGACTTCGTTTTCCCGGTTGCGGAGTACGCGCATGCCGGCGGGAATGGACTGCCCGGCGGCTGCTCGGTGACAGGCGGGGTCGTCTACCGCGGCGCTCAACTCCCTGAGTGGGGCGGGGTCTACTTTTTCGGCGATTACTGCAGCGGCTGGGTCCTCGGTCTGGCACGCGCGGATGCCCGGACCTGGCAGGTGCAGCCGCTCTTTGCGACCGGTGTCACCGTGACCAGTTTCGGAGCCGACGAGACCGGGGAACTGTACCTGTCCGATTTCGGGTCCGGGCGGCTCCTGCACCTGGTCCAGCGCTAGGAGGGCAGACATCCAGAGTTACTGCGTAAATAGCCGAACTGCGAGCGTCGCTACCACCGGCTGCGCGGCAACTTCCGTTCCGCTATTTCTGCAAGAAGCAGATGGGCATCCGAAAAGCGCGCTATGTCAGTAAGAATGATGATGCTTGTCACTGGAATCTGCGTAGTGGTGTGTTAAACTGAATGTGGTTTTGGAGGTGTGCGATGGCGCATAAAACATGGGAAGTAAGCCAGGTCTGTTTTTGCGAGCACGTCGACCGAGAGGTGGCGCTGGAGGCGGAAGTGGTCTACCCGATCGACTTCCTGCCTGATCCCCCGCGTGTCGTCGCCCGGCGCTGCTCACATGGCGTCTACTGCAACCGCATGCAGCAGGCTGCCTGCAGATGGGCCGGCACCAACCCCGACGTCGACCCGTTCCGGAAATAGCACCGATTTCGCCTTCTGCACCGGCCCCGCATACCTGGCGGGGCTGGTACATTTATGGGGATTGTCTTCGCCAAAGGAAGGGCGTACTCTGTATGTGATAAGTAGCACAATACTGAGCGCATGTGTTTTGTAGATTCCACTGCAGGCGCGTTTCCCTCGTGATCGAAAGTGGAGGTGAACGATGTTCAAGCCGCATTTTCTCAGGTGCTGGTTTTATTTTTGCGTGCTCCTGCTTGTTGTTTCCGCGTTGGGGGGCTGCGATTTACCCAGCGACGAACCGTGCACGGCGGCCGAGCTCGAATCCGTCATTGATCCCGCCCCATTCTATGAGGTCGTAGACACCTTAACCCCTGTCCTGACCTGGAGTTATCCGGACCCGTCCTGTCACCCGGATCATTATCATATTACGATTTTCGATCAGGATGTGGCCCGCTGGCCAAACGATTTCTCGCGCTATCCTCCGGCCCCCATTTTTGAAGTCGATACCGAGACGGACGATACCTCTTTCTATGTCCCGGCCTCGGCAGGGCTGCTTCCTGGTGAGACCTACTTCGTGGAGGTGGAACCCAAGACTGCTGACAACGGGGGACATGACTTCACCATCTGGTGGTTCTCCACCGGCCCGTCATGCCCCACCGGTACGCGCCTGCTGCCGCCCACGCTGCTCTACCCGCCGGACGGAGCGACCATGTACTTTCCCGACACCGTCGACCTGGCCTGGGACAACCAGATGACCTGCTGGCCGGCCAATGATTTCTATCTTCAAATCTCTACAACCGAGGACTTTGCCGCTCCGATCTGGTATGGGACGACCTATCACAATGAGTTCATTTGGATCTCGGACGGTCCGCCGATGTTCTCGGATTGCACGCGTTATTATTGGCGGGTACAGATGACCTCTGATTCGGCCGGTGGGCCGTTTTCGGAGACCTGGTCCTTCATTCTTAGTTGGAGTGAAGTCTTCTGCCCGCTTGAGCTCGCAGTGACCCTCATTCCTCGCGAGCCGGTTGTGATCCCACCGGTTGCAGAGGTCAAGACCAGCGCCGCCTGCCGGTCCGGCCCGGGGCTTGATTACGAGATCCGGGATTACCTGGTTGCGGGCCAGATCCTGCCGGTCGAGGGCCGCAATGCGGACAGCACCTGGTGGGTTGTGTTCAATCCCGCCCTGCAGGCGCAATGTTGGATCTCCGGCCGACTGGTCGACTTGAGCGGCGATTATAGCCAGGCCCCGGTCGTCCCGGCACCGCCGCTCCCGCTCCCAGCCGTCACCGATACCCCTGCGCCTTTTGATTGTGGCCAGTATGCAACCAACCCGGCCGCCTGCGATTCCAGCAATTCCTGCCGCTGGGATGCCAGCATCCCGCCGAACGGGGCTTGCGTGAATAGATAAGGGACGATCTGCCCGAAAGGGCACAGCCTCTTTTTCTTTCGAGGGATTGTTTCAATCCCAGATACGGTTGATGAGGAAAACGTGACACACTTTACCATCGCGCGCCTGTTCACTATGGAGTCATTGCTGACGCTGTCCTGATTATGAGAGGAGGTCGCAATGTCTCATCGACACCTTCCTAAGCGCCTGGGGTTTGTTTGCGCCCTGGCGTTCCTGCTGGCTTCGCTGGCTGGCTGCTACCTGCCGACTGATGAACCCTGTACCGCGGACGAATTGACCTGGGTTGCGGATGTTTCCCCTGTGGGAGCTGTGGTTGACACCCTGACGCCCACCCTGAGCTGGTCCTATCCAGACCCGTCCTGTCACCCTGACCATTACCTCCTCACGCTCTATGATCAGGATGTGATTCGCTGGCCCAATGATTATCTGGAACATCCGCCGGTCCCCATTCACCGGGCCCAGACGACCGAAACCGACTACCGCATCCCGGCCGAGGTGGGCCTGCTGTCTGGCACGACCTACTTCTGGGAGGTGATGACCGCGACTGACTCCGGGGAAAGCGGCGGCCGGGTGATCTCCTGGTTCACTGTCGGTCCACGCTGCCATGCGGACACCCGCCTGCTCCCGCCGCTGCTGGAATACCCGCCCAACGGCCAAGCGGCGTATTTCCCCGGTTCGGTCGACCTGGAGTGGGACAACCAGAATGCCTGCCTGCCCGCCGGAGGGTTTCGCATCGAAATATCGACCCAGGAAGATTTTTCTTCTCTGGTCTGGTACGCCGATGCGCGCTTCCAGGAGATCACCTGGATTAGCAGCCATCCGCCGCTGTTCGAAGACTGCCAGCAGTATTTCTGGCGCGTTCAGGCCAACCCGGAAGGGGGTGGGGCGGGGGTTTATTCTGAGACCTGGTCCTTCATTTTGATGTATACGGGTTTCTTCTGTCCGCTCGATCTGTTCCCGACCCTGATCCCGCATGAGCCCATCCGCCTGCCGCCCTCGGCGACGGTCGAGGAGGCGGCCTCCTGTCGCGCTGGCCCAGGGCTGGATTACCCGATTATCGATTACCTCGAACCTGGCCAGGTCATGCCAGTGGAGGGCCAGAACCAGGACCGCAGTTGGTGGTACGTTCTGAGTCCGAATGCTCAGGTGCGCTGCTGGGTTTCCGCCCGGCTGCTAGACGTGAGTGGGGACATCGAACGGGTACCGCTCGTCGAGGCCTCGCCGCCTCCCGGTCCGACCGAGACCGGGACCGAGCCATCGTTCAACTGTGCCCAGTACAACACCGACCCGACCAGCTGTAACAATGCCGCCAATTTCTGTGTTTGGGATTCAAGCATCCAACCCAACGGGGCCTGTGTGAACCGCTGATCGCTTAACGCAACCGGCGACCTGTCAGCCGACAGGTCGCCGATCCATTCTGCGCTCTGGTGGAAGGTCAGGCGACTTCGACGACCGCGCCGGCTTCTTCGAGCTTCTTCTTGGCATCCATGGCGGCATCCTTGCCGACCGCTGCCAGCACCTTGCTGTCGGCGGTCTCGGCCATGGCCTTGGCCTCGGTCAGGGACAGGTTGACCAGCTGGCGGATGACCTTGATGACCTCGATCTTCTTGGGACCAGGGTCCTTGATGACGACATCGAATTCGGTCTTTTCCTCGACGGCCTCAGCGGCGCCACCAGCGGCAGGACCAGCAGCGACCATGGCGACGGGAGCGGCAGCGGAAACGCCCCACTTCTCTTCCAGTTTCTTGACCAGTTCGGCAGCTTCGAGAACGGAGAGTTCGCTCAACTGCTCGACGATTTTTTCCAGATCAGCCATTTCAATACTCCTTGAATATGCTAACAGATGATTTTGATGCAGGGTAACGGCATGAGCCGTTCCAATGCACGGGTTAGGCCGCCGCGGGGGCGGTTTTGTCGGAATAGGCCTTGAGGACCGACGCAACCTGTCGGCCAGGTTCGGCCAGCAGGCGGACCAGTTTGCTGGCGGGCGCCTGCAGGACGCCCAGCAACTGGGCCTGCACCACAGGCAGCGGCGGCAGGTCGGCCAGGGCTTTGACCTGGGCAGCGCTGAGCATCTCGAGACCCATGAAGCCAACCTTGACCTTGATGGCTTCCAGGCCCTTGGTCGCCTCTTGAAGCGCCTTGACGAAGCTTGCCGGATCGTTGAAAGCGAAACCGATCGCAGTGCTCTTCTCCAGGGCGTTCTCGGGGATCGTCAGCCCGGATTTTTCCAGGGCCAGTTTGACCAGGGTGTTCTTGACGATGTGAAACTCGCCGCCGGCCTCGCGGGCCTTGGCCCGGATGGCATCCAGATTCTTCATCGTGACGCCGGTGTACTCGACCAGGACGATCGCCTGACTCTGGTCAAGCCATTGTTGGTATTGGGCTACCAGGGCCTCTTTTTCCTGCTTTGATTTTGCCAAAAGAATTCACCTCCTTTCCAGATTAAAAGTCTTTGCCCGAGGCTACCAGGCAAAGACTTTTCTCTCCGGAAAGGGAGGGGGTGTTACCACCGGTCTTCACCTGAGCAGGGGATTAAGCTCTGGGCGCAGGGCCATTGGGGAGCCCGCAGTCGAAGAGCGCCTGCTGTCTTCGGCGAAGGAATATGTCTCGGGCGGGTTTTGCTACTTGCCGGCCTCCATCGATTGGGCCAGGTTGGGTTCCACTTTTACTCCCGGCCCCATCGTAGCGGTCATGGTAATACGCCTGATATAGTTGCCTTTGGCGCCTGTCGGACGGGCTTTACGAACGGCGTCCATCAGGGCAGCAAAGTTCTCGACCAGCTTCTGTTGGTCGAACGAAGCCTTGCCAATCACCACGTGGATGTTGGCGGTCTTGTCCAGGCGGAACTCGACGCGTCCGGCCTTGGCTTCGGTCACAGCCCGGCCAAGGTCCTCCGCCGGGACGACGGTTCCGGCCTTGGGGTTGGGCATCAAGCCCCGGGGACCGAGCACACGGCCGATCTTGCCGACCTTGCCCATCATATCCGGCGTGGCGATGGCGACGTCGAAGTCGAGAAAGCCGCCCTGGATCTTGCTCAGGGTCTCATCGTCGTCGGCGACCAGGTCGGCTCCAGCGGCGCGAGCTTCGGCGGCCCCTTCAGCAGCGGCGAAGACCAGGACGCGTACATTCTTGCCCAGGCCGTGCGGCAACACGACCACGTCGCGCACCTGCTGGTCGGCCTGGCGCGGGTCGAGGCCCGTGCGCATGTGTACTTCAATGCTGGCGTCGAACTTGGTGTAAGCGGTCTCCTTGACCAGTTTGACCGCCTCTTCGGGCGTGTATTCTTTGTCGTGGTCGATCTTCTCGGCCGCGGCCAGATATTTCTTTCCGTGTTTTGCCATGGGTTCTCCTTCGTGGTCCAGACGGGCCGGGGACGGCCCTCCCACCGGGTTAATCTTCAACCGTGATGCCCATGTTGCGGGCAGTGCCTTCGATCTGGCGCATGGCGCCCTCGATGTCGATCGCGTTCAGGTCCCTCATCTTGATCTCGGCGATCTCACGCACCTGGGCACGGGTCACTTTGCCGACCTTCTCGCGGTTGGGTACGCCCGAACCCTTTTCCACCCCGGCAGCCTTGCGCAGCAGGACTGCCGCCGGTGGGGTCTTCAGGATGAAGGTGAACGATCCGTCGGTGTAGACGGAAATCTCCGCCGGGACGACCTCGCCCTGGCGGTTGGACGTCTTGGCGTTGTATTCCTTGCAGAATGCCATGATGTTAATGCCGTGCCCGGCCAGGGCCGGACCGATGGGCGGTGCCGGGTTGGCTTTGGCGGCTTCGATCTGCAGACGAACGATTGCTTTGACTTTCTTTGCCATATTTAGCTCCTCGTGGTGTTAGCGGACGATTAGGGGACGCCCTCCCACCGTATCAGGTCTGGGCCATTCTGGACCCGGGGCCTGTTACCGTTGTTCTTAGGCTTTCTCCACCTGGAGAAAGTCCAGTTCGACGGGCGTCTCGCGCCCGAAGAAACTGACCATTACGCGCACCTTGGTGCGCTCCATATCGATTTCGGCGACCACGCCGCGAAAATCGTTGAACGGCCCATCGATGATCCGCACCCTCTCGCCGACCTTGAAGGTCACCTTGATGGTCGGGGCCTCGGCTTCCATGCGTTTCAGGATCTGGGCTACTTCCTCCGGCCGCAGCGGGGTGGGCAGGTTGCCCATCCCGACGAACCCGGTCACGCCCGGGGTGTTGCGTACCACGAACCACGATTCCTCGGTCAGGATCATGTTGACCAGCACGTAGCCAGGGAAAATGTGGCGCTCCACCGTGCGGCGCTTACCGTCGCGCACCTCGATCTCTTCCTGGGTCGGGACGACGACGTCGAAGACCTTGTCCTTCATTCCCATTGTCTCGATGCGCTGCTCGAGGTTGTGGCGGACCTTGTTCTCGTAACCGGAATAGCAATGAATGACGTACCAGGCCGGACCTTCAGGGTCTGGTTCGTCACTTGGCTCCAGGCTGGGAATCTCGAGAGCAGCCTCGGCCGCCTCTTCCGGTGCCGCGTCGCTTAGGACGGGCTCATCCGAGCCAGGGGTTTCCTCTTCCTGCTCGGGTTCCAGAGGCTGTTCTTGGTACTGCTCTTCCGGGTCCTGCTCAACCATACACTAACCTCGTTGCTCTTCGAGAGATTTCAATTGCCGATCGCCAGGCGCAGCAGCTCCGTCGCGATGCGGTCGACCAGGAAGAGGAAGATGGCCATGCCGGTCATCACGACCAGCACAATGGCGGTCAACCGAAGGGCCTCCTGGCGGGTGGGCCAGGTGACTTTGCGAAGTTCGCCGATTGTTTCGCGCCACCACCGGGCGAGGGCGTTCTCACGCTTGGACTTGGTGTCTTTTCCGGCCAATGGGTACTCCTTCTTCAGCCTTTTGACGGTTAAAACGCCGCCTCGTGAGGACGGCGTTGTTCTCTCAGGCAGGCCAGGCAGGACTTGAACCCACAACCACTCGTTTTGGAGACGAGAGCTCTACCAAATTGAGCTACTGGCCTACATCGGTGTCACGTGTTCCCGTGTTTTCTCCCGAGGGCATTGGACACAGGAACACGCGACACTGGAACACTCTTACTTGGTCTCGCGGTGCAACGTGTGCTTCCGGCAGCGGGGGCAATATTTATTGAACTCCAGCCGGTTCGGATCGTTGCGCCGGTTCTTTTCCGTCACGTAATTGCGTTCTTTGCAGTCATTGCATGCCAGGATGATCACCGGGCGAACGTCTTTCTTTTTCGACGCCATTCTTGTTGATTACCTTTACTTCCGAATATTTATTCGATGATCTTGGTGATGACGCCAGCGCCGACGGTCAGGCCGCCTTCACGGATGGCGAACTTGGAACCCTGCTCGAGGGCCAC
>JAFGSI010000046.1 GCA_016934715.1 Anaerolineales bacterium
CCGACCCAGCCCCCACCGACCCAGCCCCCACCGACCAGCACAACGGGAACGATCACGATCTGCCACTGCACTTCGCCAACCAATTGCATCACAATCACCGTCTCGGACGATGGCACGTACGGCGGGCACGCCAATCATCCCTATGACATCATCCCGGCCCCGCCCGGGGGCTGCCCGTAGAGCCGGATCTCCTCGGTCCTGCCTGAAAGGATCGCCCCTCGGCACCCAGACCCGGAACACCCCACCCGCATGGTCCTCCCTTCCATCCTCCTGAACGAGTTTCGCCCCAGAACCGAGTTCAACCAATACTACCTGCTGGAGCAGATCGGTGCCGGCGGGCAGGGCATCGTCTGGTCCGCGCTCGATCGGGAGCAGCAGCGCGTCGTGGCGGTCAAGTTCAGCGAGGTCCCGGGGGCACAGTTGGAAGATGTCTACGACGAGCTCCACGACCGCCAGACCACCAGACTGGTCGAACTATCCCATCCCAATGTCCTGCCACTCTACGAAATCGGTGCAGAGGGCAGGCTGCGCTTCTTCGTCTCGCCTTACATCGCCGGGGGGTCGCTGCTCGACAGGATCGCCGAGGGCCCGGTCCGGCCTGCCGAGGGGCTGCGCTACGCGGCCGAGATCGCCGCCGCCCTGCGCTACCTGCACACCCAGGGGGTCATCCACCGGGACCTGAAATCCTCCAACGTGCTGATCGACCTGAGCCACAACGCCTATCTGGCCGACTTCGGCATTGCCCGCCTGACTTCCGCCACCACCCAGGCTGTCCACACCGGCCGCGGCACGCCCCTGTATGCCCCCCCCGAGCAGCACAAGTTGACCGGCGTCTCGCCGCAGTCCGACATCTACAGCTTCGGCATCATGCTCTTTGAGCTGTTCACCGGCCAGCTGCCCTGGAAGGGGGAGGTGACGCTGGGAATCCGCCAGTTATATGAAGAAGAGCAACTTCCCGACCCGCGCAGCCTCAACCCTCACCTGCCGGAAATGCTCACCTCTGTCCTGCGCCGCATGACAGCCAGCGACCCGCAGCACAGACCGGCCACCGCCGACGAGACCATGGAGCTGCTCTTTTCGGCCTTTGAAGCCGCACCCTTTCGGGTAAGTGATGCCGTTCCGGTCCATGCCGAGTTCATCGACCAGGATGCCCGCCAGCTCCTGCAGACCAGCCTGCAGCCACCTGACGAAACCGAGGCGTCCGTCCGTCTGAGCCTGACCAAGTTCGCCATGGTCGATGCCTACCTGCGCCGGGAGGCGCTTAACGGGACCATCCCCGAGCAGGTCAAACTCATCATGCTCCGCCACGCCCTGACTTTCGGTTACAACGATGATTTCTGGTGGCCGAAAGTCGCCAGCCCGGCCAAGCGGCTGGCCGCCGCCGCCCTGATCCTCAGCCGGGGCAGTGACCCGATCAACCTGCGGATCGTCGATTTCATCAACGCCGATCCGCAGCTGGCCGCCCTGCCCGACGGACTCCCGGAAGCGATCATCCCGGCCCTGCTTGGGGTGGCCCGTGAGTCCCACGACCCGGACCTGGGCTGGCGGGCACTGGAGATCCTGCGCCGCCTGACCCCGCCCGCCGGGGAATGGCGGAACGCCGCCTTCGATCCGCAGCAGGACCAGGCCCTGGCAGAACTGGCCCTCTCCGATTCCCCCAGTGGCGAGGAGGCCGCCCGCCTGATCGGCCACCTGCGCTCTGAAACCGCCGCCCAGCAGGTGGCCCAGTCACCCGACCGGGACAACCGTACCACCGCCCTGGTCACCATCCAGCAGGCTGCCGGCAGCCTGCCGCACAGCATCCCCGCCCGGACCCGGCGCAGCGTGGGTCTCGAATGGATGCTCTACGAACTCTTCGATCAGCCGCTGACCATCCTGGCGGCCTATGGATTGACCTTCCTGGGAACCCTGCTGGGATTTGGCCTGCAATTCTACCTGACCTACCGCCTGCCCGAATTCCTGGATATGGATCGCACCCTGGTATCTCTGGAGCGGGGGGGCGTGCTGGGAATCGCCTTCGGCCTTGGCATCCTGATCACGCGCCTGATCGTCGAACGCTTCGCCAGGCAACCGCTCCTGGCGCGCCTCGTCCCGGCTGTCCTCCTGGGCATGCTGTTCATGAACCTGGCCATTTCCAGCTACAACATCCTTTTCCAGAGCAGTCCGTCCAGCGGATTGGTGGTAACGCTGGCCTGCCTGCTCATCGCCCTGGGCTTTGCCCTGGCCGGCCTGACCTCCTCCCGCCCAAGGAAGATCGGAATTTGCATCCTGGCCATCGTCCTCGCCATCGCCGGCTCCTGGTGGATCCACCTGCGCCTCATGCCGGCAGTCTCACCCCTGTTCCACTATGAGACCTTCTGGTCGGCGGCACGGGTCCTGGCCACGGCCTTCGCCGTCGCCACCCCGATCGCGATCCTGGGCAACCTGCTCAATCTCGCCCCCCGGGAGAGCTGAGCCGGATCGCCTCCACCCGGATCCCGCGGGGGAATTTCACTTTCGCGGTCCACAAAATGATGTCCGCACGGAACTTTGCTTGCCAAACGAATCGGAATAGTATATGATATAGACATCTGGTAAGCGGCCAGCGAAGTCACCCAGCCGCTTGGCATCTTCTGATCGCCTGATCGTCCTTCGCGGGAGGAGAGACCGATGAACCCACAAATAGGAAAATTCTGTCCTGCATGCGGGCATGAAAACAGCGCTGAGGCAGATGCCTGCCTGTTCTGCGGCGCCCCGCTCGAGAAGTCGATCCAGAATGCCGGGATCAGCACCGAAAAACTGGCAGAGCAAGCTGGTCGGGTTGACGAAGATACCCTCATGGAAGCCCCAACCGTGCCGCCTCCTGCCAGGGGCGTGGCGATCTATCTCGCCGGGGATGCCACGCCGATCGCCGTCATGTTCCAGGACGAATTCATCCTCGGCCGTCCGATCGATAAGGCTGAAGAGGCCCATAAAGACGACATCATTGTCGACCTGCGGCCTTACGGTGCGCTGGAGATGGGCGTCTCGCGTCGCCACCTCAAGATCCGCCGCTCAAAGGACGGCTACGAGGCGATCGACATGGGCAGCATCAACGGCAGCTATGTGTACGAACAGCGCCTGATCCCCCACCAGCCCTTCGCCCTTTTCAACGGTGCCCTGATCCGCATGGGTAACCTGCGCCTGTTCATCACCTTCCGCTTCCGGACGGACTAGCCGCTCGCTGAGGCCTCCCGCCTCATCGCCAGTGCCACCCAATCCCCCATCTGCTTCTGGTCCACCAGGTCCAGGCCCTGTTCCTGCGCTGCGCCGATAACCGTCGCGGCCTGTTCCTGCAGGATTCCCGACAGGAGAATCGTTCCTCCCGGGGTGATCAGATCTGCCATCCCGGCTTCGAACAGGCGAACCAGCACCGGGGCCAGGATGTTGGCCACCACCAGCGGGGCCTGCCGCAGGGGGAATTGGCCAGCCAGGACCTCGGCCACCGACCCGACCCCGAGCATAAATCGCTCGTCCAAGATACTGTTGGCCCGCCCGTTCTCGCCCGAGGCCGTGACAGCCGCGCCATCGATGTCCACGCCAAGGGCCTGCTCGGCGCCCAATTTCAAGGCCGCGATCGACAGGATCCCGGAGCCGCAGCCGATGTCAATGACCGAGGACGGGCCACGGTCCACATAGCACTGCTCGATCAACACCATGCACAACTGCGTCGTCGGGTGCGTCCCGGTGCCGAAGGCCATCCCCGGATCGATCCGGATCGGGATGCGGCTCGCGTCCGGCGACTCGAGCCAGGCCGGGACGATAATCAAGCGTTCCCCGACCGGGATCGGCCGGTAGCGGCTCTTCCAGGCTTCCATCCAGTTCTGGTCGGCAACCGGGGTCAAGGTCGCAGCCGGCAGCGGCCGAATGGTCCCCAGGAAATAGAGCGCCTGCTCCAGCTTCTGGCGGGTCTCATCAAGGTTCGCGTCCGCCGGCAGGTAGGCACGCACGGTCACCTCGCCGACGGGGGTGCCCTCATCCTCGTCGTTGATGAAGCCCACACCCTGCTCGGTGACGACGCCGTTGGGGGCGAAGCGGGCCAGGACGTCGGCGACGGCCTCGGCCAGTTCGCCATCGACGGTCAGCGAGACTTCCAACCAGGAGGGCTCACGCATGGTCGCAGTCCTGTTCAAGTGCCTGGATTATTCGGGCGATCGTCTCAGCCTGAGCCGGGAAGAACCCGGGCAGGGCATGGGTGTCGAAATAGCGGATGCTGGCAACCTCATCATTGGGCACAAACTCACCGCGCACGCCCCGGCAGCGATAGACGATCCCGATGTGACGGACACTGGTCGAGTTCTCGACGAACAGCAGGGCGACCTGTTCGACCTCCAGCCCGGTCTCCTCACGCAGCTCGCGCCGGACCGCCTCAACCGGGTCCTCGCCCGGCTTGATGACGCCCCCGGGCAGCCCCCAGGGGTGCTTACGCCGGTAGGTGTGCTCGCACAGCAGGAGTTGTCCTTGTGTATTGAGGATCACTGCTGCCACCGCCACCGGGAAGCGCGGCCGGATCAGGAATGCCCCCAAACGCTGGAGCGGGGCTGGCAGCCAGCGCCAGATGAACAACAGATACCGCATCAGAATTACCCGCCCAGCGCCTCGTTCAACCAGTCCAGGAAGCCCTTCTCCTTGGGTTTGACGGTCGTTCCCAGGGTGGCCGCCAGCTGCTCGAACAGTTCGCGCTGCTCGCGGGTCAGGCGGGCAGGAATTTCGACATTGACGATCACCCGCTGGTCGCCACGTCCCGAGCGGCGCACATAAGGCACGCCGTGTCCCTTGAGCGTGAAGACCTTGCCCGGTTGGGTCCCGGCCGGGATCTTGAGTTTTTCGGCCCCATCCACAGTTGGCACTTCGATTTCGGCACCCAGGGTGGCCTGGGCCACGTTCACATCCAGATCCAGCAGGATGTCATTCTCGCGCCGCCGGAAGAACTTGTGGCGATCGACGTTGAGCAGCAGGTACAGGTTCCCGTGCGGCCCGCCCAGGGCACCCGGCTCGCCCTCGCCCGCCAGGCGGATCTGGTTGCCCTTGTCCACCCCGGCCGGGATCGGCACGACCTTCTTGACTGTCTTGCGTTCCAGGCCTGAACCGCGGCAGGTGTGACAGGGGGTGGTGATGACCTCGCCGCGCCCATTGCAGTTCGGACAGGGACCCGACTGCATCATCGCACCCAGGATCGTCTGGCGAACCTGGCGCACATCGCCGCGCCCACCGCAGGTACCGCAGCGCTGCGGGCTGGTGCCCGGTTCGGCCCCCGAACCCTTGCAGGTCGCGCAGATCTCATTACGGGTCACCTCGATGGGCTTCTCGACCCCAAAGATGGCCTCCTCAAAGGTCAGCGCCACCTGGACCTGCAGATCGCGGCCGCGGCGCGGGCGGTGTGCCCGTGACCCGCCGCCGAACCCGAATCCGAACCCGCCCAGGATCTCCTCGAAGATGTCACTGAAATCCATGGTGGCGTAGTCGGGCATGCCGTTCATATCGCCCAGGCCGGCCCGTCCAAAGCGATCGTAACGGGCGCGCTTCTCCGGGTCGGAGAGCACGCCGTAAGCCTCATTGATCTCTTTGAATTTTTCCTCAGCATCCGCTTCTTTGGACACGTCCGGGTGGTACTGGCGCGCCAATTTTCGGAAGGCCGACTTGATCTCGTCGATCGAGGCCTCACGGGGTACGCCAAGGACTTCGTAGTAGTCACGGTTGGTCGTCATGCGTTTTTCTCTACCTGGACCGGCTTGCGAGGCATACGCTCAGGGAGCTTCCCCCCGACCAGGCCCACGAAACGCTCCCATTCCTGCTGGCCGGCAAACAGACGGGGAGTGAAAATATTGACACAGTATTTGCCTTTGTAAAGCAAGACCATGCTCTCGGTCTTCTTGTGATGGGTGAAGGAATCCCATGCCGATTCGGCCCGTCTTTCGCCGGTGTCAACCGAGAACCCGCCTTCGTCCACCTCACCCCGGAGCAGGTTGGCATACAAAGAGCCCTTGCGCTCCGCCGAACGGGCAGTCAGGAACGGCTGCCAGAGCGGCATGCTCAGCAGGCCAAGCAGGAACAGCCAGATGAACGACGGAGATTCGCCAGTCGGATTCAGAACCAGGATGTAGAGAAACACGCCCAGCGTTACCAGGCTCAGGACAACGGTCAGCCCGATGTAGAGCGGCGAGTAATTCAGGAAAATCGCCTTACGGACGTCAGCGACGGTGACCTTGCCGTGATACTGGATCTGCATGTTTGCCTCCGCAGGAGCAACCCGGTTGGGGCTCACTCCCTGGCCTCGCCGTCAACGACCTCCGGCTCTTCGTCCGGGCCGGGACCCTCGTCCGGAACGGAGTCGTTCGCCGTTCCAGCCTCGGGCTGTTCCTGTTCGTAGACGGCCGCGCCAATCTTCTGGACCGTCTGGCTGAGGGCATCGACTGCCTGGCGGATGACGGCCGCGTCCTCGCCGTCCTTCACCTTCCGGACCTCCTCCACAGCAGACTGAACCTCGGCCTTGATCTCCGAGGGGACCTTGTCGCCCAGGTCATTGAGGGCCTTCTCCGAACCGTAGATGGCATTGTCAGCGGTGTTACGGGCTTCGATCAGCTCGCGGCGCTGCCTGTCCTCGGCGGCGTGGGCTTCGGCCTGCTGGCGCATTGCCTCGACCTCGTCCTTCGACAGGCCCGAGGAGGCAGTGATGGTGATGTTATGGCTGCGGCCGGAGGCCTTGTCCTGGGCAGTGACCTTCAGGATGCCGTTGGCGTCGATGTCAAAGGTCACCTCGATCTGCGGGATGCCGCGCGGCGCTGGCGGGATGCCGTCCAGGATGAACTGGCCGAGCGATTTGTTGTCGACCGCCATCGGGCGCTCGCCCTGCAGGATGTGGATCTCAACCTGGGTCTGGCTGTCACTGGCAGTCGAGAAGACCTGACTGCGACGGGTCGGGATGGTAGTGTTGCGCTCGATGAGCGGGGTGGCCACGCCGCCCAGCGTCTCGACCGAAAGGGTTAGCGGGGTGACGTCGAGCAGCAGGATATCGGTCACCTCGCCGCCCAGCACGCCGGCCTGGATGGCCGCCCCGACCGCCACGACCTCGTCGGGGTTGACGCCCTTGTGGGGCTCCTTGTCAAAGAACTTGCGCACCGCCTCCTGGACGGCCGGCATGCGGGTCATGCCCCCGACCAGGACGATCTCGTTGATCTCGACCGGTTTCAGGCCGGCGTCCTTGAGGGCCTGCTTGACCGGATCGATCGTCCGCTCAACCAGATCTGCGGTCAGTTGCTCGAGCCTGGCACGGGTCAGGGTCAGGACCAGGTGCTTCGGTCCGGATGAATCGGCGGTCAGATAGGGCAAATTAATCTCGGTCTGTATCATGGTCGAGAGCTCAATCTTGGCCTTCTCGGCACCTTCCTTAAGGCGCTGCAGGGCCTGCTTGTCGGCCCGCAGGTCGATGCCATTCTCCTTCTGAAATTCCTGGACCAGATGGTCGATGATGCGCTGGTCGAAGTCGTCGCCGCCCAGAAAGGTATCGCCGGAGGTCGCACGGACCTGGAAGACGCCCTCGCCCACGTCCAGGATCGAGATGTCGAACGTGCCACCGCCCAGGTCATAGACGGCGATGATCTCGTTGGATTTCTTGTCCAGCCCGTAAGCCAAAGACGAGGCGGTCGGCTCGTTGATGATCCGCAGCACCTCCAGACCGGCGATCTTTCCGGCATCCTTGGTGGCGTTGCGCTGGGCATCGTTGAAGTAGGCCGGGACGGTGATGACCGCCTGGGTGACGGTTTCGCCCAGGTAGGCCTCCGCATCGCGCTTGATCTTGGCCAGGATCATGGCCGAGATCTCGGGCGGCGAGAATTCCTTGTCAGCCAGTTTCACGCGCACGTCGCCATTCTCGGCCGGCAGGACCGTGTACGGGACGCGCGGCATGGTCCGCTGGACTTCATCATCCTCGTACTTGCGCCCCATGAAACGCTTGATCGAAAAGATCGTGTTCTGGGCATTGACGACCGCCTGGTTGCGGGCCACGCGCCCAACCAGCCGCTCACTGTTCTTGTTGAAGGCCACCACCGATGGGACCAGCCGCTCGCCCTCGGCCGAGGGAATGACGACCGGTTCGCTGCCCATCATCACCGCACAAACAGAGTTGGTCGTGCCAAGATCGATGCCAATGATTTTTGCCATGAATGCTTTCTCCTAATGGATCTTCTACAGGGGTGGACAGCCGCCCACCCCTAGAGGAATTTGCTTATTACTGCGCAACTCTTACCATCGCCGGGCGCAGGACGCGCTCACCGAGCATGTACCCGTGCTGGAGCACCTCGATGACCGTGCCAGATTCCATGCCCGCGACCGGTTCCTGCGAGACCGCCTCGTGGAAATTGGGGTCGAACATCTGGCCCTCCGCCTCGATACGCTGGAGGCCTTCGTTCTCCAGGATGGTCTGCAGTTTGCGGTAGATCAGCT
This sequence comes from Anaerolineales bacterium, assembly GCA_016934715.1. Taxonomy (GTDB): domain Bacteria; phylum Chloroflexota; class Anaerolineae; order Anaerolineales; family Villigracilaceae; genus JAFGSI01. Next base: position 8,461 of record JAFGSI010000046.1, read on the forward strand.
CGATCCCATTGGCCCAGGCCAGGTCCGCAGGGCGCACTGCCAGGGCCCGTTCCAGGTCGTCCATGACCGCGAGGTAACGCTTGAGGATATCGCCGGCGGCAATGCGGTAGGTCTCGGACTTCTCATTCTCGACCCGTCGTTTGTAGTTCTGGAAGTCGGCCAGGGCCCGCTGCCAGCCGTCCTTGAATTCGGCAGCCTGCGACCGGTACTGCTCCAACTCGGCCTGGAGGGCCTCAACATTTTCCTCCGAGACGGGCTCCTCCGAAGCCTGTTCGCCAACTTCAGGGGCAGGGGTCTTCGCCTCGGCTTCGGTCTCGACAGGCCGAACATCCTGTTCATCTTCGATCGATTTGCGTGATTTCTTATTGCTCATTTTGCGAGTCTTCTCCACTGATGGTTTCGGAAACAAGGCCAGACAACAGGTCAGCCATGAAACGGACAGTCGGAATGGTGCGGTTGTAGGCCATACGCATCGGGCCAAAGACACCCAGCATGCCGGTGGCATGGCCCGGGATGCCGTAGCGGGCCAGCACGACCGAGCACTGCTTGAGTTCTTCCCACTTGCCTTCGCCGCCGATCAGCACCTGGACCCCGCCGATGCTGCTGTCGGGCATCGTACGGGCCAGCAGGTCCTGAAACAAGGAGCGCTCCTCGAACAGGCGTACCGCCCGGCGGGCGTCGTCCGATTCGATGAATTCGGGCTCCGACAGGACATTGGTCAGCCCGTCGAGGTAGATCTCACCTGAGACGCGCTGCTCGCCCCGGTTCATGTCCTGCAGGACGAGGGTCAGAATGTCCTTCTCGAGGGATCCTGAACGCGGCGGCAGGGCCGCGATCTCCTCGGTCGTCCGCCCGGCGCAGAGTTCGTTGAGCCGGCTGGCGGCCATACTCAGACGGTCCTGGGGCACCGGTTCGGCCAGGGTCAGGATCTGCTGGCCGACTTCGCCGCCCGACATGACCAGCACCATCAGCACCTGGCGTCCCTGGGTAGAGATCAATTCGAGGTGCTTATAACGGGACCGTTCGGCATGCGGGGCCGTGATCAGCGAAGCAGCCCGCGACTGGTGGGCCAGGATCGAGGCCGCCAGGGGCATCCATTGCTCAACGTCCTGGCGAGCCTGATAGAACTGGTGCGAGATGGTGTGCCGGGCGGCATCAGGCAGGTCGGCCTGGTAGACAATATGGGTGACGAAGTAGCGGTAACCTTCCTCGGTCGGAACTCGGCCGGCGGAGGTGTGCGGCTGGCGCAGGTAACCCATATCGGTCAGGGCAACCATCTCGTTGCGCACCGTGGCCGAAGACAGGTCCAGCTTGTAGGCCTCGACCAGGCGCGAAGAACCGACCGGCTGGGCGGTTTCGGTGTAATCGCGTACGATCAGGGCCAGAATCAGGCGCTGGCGTTCGGTCAACTCGGACATGGCGACACTGACTGCGCAGGCGCTGCGCTATTCGAATTTTAGCACTCTCGTCCCGAGAGTGCTAAAATGATAGAAATAATGATACCATCCCCCCGCAGAGGCGTCAATAAGAGGGATATTAGAAATCGCAGCCAGGCAGGATAACTCGTTATAATCGACCTGCCGACCTCATCGCGACCAGAGGACTGGCAGAGCTGAGGAAAAATGGACACACACCTCTTCCATTTCGACGAACTGACCTGGCCGGAGGTGGCCGCCTTGCCGCGCCACACCCCGCTGGTTCTGCCGCTTGGAGATGGCTACGATCTGGCCAGCCTGCCCTCCCGGCTGGATCATCCGCCCCGCATCGGTCTGCTGCCCGCCTTGCCCTTCGGCTGGATCGGCAGCAGACTGGCGGTTCCACCGCCCATCTTCCTGGCAACCCTGCGAGGCCTGCTGGCCAACCTGCTGGAAGACGGATTCACATCTGCAACCTTGCTGACGCCTCCTGACATGGACCTGGAAAGCGGGATGCCCCATCTCGGCCTGTCCAGCCGCCCGCAAGAGTCTGGCTTCTTCTCGCCGGACGACCACGAAAAAGTCGTCCTCCTGCCCATCGGCCACACCGAACAACATGGCTACCACGCCCCGCTCAATACCGACACCCTGATCATCGAAGCCATCGCGCGCGGGACCGCCTCCCGGGTCCCGGACCAGGCTGTCTGCCTGCCGGTGACCCCTTACGGGGTGAGCATGCACCGCCGGTCTTTTGCCGGCACATTCAATATTGGGGGCAGAGCCTTCGAGGATTTCTGGCTGGCGGTCATAGACGAGCTGGTCGCCCGGGGCTGCACCCGCATCTATCTGTTGAGCGGGCATGGGGGCAACTGCTCCTTCCTAACCAATGTGGTCAAGTACGCCGGCGAGCGCCATCCGCGGACCTTCTGTGCGACCTCTTACCTGTACCTCTCCGGCCCCCAGGGGGTTGCCGCCCTGGAGCAGAGGCGCCAGTCCCCCATCGGCGGGATGGGTCACGCCTGCGAACTGGAGACCTCCCTGGTCCTGCACCTGCGCCCCGAGTTGATCCACCTTGAGCGGGCCGTCGATGAAACGAATTTCATCACCACCCCGGCCTACTCCATGGACTGGATCGAGGGCGGGGCGTTGGTGGCCAACCCGCCCTGGGAGGATGACACCCGCACCGGGGCCTACGGCGCCGGCAGCCTGGGAACGGCGAAAAAGGGGGAATTCTGGCTGACCGCGGCGATCGACGAAAAAGTCGATCACGTTGCTGAGATCCACGCCCAGTACCACCGGCGGCGCGCCCGCCGGTCTGAACATTGAACGTTTGACTGCACCAAGAAGGAGCGGCACCCTCCGGGGTGCCGCTCCTTGTGAACAAGCAAGGGCCAGGCAGGTTCACCAGCGCTGCCAGAACAAGAACTGGCTGAATCCCAAGGCCACCAGGTCGAACGGCAGCCCCAGCAGGCCCCCGATCCAGAAGACCAGGTCCCAGAAGAGTCGGTTCACAAATGGCACCGACCACAGCAGCAGGAAAAAGAACACCGCGATGAGGCCGCGCTGGCGCTCGATCCGGGCCCGCAGGTCGTGATTCAGATGCGGGGCCAGGGCCCCATACCCATCGAGCGGCGGCACCGGGATCAGGTTCAGGATCACCGCTGAGACCTGCAGCAGCGCCAGGAAGGCCAGCCCCGGCCAGATCCCGCCACCACCGGCCGGGGCGAACTGCAGCGTGACCGCCAGGACCAGCGCCAGGAACAGGTTGGACAGCGGCCCGGCCAGTGAGACAGCACTCTGCCAGCGGGACGAACGCAGGCGCCAGGTCTCAATGTAGACCGCCCCGCCCGGCAGGCCGATCCCACCGATCAGCAAAAAAAGCAGCGGCATCAACAGCGAATACACCGGGTGGGTGTACTTGAGCGGGTTGAAGGTCAGGTAGCCCTTCTCCCGGACCGTGGTGTCCCCACCTTGATAGGCCACCAGGGCATGCGAGAACTCATGCAGGCAGAGCGAAAAGACCCAGCCGACCAGAACGACCAGGAATGTCAAAGATCACCTCCAAAAGGTGGTGTGCCTATGCCTCTTTCTTTGCTTCCTGCTGCTTGTTCTTATTGCGCAGGTAGAAGAATACGCCGACCCCGGCCCCCAACACGACCACGAGCAGGCACAGGCAAGCCATGATGCCGAGCAGCCAGTAGACCCAGGGGAAAGTACCCAGTGCACTTTCGGCATACAGGTTGTTGCCCCGGGTGGTGTCCAGCTCCCAGATCAGTGTGCGGCCCTCCTGCCGGGTGGCATTGTTCGCCCCGGCCGAGCCGGGCAGCGTCAACGTGAACACTGCCTCGAACATGAAACCGATCTCATCCGCCCCGCTCATATCGACATCCGCATCGAAATAGAAGCGGTCGTCGATAATTTCCAGCCGGTTGACCTCTACGCCGACATCGGAATACCAGCGGTCCAGTTCGTCGAGGTCAGCAAAGGGCATCGCAATGGTGCACCAGGTCTCATTGCCGCGCTGCTCCTCCCGGATTGTTGCATTGGCTGGCAAATCGGACTCGAACGACAATGCCTGGCACAATCCATCGACAGGCATGTCCGCCATTTCAGCCAGTTCACGGGCTTCCATCTCAGTGTAGACCAGGGAAAGCCCGAATTCGCCCGAACCATCGGCGTTTACTTCTGTGTTATACGCCATCGAACAGCCGCTCAGCAACAGGACCCCGATCAGGCCCAAAACCACAAGGTCTTTAATACCACGCATCATGAACTCCTTTTGACTGGCTTCCTCCTCAAGATGGGAGGGTGGTGCCGAACGCGCCGGCCGACTATCAATCAACCGTACCCGTTCGGATGCAGACGATGCCATTCCCAGGCTGAAGCGACGATCCCATCCAGTTCGGGGAAGCGCGGCTTCCAGCCCAACTCCCGGCGGATCCTGTCGGACGAGGCGACCAGCCGCGCCGCGTCGCCCGGGCGGCGCGGCGCCTCTTTGACCGGGATCGAGACCCCGGTCACGCGGCAGGCGGTCTCGACCACCTCCCGGACCGAGTAACCGCTCCCGTTGCCCAGGTTGTAGAGCAACCGATCGCCCTCCCCGAGGGCCTCCAGGGCCAGCAGGTGAGCCGAAACAAGATCGGCGATGTGGACGTAGTCGCGGATGCAGGTCCCATCAGGAGTCGGGTAGTCCGTGCCGTAGACGTAGACCTTTTCGCGCTGGCCAAGGGCCGTCATAAGCACCAGGGGGATCAGGTGTGACTCGGGCCGGTGGGCCTCACCGCGGCCCGGCAGGGCCCCGCAGGCGTTAAAATAGCGCAAGGCGGCGTAATGCAGGCCATGGGCGCGCCGATACCACTCGAGGGCCTGTTCGATGGCCAGTTTGGTGAACCCGTAGGCATTGGCCGGATCGAGGGGCGATTCCTCGGTCAGCGGGGCGTCGCTCGAGGCGTAGACCGCCGCCGTCGACGACAGGACGAAGCGCCCAACCCCGGCCCGACTGGCCGCCTCGATCAGCTCCAGCGAGTACGCCAGGTTGTTCTTGAAAAACTTACCGGGATCCTTCATCGACTCGCCCGCCTCGATGAAGGCGGCGAAGTGTATCACGGCATCATAGCTTTCGGAGGCCAGGGCCTGCCCCAGGAGCACCGCATCGCCCAGGTCGGCCTGGATGAAGCGCGCCCCTTCAGGAACGGCTGCCCGATAACCGGTAACCAGCGAGTCGTAGACCGTGACGGCATGCCCGGCTTCGAGCAGTGCAACCGCGGCCGCCGAACCGATGTACCCGGCCCCGCCAGTGACGAAGATGTTCATGCGGTTTCTCGCATCGGTCTGCGCCGATGCCAGTCGGTGACCTGCTGGTAGGCATGGGCCACCCGCAGGAGCAGGTCCTCCTGGAAATGGCGGCCCATCAATTGCATTCCGACCGGCAGCCCGGTGCCATCGAATCCGACCGGGAAGGCCAGACCCGGTACGCCAGCCAGGTTGGCCGGCAGGGTGAAGATATCTTCGAGGTACATCGCCAGCGGGTCGCCGGCGTGGGCCCCGATGGGAAAGGCCGTCGTCGGGGCGACCGGGGCAGCGATGACATCCACCTGCGTGAAGGCCGCCTCGAAGTCTCGCCGGATGAGGGTGCGCACCTTCTGGGCCTGGCCGTAATAGGCGTCGTAATACCCGGCCGAAAGGGCATAGGTGCCGAGCATGATCCGGCGCTCGACCTCCGGGCCAAAGCGGCGCCCGCGAGTGCGGTAGAAAACGTCCCACATCGCCTCGCCCGCCTCGCGCGGCCCATAGCGGACCCCGTCGTAGCGGGCCAGGTTGGCGGAGGCCTCGGCCGGGGCGATGATGTAATAGACCGGCAGGGCATACTCGGTATGCGGCAGGCTCACCGGAACGACTGTGGCCCCCAGGCGCTCCAGCACCGCGATCGCATCCCGGACCCCGGCCTCGACTTCGGCCTGCATCCCGGCAACAAAGTATTCATCCGGTATCCCGATCATCAGCCCCTGTAAGGGCGAGGCCTGCCTCACCTCGGCAAGGTCGATCCCCGGCACCGTCATGTCGGCCGAGGTGGCGTCGAGCGGGTCCCTGCCCGACATGACAGCGAAGAGCACGGCCGCATCTGCGGCACTGCGCGCCAGCGGGCCGACGCAATCGAGAGACGACCCGTAGGCGATGAGGCCGTAGCGTGAGACGCGCCCATAGGTCGGCTTGAGCCCGGTCACACCGCAGAAGGCGGCCGGCTGGCGGACCGAGCCACCGGTGTCGGTACCCAGCGCAGCGGGGACGAGGTGGGCTGCCACAGCCGCGGCGCTGCCGCCCGAGGATCCCCCCGGGACACGCCCAGGCGCCCACGGGTTGCGGGTGACGCCGTAGGCCGAGTTCTCGGTCGACGAGCCCATGGCGAACTCGTCAGTGTTGGTCTTACCGATCACGATCGCTCCGGCCGCCTGCAGTCGCTGGACTGCCGTAGCCGTGAAGGGCGGGACAAAACCTTCCAGGATCTTCGACCCAGCCGTGCAGGGCAGATCCGCCACCACGAGCACATCCTTGACGGCAACAGGGATCCCCAGCAAAGGACTCTCCTGGCTTGTCGATCGGCTGATCCGCTCTAGCTGACGGTCTGCCTCTTCTGCCGCAGCAAGCGCCTTTTCCCCGGCAACGTACAGGAAGGCGTGCAGCGTGGGCTCCAGTTGTTCGATGCGCTTCAGGCAGGCGCGGGTCAGGTCGACGGAGGAGGTTCCGCCTTTGGCCAGGGCCGCGCTGGCCTGGAGCAGGGTCAGGTCAGTCAGGTCCATCGTCATTCCTGGTCGAACACCGGGGGGATCTTGAACTGGCCGTTTTCAATTGAGGCCGCGTTGCGCAGCAGGGTCTCCGGCTCAAGCCCGGGGCGGGACTCGTCAGCGCGCAGCACAACCGCCTCGGCCGCCAGGCCGGAGGTCGCTGGAACGCCGGTCGTGTCCACCCGGCTCAGCTTGGCGACATGGTCGAGGATCGCCGAGAGCTGCTGGCAGTAGTGCGCCAGTTGCTGCTCGTCCAGTTCCAGGCGGGCCAGGGTGGCTATGTGTTTGACTTCTTCGACAGTCAGGGGCATGGGTAAATTATACGTGAAAACAGCGCCGCTTCAATGCCAATTGGAGACATACCAGCGCAGATATTCTTCCACATGTTCGCTCCAGTAATCTTCATCATGGAAACCGGTATTGAGATGCCATTCGTGGGAAACGTCGGCATCGTCAAGCAGGATCTCCAGCTCACGGGCCACAGGGAGACTGGAATCCTGATCGCCGGCATCCAGGTAGATCGCCGGCATCATCTCGGGCAGGATATCCCCCAGCCATTCAGAGACGTGGATGCCATCGCGCCAGAAGACCACCGGCGAGTGGGCCCCGATGGAGCCAAACAGGTCCGGGCGATTCAGGCCGATGTGGACCGCCCACCCGGCGCCGCGTGACAGACCGCCGATGGCGCGGTCGAGGCGACCGGTCCGGGTGCGGTAAGCCGCGTCGACGTAGGGAATCAGCTCTTCGACCAGGGCCTCGTCGAAATCCGAATCGGGTGGCTGCGACCAGGTGGGGTCGTAGGGCATGACGATCAGGAAGGGCAGCGCCTGACCGGAACGGATCAACTCGTCGGCAGTGTCGGTCGCACCCAGGCGCGGCCACTGGGTCTCGTCAGAGGCCAATCCGTGCAGCAGGTACAGGATCGGATAACGCCTCTCCGTCTGCTCGCTGTAACAGGGCGGCAGGTAGACCAGGAAACGTAACGGCCAGGCCAGGTAGTCCGAATCAAACATACCGGCCTCGACAGTCCCAGAACGCGTGCAGGCGGCCGAGGTGGGTGTGGCCGGCGGGGCAGTCGGCGTGGGCGTGGCGGTGGAGACCATCAGGAACGGTTCTGTCACAGTGGCTGAAGCGGCCGCGGCCGCCGGGGTGGGGATCGGGCTGCAGGCTGCCGATCCGCAGAGCACAATCAGGAGGGTCAACAATCCTGTAAACAGATTTGCTTGACGGGCGCGCATGCACGCATTATACTCACAACGTGTCCGGGGTGTAGCGCAGTTGGCAGCGCGCCACGTTTGGGACGTGGAGGTCGGCGGTTCAACCCCGCCCACCCCGACTGGACCGCCGAGACCTCCCCAGACTCGGCGGTTTTGCACACCAAACCGGAAAAAGCAGTAAAATATCATCGGAGGACCACGGATGTCAAAGAAGAAGATCGACGGCGTCATCGAGGCCGTCCGGTATGCCGTAAAGGGCAAGATCGACCAGGTACGCTTCTACGAGCGACGCGGCTTTGTCTGGTCGGATGTGATCCTGCTCGAGCGACGGGAACTCGTCGAGCATCTCAAGCAAGGCCGGCGCTACGTCGTCGGGCAGCGGGAACTCTACCGGGGGGCTGCCTTCAAGACCGGAAAACCCATCCAGCTGGTCAACGACGGCGGCAGGATCGTCACCGACAGGACGAACGAGGGGGGGGATTTCCTGGCCGGCGTGCCCGTGTTCTAGAAATCCGCTGCAGCGGAGGTTTGTGGGAGGTTGGCGGCGTGAGAATCATCGACAAGACCCCATACATCAGCGAAACCGGCGAGATCAAATTCGCCGACCGGGCAAAGGCAACCTTGAAATTCGGGGCCAACTGGTACCCCGAGATACAGGCCCAACAACAGGTGCTCCCGATCCTGAAACAGGTCCTGGACCGGAATTACGTCCTGCTGCGCAACATCACCCCGCCCGGGCTGGGAGCCAGCATTCCCTTCATCCTGGTCGGGCCACCGGGGATCGTCGTGATGTATGTGACCCACCTGCGCGGCATGTTCCGGGCCAAAGGAGACATGTGGGGCACGATCGCGGGGAACACCTTCAAGCCCGTCAATCCCAACCTGCTGGCCCTGACGACCCGCATGATGCGGGCAATCGAACTGTATCTGAAGCGTCATGGATACGAAGCTATCACCGTCGAAGGAGCCCTGCTGTGCGCCGACCCCGGTCTGCAGGTCGACAGCCAGCGTCCGATCGTGCGGGTGGTGATGGGCGATGCCCTCGACCGCTTCGCGGCATCGATCACGCAAATGCGGGCGGCCTTGACCCCCGAAATGGTCCAGACGATCTCCCACCGCCTGTTGAATCCAAAATCGGCTGACAGCGAAGACGCATCCGCGACTGCCAGCGTCCCGGCCTTTGCCCTGCCCGAATCGGAAGCCGGTGAGGCTCCCGAGCCCCCCCAATACCCCGGCTTCGACTTTACCGGACCTGCGGTCACAGAAGAACCCCCGGCGAACATCCTCGACTGGTCGAAGCAGCTGGCTGCACCCGCCCGCCAGGCGGCCAGACCGGCAGCGCCCCGCCGGGCAGGATCCAAGCCAGGCTTCACGACGGCACAGTGGATCATCCTGGCTGCCATTGGCATGCTTCTGCTGTGCGTCCTCCTGGTCTTCCTCTACTTCATTTTCACCAATCTCTTATAACGGACCGGATCTGTGGACTCGCCGTTCCTTTCAATCGTGATCCCCTGCCATAACGAAGAGACCCGCCTGCCCCGCGCCCTGGGGCAGGTATTCACATTCCTGGAAGAGCAGGATTACAGCGGTGAAGTGGTCGTGATCGAGAACGCCAGCACCGACCGGACCCTTGAAGTCGCCCAGGAGTACGCCCGTACCTATCCATCCCTGCGCATCCTGCAGGAAGGCCGGCGCGGCAAGGGGCAGGCGGTCAAAACCGGTATCCTGGCCGCCCGCGGCGAATACCGCTTCATCTGCGACTCCGATTTCTCCATGCCGATCGAGGAGGTCAACCGCTTCCTGCCGCCGACATGCGAAGGCGATATCGTCATCGGATCGCGCGAGGTCCCGGGCGCGATCCGCTACGGAGAGCCCCACTACCGCCACCTGACCGGACGAGTGTTCAATTTCCTCATCCGGTTGATCGTCCTGCCCGGCCTGCAGGACACGCAATGCGGGTTCAAATGCTTCCGGGCCGAGGTGGTCAAAGACATCTTCCCATTCCAAACCATCCCGGGCTGGTCGTTCGACGTCGAGGTGCTCTACATCGCCCGCCGGCGCGGCTACACCATCCGCGAGATCGGCATCCCCTGGTATTTCAACGCCGACAGCCGGGTCAACGTTCTGCGCGATTCCTGGCGCATGTTCACCGATCTGCTGGCCATCCGCCGAAACGCTCAGCGAGGTGCCTATGACCGGGCATAAGGACAGTCTCTCCCCGCTGGAATTCGAAACTCGCTTGTGGGAGTTTGGCCTGGACCGGATTGCCGGGATCGACGAGGCCGGACGCGGCGCCCTGGCAGGTCCGGTTGTGGCCGCGGCGGTGATCCTGCCGACCGACCCCGCCATTCGCCTGACCCTGAACGGGGTGCGCGATTCCAAACTGATGACGCCCCTGGCGCGCGAAACGTGGGCCCCGCGCATCCAGGCCACCGCGGCGGACTGGAGCATCGGGATTGCCTCGGTAGATGAGATTGACCAGCTGGGCATCGTCCCAGCCACCAAGCTGGCCGCCCTGCGAGCCATCGACACGCTCGAACCCGAAGCCCTGCTGACCGACTTCCTGATCTTTCCCGAACTCGAGATCCTGCAGACCGCCCTGGTCAAGGGCGACCAGCGCAGCTTGAGCGTGGCCGCCGCCTCCGTGCTGGCCAAGACCAGCCGCGACGCCCTGATGTGCGCCCTGGACAGGCAGTATCCCGGCTACGGGTTCGCACGCCACAAAGGGTATGGGACCCGGGCGCATCGATCCGCGGTGGAACGGTTGGGACCCAACCCCCTCCACCGGCGATCCTTCAAACTCATCTGACAGATCATTTCCGCCGGGCAAAAAAGACCTTGCGATAATTGGTTGCCATCGGATGGGGTGAGAGGCGTGGCGGGAAGAGCACATTTCTCTTCACCATCTCTGCCGGGAAATCCTCTGCCGAGACCCCCCGCACTTGAAAACCGGCCTGCTCAACCCGCTCGCCGAAATCCTCCCCGTAGATGCGCAGATGATAGGCATGTCCATACGCCTGCCTGCGCCCTTCGGGAGTGGTGACTGACGGGTCTTCGAAAGTTCGCTCCAGGTGATCCTGTTGGGGAACGGTCAGGATGGCGTATCCGCCCGGACGCAGGATCCGGTGGATCTCGCCCAAGGCCGCCCGGTCGTCCGGGACGTGCTCGAGCACATCACAAGCGATCACCAGGTCAAAGCTGCCTGTTTCCATCTCGGGCATGTGGGCGATGTCCAGCACCCGATCGACATTTCCAGACAGGATATCAGCCGTGACGTACCCCGCGGCAACAGCTGTAAATCGCTCCCGAATTTGATCTTCCGGGGCAAAGTGAAGCACCCGCCTGCCTTGCACCATATCTGCGAACGACAGTTCATCGAGGTGCTCGAGAGCCGCAATGAACAGCCGGTGCCGCAGGTCCAGGCCGCACCGCCAGCAAGTTGTCTTCTTGATGAAGGGATCATCGTTGAAGAAACGGGATCGCTGACCGCAGATGTTGCATTCCACCCCGGCTGGCGGAATGGACGCCGCCAGTCGACGAACGGCGAACGAAAGCAAAGCAAAAACCTTGCGGATCACACGGCGGATCAGATTCATTGACATTCTCCTTGAACCTGGGGCATGGGTTAATTTTACCAAAAGAGCGCCGTAAAGCCCCCGCTTCAGCGGTGGGGGTAGTCACCTGCGTATTCCTCACCGCCCGTTGTCCAGCTCATTCACCCAACTCGACCAACACCAGTTCTGGCGGGCAAAGGAAGCGCATGCGCGGCATGCCCCAACCTTCCATGCCCAGGCCGCGGCTGACGTAGAGCGTCGTCGCGCCCAAGTGATACTCCCCCATCTCATACTGCTTGCCATATTCAGAAAATGTGACCAGCGCCCCGTAGAACGGCAGGCGGATCTGCCCGCCGTGGGTGTGCCCGGCCAGGTAAAGGTCCACGCCGCGGCGGACAGCGGGCTCGATCAGATCGGGAGTATGGTAAAGCAGCAGGGTGTAGTTCCCCGGCGGATTCTCCGCCGTCAGGTCATAGAGTACCTGATCGTCGCCGGGACCGGTCGAAATGCCCACCAGGATCAAGTCTCCACCAGGCAAGGCCAGGACTTCGACCTTATCGGTCAGCAGGCGGATCTCCAGCCCATCGAAGATGGCGGTGACGACCTGCGGCCGGTCGACAGTTCCGAGAACGGCATACACCCCGTAGGGTGCGCGCAATTGGGCAAGCACCGCGCGGGCATCGGCCCAGGCCACCGGATCGTCGATGTAATCCAGGTTGACGTAGTCCCCGGTCAGGACAATCAGGTCCGGTCGCAGTGCCTCCGCCTGGACCAGCACCTCCCGTTCGCGCGGTGAGATCCGCTCGACATGCAGGTCGGAAATCTGCAGGATGCGCAACGGGCGGTCGGGGAGCAAAGCCGGGGACGTGACCTGCAGGTGGGTCACCCCCAGACGGAAGGGTTCGACGTACAGACCGTAGAAGGCCAAAACCAGCAGGCTGACCTGGATGACCGTTGAAATCCCCGGCAGGGCAACTGCCGGGGAGCGAACCCGCCTTGAAAAACCAGGGAGAAGCAGGATGCCCACCAGGACGAATCCCAGGCGGGTCAGGTTGAAGAGCAGCAACGGAATGTGCGGCGACCCGAACGAGAGCCGCAGGAGTGGCAGGAGATACAGCAGCAGCGCATCGGCCAGTCCGCAGGCCAGGGCCGGGACGGTGATCCACAGCCAGCGGCGGCGGTCGGCCGCTTGGACACGCAAGCTGTACAACGCCGGCAGGGCCAGCAGGAGCAGGGGCAGGAAGGAGATCAGCATCGATGATGAAGCGGGCGGCCGCGTGGGCCGCCCGCTTCCTTTCATCTCATCCTTGTGATCGCCGCCTGTCACCAAGGCGCACGAAGAATTTGGTGATCTCCTCAGCGATCGCCGGGAGCAGCGCCAGGCCCAGCACAACCCCCCATTCGCGCGGAGCCATGAAATGGGTGTTGAAGATCGGCTGGAGAAAAGGCACATTGACGACCAGCATCAAGAGACCGATCGACAGTGCAACCGCGTACTGCATGTACCTGTTCGAGAACACACCGATCCTGAATAGCGATGCCCGCTCAGAACGAACAGTATACGCGCGGAGCAGTTCACAAAGCGAGAGGGTCACAAAGGCCATCGTTTCAGCAGTCTGCACGTCCACGCCGCGCCAATCGTGCTGCAACAAATAGACGACCGCATTCATCCCGTCAGGAATGACCGCTCCGGCCTCCAGGTGCCAGACCAAGCCCAGGCCAAATGCCAGCAGGACCGCCCCGGTCTGGGCGATGGTCTGGATGGTCAAACCCAGGCCCATGGTCCGATTGATGATCGGCTCGTGCTTGGCGCGCGGTTTCTGGTCCATGATATCCGGATCGCCTTTTTCCATTGCCAGTGCCAGCGCCGGGGCGCCGTCGGTGATCAGGTTGAGCCATAGCAATTGGATGGCGGTCAGGGGAGCCGGCAGACCTCCCAGAGTGGCCAGGAAGATGATCATGATCTCGGCCACATTGCTGGAGAGCAGGAAGAAGACGAACTTGCGGATGTTCGCATAGATGATCCGCCCTTGCTCGACCGCCGAAACGATGCTGGCATAGTTGTCGTCAGTCAGGACCATATCGGCGGTCTCTTTGGCTACGTCGGTGCCAGTAATGCCCATCGCCACGCCGATATCCGCTCGCTTGATGGCCGGGGCATCGTTGACACCGTCGCCAGTCATGGCGACGACCTCGTCGTTGGCCTGCAAGGCATCGACGATGCGCATCTTGTGTTCGGGAGAGACCCGGGCGAACACATCGGTGATTCGGATTTCTCGCCGGAGGTCGTCGTCGGACATCCGGTCCACGTCAGCGCCGGTGGCGACCTTGTGGGTCGGGTGCAGCAGACCGATGGCCTCGGCGATCGCCCGGGCAGTGTTGGGATAGTCGCCGGTGATCATCACCGTGCGGATACCCGCCTGGGCGGCAGTTTCGAGGGCCTCCTTGACCTCCTCGCGCGCCGGGTCGATCATCCCCAGCAAGCCGACAAAGATCAAGTCGCGTTCGAGTTCGTCGACCTTGATCTCACCGTCAGGAACGTCTTTTTCGAGCCGGTAGGCCACACCGAGCACACGCAGGGCATCCTGGGTCATGACATCGTTGGCAGCCAGGATGCGCATGCGCGTCTTCTCGTCAAGTTTACGCGGCTTGTCGTCCATGCCCTGGTAATGGGTACACAGGCCCAGGACCACATCCGGTCCGCCTTTGACCGCCACCACGTCCCAGCCGCGGTGCTTGTCGTCATAGAAAGGAGAGAGGTCCTCCGGATGCGGGTCCTCGACATCATGGATGGTGATCATGCGCTTGCGTTCCGAGTCGAAGGGAACCTCATTCTCGCGCGGATAGGCCGCCTTGACCGTCACCGGTAGGGCTCCGGTCTTGGCGGCCGCCACGAGCAAGGCGCCCTCCGTCGGGTCGCCCACGATGCGGTAGGTCTGCTTCTCGTCGCTCTCGCCGGTGCTTTCCAGTTCCGAATCGTTGTTGAGCACGCCCAGCCAGAGGGCCGTCAGAACAGCCGGGTATTTTGTCAGGTCGACCGTCTTGCCGTCGACCCGGAATTCTCCCTGAGGCGTGTAGCCCGAGCCGCTCACCTCGACAAACTCACCGTCGGCCCACAGGCGGGTGACGGTCATCTCGTTCTGAGTCAGGGTACCGGTCTTATCCGAGCAGATGACGGTCGCCGAGCCGAGGGTTTCGACCGACGACAGCCGGCGGATCAGGGCGTGACGGTTGACCATCTCGCGCATCCCCAGCGCCAGGCTGATCGTCACCACTGCCGGCAGTCCCTCGGGCACGGCCGCGATCGCCAGGCTGATGGCGATGATGAAGACTTCGGTGATCTCGCGGGCATACGTCCGGAAGTATTCCAGCGGGCCGCTGAACAGCCCTCCGATCACAGTGTAATTGATCAGCGCCACGATAAAGACCACCGCCACCAGGATGAGAGAGCCAATCGACAGGATGCGGCCCAGCTGATCGAGGCGGCGCTGCAGAGGCGTCTCCTCCACATCGACGCCGGAGAGCATCTCTGCGATCAGCCCCAACTGGGTACGCATCCCCGTTCCCGTGACGACGCCGCGCCCGCGCCCGTAAGCGACAGTCGTCCCCATGAAGGCGGTGTTGCGGCGGTCGCCCAACGGCACGTTTTTTTTCAGGACGCTGGCGGCATTCTTCTGGACCGGCAGTGATTCGCCGGTCAACGAAGCCTCTTCGACCCGCAAATTGACCGCCTCCAGCAGGCGCACGTCGGCTGGAATGAAGTTCCCGGCCTCCAGGAAGACGATATCCCCAGGGACCAGCTCGGGCGAGGAGACCATGATGCGGTGCCCATCGCGCAGCACCTGGGCTTCGGGGGCAGCCAGTTTCTTAAGCGCCGCCAGGGCCTCCTCGGCCCGCCGTTCCTGGATGATGCCCAGACCGGCATTCAAAACAACGATGGCCAGGATTGCGCCAGCTTCGATGAATTCGGCCGTCTCACCGCTGTGGCGATACTCGTTCCAGCCGATGATCCCGGAGATCAGGGCCGCCACGATAAGCAGCCATACTACGAAGCTGTTGATCTGATCCCAGAGCATCTTCAAGAAACCGGGGCGCGGCGCTTCACCCAGCTGATTGGGACCATAGTGCGCCAGGCGTTTGGCAGCCTCTTCAGAGGTCAGGCCATTTTCCTGAACTTGCAGGTGCTCAAGGACACTCTCGACAGGCAGTGCGTGCCACTCCTCTTTCAGCGGCTCAGGGACATCATCAATGGATGCTGTAGGCTGATTCATCAGGTGTGGAACTCTCCCGTTCGTAGGATGAACCGGACCGGGGTCCGGAAAGGTTACTTGCCGGGTTCGATGCGGGTACCGGGAAAGATGATGGCGTTTTTGGGGATGACGACGATCCCGTCCTGGACAGTCCAGTTCTCGGTGACAATGTCCGTGCCTGGCGGGAAGGGCTTGATCGTCACGTTGGCCCCGATACGGGCGTTCTTGTCAATGATCGCGCCGGAGATCGAACCGTTCGGGCCGACACCGATTGCCGGCAGGGCCGGATCGCCGCCGGCCTCGTCGGTGAAGTAGTCGGCCCCCATGAGGATGCTGTCGCGGACCTTGGTCCCTGCGGAAATGACGCTGCGCACGCCGACCACCGAATGGCTGATCTCCGACTTCTGGATGAGGCAGCCCTCCGCCAGGACGACGTCCTTCAAGCGACTGTCCTCAACCGATGAGCCGGGCAGGAAGCGGGCGTGGGTGTAGATCGGATGGTTCGAGTCGTGGAAATTAAAAGGCGGGTCCTGCACGGTCAGTTCGAGATTGGTCTCGTAGAACGAGCGGATGGTCCCGATATCACGCCAGTAGCCCTCGAAATCAAAGCCGTACACGGAATGGGCGCCAATGGCATGCGGGAGCACGTCGCCGCCGAAATCGTCAAAGTCCGGGTACTGGTTCAGGACGTCGACCAGGACATCGGTGTTGAAGAGATAGATTCCCATGGAAGCCAGGAACGGCCGTTTTTTATCGTTCCGGCTGACGAACTGCTTCTGGACCGCAGGATCCTTGGGCTTCTCCACGAAAGCCGAGATGCGCCCGTCGGATTCTTTCTTCAACAAGCCAAGGCGGGTGGCCTCGCTCTTCGCCACCGACTGGACCGCCACAGTGACATCGGCCTTGTTCTCGCAGTGGTAATCAAACATCTCGCTGTAGTCCATACGGTAGAGATGGTCCCCGGCCAGGATCAGGACATATTCGGCCTGGCTGGACTTGATCTGGAACAACTGCTTGCGGACGGCGTCAGCCGTGCCCTGGTACCAGTCGGCCGAGTCGGGGGTCTGCTCGGCGGCGAAGATCTGCACCCAGCCGATGTGGAAGGTGTCGAAGTTGTAGGCCTGGGTGATGTGGCGGTGCAGGGAGTGGGAGTTGAACTGGGTCAGGACAGCGATCCGGTAGATGCCCGAGTTGATGCAGTTGCTGATCGGAATGTCGATCAAGCGGTATTTTCCGGCGATCGGGACGGCAGGCTTGGAACGCAACTTGGTCAATGGATACAAGCGCTGGCCGCGCCCGCCGCCCATGACCACGGCCAGGGTATCATTCAGAGCAGGCATAAGTCCTCCTCGTGTAGCATGTTACCGTATGATATCCCATATTGCACGTTTCAAACAGTCAATCTGACAGAACACAAAGCGAGACTACCCAATGGCAGTCTCGCGAACGCTCGCAGGCGCACAAGTCACCGGCGGTTTACCCTGGATACTGCGAAGGGCCTGGCCGCGTCCTGACGATGACCTGTCCCGTGCCGATGGGGCAAACGGGCGCTACTCCCTGACAGCCCCCATCTTACATGAGAAGCAGGCCGGATGTCAACCCCTCCGGAAAGGCTGCCAGGCGACTGCAATCCAAGACAAAAGCCCCTCTGTAGCCAGAAGGGGAACGGGGTCTACCATATCCACAGGATTTGTTTACACATTCCGACAAGAAAAGTATAATGCCGAAGGTGGGGATCGAACCCACAAGGGCTATGCCCACACGAGTTTGAGTCGTGCGCGTCTGCCAGTTCCGCCACTCCGGCTCTCGCGAAGGAAGTATACCCACTCCCAAAGATAAGGTCAAGATGAAACTCGGAATTATCGGCCTGCCCCAATCTGGAAAGACAACCCTCTTCAACGCCCTGACGCGTGGCGACGCGCCGACCACCGCCTCGGCCGGCCGGATCGAGGTCCACACCGCCGTGGTCGACGTCCCCGACCCGCGTGTCGATGCGCTCTCGGCGATGTTCAATCCCAGGAAGACCATCTTCGCCAAGGTCACCTACGCCGACATCGCCGGCCTGGAGGGCGGCGCGGCCAGAAGCGGGATATCCGGCCCGCTGCTCAACCAACTGACCCAGATGGACGGGCTGATCCACGTGGTGCGCTGCTTCCCCGGCGAGAACGTCCCACATCCAGCAGGGAGCGTCGACCCAGCCCGGGATGTGGTCACGATGGACAGCGAACTGCTGCTCAATGATCTGATCGCCGTCGAGCGCAAGCTGGAGCGCCTGGACGAGGAGCGCCGCAAGGGCGGCACCGACAAGGTCGTAAACGAGCGCCAGACAACCCTGTTCAAGCGCCTGCACGAGATCCTGTCAACGGAGAAACCGCTGCGCGGAGTTGAGGTCAGCGCCGAGGAGGAGAAATATCTCTCCGGTTTCGGCCTGCTGACCCGCAAGCCGCAGCTCGTCCTGCTCAACCTGGGTGAGGGCCAGGCAGCTCCCCAGGTGCAGACCGATGCGCCGGTCGCGGCCTTGCAGGGCAAACTGGAGATGGAGATCGCCCAGCTCCCGGCAGACGACGCAGCCCTCTTCATGCAGGAGTACGGCATCGAAGAGCTCGGTCTCAACCGGATGATCAAGATTTCCTACGATCTGCTCAGCCTGCAGTCCTTTTTCACTGTCGGGGAGGACGAGGTGCGGGCCTGGACTGTGCGCCGCGGGGCGACCGCCCTGGAGGCCGCCGGTGAGATCCACACCGACCTGCAGAAGGGGTTCGTACGCGCCGAAGTGACCGCCTACCAGGACCTGGTCGATCTGGGAAGCCTGGTCGAGGCCAAGGCCAAAGGCAAACTCCGCCTGGAAGGTAAAGAGTACATCGTCAAGGACGGCGAGATCGTCCACATCCGTTTTAATGTTTAGTCCGTAAACGAGGAGATTCTCATGAGCTATCAACTTTCCCCCTGGAGCCTGATCGACCTCTTCCCCGGCCTCGAAGGCCCGGAACTGGAGGGGGCCTTCACCCAACTTGACGAGCAGGTCGCCGGCTTCGAGAAACTGCGTCCGCAGCTCAAGTCCGACATAGCGGTCAGCAGTTTCCTCGAGGTGGTTCAGGATATTGAAGAGGCCACCCGCCTGGCGCACAAGTTGTACTCCTTTGCCGGGCTGGCCTTCGCCGCCGACACCCAGGACCAGCGCATCCAGGCCCTGCTGGGGCGCATCCAGCAGTTCATGGCCGAAATGGAGAACCGGACCCTGTTCTTTAGCTTATGGTGGAAGGACCTCGACCAGGTCAACGCCGCCCGCCTGATGAGCGCCTCCGGTGACTACCGCTACTACCTGGAAGTCATGCGCAAGTTCAAGCCGCACACCCTCAGCGAAGCCGAGGAGAAGATCGTCAACTTGAAGAACGTCACCGGCTCGAGCGCCCTGGTCACACTTTACGATGCCCTCACCAACCGTTATGTCTTCAAGGTCGAAGTGGACGGCCAGGTCCGGGAAATGACGCGCGGTGAACTGATGGCCCTCGTCCGCCTGCCCGACCCGGATGCGCGCGCGCGCGCCTACCAGGAACTCTACCGCGTCTACGGCGATGACGGGCCAGTCCTCGGCCAAATGTACCAGACCCTGGTGCGCGACTGGCGGAACGAGAACTTGTCTCTGCGCCACTTCGCTGAACCTATCGCCGCTCGCAACCTGGGCAACGACGTCCCCGACCAAGCCGTCGAGGCCTTGCTCAAGGTGGCTCGCGAGAACGCGACCATCTTCCAGCGCTTCTTCCGCCTCAAGGCCCGCCTGCTCGGCGTGGACCGCCTGCGCCGCTACGACATCTATGCCCCGGTGGTCAAATCTGAAAAGACCTACGAGTTCGGCCCGGCCGCCGAAATGGTCCTGGACTCGTTCGCCTCCTTCCACCCCGACCTGGCCACCCTGGCCCGGCGGGTCCTCGATGAGAACCATATGGACAGTGAGGTCCGCAAGGGCAAGCAGAGCGGCGCTTTCTGCGCCTCGGTCATCCCCGGGATGACGCCGTGGGTCAAGCTCAACTACCAGGGCCATGCCGACGATGTGGCCACCATGGCCCACGAACTCGGCCACGCCATCCACTCGATGATGGCCGCCGACCACAGCGTCTTCACCTTCCACTCGTCCCTGCCACTGGCTGAGACGGCCTCCACCTTCGGCGAGATGATGCTGGTCGACAAGCTGCTGGCCAGTGAGACCGACGAGGCCGTGCGACGCGATCTGCTCTTCCGCCAGGTGGACGATGCCTACGCCACGATCATGCGCCAGTCCTACTTCGCCCTGTTCGAAAAACGGGCCCATGAGATGATCCAAGACAATGCCTCGGTCGACGAACTGGCCGCCGCCTATCTGGAGAACCTCCACGAGCAGTTCGGCGACTCGGTCGAGGTCGGCGATGAGTTCAAGTGGGAGTGGGTTTCGATCCCGCATATCTTTCACACCCCATTCTACGTCTACGCCTACGCCTTCGGGCAGTTGCTCGTCCTGGCTCTTTACCAGCAGTTCAGAGCCGAGGGCGAGGCCTTCAAGCCACGCTACCTCAAGATTCTGGCCGCTGGCGGCTCGGAAGCCCCGGCCAAGATCTGCGCCGAGGCCGGCATCGACATCAACTCCGAGGCCTTCTGGCAGGGCGGGTTCGACGTGCTGTCCAATCTGGTCGATGAACTGGAAAAGATGAAAGAATAATGGTAGGACTCTTTCTGCCGCCTGAGCCCCGCTTTCGCACAGGGGTTCAGGCGGCAGACCTTGCATAAAACCCGCGGCTCTTGCGCCTGCTCCTGCGGCCGGCTCCCCAGGCCTCCATCCACTTTTCGACCAACCTCTTCGAACCGGCCTCCCATAAAAAGAACTGTATCCACTCAAACGAAGTTGGGGGGGGTGTGGCCTCTCCCGCACGTCACAGCACTGGTTACCAGGTAATCTGCGATCTGCGAAAATAAAGGCCCCTACGCAAAAAGAAGCAGAAGCGGCCTATTCACTTATGCACATCGATTCGAAAAGTCAATAAGGATTTGCCAGGTGCCCCGCCCTCGTCTCCTATCTCCGCTTGTCCTCCTCGCCATCCTCCTGGGTGCCTGTCTGCCCACCGTTTCCCCGCCTCCGCCAACCCTACCTGCAACCTTTCTCCCCCGGGCGACCTTTACGCCCCTGCCCCCGACGGCCACTGCGACCCTGGCCCCGACTGAGACGCGGCCCGAAGTCAGCCGGGTGCTGATCCTGAGCATCGACGGCCTGCGCCCCGACGCCATCCCCCAGGCCCCAATGCCCGTCCTGCTGAACCTGATCCAGGCCGGGGCCTACAGCCTGGTTGCCCAGACAATCTACCCGAGCGGCACCCTGCCGGCCCATGCCTCCATGCTGAGCGGTCTGTGCCCGCACCAGCATGCCGTCAACTGGAACGATTACGATCCATCCCAGGGGTATGCCCTCGGCACCGACCTGTTCGACCTGGCTCACGCCGCCGGCCTACGAACCGTCATGGTGGTCGGCAAGGAAAAACTCCAGCAGGTGACCGAACCCTCCAGCCTGGACCATTTCACCTACATCAACGACCGCGACCTGGTCATCACCGAATACGTGGTCCGTGAGATCATCCCCGTCGGATTCGGAGTGCTGTTCATCCACTTCCCTACCGCCGACTGGATGGGTCATGAGTACGGCTGGCTCTCGCCCGAGTATCTGAGCGTCCTGCGCCGGGCCGACGAAGCCCTCGGCAACCTGCTGGCGGCCCTGCAGGCCTCCGGGCTGAGGGAGAGAACGCTCATCATCGTTACCGCCGACCACGGCGGTCATGGCTTCCTGCACGGCACAACCCAGCCCGAGGACATGACCATCCCCTGGGTGATCAACGGGCCGGGGGTCCTGCCCGGCGGGCTGGGACTGCCGATCAACATCACCGATACCGCCGCCACTGCTGCCTGGGCCCTGAACCTGACCCTGCCGCCCGAGTGGCAGGGCATCCCGGTCTACGAGGCCTTCGGCCAGGAATCCCCGCCGCGGGCCGAGCCGCGCTGCCCCTGAGCACAACGTGGGCGAGCAGGCGCCTGAGCCTGTCGAAGGGCGCCGGATCGAGACCCACAACACAAGCCTGCCAGGAGGAATAATGATCGTCGTCACCACCTTCGCCGAACTGCGCCAGGCCCGGGCCAAACTCCCCGGTCCGGTGGGCTTCGTCCCCACCATGGGGTACCTGCATGCCGGGCACATCTCACTGGTCGAACATGCCCGCCGGGACTGCGCCGGCGTGGTAGTCAGCATCTTCGTCAACCCGACCCAGTTCGGTCCCAACGAGGACCTGGCCAGCTACCCGCGCGACCTGCCGCGCGACCTGTCCCTGCTGGAGGCAGCCGGGGTCGACCTGGTCTGGACTCCCACGCCCGAGAGCATGTACCCGCCCGGGTTCCAGACCTGGGTCGAGGTCGCGGGCCTGACCACCCCACTCGAAGGGGCCCAGCGCCCGGGGCACTTCCGCGGTGTGACAACCGTTGTCGCCAAGCTGTTCAACGCCGTTGGGCCGGAAAAAGCCTATTTCGGACAGAAGGATGCTCAACAGGCAGCCGTCCTCCGGCGCATGACTTGTGATCTGGATTTCCCGATCGAGATCGTCGTCTGCCCGATCATGCGCGAGCCCGACGGGCTGGCCATGTCGAGCCGCAACACTTACCTCGACCCCCAACAACGCCAGGCCGCCACGGTTCTCTACCGGGCCCTGTCCGCCGCCCGGGCCGCCTACGACCAGGGCCAACGGGATGCCGGGGCCCTGCGTCGAATTGTGCGCGAGACGATCGGATCCGAGCCACTGGCGAAACTGCAATATGTTTCCTGTGCCGACTTCGATACTCTGGAGGAACTGGATCGGATCGAGGGCAGGGCCCTGCTCTCGATGGCGGTCTACGTGGGTAAGACCAGACTGATCGACAATTTCGTGCTGGAATGAGGTGGACTGCCAGGCTGATCTTCAAAGAAGCAAGAGAAACCACCGCATCGGGTGGTCTCTCTCCCTCGGGTTGTTTTTTTTAGAACAGTTCTCGGGTCACGGCCCCCAGCGCATGTCCTGGGCGAAGGGCAGCAGGGGCACGGCCAACCGTCCGTCGGTGTAGAAGAGCGTCGCCTGGCCGCCATAGTACATGTCGGGAGCGGTCGGCTGGACAACGATCACACCGCTGGCGTCCGGCAGCCACAGGGCCTGGTTGATATCGGCAAAACTCTCCACCAGAACCGGGGTCCGGCCAGTGACTCCATCCGCTGCAGAGCGGACCAGGGTCAGGGGGGTGCTGCCGCTGTCTGGATAGTTCGGCAGGCTGGCATAAAAATAATACAACTGGTCGCCAGGACCCAGGTAAGCCTCGGCGGCGAAGTGGAAGGTTCCTGGCGGGTCCTCGCTAGGGATCAGAACATCCACGCGACCGTCGGGATTGAAGCGCCACAGACCGGAAGAGATCATCCCCAGAAATGGGCTGGCCACGTAGACGGCGCTGCTGTCGGCCGACCAGGTCTCCGAGCAGCAGAAGATGCCCTCGTGGTCCGGGCGGACCAGGGTATTCGTGGCGGGGAGGTAGATCGCATATGTACCGCCCTCATACCAGCTGATGCTGAGCAGCAGCATCGAACCATCGGGCGAGTACTCGCTTGGGCTGAAGAGCTCGCGCGGGATGGAGAATCCGCTGGTCTGGTCGTAGACATTGGGGAGCACGTTGACATAGGTGCCAACGCTGAGCGTGTAGAAATTCAGCCCCTGGCAGCCGAAGGCGATCGTATTGCCGTCCAGCGCCCAGCGCGGGCTGGAAACCCGGTTAAGGTAGGGTTCCTCTTGGTTCGTCGGGCCGCAGTCCATGAGCAGCTGTCGACCTGAGCCGTCGCCGGCAACCAGCACGAGCTGGTTATTGGCCACGAAGACAAGCCGACCGTCGGCGGGGTTGACATCGAAAGAACTCACGGTGGCTGGTTCGAAGGTCAGCTGCGTCGTGGTGACTCCATCGGTTGCCATGCGGTGGATTTGCAGCAGTCCACCGCCATCCGGGGCCAGGTAGTACAGGCTGCGGGGCAGACCCCCGTTCGCTTCAGGTGGGACAGCGTCAGCCGGCGTGTCCGTCGGCACCTCGGCGGGGGGCAGGGCCTGGAGGGTGGAGGCGACGATCGTCGCGACCTGATCCGAGGACCCGGCCGGTGTTCCTCCGAGACAGGCGGCATTGGCCATCAGAAAAATAAATACACTGGACAAAACGGCAAGGCGCTTTATCATTTTGCATCTCCTGATTTCTAAAGCGAATGGTGTGGGAATGATCACTTGCTCAGAGATTTCGCCCCGCCGATATTGGGATCAATGATTTACGGATCTTCAGAATCGATCATGGCGAACAATTCGGCCTCCGGCTGGAGGGTCGCCAGCACCGGTAGAATGAATAACCCGGCCACCATCTACAGCAGGTAAAATCCCACCAGAATCACAGTCAAAGACAATTCACTGTTCATGCGATCAGACCTGGGTGTAGTTCTCGACCGGGACAACGAAGATCGTCGCCCGCTTCTCCTCTTCGCTGGCCGGGCTGACCGCCTGGCGTACGACGGTAATCGCCGCCTCGACGTTCTCGTCCTCGACGCCGATCAACAGGGTGGCGACGCCGCGCCGAAGCAGGCCGCCGGTCGAGGAAATGCGCGTCACGCGAAAACCGGCGGAGGTCAGGCTCTGGGTCACGGGGTCAAAGTCGATGTCACGGATGACCGCAATAATCATCTTCATGGTTAAAACTCCTCGTAGTGGTCTACGGAAAGGGTGAAGACCGTCGCGCCTCCGACCGTCACCGGGACAGGCGTGGGCAGGGGGAGAGGCGACCCCTCCAGCGGGATGGCCAGGTACTCGACCCGTTGGCGGCAGGCCTTCTGCAGCGCAGTCAGGGCCTGCGTCTCCATGCCTTCCGGCAGGCCAATCATCAGGGTCGCGTTGCGCCGGCCCAGGAAACCACCTGAACTGGCCAGGTGGAAGACCGGGATGCCCAGCAGGCTCAACGCCCGCCCGGCCAGGTCCACATCCTGTTCCTGTACGACTGCGGCCATCAGATATCGAATGGGGGGATTTTCCATATCGCCTCCTCAATCCATGGTGACCACGCCATCGGTCGGATCGTCCAGCGTAAGCAGTTGACCATCCGGAAAGACTATCGTGGTCTGTTCTGCCTGGCGGGTCACATGCATGCCTCTATATTTTACCGTAACTGGCCACGGGAAGGGGTTCTTCCCGCTCAGGCGGACCTGGGTGGCCGAAAGGAACTCGACGCCCAGCACCTGCAGGAACAGCCCGAGTGGGGCCAGGCCCGGCAGAGCATTGCGTTCCCCAAGGCCTGCTCCGCTCTCGGAATGATAGACTTGATAGAAGGCGCGCTGTTTCTTGAGATTTTCGATCACGGCAGCCATCAGGCGGGCGGTCAACTGAGCCGCCTCGCTGCGCAGGCCATAGGCCAGCAGCCCCTCGGCGATCAACTGATTCCATGGCAAATGGACTCCCAGACAGATGTCTTCCGATCCATCTCCATTGCCCGCCCCCAGGCCGGGAATGGCCGCCGTAGTACAGGCCGGCACCCCGAAGGGACGCCCAAAGCGCCCGGCGTCGAACAGGGTCCGGTTGACCAGCGCCTGGACGCGGCGGATGTTGGGTATCCCGGCCCACAGCGGCAGAAACAGCGTGTGGTCCTCGCAGGCATAGTTGACCGTCCGGACCAGCACCTGGTCGCGCTTCTCCAGGCCCTGGATCTCGACCTGGTTGAGAGCGGTGTAGACCCTGCGGCTTGTAGCCGCGGCGATCCCCGGCCCCCACTGGAAGTCCATCCGCTCCAGATTCTCGTTCGCGGCACGTCGCCCCTCCCGGCCCTTGATCACCAGCGTCGGACGACGGGTGACCTCGCCGTTGAAGCGCAACTGAACCAGGACGCGGACCGGCTGCGAGAACAACTGGTCGACGACAATGGCCCCCTCGCCGCGGCCCTTGGCAATCTGCTTGCCAGGCAGGCTGGCATGGGTATCGCGGTCACGATAGTGGTACAGGGCCGCGTCGGCATTCCAGCATTCCTCGACCAGCAAGCGCTGGGTGGCAGCCATCATCTCGAGCGTCTGGCGTTCAACGGTGTATCCGATCTCCCCGGCGATGTGCGACAGCAGGCGCAGTTCGCGGTACAGCATGGCCGCCAGGGCCGGGCTCTCGGCCAACGAAATGTCGGCCCCCTGGCCCCAACCATGCCAGATGGTGAAGGCAGGGTGATCCTCGAAGCCGGTCTGCAGGGGATGTGCCCATTCGCAAAAACCATCCCCGTCACGGTCGTGGGCCTCGGTCAGCCACAAGCGGCAGAATGCCTGCAGGGATGGGAAGACTTCCTTAATGAATTGCCGGTCACCGGTGCGCTGGTAGACCTTCCAGGCCAGTGAGACCAGCATGGGGGCTGCCAGCCAGCGTCCGCGCTGACCCGCCAGCCCCGGGCGGCAATCGATAAAACCATCCTCCTTCTGCGGGGCCAGGAAGTTGCGTAACAGGCCGACTGCCCGCTCGGGTTGTCCGGGCAACAGGCTCTCCAGGTAGCAGGCATGCAGCGGGGATTGGCCGCTCCACAGATAGGGATAATCCTTCCCGTCGCCGCGCAGCGAGTAGCCGTGATCAGGGCTACGGGCCAGGACGAAGGACGGATAGGGAAGCTGCTCCCCGCTGCCAAAGATCAGGCTGCTGGCTACCTTCTGGCTAAGAGCCAGGGCTGCATCCCAATCGGGATCACCGGTGCGGACCTCGACAGTCTGAGCGGTGTTAACCATTTCAAGCCGTACCCGTTCGGCCTCCCACGGACGGGCTGCCGTGCGGCGGGCCAGATCGAAAGACTCCTCTGCCGTCGGCCGGGCAGCCTGGACCCAGGTCAGGGTGCGGTCACCTCCGGCGGCCAGGGCCAGGTCGAGGATCAGGGATGGGTAAGGACCCGGCCCTGGCTGGGGCCCGCCGGTGATGAAGACCACCGGTGCCAGGTCGGCGCTGCACCCAGCCAGAACGTTGACCGACTGCATGGAAGCCGGGGCCAGGCTCTTGCCATCCTGCGGGACGAGCTGTCCGCACAATTCGAGCAGCAGCGAGACTGGGGCGCTGTTGCGGTTGGTTACGTTGAAGCGCCCGGCGACCACCTGTGAATCCGGGATCCAGTATTCGGCCGCGACCGCGATCCCTTCGAACGGGGAAAAGGCGAGCGTCAGGAAGTTGGGATAAAAACGGGTTACATGCACCGGGACGGCAAACCCGGACGGATCGCTGATGCTCTTGCCACCCAGGGTAAAACGCGGAAAGAGGCGCATCAGGCGGGCCCGCAGACCATAGGTCGTGCGCAGGGCCAGGGCCGGTGGGTCGCCTCCACCGGGGACGAGTTCCCAGATGTGGTCGTTGGTGTAATCCGGCTCACACAGGCGGAAATCCGCCGCCAGGGTCAAGGAGAGTGGGTCGCCGGGACCAAGGTACCAGTCACGCATACGTAGAGTATACGGGCAGTTGGGCCATTGGTCAAAGGTTTTGGCGTGTCCATTCTTGTGCCATGCGCGCTCAACGTCCCGAACGCATGCGGACCGTGTTTGTGCTAGAATTAACCTAATCGCAACAAGGAGCAGAGTCATGTCGAACACCTATCCACGCGGGATGTATTTCGAAGAGTTCGAAACCGGCCAGCACCTGCGCACGGCCGGCCGCACCGTCACCGAGGCTGATGTGATGGCATTCGCCGGCCTGTCCGGCGATTACAACCAGATCCATACCGACGCACACTACAGCCAATCGACCCCCTTTGGGCAGCGCATTGCCCACGGTCTGTTGTGTCTCTCGATCGCCTCTGGCCTGCTGATGCGCACCAACGTGCTGGAAGGCACGGTGATCGCCTTTCGCGAGATCAGTGACTGGAAGTTCGTCAAACCGGTCTTCCTGGGTGACACCATCCATGTCGAAATGGATGTGGATCAGACCAGATCCCTGCCGCGCCTGAGCGCCGGGTCGCTGATCGTCGGTATCCAGGTCAAGAACCAGGATGACGAGACAGTGATGAAAGGCACCTGGAGCGTTCTGGTGATGAACAGGCCGGCATAAAGGAATCTCATGGAAAATCAAGATCCGGAAGATCCGCGCCAACGTTTCCATCGCCTGACCGCCTCCGAAGAGGCAACCCGGGAAGAGCAGGCCGCCGTAGCGGCCACGCCCAACGGGACGACCCGCCACGTACAGCGCCCGGCCGTGGACCAGCACGGTATGCCCCTGCCGCGGCGGGTCGAGGAGATCGACGTCGACGCCACGCGGGTCACCCCGGCGGCGTATCAGCATGCCCCCCCTCCTGCCCCCCGTCAGAGGAGCCGGAAACCTGCCACCCCCACCCTGGCCAACCACCTGCGGAACTTCTTCACCGGCCTGCGGCCGCGCGGTACCACCGGACGTACCCGCCGGACCAATTCCGGACGCCGGATCTGGGGCTGCCTCCTGCGCAGCATGATCTACAGCCTGTTCACCCTGGTCGCCCTGGCCCTGCTGGCGGTGGCCTTCGTCATCTACCAGTATTACACCATCGCTGCCACGCTTCCCTCGGTGGAGGACCTGAAAGAGCGCGCCTCCCAGTTCGAGACCACCCGCATCCTCGACCGGGACGGCAACGTCATCTACGAGATCAATGACCCGACCGCCGGACGGCGCACACACGTCCCACTAACCCAGATCTCTCCTTACCTGGTGGCAGCGACCATTGCCACCGAGGACAAGGAATTCTATTCTCACCCCGGCTTCGACCCGATTGCTATCCTGCGCGCCTTCTGGCAGAACCTGACCAGCGGCGAGACCGTCTCGGGCGCTTCGACCATCACCCAGCAGCTTGCCCGCACCCTGCTGCTGAGTCCCGAGGAGCGTTATGAGCAAAGCTACTGGCGCAAGATCCGCGAGGCCATCCTGGCCGCCGAGATCACCCGGCGGTACACCAAGGATGAGATCCTTGAACTCTACCTGAATGAGGCCTATTACGGCAACCTGGCCTACGGCATTGAGGCGGCCGCCCAGACCTACTTCGGTAAGAGCGCCTCTGATCTGACCCTCGGCGAAGCTACCTTCCTGGCCGGCCTGCCACAGGCCCCTGCCATCTACGACATCTACACCAACCCCGAAGCCACCCTGCATCGCCACCGGGACGTCATCGTGCTGATGTACCAGTTGAGCCAGGAGGAGGGCTGCATCTACGTCAGCAACAGCCCTGCCCGGATCTGCGTCGACGTGACCGCCGCTGCCACGGCAGCCGCCGAGATCGAGGAGTATCCCTTCCGGCCGCCGGTGATCGACGTGCCCTACCCGCACTGGGCCCAGTTCGTCCGGGCCGAACTGGAGGCACTCTATGACCCGCAGACGATCTACCGCTCCGGGTTCACCGTCTACACCACCCTTGACCCGCTCCTGCAGAACATGGCCCAGGAGATCGTCACCACCCAGGTGGCCACCCTGGCCGACCGCCACGTCACCAACGGCGCCCTGGTAGCCATCGACCCATCCACCGGCGAGATCCTCGCCATGGTAGGCTCAGCTGATTTCTACAACGTCGAAATCTCCGGCCAGGTCAACATGGCCACCAGCCAGACCCGCCAGCCCGGCTCGTCGATCAAACCGATCACCTACGTGGCAGCCTTCGAAATGGGCTGGACCCCCGCCACGCTGATCTGGGACGTACCCTCCAACTTTCCACCCTCCGGCCAGCCGAACGACCCGCGTGAGCCCTACGTACCGGTTAATTACGACGGCCGCTTCCACGGTCCGGTGACGGTGCGCTCGGCACTGGCCAATTCATACAACATCCCGGCTGTCAAGACCCTGAACTTCGTCGGCATCTTCGACAACCCCGAGACGCCTGAGCGCGACGGCATGATCGCCATGGCCGAGCGGCTGGGTATCACCAGCCTGACCCGCGACGACTACGGCCTCTCCCTGACCCTCGGCGGCGGCGACGTCAGCCTGTTCGAGATGACCGGGGCCTTTGCCGTCTTCGCTAATGGCGGTCAGCGCGTCCCGCCAGTGGCGATCCTGCGGATCGTCGACTTCGATGGCAACGTCGTCTATCAATACGAGCCGCCCGAGGGCGAACAGGTCATCCGTCCCGAGCATGCCTTCCTGATCTCGTCGATCCTCTCCGACAACGTCGCCCGCAGCCCGATGTTCGGCTCCAGTTCGATCCTCAACCTGCCCTTTCCGGCCGCCGCCAAGACCGGTACCACCAACGACTTTCGCGACAATTGGACCCTTGGCTACACTCCCGACCTGGTCGTCGGCGTATGGGTCGGCAACGCCGACTACACCCCGATGCAGAATACCACCGGTCTGAGCGGGGCGGCGCCGATCTGGTCTCAGTTCATGATGGCTGGAATCCAGGAACTCACCGGCGGCAACCCGTCCTCCTTCATCGCCCCGCCCGGCGTGGTCCAGCACACCATCTGCGCTGCCACCGGCGCAGCGCCCTCCGACCATTGCCCCTCCCTGCAGACCGAATTTTTCGCTGCTGACCAGCCGCCCCTGCCCGCTGAAGAGGACATCTGGCAGCAACTGACCGTTGACACCTGGACCGGGCTGGAGGCAGCCGAGGCCTGCGATGAGTTCACCTATGATGGGCTGTACATAAATGTCAGCGACCCGTTCGCCCGGCTGTGGCTGGCCAGCGACGCCAACGGCCAGGACTGGATCCATTCGATGGGCTTCAGCGATGGCCCAGACTTTGCCCCCGACCGGGCCTGCGCAGCCGGCGACCCGCAGCCCACCCTGGAGTTCGTCGGCCTGACCGACGGGCAGGAGATCACCTCACCGGTGCTCGAGATCAACGTAATCGCCAATGCCCCCAACTTCCACTTCTTCCACCTGGATTACGGCAGCGGAGACGACCCATCAACCTGGATCACGCTGGCCGGCGACATCCTGATCCCGGCCTCCAGTGCCACCAACGCCTACACCTGGAACCTCACCCAGATCGAGGGCGAAATGGTCTCACTGCGCCTGTATATGCACAGCACTTCCGGCGGCTTCGCCGAGCGGACCATCCGCCTGCGGCTGCGCCTGCCAACCCCGACCCCCACCCTGACACCCGAGCCACCGACCGCGACGCCGACCGCGACGCCGACCGTGACGCCCACCGTGACGCCCACCACCGCGCCCAGCCCGACGTCCAGCCCGACGCCCAGCCCAACGCCCACACCATCCCTCACACCGATACCCACTTCCACGCCAACCCCCACTCCGACGTAAACACAAACGCCCGCAGCCAAGATTCTGCGGGCGACCTTCGTTCAAGAAAGTTATCTAGGGAATTACCCGCCAGGCCGGGTCGAAGTCCTGAGCCGGATCGGTGGTCACGCGAGACAGTCCGGTGCCGTCGACATTCATGCGGTAGATGTCGTATTGGAGCGAGTCGACCGATGATTCGAAATAGAGCCACAAACCGTCGGAGGAAAACGTTGCATCAACGGCAAGATCCCTATTCCTGACCGCCCGCCCGGCGGGATCACTACGTTGCTCATAATTGAGGAACATCATCCAACCCCAGGTGAGACGCGAACTCGCCGATTGCGTGAAATACACAAACTCGCCATCCGGCGACCAGACCGGCAGGTAATCCCAGAAATCGATCCCGCTGCGCACGAGCTGGAACTGTCCACGCCCGGTTTCGCTCATCACCCAAATCTGGGAAACGCTGAGGCGCCGGACGGCATAAGCGATCTGGATTCCATCGGGCGACCAGGCCGGCTGGAGGGCCTGTACATCAGAAGGAGTATCCGTCAGGCGGGCGAGTTCATTATCGCGCAGATCCAGAACGTATATTTGAGGGTAGCCGTCACGCAGGGAGGTAAAGGCAATCCGTGTGCCGTCTGGTGACCAGGCCGGGTCGAAGTCGCCCGGCTGGGAATTCAGCAGCGGCGTCACGTCCGTCCCGTCGGCATTCATGATATAGAGCAAAGAGTCCTGGTAGAGGTCCACCCGCTCAAGGCAAGGCGAGATGAAGACGATCTGGGTGCCATCCGGCGACCAGCTCGGTTGGCAGGCTCCATCGGGCAGACTGGTCAGCCGCTGGCGTCCATTGCCATCCCAGTTCATCAGGAAGATCTGCGGCACGCCGTTGCGGTCAGAAGCAAAGGCCAGCTGCCCGATGTAGTCATCCGGCGGTGCGACAGGCGTATCGGGAGTCCCGGTAGCAGTTGGTTCAACAGTCGGGTAGGCCGTGCGCGTGGGCGTCAGGAACGGCGTCTGCGTCGGTTCGGTGGGCGGCAGCGGCGTGGCGGTGGGCGGCAGCGGCGTGGCGGTGGGCGTACGGATCAAGCCGGTCACGTACGTGGTCGCCGGTGACCAGAAAATGATCAGCAACAAGGCTGTCACCATCAAGGCCAGCACGAAGGACAATGAGATCCAACACCCGGTGCGGACGCGCCTGCGCCGCCGCGGGCGGGACGAAGGCCGCGAGAATGGGATGATCTGGGAAGTAATCGGTTTTTCGGGCAGCAGAGCATCGACTTCCCCGCCATCCAGGTCTTCTTTTTCATTAAAAGGAGCCGGGGTGACAACGATCTCGCCCTCCACCCGCTGAGTCTTGATGTTTGAGGAGAGCAGCGCCTCCTTGAATTCCAGCGCCGATTGAAAGCGATCATCGGCATGCACAGCCATCGCCTTTTCAATGGCAGCCGCCATCCGACGCGAGACTTTCGGGTTACGCTTGCGAAGGGGGGTCAGGTCGACATTATCCATCGCCCGTGCCAGTCCGTCCTCCGGAATGACGCCGGTCAGGGCTGCATAGAGAGTCGCACTGAGAGAGTAGACGTCGGTGCGCGGATCCGTCCTGGCTGTGCCATACTGCTCGGGCGGGGAATACCCGGGGGTCATGGCGCGCGCCCCGGTGGTCGTCGCCTGGCTGCCCTTGACGATCTTTGCCAGGCCAAAATCCACCAGATAGATCCGGCCGTCGGGTGTGATCTTGACGTTGCCAGGCTTAACATCGCGATGGATGATCGATGGCTTGCGGGTATGCAGATACTCCAGGGCATCGCACATCGCCGCCCCGACCAGGATCGCCTCTTCCTCCGAGATGATACCCTGGCGCTCCATGCGCTGGCGCAGGTCTTCGCCCTCGATGTAGTCCATGACCAGGTATTGGCCCTGGTCACCGATGACGAAGTGGTCGGTGACGCGCGGCAAGTTGGCGTGCCGCAGGTTGGCCAGGATGACCGCTTCGAGGCGGAACTGGCGGGCATACTCGTCAGTGGTAAAGAGGTTCTCCTTCACCGCCACTTCGACGCCCAGGTTCTCGTCAAGGGCGCGGTAAACTGATCCCATGCCTCCCTGACCAAGGATTTCGACGATCCGGTAACGTTTGTGGAGTAAGGTGCCGCGTTCGAGTGTCATTTCACCTTGAATGACCCAGGTGGATTGTCTTCCAATTATATCAAAGCACTTTCAATCAGCAGCAAATTTGTAAAGAAATCGCAAGTTACTTTACGACCGGAGCGGCCAGCTTCAGGCGCAGGAAGGCCCATGGCGCCAGGCCCGTCACCCAGAAACCAATCAGCGTGTAACGCAGGTAGCGAAAGAGGTAAGCCACGAGAGTCCCCCCTTCGGGGAAGATCGCTTTGAGACCGTACCTAAGTATCACAACCCCAATCAGCCCCACCAGGTAACGCAAAAATAACTTCCAGAACGGTGCTTTCATCTCGAACCCGCCCAGACGCGTCAGCCAAGCCAGCCCAACCGCCAGGCCAAAGATCGTCCCGGCATTGGAGATCGGCCCTTCAAGCGAAAAGGGGGTCGGAAAGGGACCGTCGGGAAGCGCCAAAGCAACGTTATCCAACCAGGCCTGCGGCAGCTGCCAGTTGGCCTGCACCAGCGCGTAAGCCAGCAGGGTTGGCAGGAAGAGGGCCAGCGAGAACAGGAATCCGGATAGGATCTGCCCGCCAGTCGTGCGCTTCTTCAGCCAGGCCGCTGCCGGGTCCCAGAAACGCAGCACCAGCCACAGGACCATTCCGCCGACCAGCCAGCCGAGCAGCACGTCATGCGGGAAATGGACCCCCAGGTAGATCCGTGAAAGGCCGATGATCACGGCCAGCAGGATGGCGACGACCCAGGCCCAGCCGCGCCGCAGGCGGGCTGCGAGCATGCCCCACACGCTGGCCGCTGTCTCTGCGTGGCCAGAGGGAGCGCCGAAGGAGGTTTCAGCGCTGAGTGCCCGCGCCTGCGGGTCGTACCAGTACGGGCGCGGCCCGTGCAGGGCGATCTTGAGCGCGTCGTTCAAGCAGGTGCCAATCATCAGGATAAATCCCACCCGCAGACCCAGACCCATGTCAACGCACCAGAACAACACCGGCAGGATGAACATGAAGAAATCCTCGGTCCCCAGGAACGAGAAGAACTTCATCGGCAGGGTCAGCCAGTCTCCCAGCCCCTGGAAGGCGACGACCATCCGGATTCCGAAATCCCACACGGGAATCATAAAAGCACCTCCACAGCAATTGACGGTTATGTATTTTTTATTGTACACTCAAAGGGTGAAACGTGCCTCGTCAAGTCTATGGGATCTTTCCTCCGTCGCCTTGCTGGCCCTGGCCCTGGTGACCTCCTGCCAGCGCCTGGTCGCCACCGACTGGACCGCGGACCTGGAGGTGGTCACCCTGTTCGCCCTGCTGGGCCTGGCGATCGGGCTGCCCGTGGGCATGAGCCGCTTTGGAACGCGCGGGGTCATTTTCCTGGCCTGTGGCTACAGCCTGGTCCTGCTGCCCATGCTGACCGCCCAACTCTTCTACCCTGGCATCGCCTGGTTGGAACGCATGGCCTCGCTGGGAGGCCGGTTGGGCCACCTGCTCGGCCTGTTCTTCTCGCGCGAGCCGGTGGAAGACCCGTTTCTTTTCGTCATCTTTATGGCTCTGCTCTACTGGGTTATCAGCCTGGTCGCCGGTTATGGCCTGACCCGCCGGGGGGATTTCGTCACCGCCGTCCTGCCATCCGGCGTCATCCTGGTTGCCATCCAGATGTATGACGCCTACGCCGAAGGGCGGATCGCCTTCCTGGCCGTCTACCTGCTCTTCAGCCTGCTCCTGCTCGGCCGACTCCACTACGCCCGCCGCCGCCAGGGCTGGGAACGGAAGCGGATCCTTCTGCCGGCCGAGGCGGGCACCGACTTGAACGTCATCTTTCTGGCCGCAGCCCTGATCCTGATCAGTCTGGCCTGGGTGACGCCCGCATCCAGCCGTCCGGTGCGCATCGTCCGCCAGGCCTGGGACAATCTCACCGAAGACCTGTGGGGTCGCGATGAGATCAACAACGTCGTCGCCGGGTTGAATCGGGAAGAGCACATTCCCATCAACTCCCTGTTCGGCGATATCCTGACCCTCGGCCAGCAGGGCGCCTCTGACAACGCCCTCTTCTTCCGCATCCGCCTGCCGGCAATGGGAAACCAGGCGCGATACTACTGGCGCGTACGCAGCTACGACGAATACCGGGATGATCGCTGGCACACCACGGACTCCTACGTGCGCGGCTTCAGTCCTTCCAG
Organism: Anaerolineales bacterium; assembly: GCA_016934715.1. Lineage (GTDB taxonomy): Bacteria > Chloroflexota > Anaerolineae > Anaerolineales > Villigracilaceae > JAFGSI01. The sequence continues at coordinate 43,733 of JAFGSI010000046.1, forward strand.
CCGATCCCTCGATCTGCCAGACCGTGAGGTAGGCGTCATCGGCGAGTTCACCGTCTACGCCACCGACGTGAACGTGGCCCAGATGATCACCCCCAATCGGCCGGTGTGGGTCAGCCGTCCGTCAGCCCTGACCTTCATGCCCGCCGGGGAAGGCGAACTGGACCCGATCCTGTTCAGCCCGGATACACCCATCATGGCCGGGGAACAATACATCGTCCACGCCATCCTGCTTGAGCCAACGGTCTTGGAACTGCGCAGCGCCGGGACCGAGTATCCCGATTGGGTGGGCGAACACTTCCTGCAGCTGCCCGCCGACCTGCCGCCGACCATCGTGGATCTGGCCGAGGAGATTACCGCCGAAGCCGAGACCCCCTACGACAAGGCCCAGGCGATCACGGACTATCTGCGCACTGAGGTCGAGTACAGCCTGACCGTCTCGCCGACGCCCACCGGGCGCGACCCACTGGCCTGGTTCCTGTTCGATTACAGGCGCGGCTTCTGCGACTACTACGCCACCGCTGAAGTGGTCATGCTGCGGGCTGTGGGCGTGCCGGCTCGCCTGGCAGTCGGCTTTGCCGAAGGGGTCGCCTCCACCGGCTGGCGCACTGTCCGCCAGCGCGACTCACACGCCTGGCCGGAAGTTTACTTCCCCGGCTACGGCTGGATCGAATTCGAGCCGACTGCATCCGAGCCGCCGCTCTACCGCCCCTCGGGCGAGGCCCGCCCAGACCCTACCCCGCTGCCCTTCACCCCACCGGCCGAAGCGCTTCCCACACTGGACGAGGAGCCGCTGGTCGCACTGCCGGTCGAGGACCCGGGCTCAGATGTCTCCCTACGGGCCAATTCGCTGGGCCGCATCTCGATCATCTTCGGGGCCATCGCACTGCTCGTGGTCGGGACAGCCTTCGCCTATATATTTGGTGCCTTCGACCGACTGATCTCCGAATACCAGCGGCGTTTCGACGCCCCGCTACCGATCCTGCTTAAGCGCTCGCTGGCGCAGAACGAGGTCGTCGTACCGGCCTGGCTGGACCGCTGGGCGACCATGGCCGGGCTGACCCCGATGGAGGCCACCTTCCGGATCGTCTACCGCAGCCTGAAGCAATTAGGGGTCGAGGCCGACCCGGCCCGCACCCCGGCCGAGGCCGCCGCCCTGCTGAGTGAACACCTGCCGCAGGCCGCCGACGCCGTCCGCCTCCTGTTGGACGAATATCAGCAGTCCATCTACAACCGCATGGGGGGCCTGTTACAACCTGCCCGCCAGGCCAGGGGGATCATCCGTGAGGCCACCCGGCGCCTGCGCTTGCAGCGCCTGTGGATAACCATCAGACGCATCTTGACGTTCCGGTGGAAATAAACTACCCTCTTTAG
>JAFGSI010000047.1 GCA_016934715.1 Anaerolineales bacterium
CATCTTTTCCGATGGTTTCGGGCGAACAGGTCGCACACACCGCATGCAGCCCACTTGCCTCACGCGCCGTGTTCCAGAGGTTGCATGCACGTTTTATCACCTTTCGAGGCGCAAGGGTCATGCGTCGCACTCGGCAGCAGGCTGATGCCTGCGTAAGCCGCCATCGTCAGTCCAAAGAATACAGGGACACCGCAGATGAAACAGGAAATTAGCATCACACAACCGGGGAATCTTGTCGAAGATTGGCCCGGCAAATATGACGTCTTCTCCTGGCTTGAATACATCGTCACCGTACCCAATCCCATCTTTTTCGTCACAACACGCAAGGAAAACGGCGCGCCGAACGCTAATCTAACCTCGTGGGGATTCCTGATCGGAGAAAAGGGTAATTACTCGTCCCTGGTGGCACTCCTGGAGAATTCGCATACCTACGGTAATATTCTCAGAGAAGGCGAGTGGTGCGTTTGTTTTCCATCCTTTCAACATTATCATCAATGCTTCGAGACCATTCGGCTTAACGCGCCAGAGAACGACGAAATTACCGATGCAGGATTCACTGTCGAGCTGCCAAAGACTGTCCAGGCTCCCCGCATTGCCGAATGCTCGGTCAACCTGGAATGTCGTCTGGAGTGGCACCGTCCGCTTTATGACAATAGCTGTTGGCACCTTTTCGTTGGAAGAGTCCTCCATTTGGCCATGGATGAATCTGCAATGGTACCTGATCCGGTTGAGCGAATGCGGATGATGGAGCTGATGTACAATATCAGGAGCACAGTCCATCCAATGACCGGGGAACAGTACGGTCCAAACACGCTAGGGTTACTGAGTAGAGTGGAAGATATATTCGGAAAGCAAGCGCATCCGAAAGACGGCGGCCACTGATATTGGACATTTGAAAGTCCTACATATACCAGACCTGCCTTATATCCCCCGTCGTGCAAGGCGGGGGAGATAAGGCAGGTCTGATTAGAAACAGCGGGCAGGGACTGCCTGCTCTTTCTTAGGGCAAACTTCCTGCTTGCAAAGAAAGGAATGAGCCCTGAGGCCCTCACAACGATTGTCCTCTAAAAAAGGGGGGCCTTGTGAATTGGAGCGCTGTCCAAGTTGTCACGAACTGCTGCGAACTGCTTCCACCAGCAAGTTCAAAACCGTGCAGACCATGGATGAGATTATGCGGATCGCTCAATGGACGAAACATGGATCGATTGCACAGCACATCCCGTATGCGTAAGTGAAATGTAAGTGGCGCCGGAAAGGGGATATGCTACAATTTTCTTGAGGAGATGCGCCCATGGATCAGGATCACACCAATTCCAAAGGAACGGGCAAATCACTTTCCCGGCCCGCACCTTCCCCAAACGCAGAGTCAAATGCTGCCCTGGCGGATGAGCGGACCCTGTTGCAGAGGGTCATCGACATCCTGCCTGACAGGATCTATGTAAAGGACAGGTTAGGCCGGAAGGTGATTTCCAATAACGCCGATTGGAAGGCCTCGGGGGGGGAAAAAAGGGAGGCCGTCATTGGGAAGACGGATTACGACCTGTATCCTGCTGACCTGGCTGAAAAATTCTGGAAGGACGACAAAAGAGTCACCGAAGAAGGGCATGCAGTGATCAACCGTGAAGAGCCCGGATTGGACGAAAATGGGGATCCGATCTGGGTCCTGACCACGAAAATCCCTTTGGTCAATGAAGACCAGGAGATCATCGGCCTTGTGGGCATAGGAAGGGAGATCACTACCCGAAAGCATGCCGAAGAACTGCTGCAGACGTCAGAACAGCGTTTTCAACGGATTGTTTCCAGCATCGAGGATGTCGTTTATAGCGTGGATGGCCAAACCCGGGAATTTTCCTACCTGAGTCCCGTTTTTGAGCGGATGCTGGGGTATACCATGGAAGACATCCAACAGATGGGCGGCCGGCGCGCATTCCTGGCCCAGGTGATTCGAGGTGAGGGGTATGCAGACCAGGAAGAAGTGTTCAATCAACTTGTCGTCGATGAAAAGGTCGTTCCGCACTGGGAGGCCTGGTGGCAGTGTAAAGATGGAACGCTCAAATGCCTTGAGGATCGTTCCAAGCCCGTCTATGAAGATGGACGGTTGGTAAGCACCCAGGGTATCCTGAGCGATATTACCGAGCGGAAAGAATACGAAGAAGCCTTGAAAATACAGGCCAAAGAATTGGAGCAGGCCCGCCTGGACGCCGAACAGGCCAATCGCGCCAAGAGCGAATTCATTGCCAACATGAGCCATGAGATCCGCACACCGATGAACGGGGTCATGGGCATGCTGGAGCTGACCCTGGAGACCTCGCTCACAGACGAACAGCGCGAGTATCTGCGCATATCCCTGCAAAGTGCGGAATCGCTGCTGGCACTCTTAAACGACATCCTGGATTATTCAAAGATCGAAGCAAGGAAGATGGAGTTTGAATCGATCGATTTCAATCTGCGGTCCACCGTGGAGGATGTGGCCTCTTCGCTCGCCAAACGCGCCCAGGACAAAGGCCTGGAAATGGCCTGCCTTGTTCACCCCGAGATCAAAACCGAATTGCGGGGTGATCCTGGCCGTCTGCGCCAGGTTCTGATGAACCTTGGAGGAAATGCGCTTAAATTCACCGAACGGGGGGAGGTGGTCATTCGGGCCGAACAGATCTCGGACACCAAGACCCACACAACGATCCGGTTCTCTGTGCAGGATACCGGGATCGGGATCACTCCGGACCGGCAGACTGCTATTTTTGATCGCTTTACACAAGCAGACGGCTCAACCACCCGCCGCTACGGCGGAACCGGCCTGGGACTCACCATTTCCAGGCAGCTGGTCGAAGGCATGGGAGGACAAATCGGCCTGCAGAGCGAACCAAATGTGGGAAGCACATTCTGGTTCGAACTGACTTTCGAAAAACAGCCCCTCAAAAAGACAACCGGAACGATTTCATCTGCCGCAACCGCGAAAGCCAGTGTGGAGGGCATGCACATACTGGCTGTGGATGATAACGCCACCAACAGAATGATCCTCACCAAAATGGTGGAGGGGTTTGGCGGCCGGATCGAGGTGGCGGAAAGCGGCTCCCAGGCCCTGGACATGCTGCGTGCTGCCAGCCAATCCAAAGACCCGTACACGATCGTCCTGCTGGATATGCAGATGCCCGAGATGGATGGCGAGCAAACTGCGCACCTGATCAAGAGTGATCCGCGGATCGCGGACACCCACATTGTCGTGTTGACTTCGATCGGGGAACGCGGCGACGTGGCCCGCCTGGAGGCACTTGGCTGTTCGGGCTATCTGCTGAAACCAGTCAAACGCAAACTGCTCAAAGAGGCACTGCATGCGGTGAAGGACCAGGAAAAGGAAATCAAAAAAACCGGCCACCTGGTTACCGGGCATCTCCTGTCAGAACAGAAACGTCAGGGATGCCGGATCCTGCTGGCCGAAGACAACCAGGTAAATCTGAAGTTTGCGCAGATCCTTCTGGAAAAGGCTGGATTTACAGTCGCGGTGGTTGAAAATGGGAAACAGGCATATGAACAGATCCGATTGGGATCCTATGATGGTGTTTTAATGGATGTCCAGATGCCGGAAATGGACGGCCTTCAGGCGACCCGCCAGATTCGCGAATGGGAGAAAGGCCAGGAGCGGCACGTCCCGATCATCGCCATGACGGCAGCCGCCATGAAAGGGGACCGCGAGCGGTGCCTGGAATCCGGAATGGATGATTACATTTCAAAACCCCTTGATTCAAAATCCCTGCTGGATAAGCTTGACCACTGGATGCTCCTTTCTGATCGGCCTGGAAAAGGGGACGACAAAGCCGTTGGAAAGGATACCCCATCCGCCGGAGGCATACTTTCCTCCCTGACCGAGCCAGCCTCAGCCGGTCCATCGGGGGCAGGTCCGATCGATGTGAAAGCTGCCCTGCCGCGTTTTGACGATGATCGAGGCTTTTTCCTTGAAATGTGTCAGGATTTTATCCGAAATCTTCCTGCTCGAATCGAGGAAATGACCAGCGCACTGCAGGCAGGCGATGCACAAGGCTTGAGCCGGGTGGCACACAATCTTAAAGGCGTTTCATCGAACTTCAACGCCGATCGCCTGACATCCCTTTCCGGGAATCTGGAACTCATGGCCAAGCATGGCGATCTCTCCAATGCCGCCTCACTGGTTTCACAGATCCAACAGGAAGTCGTGCGCGTAATGGGATACCTGATTACGCTGGACATCAAGAAACTATAGTCCGCCGCCGAAGAACAACACCTGCCGGTCCACGGCGCACATCGCAAAATGCATGTCAGAAAAAGAAAGACCCCATCAGACAGGACCCGGGCATCCAGGTCCAGCTGGGCCATGCCGTGATTCCGTCACGGGAGCCGGTCCCGCTGGACAACCCGGCCACCAGAGCAGGCGGCGCGTGAAAAAGCCGCGCCCCCGTTGGCGGTAGTCGCCGGGTTCAAAGAAGATCGCCGTCGGGGGGCAAGGAGATCCCCCCGAGCATACGGAACCCGTTGATCGGGTAGTTGATCCAGCGTCGCAGGCCAGTCGGCCGCCCGCCGTGGTTGGCCAGACGGGTCGGTCCCGGCGGTACGCCCAGGGCCCCGAACCGTTCCCGGTCGACGTCCCTGCGGCGGCACAGGAAATCGACCGGCTTGTATTCCTGTTCAATATCCCTGGGCGTACCGCGCGACAGGTGCCGCAGGATCAGGGCAGCACCTGCGAAGACACCCAGATGTACGCATTGCGCAACAGCAAAGGGATGAACCACAGCATGGCGGTCCGATCCATGGCGGGCGCCAGCGCCGCGCCGCGGGTGAACGCGAAGCAGCCAAAGGCGATCGTTTACCCCCCGGGGATACAGGCGGCTGCGAAGCCTCTTCTGTAGGATGGCCATTCCCCGACGCCAGCACAAAAACCTGCCGCCCCGGGGGTTGGACCAGGGTGGTCCCGGGAAGATTCAGCTATGGGGTGACGCCGGTCGAAACAAAGCCGGCGGCCAGGTCATCGATCAACTGCTGGACCAGGCGCTGCCGACCCTCGCTCAGCAGGTCGGGATTGATGTCGCCCAGGCGCAGCGGCGTGGGGAAGGCCTGCCCACCGCGACCGGCAACAAGTTCCGGCAAAGCGGCCTGGATGGCCGGGAGCGGCTGGGCCTGGATACTCATCACCCAGTGGGACCCCAGTTCGGAAAGCGGCAGTTCCGCGCCGATCATGATCACATCGTAGGTCGCCAGGCGGTCGATCACGTCAGCGCTTGCCACCGGCGGATAGAGATAGACCACCTCGACGTATCCAGCCAGAAGGGCCTCGGCATAGGCCGGGTAATAGGACTCGGGCTCGGTGGGAGGAATGCCCTGCGGGTAGGGATAATCATAATAGGGCGGGAACTCCTGGCGGCACAGCCCGCAGTAAAAAGAATAGCCGTTGAGGAAGCCCTGCCGAGCGATCACGGCATCGGGGTCATCGTTGATGTACAGGATCCCCACCCGGTAGTCTTCCGCCAGCATGGCTGCGGTGTATCCGGCTACGAAGGACTGCTGGTCAAGGGGGGCAGTGGAACTGATCGTCGAAAGGTTTCCACCGGCACTTACCTCCGGGATGCCGATCGCCAGGAACTGGGCCTGCGGTGCGGCGGCGGCCAGCGAGGCCAGGTCAGGAGCGGGCGGGAAGACGATCACCACCTTCAGGCTTTCCCCGGCCAGCTGGAGATCTTCCATGGTCAGGGTGTTGAGCACCTGGAAGCGCATCCCGTTGGAGCGGGCCATATCGTAGATAAGCTCCTGGTACTCGTCGTACAACGCACGCGGTGTATCAGCCGGCATGACCAGGACGGCCAGCGGGGTGGACTCGGTCACGAAAGGCGTCAGCCCGGGGGCTGGGGATTCGGCGGCGGCCGCGACCGCAGGGGTCGCCTCGCCGCCGTCACCGCCGCAACCGGCCAGCAGGAAAACCAGCATGATCAGCAAAGCGAATTTGATTCGCACAGCAATACTCCTAAGTGATGTTTGGGGTATTTTACCTGAAAATGATGTGGAAAGAGGCGCCCTGTGAACGCAGGGCGCCTCTTCAAGGATGGAAGGAGAGAGTATGATCCTCGTGCTTACTTCACATTGACCTTGATGGTCTTCGGGCGGGCTGATTCGGCCTTGGGCAGGTGCAGGGTCAGCACACCATCGGTGATCTTGGCCTGGGCCTTGTCAGCTTCGACCGCCGTCGAGAGGCGCAGCGTCCGACGGAAGGAACCGTGCGGCAGTTCGCGCAGCAGGTATTCCGCCTCGTCCTGCTTGAACTCGCCCTCAAGAGAGACGACGTCTTCCAGGATCTGGATGTTCAGGTCGTCGGCCTTCAGGCCGGGGACCAGGGCGCTGATGACGAACTCGTCGTCCTGCTCGCGGACATTGACCGACAGGGCGAAGTTGGCGGACGGAGCGCAGTCCTGCATGCGGGCCATGCGGCGGGCCTGACGGTACGGGTAAGGGGTAATATAGTAGCTCATTTTTGATCTCCTTTACGGAAATGACTGGTTGATTGAATTGCCCTAATCATATCCAGGAGGTGTTAGAAAAAAGAAAGCAAAGGATAGGATTTCTATAAGAAAAACCGCCGCAGGCCAAACCTGCGGCGGTCCAGGGAACGGGTGGCAGCTACGGCGTCAGGGAAAGCGCCGCATCCGCCGTGATGAGACCCGCGCCGGTAGCGTCAGCCTCCCAGCAGAAGGTCTCCGGACCGGCCGGTTGATTGACCGTCAGGCAGCCAGCCGGCATGGGCACGGCCGCCATCTCCAGGATCAGCTCGACGTCCGCCGCGACCAGTGCGGGATTCTTTTCAAGCATCAGGGCGACAATGCCGGCCACGTGCGGGCTGGACATGCTGGTCCCACCCAGGTAGTAATAGGATGTATGGCCGCTGTTCACCTGGTACGGGCCGACGACCCACGAACCGGGGGCGACCACGTCGAGATCCTGGCCGGGCAGTTCACGGCTGGAGAAATCGGTGATGTAGAAATCGGCCGGGTTGGTCGGGTCGGCCACGTTCCGGTTCCACCACCACGATCCGTTGCCGGGCTCCCACTCGCCCATCCAGCCGGAAGCCGCCACCGAGATGACCGGTGGATAGGCGCCAGGATAACCCATCCCGGCCAGACCGTTGTTCCCGGCCGAGGCCACGATGATGACCCCGTTGGCGATGGCATAATCGATGGCAGCCTGCTCGACCGGATCAAGGGCCGAACCGCCCAGGCTCATGTTGATGACCACCGGGTAATCGGCCAGCGGACCGGCCTTCAGGTCGGCGACGTAGACGATGCCGCGGGCGATGACCGACGACCAGCCGGAACCGTTCTGGTTGAGCACCTTGACCGGGATGACCGTCACCATGGGTGCCACGCCGTTGATCGGGGTCCCATTCAGGCTGTAGCCCAGGATGGTGCTGGTGACATGCGTGCCGTGCGAATTCTGGTCATGCTCCCACTTGTTGGGCTGGGACGAGACCCAGCCCTGGTCGCCGCCGCCGCCGCCAAAGGCGATCGCATATTCCTCGGCGATGCGCTCCTCGGGGAAATACTGGCGCCAGGAATCGACCAGCCCGGTATCGAGCACCGCCACGTAGACCTCGGTACCATCGTAGGGCACCTGCCGGTTGTTGAAGCCGGGATTGGTCACATTGACCGCGTCCAGGTTCCAGGTCCCCAGTCCATCGACGAAGTCTTCCACGAAGACCGTATCGAGCGGCGCGCCGGTGCGGACCGCATCCGTGCCGACTGCCAGCACATACGGCAGGGCCTGGAGCGCGCCCATTTCGCTGGCCCGGATCTGCATAGTCACGGCGTCGATCGCATAGACGACGTCGCGCACCCTCCCGTGGGCCCCCAGGTCCTGCAGGATGGCATCGGTGATATCAGTATTGAGCAGGACATTCACCCCGATCGTCTGGTTGCCCCCTGCAGCCGTCACTGGGACCGTGCTCAGCAGCAACGCCGCCAAAACCAAGAAGGAAAGAAAGATCTTTCTAGACACAGCAACCTCCATTGGGGGAAATACACCTTACAGAATTGTAAGGTGCATGAATAGTATATTCCGAATTAAAGGAGAAATCAAGCCTCCCTCCGCCGGGCAGGCGGCACCCCAGGCAGGGCGCGGTATAATCCCGCCCATGAACAAGCGCCTGTTGATCGGGATCATCCTCGTCGGCGTCCTGGCCGGGTTGGGCTTTTACCTGTACCGGACCCTGCGCCCGGGGATCGCGCAGTCGACCCGGGTCTGGGAATGGTTGCGCGACCCGTCCGCCCACCCCGAGTGGGCCATGCAGGCCGGGATGCGCTGCGGTAACGCCCCGTTCCTCTTTCCCACGGACGGCTACGTCGGCTTCCTGTGGAACGACTCGTTCCGCATCGGCCACCGCCACCAGGGCATCGACATCTTCGGCGGGACCGAGGTCGGCGTGACCCCGGTCATCTCGGCCTACCCCGGCTACCTGACCCGCCTGCCCGACTGGAGGTCGTCGGTGATCGTGCGCGTCCCCTCCGACCCGCTCCAGGCCGGACGCCAGATCTGGCTCTACTACACCCACATGGCCGATCCGGCCGGAAGCTCCTCTATCTCTGACCAGTTCCCACCGGGAACCTACGAAATGCCGGTCGAGGCCGGAACCTTGCTCGGCTACCAGGGCAACTACTCGGGCGACCCCTACAACCCGACCGGCCTGCACCTGCACTTTTCGATCGTCCTGGACGACGGGCAGGGCAACTTCCGCAACGAGCTGGAGATCCACAACACCCTCGACCCCTCGCCTTACCTGGGCCTGCCGCTGAACTCCAGCACCAATCAGGGAGTCATCCCGGTTTGCAGCCAGGATTGATCATGCGCCGTGGACTGGCGATCCTGGCCGCAACGCTGCCGCTGTACCTGCTCACCCATCTGACCGGATGGGCACTCCTGCCAGGGGTCCTCGTCCTGGCGATCTGCCACCAGGAACCGGCGATCCAGCGCCTCAAACCCGCCCTGGTTGGCCTGTTGTTCCGGATCGTTGGCAAGCAGGTCAAGGTTTCCGGTTGGTCGGACCCCCAGCCTGGCCAAAACCATCTGATCGCCTCGAAGGATCCGGGTCTCTACGCCGGCCTGGCCCTGATGCGCATTTTCCCGCAGGCGGCGATCGCAGCGCACACCTTCATCTCCTGGATCCCGCTCTTTGGCCACACCCTGCGGCAGATCGGGACCGTTTTCGTCGCCCCCCGGCACCCTCAATTCACCCGCCGGTCCCGCGCCCATCCGCTCCGATCCGAAAGCTCGAGCAGCCTCCTGCTCTTCCCCGAAGGCAGGCGCACGCCAGACGGCCAGATCAAGCACTTCGCCCGCGGCTTTCTCTACCTCCTGCGCCACAGCTCCCTGGACCTCCTGCCCGTCACCCGGAACGGGTTCAACACCTTGAAACCGGCCTGGCCCTTGACCCTCGCCCCGCAGGCGTCGCTGGAGGGCATCTGCCATCCGCCGATCCCCAACGCCCAGACCCGGAAACTGAGCGATGCGGCCTTAACCCGCCTGCTCGAAAATCAAATACAATCAGGATACAGGCCTTAAAAATGTATTCGCTTTCCGACAAGGTCATCCTGATCACCGGAGCCGGCAAGGGCACCGGTCGCACCCTGGCCGAGGCCCTGGCCGGCGCCGGGGCGCGCGTGGCAGCCAACGACCTGACCCCGGTCAACCTGGACGAGACCGCCGCCCGCATCTCCGCCAAGAGCGGAGGCGTGCGCACGTACCTGGTCGACGTGACCCGCCAGATGCCGGTCCAGGGGCTGGTGCAGGCGGTGCTGGACGACTGGGGACACATCGACGGGCTGGTCTGCTGCGCCGAGGTCGAGCCGGTCAGGGCGCTGCTCGAGATGGACGCGTGGGACTGGCAGCGGACCCTGGACGTCAACCTGACGGCCGCCTTCCTGCTGGTCCAGGCCGTAGGACGGGCAATGATCCGCCGCGGCCGGGGCGGGACGATCGTCCTGGTCGGCGAACGGGCCCAGGGCCCGGACGGGCGCGCTGCCTACTTCGCCAGCAAGGCCGGGCTCGAGTCCCTGGCCCGCACGGCGGCCGCCGAACTGACCCCCTCCGGTATCCGGGTGCTGTTCCTGGATCCCGCAGAAGCGGGAGAGGCCGGAAAAACCATCCTTTCCCTGTTCTCCAAGGAGGAAGAAGACGTGGACAGTCAGGAATATCTCTTCTCCGGGTTCCGCAAAGCACCGGGCGAGCTGGCACAGGTCATGGCCCCCATCGCGGATGCATTCATCCCCATCAAAGACGACGGCTGGAACCTGCACCAGATCGTCACCCACATGCACGACACCAACGCCCAGGTCTACCTGCCGCGCCTGAAGCGCATCCTGGAGAGCCCCAACCCGACCTTCGAAGATTTCGACGGCGAAGCCTGGATGCAAAACAATTATGACCCGCTTGTGCCTATCAAGGAACTGGTCGAAGATTTCACCGGCCAGTGCCGGGATGTGGCCAACCTCCTGGAGCAGGTGACGGACGACGAGTGGGATCGACCGGGCACCCACCTGACCCTGGGAACCCATTCGTTGGCCTGGTGGGCCGACCGCATGCTGGCGCACATCCGCGAGCACCTGGCCCAGATCCGCGAGGAATAGAACGGATCGGCGGGAAGAGCGCTGCAGCAATGTTCGCAAACGTAATCCAGGCAGGCGCAACGAAAGATGCTTTCAAGAAGCTCAAGCTGGGCCGCGTCCCGGTCGTCATCCATGCCTCGCTGTCGGCCTTCGGCTACCTGGAGGGCGGGGCCAATGCCATCGTCGCGGCCCTGCTGGATGCCTTCCCGGCAGTCCTGGCCCCGACCTTCACCTACAAGACGATGGTCATCCCGCTGACCGGCCCGCCCGACAACGGCATCACCTACGGCAGCGGGAAGGATCAGAACCGGATGGCCGAGTTCTTTTCAAAGGAGATGCCTGCCGACCCCCTGATGGGCATCATCCCCGAGACCCTGCGCCAGCACCCGCAGGCCCGGCGTTCGAGCCACCCGATCCTGTCCTTCGCCGGCGTCAATGCCGATAAATTCCTGAAGACGCAAAGCATGGACGAACCCCTGGCCCCTTTGGGGACACTGGTGAAGGCCGGCGGCTGGGCGCTGCTGCTGGGGGTCGACCACACGGTCAACACCACCATCCACTACGCCGAGACGCTGGCCGAGCGCAAGACCTTCATCCGCTGGGCGCTGACAGGCGCTGGCGTGGTCGAGTGCCCATCCTTCCCGGGCTGCTCGGCCGGGTTCCAGGCCATCGCCCCGGAGCTGGAACGCCACACCCGCAAGGTCCAGGTCGGCAAGGGCCTGATCCAGGCCGTGCCGCTCAAGAAGCTGGTCGAGGCCGTGGTGGCGGCGATCCGCTACAATCCCCTGGCCCTGCTGTGCGCGGCAGAAGACTGCGGACGCTGCAACCAGATCCGGGCCCTGTGGTGAGCAGGCTATTGAAGGGTCGCCCGGGAATACGTCACAGTTCAACTAAGGATGGGGAAATAAGGCGTTGTACTCGGGTTTTTCGGGAAGATAGAGCACGCAGGCTGGCCATCCGGCCTGGAGCTGCGGGCCAGGAGGGTTGAGGGTCGTGACCCGGCCCTGGTGTTCGGCGCCACCAGCCTGGAAGCGGTAGGCGATCGTCCAGGGGTTGCGGCCGTTGACCTGCACGGCTGAATTGACCTCGACGCTGACGATCTCGCCGCGCGTCGCCTGGCCGTTCTGCAGCACACGCAAGGTCCGCCCGGCGGCCTGGTAGCGCCAGGCCAGCAGACCGATCCCCGCTCCCAGGAAGAGCAGCCCCAATCCTAGAAAAGGCAGCCCGACGAAGATGGTGATCAGGAAGATAGCCAGGATCGCCCCGAGCGGGGCAAACAGGATGCCCAGCAGGGCGAACACGAAGGCGGTGATCGCCCAACCGTCGGTCCACAGCAGGCGCCAGACATAACTCCTGGCGACCGGCCTGGGTGGCAGCGGCGGGACCGGAATGCGGACCTCGTCGGCCCCGGCGGGAGAGTCGCTGCGGGGGAGTTCGATCGTCCCGCCGCAGTTGCGGCAGTTGGAGCGGAACTCGACGTAGCTGGTGCCACACCACGGACAGGTGATCATAGGTTTCATCCTGTACAGTCTCAGAGGCGTCGCAGTCTGATCTTACAGAGCGCTGCGTACCATCAGATAATTATACTCTCCATATCGGCCAATCTGTCGATCGATGACCCCGGTCCTTGCGCGGAAGAGAGAAACTGATCCGCTGAGCCGAACCTGTTTCAACCGGGTGGGCAGATCAGCCAACAGTCCGGACATCTCCAGTGCTTCGGCGAATTGTTGCCCCCAGGTGCGGTATATTCCTTATCCACGGCAGGCTGACTGGCAAGTACAGATTTGATATCCAGCACGTCTTTTGGCCGGTGGGCAACCGCCTTCAGGATGATCAAATCTTCGGGGTTGGGCAGGCGCAATTTCAAGCCGCCCAAACTGCCTCCAAAGGGTTCAGCCCATCCATTAACCACTCTATTAAATGTTTCTTCCGAATTTCGATAGTCTCCCTCGATAGTGTTTTTGGGGTATGATAGGTGCAAGCCCAGCCGGAGGGAGATGACATGGAAAGACTTGCACAGCCGA
>JAFGSI010000048.1 GCA_016934715.1 Anaerolineales bacterium
CATCTTTGACCGTTGGATGGGCCAAAATCTTTCTTTTTTGTGCCACTTTTTATCAAAACGCATCTGATTGCACAACCGTTACGCTAACTGTACCGTTATCCGATAGGCTGCCCGAGCAGATCATAAACAGCACTGACGGACTTGGACAAATCCAATTTGTGCTCTGGTTCACCATTGCCTTCATGATAATATCAGGCATTGGTTTATGGAACATGAAAGAATGGGGCGTGACACTCTGTGAGACATATCCGATTACTTTGGCACTGATTGGAGCACTGGGCATACTTGGAGTATTTCTAGGTAACATAGTCTCGAATGAGACGGCGTTGGCATTTCTCATTTTCCTTTCCATATTCCTGGTTGGAATTATTTGGGAAATAGCATTGCGAAGACTTAAACGAAAGATCAGGTACGGTTAGTCGAGTGGTACAAGTCACTCTACAAAGTATAAGGATGCCATTGATATGAGCACTGTCGGTCAGAGAGAACGCGCCATCCAAAACCGGGTCGTTGCCTTGTTCCGCGACCGGCTGAAATACACCTACCTTGGCAATTGGGAAGATCGTCCCGAGAACCGCAACGTCGAAGAGAGCCTGCTGCGCGCCTTCCTGAAAGAGCGCAAGGTCAAAGAGACGCTCATCGGCAAGGCCCTGTTCGAACTCAACAAGGTCGCCGGTGACCAGAACAAGAGCCTGTACGACGTCAACAAGGAAGTCTACAGCCGGTTGCGCTACGGGGTGAAGGTCCGCCCGGATGCGGGCGAGAACATGGAAACCGTCTGGTTGGTGGATTGGGAACACCCACAGAACAACCACTTTGCCATCGCCGAGGAAGTCACCATCAATGGGCAATACACCAAGCGCCCGGACATCGTTCTGTACCTCAACGGCATCGCCGTGGGCGTTCTGGAACTCAAACGCTCCACTGTCTCGGTCGAGGAGGGCATCCGCCAGAACCTGGATAACCAGAAGAAAGAGTTCATCCAGCACTTCTTCACTACCAACCAACTCGTCATGGCCGGGAGCGACAGCCAGGGTTTACGTTACGGTTCCATCGAAACCCCTGAAAAATACTATCTACGTTGGAAGGAACCCGGCGATGATCAGGCCAATGGCCATTCGCCCCTACTGGACCGCGCCCTGACGCAGCTCTGCGCCAGGGAACGCCTGCTCGAGCTCATCCACGACTTCGTCGCCTTCGACGCCGGCGTCAAGAAGCTCTGCCGCCACAACCAGTACTTCGCCGTCCGGGCGGCCCAGGAGCGCGTCAGGCAGCGGGAGGGCGGCATCATCTGGCATACGCAAGGCAGCGGCAAGAGCATGATCATGGTCTGGCTGGCCAAGTGGCTGCGGGAACATGTAACCGGGTCCCGCGTGCTGATCATCACCGACCGCATCGAGCTTGACGAGCAGATCGAAGGGATCTTCTCCGGGGTGGGGGAGGGGATCCACCGCACCAGCAGCGGCGCGGACCTGATCGACTGCCTCAACGAAGCCAAGCCCTGGCTGATGTGTTCCCTGATCCACAAATTCGCCAACCGGGAAGAAGGGGATGTCGCCGGCTACATCCAGGAGTTGCAGAACAACCTGCCGCCCGACTTCAAGGCCAAAGGAGACATCTACGTTTTCGTGGACGAGTGTCACCGCACCCAGTCCGGCGACCTGCACAGGGCCATGAAGGCCATCCTGCCGGACGCCATGCTGATCGGCTTCACCGGGACCCCGCTGCTGAAGGTCGATAAACAGAAGAGCGTCGAGATCTTCGGCCGCTACATCCACACCTACAAGTACGACGAGGCCGTCAAGGACGGCGTGGTCCTGGACCTGCGCTACGAAGCGCGTGACATCGACCAGTACATCACCTCCCAGGAGAAGATCGACCAGTGGTTCAATGTCAAGACGCAGGGTCTGACGGATGTTGCCCGGGCCCAGATCAAGCAGCGCTGGGGCACCATGCAGGCCGTGCTCAGTTCAAAGGACCGGTTGGAGAAGATCGTTGCCGACATCCTCTTCGATATGGCCACCCGTGACCGCCTGCAGAGCGGGCGCGGCAACGCCTTGCTGGTGTCTGGCAGTATTTACCAGGCTTGCAAGTTCTACGAGCTATTCCTGTCACATGGCTTTGAGCATTGTGCGATCGTGACCTCGTATCGGCCATCTGCTGCAGCGATCAAAGGGGAGGAGACAGGGGAGGGAGAAACCGAAAAGCTGGAGCAGTACGAGATTTACAACAAAATGCTTGGCGGCCAGGATGTCGAAGTATTCGAAAAAGAAGCCAAGCGGAAATTCATCAAAGAACCCGGACAAATGAAACTGCTGATCGTGGTCGACAAGCTGCTAACCGGTTTCGACGCCCCGCCTGCCACCTATCTCTACATCGACAAGCACATGCAGGACCACGGCCTGTTCCAGGCCATCTGCCGCGTCAACCGCCTGGACGGCGAAGACAAGGAATACGGCTACATCGTCGATTACAAGGATCTGTTCCAGTCGCTCGAAGGGGCGGTCAAGGATTACACCTCCGGCGCCTTCGACGCCTACGACAAGGAGGACGTCGTCGGCCTGCTCAGTAACCGACTCGACAAGGCCAGGGAACACCTCGAGGAGACCCGCGAGACCATCAAGGCGCTTTGCGAAGCGGTCCCGGCGCCGAAGGGAACGCTGGAATACCAGCATTATTTCTGCGCCCTGGATACCTCGGAAAAGAACGCCCTCAAGGAAAACGAACCGAAGCGCGTCGCCCTGTACAAGATGACCGCCTCGCTGGTCCGCGCCTACGCCAACCTGGCCAACGAGATGACCGAGGCCGGCTACTCCGAGGCCGAGAGCGAGACCATCCGCCGGGAAGTGGAATACTACGAGAAGGTGCGCCTCGAGGTCAAGCTCGCCAGCGGCGACTACGTCGACATGAAGATGTATGAGCCCGCCATGCGCCACCTGATCGACACCTACATCCGCGCCGAAGACAGCCGCAAGCTCTCGGCCTTCGACGATATGACCCTGATCCAGCTCATCATCGAACGCGGCGCGGATGC
The DNA here is from genome assembly GCA_016934715.1 of Anaerolineales bacterium. Classification (GTDB taxonomy): domain Bacteria; phylum Chloroflexota; class Anaerolineae; order Anaerolineales; family Villigracilaceae; genus JAFGSI01. The sequence goes on from JAFGSI010000048.1 coordinate 3,035, forward strand.
TTTCCGGGATGTGCCGGAGGGGATCGCGTCCAATCCCGAAGCCATGGCCGAGGCCATCGAGAACAACCTGCGGCGGGTCATCATCGACGAGCAGCCGATCAACCCGCGCTACTACGAGCGCATGTCGGAACTGCTGGACGGCCTGATCCGGGAGCGGAAGGCGAAGGCGCTGGAGTACGAAGCCTATCTCGCCCAACTGGTCGGGTTGACCCACCAGGTGGCCAATCCCGCCGGCGGAGGAATTCGTTATCCTCGGTCACTCAATACTGCCGCCCGCCGGGCTTTATACGATAACCTGGGAACGGATGAAGCCCTGGCGCTGGCCATCGATCAAAAGATCCTGAGCACCCGTCATGCGGATTGGCGCGGCAACATGATCAAGGAACGCGAGGTCAAGTATGCCATCGCTGAACTCATCAGCGATGATGCCGAAGCGGCGCGTATCTTCGAGTTGGTGAAGAACCAGCAAGAGTATTGAGATGCACCGGATCGAAGTCAACGGCATGGTCGTGGATATTGTCCGCAAGGACATCAAGAACCTGCACCTGGCGGTCTATCCGCCAGAGGGCAGGGTCCGCGTCGCCGCGCCGCTGCTGCTGAACGACGAAGCCGTCCGCCTGGCCGTCATCGAGCGTCTTCCCTGGATCAGGCGCCAGCAGCAAAAATACCTGGAGCAGGACCGCCAGCCCCGCCGGGAATACGTCAGCGGGGAGAGCCACTATTTCCAGGGGCGGCGATACCTGTTGAATGTCATCGAGCGGGAGGGGGCGGCGCAGGTGTCCATCCGCAACAAAAAGACGATCGATCTCTTCGTGCGCCCCGGCAGCACGTTGCTACAGCGGGAACGCGTCATGCAAGCCTGGTACCGGTCCCATCTCCGCAGCGTCGTCCCGCCCATGATCGAGAAGTGGGAAAAGGTCATCGGCGTCGAGGTGGCATCCCTGGGCATCAAGGAAATGAAAACGAAGTGGGGAACCTGCAACATCGAGGCGCGCCGGGTCTGGGTCAATCTGGAACTGGCCAAGAAGTCCGAGCGCTGTTTGGAATTCATCGTTGTCCATGAGATGGTGCACCTGCTCGAGCGCCATCACAACGAGCGTTACCTGGAACTCATGAACCGCTTCCTGCCTTCATGGCGCCAGTACCGGGAAGAATTGAACCGGGCTCCGCTGGCGCATGCGGAGTGGGAATATTAATACAGGATAATCACTTGTAGCCATACTATTCATCCGAGCGAGGAGTAGTATATGCCTTCCAAGTATGCCCATAAGATAGCCGAAATCTTCTCTATCGATGTAACGCGAGCAAACGATTTTCTCTACAGCGTTCAGAGAAGGTGCCTTCCCAATGTTCCTAAATATCACGAGATCGTGAATATCGTTGTCAGCAAAAGATATCCGTCGCTTCCTGAACCAGAACAAGTGGCAGACGAGATAAAACGCTCTATCGAACGTCGGCATCATAAACAAAAAAGGCCGACTTCTCAAAAACTGATTGGAAAGATTTCTGAAAGACCAAGAAAAAAACACAGGGGCAAACAAATTCGCAATGGTCAATATTGGAATATCCGACGATTGTTAGGATATGCAAAATTGCGTGATATTGAGGTTCCGAAATCGTCAGGTCGTGAACATGGAGTAGTAAGCCATAGTAAGCTTGACGATGAGCGCGTTCCCCGTGACAGGCTTAGACATTGTCCTCACGGGGTACCTGAAGGCATGATCTGTGCTATATGCAGTCCGGAAGAATTCAAAGACATGGTGGGGAATGAATAGCTACACCGCGTCCTTTACAAAGACCATGAAGAGGTCAAAGGAGTGGTAGTGCTTGATGAGTGACAAATTGTCTGATCTGCTTGAATTCGTCAAAAGCGAGAACCGCATCTGTCCTAATCCTCAAGAATGGCAGGTGCTTTGGGAAATGTTGCCGGATAAAAAACAGGTTGGCTTAGGTTGGGAACCGCCGACTCCCTTAATCCTCGCTGCCTGGTGGGAAGCACCGGCCCTATCCAAAATAGTGCGTCTAGCAGAACATATTCAGTACGCTGCTGAGCACGGTGCGCTTGATGGTGTCGACACGTATTTGCGCGGTCTCAAACCTGAGCAGTGGTTCTACATGAGTGAGGAAAAACGCCGCCTATGACAAATATCAACTGCTGGGAAGAGATCAAGAACCTTTCAGGTCGTACCTTGAAGACCCTGGATCGCCGCAAGCCATTTCAAGTGGTTGAGGTGACCGAACATATTGTTACCGTCATGCCGCTTGGAACCGAGAAAGAGCGTCCAATCCAACGCGCCGGGATAGAAAGCTTTCCGACACCTGATGGTAACCGGCATGCTAACCCTGGCCGAACTCGATAATGAATACACCCCTCGCAACCCGGTCTATGCGGCGGCCATGCTGGCGGAATTTCCCGGGGTTCGCTATTCTCTCAATCCGATCCGTTTGCGCTGGTCAGGTTAATTGACGAGCAGTTTCAGACGCCGGAAAGGAATTCGTTTCTTTTCAGTCACGGAGGTTCGATATGACAATCAATGATGCCGATCTTCAAAAGCTTGTTAAGGAATATTCTGCACCGCGAGACGAATATGGAGGCGAAAGTTACATCACTCGTCGCCGGGATTGGTTCGACAAACCGATGGAACAAATCCGCCCCCTGCTGGACCGGAAACGGCTCAACAGCCTCACTCTTGCAGAAGCAGCCCGTATCTATAGCGATATGGCAGTTGGTGGACCGCGTCTCTATCCCAAGACCTATATCGAAAATGGGCTGGATAAAATTAAGGCCTCGTTGGTCTATCTTTTATATAGCGATGATCCTCTTGATGTTCGATTTACAAACTTCGCAAGCAACCCCGAGAGCGAATATCGGCTCAATGGAGTGGGGAGAGCCTTTGCCTCTACTGCTCTCTTCCTGGTCGATTTTCACAATTATGGCATCTGGAATTCGGCGGTGGATGGAGGATTGCGTGTGTTGAGTATGCTTCCAAAAAGAAAACCGCAACTCGGAGAGACATATGTTCAGATCGTCAATGTTTTGAAACAGCTTCAGGCGACATGTGGTTTTGATGACCTTAGCGTTACAGATGAATTTGTGGAATTGATTTATCATGAAAAAATCGGATTAAGTGTTTTCAAAACCCCAGAAAAAACAGTGGAGAAAGCGGCCGAAGTCGAAGATACTTCAGTCCAAACTGTCGCCGAGGAAGCCACGCATCTCAGGATCCAATACCTCTTGGTGAAAATAGGGCAGATGAGGGGACATGATGTTTGGGTGGCATCCAATGATCGAGGAAAATCATATGACAGTGAAGCCTTTGCATCTATGACCCTGGATAGCCTCCCCCAATTTGCAGGCTCGGTGACTATGCAGACCGCCAAGGCAATTGATGTAATCTGGTTCAAGAAACGAACTGCGCAACCTTTATGTTTCTTTGAAATCGAACACACCACCTCAATGTATTCTGGTCTTCTAAGGTTGAATGATGTAAAGACAGATTATCCCATCCCGGCTGCGTATATTGTCGCTCCCAAGGAGCGTCGTTCGATGTTTGACAACCAAATCGCCCGAAGGACCTTTGCCCAGAGTGAATTAGGCGAAGTATGTCAGTTTCTAGATTATGAGAAAGTGGAAGCACTATTGAAATCACATACCGCGATCATGAACATCCTGCCATAAATACAAGCTCGGGCGACAGACAGTAAATTGCCGTTTTGGATTTTCCGACGCCGGAAACAAAATATGCCATGAAAGATATTGATACCACCGTCAAAAACGCTCTTATGCAATTCACTGAAGAAGTTTTTACCCGTTCCTGGTGGGGTAAAGAACGGGAGGCCGTCAGCCTGTTTGCTTTCGGTTACCTGACAAAACAATGTTCCCCTGACTGTGTCCTCTTTGATCCAGCTCAAATTGGAATTGAGGTCAGAGTTCCGCAGGTCGAGAGAATAGGGATGAAACGAGAGGTCTGCAAAGATCTGGTAATCTGGTCCGGGCCAGGGGCAACCTGTTGGGACAAGGATCAATACCCACTTGCCATTCTGGAATGGAAAGCCAATCAGGCCCATGTGGCCGCCAATGATGTCGCTTGGCTGACGACATTCTCGGCGGGTCGTCCCGGATTTGTCGGTTATGCTATCTGCCTTGATCTGAAAAAACGAACCTTCCGCTTATCCTGCACCCGAATTCAGTCCGAGAAAGTGCGCCCCGAATGGTTGGTGTTATAAGCCTACATGGAGAGAGAAGAGGGTGGTATGAGCAATTATAAGCTCAGTCCTTCGGATTTAACTTTCACCTGGGATGAATGCAAGTTCTGTTTTTACATGAAGGTCAAGCATGGCGCCGTAATGCGGACCGCCTTTCCCGGTATTTTTGGGAAAATGGCGAACCTGACCAGTGAGTTTTACATGAATAGATCTGCCCAGGAGATATCCCCGGGTCTTCCTGCCGGGAGCGTGAAATATCGGGAAAAGTTTGTGAAATCGGCGCCGATCTCCTTCCCGGGCATGGCATCGGAGTGTTACATCTACGGGCGCTTCGACGCAGTCATTGCTTTTGATGATGGCACGTATGGAATTGTAGACTATAAGACATCGGATGCGAAAGAAGAGCACATAGGCTTCTATGGCCGGCAACTGACGGCGTACGCCTACGCCCTGGAGAATCCAGCACCGGGAGCCTTGCGTCTGGCCCCTGTCAGTAAGCTCGGTCTTTTTGTTGTCACTCCTGAGCGTTTTGAACGCTCCTTGTCGGACGAGTTGGTCTTCGTCAACCAGACCACGTGGATGGATGTGCCGAGAGATGACGAAGCGTTCATGGCATTTCTGGGAGAAATAATGGCGGTTCTGGATTCACCTATTCCGCCTTTACCGTCGGAAACCTGTGGGTTGTGCGAGTATCGAAGGATCATGGGGGAATTTCCGCCGGCGAACCTCTCGTGAAAAACCCGAATAGCAACAAAAAAGGATGAAAATAAAGTTGGAGTCTATGCGAGATTAGACTCTAACTTTATTGTTTAGACTCCAACTCTATTGTTAAGGATCCAACTTTATTGTTAAATCACAAAAGGCGATCTCCCCGAGGAAAACCCTATTCCACAGTGACACTCTTGGCCAGGTTCCGGGGCTGGTCCACGTCCAGGCCGCGAATGGCAGCAATGTGATAGGCCAGCATCTGCAGCGGGATGGCGGTCACGACCGGGGAGAGCATCCAGGGTGTCACCGGGACCCACAGCACGTGGTCGGCCTGGTCGGCCACCACCTCGTCGCCGTCGGTGGCCACGGCAATGACCGTCCCACCGCGCGCCCGGGCTTGCTGGATCTGGCTGATCATCTTCTCGTGCCAGGGATCCTTCGGCGCAAGGCAGACCACCGGCATGTTCTCATCGATCAGGGCGATGGGCCCATGCTTCATCTCGCCGGCCGGGTAGCCCTCGGCGTGGATGTAGGAGATTTCTTTCAGCTTCAGGGCGCCTTCGTAAGCGATCGGCATGTTGATGCCGCGACCCAAGTACAGGCAGTCGCGTACATCTTTAAGCGCCCAGGCGACCTTCTCGACCTCCGCCTCGCGCTCCAGCGTCCGACCGGCCAGGTCGGGGATCAGGCGCAGGTCGGCGACCAGGGCGCGGCGGGTCTTCTCGTCCAGCGTCCCGCGCAGGTCGGCCAGCAGGATGGCCAGCATGTACTGGTCAACGAGCGGGGCGGTAAAAGCCTTGGTCGAGGCGACGCCGATCTCGGGTCCGGTCTGCATCGAGATCGATCCGTCTGAGATGCGCATTGCCTGCGAACCGACCACGTTGACGATGCTCCACAGCACAGCCCCCTTGCGGCGGCCCTCCTCCATGGCGGCCAGCGTGTCGGCGGTCTCGCCGGACTGGGAGATGGCCAGCACGACCGTGTTCTCGTCCACGATCGGGTCGCTGTAGCGGAACTCGGAGCCGATCTGGACCTCGACCGGGATTCGGGCGATCTTCTCGATCAGGATCTTGCCCACCATCCCGGCATAGGCGGCTGTCCCGCAGGCAGTGATGAGGATCCTGCGGATCCGGCAGGCCTGGTCGGGGGTCAGGTTCAGCTCCGGCAGACGGATGCGGCCCTCGTGAAGGTCGACCCGTCCGGCCAGGGTGTCGGTCAGCGAACGGACCTGTTCGTGGATCTCCTTCTGCATGAAGTGGCGATATTCGCCTTTCTCGGCCGCCGCCGCATCCCAGGCGATGACGTTGCCCCGCATGGTCACAGGGACCCCGTCGAGACTGGTGATCTCAACCCCCTCTCGGCGCACCACGGCCATCTGGCGCGACTCAAGGAAGACTACCTGGCGGGTGTGATCGAGGATCGCCGGGATGTCGGAGGCGATGAAGTTCTCGCCCTCGCCCAGGCCGAGCACCACGCCCCCGGCGTTGCCGATCCGGGCGCAGACGATCTTGTCGGGTTCATCGGCCGACATCAGGACAATCCCGTGCGCGCCCTGAAGCTGGCCGAAGGTCCGCCGGGCGGCCTCCGTCAGGTCGTGACCGATGGCCAGATGATGTTCGACCAGGTGGACGATGGTCTCGGTGTCGGTGTCCGAGCTGAACTGAACCCCCTCCGCTCTCAGTTCATCGCGCAGCTCGAGAAAGTTCTCGACGATCCCATTATGGACGACAACCACCCGCCCGTTGCTGCCGCGGTGGGGATGGGCGTTGCGCACCGATGGCGATCCGTGGGTCGCCCAGCGGGTGTGCCCGATCCCGGGCGCGCCGCTGACAGGTTCTGCCCGCACCAGCTCCTCCAGCCGGGCAAGTTTCCCGGCGTCGCGCCGGACCTCGATCCTGTCCTCCACCACGATCGCCAATCCGGCCGAGTCGTAGCCGCGATACTCGAGCCGTTTCAGGCCGTTCAAAATGATCGGCGTCGCGTCGCGCGGGCCGATGTAACCAACGATACCACACATGGGAATCCTCCAGATTTTTGTGTGTCATCACGCTCGCTGAACGCGCCGGTGATGACCGAGTCGCCATTTCCACAGGCTTTGCCCGCCCGGTTGCGCGCGCGGGGTTGTGTGTGGATTGTGTACTGGAGGGAAAGGTGGCGGGGAATGGCGTCCCCGGAGGGCTTCCGCTGAACTGTCGATTTTCTCCCGGCTCTGGGCCTGGATTGGCTCCGCCTCGCGGCGGAGAACCCTCGTCCTCGTCATCCCTCACCCTGATCGAAGTCGCCGGGCTCGGGATCATGCGCTGTCTTTCCCACGAAAAATGTCGCTGGGCCTCCTTGAGGAATGAACAGTAACGGCCCGAATTATACCTCAATCCTCGCGCGATCAGCCCCTCCCGAGTGAGGAGGGGCTGATCGCGGAAGACATGGCTCTAGCGCACCAGTTCGACGATCGGCGGCTGAGGCGGGCCGAATTGTTCGGCCGGATTATAGGTGACATCGATCGTCGTGCCGCCATTGACCAGGATGGTGTAGGCGATGATCTGGCTGTGCATGGCGTCGGCATCCACACTCCCATTAAAGGTCATCGGGCAGTGAGGGGCCAGGTAGGTCCCGGTGATATTGATGTTCGAGCCGCCATTGAAGATGACGTTCGATGTATTCGTGGACCAGGGCATGTAGATCAACAGGCCTGCAAATTGGTCGCCTGGAGGCGGGGCGTGCAGGTTGATGTTCGAACTGCCGTTCCAGGTGATATTTCCGCTGGTCAGGTAGAAAAAAGCGTCGTTGGAGGTGACCGTCGACCCACCGTTGACGATCCATTGTCCGGATCCGCTTGCGATGAAGCGCAGGCGGCTGGTGTTGAAGGTGTTGGAACCATTCAGTGTCCAGGTGCCGTTGTTGGTGTAGACCTCGAAATCATCAAAGTTCAGGATGGTCCCCCCGTTGAAGGTGATGTTCTGATTCTGGGTCACGAAGATCACCCGGCCCGTGTTGGCGTTGAGCGTGGCGCTACCGTTCAGGTTGAAGTTGCCGTTCAGACAGTAGACGCCCGGCGCGAAGTTGGCCGTCATTCCACCATTGATGACGATGTTGCTGAAATTGCCGGGCGTGAAATTCATTGTGCTGCCACTTGTAGTCGCGGATCCATTGCTCGCGCACCCCGGAGGCGTGGGACGCGGCGGAACGGCCATGAACGTCTCATCATCTATCGTCATCTGGGGAACGCCGGTGGTCATTCCGGGGGACAGCGAAGCGCTGCCGTTATAGCCCCAGCTGCCCACCACGGATCCGTTCGTGTCCATGGTGATATCGGCGCCGCCGTTCATGAACAGCGCCGAACTGCCGCTGCTGTTGACGAAGATGCCGCTGTCGTGGGTGATCACTTGCGCGCCGCCGTTGAGCAGGAAGGTGTGATTGCCGGTGGACTTGGTAGCCACCATGGCGGTCCCGGCGAAGTAATTCCCGTAGGTTGCCGGCCGACCGCGCGCGATGGCTTCGACGCAGTTTTCGATCTCGTCCATGCCAATGACCGGCCCGAAGGCCATCTCGCTGGTCGTGCGGATGATCACCTGGACGTATTCCGGGTCGCCGGCGTAGATGCTGCTGGTGCCATCACAGCCCGCTCCCGGTGGGACGTTGACCGTGGTGACCTCATAACCAAAGCCGTTGGCCAGGGCGGAACCGAGGGCGGCGTCGCGCCAGTTCTGGTTGTTGGAGTTGGCCAGGGCCCCGGCCAGGGAGGCTGCATCGGCAGCGTTCTGGGAGTTGCGCCGGTTGGCGAAAGCGGTTCCGCCATCCACGGCCAGGGCCACCATGGCGACCAGGCCGACGATGGCCAGGACGATCAGGATCAGTGCCTGGCCGGGTTGGGTTTTGGATTTAATAGACATAAGAAGCCTCCTGTTTCGAGAAAGGGATGAATGATCGTGCCGATGAACCTACCAAACAATAACGCCTCCTTAAACGCAAAATAACCGCAATGCGCATCTGGGGCGTTTTGCAGTAAGCTTTTCTCTCCCGCGATGGTCTGACCCCCTGCGGTCGAGACGGTCGGCGGATTTCCGGATTAGTACGGGATCCCGCTTCCCTCATAGAGCGGCCTTGTCAGGTGGCCTCTCCGAATCCGGCTGGAAGATCGTCGCGAGTGCGAAGGGGGGATCCCCCGGCCGGGAAGAAATCCGATCTGCTTAACTATATCACAACTTCAGGTTCAGTTCACTTAACAATTTCGATACTCGGTGGAACGGTGGCATCGTAGTTCTGATTGTCGTTATATTGAATGACCGTGTCGGCTGTGCCGATGATCTCAAGCGTATAGCCGACCACCTGGGATTGATAGGAATCGATGTTGCCGGTTCCGTTGATCTGGACATTGGATGCGGGGGCAAGGATCGAGCCCACGAAGTAAGAATCCGCATTCCCGTTCATGATGATCTCGCTGTCGTTATCGAGCGGCAGATAGATCAACAGGCCGGCGTAATCGCCACTGTCGGGCGCGTCGAGCTGGAGATTGGCACCACCATTGATGTGCGGCGCACCGTCTATGAAATAGAGAACGACATCGGTCCCTACAAGGGAGTCGTGGGCATTAATGACCACACTCCCGCTGATGCAATACACGCCGGGTTCAAGGGTCACATCGCCGCCGAGCCAGGAGGCCGGGATGTTCCCGGGGGTGATCACGCCGCCCGAGCGGGTGCCGTCGGTCGCGCAGGAGATCTGCGGCATGAGGATTTCGGGCGGGTAGGGGAGCACCGTGGGGCAGTGAACCGGCAGTGGGTCAACGTCGTTCACGTTCGCGGCGCCGTTGACGCAGACGCTCGGCGCGTCGAATGTGGAACTTCCACCCTGATTGAGGGCGCCGGATGGACAGGTGCTGTCTGAATTGACGAACAGCCCACCATCGATCAGCACGCTGGCTGAATCGCCGCTGATCTCGACAGCCCGGCACTCATGAGGCGCCAGGCCGACCATGGCGTTGCCGAAGAACATCGGTTCGGTGTGCGGCGGGCGGGCGCGGGCGATCGCCTCGACGCAGACGTGCAGGCTGTCGACACCCACCACCGGGGCGAAGTAGGTCTCGACGTTGGCTTCAATGATGACCTGGATGTACTCGTCGTTGCCGACGTAGATGCTGGGTGTGTCGTCCGGTCTGCAGTCGGCCGCTACCGGCGGGTTGTTGACTACGACGGTGTCATGAACCCCGTCGTTGCCGTAGCCATTGCTGACGGCCATATTGCGGGCTGCCGTCATCCAATCCTGTTCGTGGACCCTGGCCAGTGCCGCGGACAGGGCGGTCGAGTCGGCCGCGTTCTGGGCGTGGCGTCTTTCCGAAAAGGCATTTCCCCCATCCACGGCGAGAGCCGTCAGCCCGATCAGCCCGACAATGGCAAATACGATCAGGATCAGAGACTGACCTCGTTCACGGTTGGGATGGTTCTTCATGGTTTCTGTTACCTCCAGGGATTCCACTACTGGCTAAGGGCAGGCCGGCCTGAGGAGCGTATTGGTGGCCGAAGCCCGGATGGGGATGGTCTGCGTGCCGATGATCGTTCCGGTCAGCGGCATCATGATCGAGTAATTGTAAACAACATCCACTCTGACCCAGCCGCCGGCACAGGGTGGCGTGCTGGTGGTGACGTTGACGGTGACGAGGGTCACGTTGCAGTTGAGGTTGTCGCTCCCGGTCAGCTTGATCGGGTTGGTGGCGGTCGCACACACGCGCTGGCGAATGGCAGCGGTGTTGACCGCCTCTCCCTCGTAGATACCATCGCCATCATCGAGCGTCGGATAAACAGAGCCGAACAGGGCACCTTCCTCGGCTGCATCGCGCAGGGCGATCCAAGCGAACAGGGCGCTGCCCAGATCGACCGCACCGGCCAGCAGCCACAGGATGACCGTCAGCGAAATGGCCATTTCGACCAGGCTCTGGCCGCGTTTTTGCTTAGGGGTGCATTCCTTTTTCATGGTTTTCATGACAGTCTCTTCCGGATCAAGGCCAGGGTGTTGAGATGGATGAATCGAGCGAATATGCCTGGCAGCCGTTGTTCGCAAACTGAAGCACGATCCTTTCGGTCCCATCATCGTTATCATAAGACTGATGGAAGGTAAATGTGATCGAAGAAACCCCGTTCGGGAGGGTGATCCCGGCTGCGGGCACGAATGCGGCTGTCAGGCTGGGGCCGCTGGCGTTGCCTGTCCAGATGGTCACACCGCCCAAGGACACCATCTGCAGGCTCAGACCTTTGTCGCCGCCGGTTTGATGGCCGCCGTCGTGGTTCCACTGGACGAAGAATTGGGTGATCGTCAGGGGTGCGCCAGTCAGGTTGTTGATCTGCATTGTCAGGGTGCTGCCCGGGGTCGATAGAGGTCCATGGTGCACCAGGCTGCAGTTGACCGCGGTCGGCGTGGCGGTCGACGTATTCGTGACTGTGGGTGTATCGGTCGGGGTGAAGGTATTCGTCGACGTGAACGTCTGGGTGGGTGTATTCGTGATCGTGGGTGTATCCGTGATCGTGGGCGAGACCGTGTTGGTCGGGCTGACCGTGTTGGTCGGGCTAAGGGTTGCCGTGGCGGTATTGGTTGCGGTTGCCGGAGGCAGCGGCGGCGGCGGCAGGGCGGTCCCGGCAACGGCGACGCTGGCCAGGATCGTGCGGGCATTCGCCGAGCGAACGGTGATGTTGCTGAGCGGAACGATCGGCACCAGCGGGACGAACTCGGCGGTCACCTGGACCACGATCCGGTCTCCGGTTATGACGTTGGGGCCAGAGTAGCTGGCAGCGCAGGTCGCAAACGGGGGCGGAAAGTTGGCGATTGGTCCTGAGGCGCCGCTGAGTGGGCCATGATCATATTGGATGGTGATGTTTGCGTCTTCGATCACGCTGAGAAAATCGACGTTCTGGGCAGCGGTCCGGATGCGGGCGCAGTCTTGAAATTGTGGTGTCCCCCCGACCACGTCCAGTCCGGTGGTAGAGCCGAAGCGCGTGGCTTCCCGGCTGGCCGTCGAGACGGTGCTGTACAGGAATACGAGCCTGCCGACCTCCAGCAACCCGTAGATGACAAGCAGGAGAATCGGGAGCACCAGGGCAAATTCGACCATGCTCTGGGCGCGCCTTTGGGGTTTGGGTGTGCCACGCGGTAACCGCATCTGCCTCTCCTTGTGGTCTTTTCCTCTTACCTTAAGTGTAGTATACCAGTTAAGTGAAACAATCCTACTTCGGTACCAGTGCACCTATCAAATTTGGAAGGTATAAAATCAGGACGGCGATCAGGATGAAGCCCGGTCCAAGGGGGATGAAGACCATGAATGCCTGTTCCTTGTAGCGGCGCACGATGACCAGGACCAGAATGACGATCAGGCTGATCGCGCCGGAGGCCAGCAATCCCAACAGCAGACCAAACCAGATCAGGGGCCAGCCCAGCAGCAATCCCAGGATCGTCCCCAAGGAGATATCCCCGGACCCGAAAGCCTCTTCGGCCTCGGCCGGGTCCTGTCCAAGGCGCCGGGCGCGCAGGCGGGTGAAAAGCATTCCAAACAGGTAGAACAGGGACATCACACCAAGCCCAACCAGGCCGCCGATCAGGGTGCTCTTCCAGCCGTGCTGGAGGACTCCCGCACTTGCTCCGAGCAACAACCCGGCGATGCTGAGCGGCCGCAGGACCAGGCGATGTTCCAGGTCAATGATGGCCACGGTCAGCAGGTAGGCGAATACCACGGTTCCCAGAACATAGCCCAGTTTGGCGGGCGGTGAGAGCCAGAGAAAGAGTGAAGCCGCTGGCAGGAGGCCGAGGGTGATGAAGGTCCGCGGGGACCGCCTGCGCCCACAGCCGGCACAGTTCCGCAACTGGAGGTAGGCTGCCCAGGAGGGCGTCTGCGCACATGCCGGGTTGGGACATTTCGGGCGGGTGAGCGTGACGGTGTCCGGCAGCACGTCGGCCAGGTAATTGACCAGCCAGCCCAGGCCAAGTCCGCACAGGAGGGGGAGCAGGAGGAAGATGTTCACATCTGCGATTATAGTCTTATCCGGAAGGGGAAAGCATCGCAACCTGATTGCAGATAAATTGCGCATAGACACATATGGATTTGTTCCTTGGCGAAATTTCGAAACTCAAATACAATCCGGGTACGCAAGGAGGAGGAACCATGGAAAAATTCATCATCGATGGTGGTATCCCGCTCAAGGGCGAAGTCATGCCGTCCGGCAACAAGAATGCAGCCCTGCCGATCCTGGCAGCTTGCCTGCTGACCGACCAGCCGGTGACCCTGCACAATGTTCCAGACATCCGGGACGTCAACGACCTGCGGAAACTGATCGCCAGCCTCGGGGTGGAGGTGGACGATCTGGGCGGGGGTTCCTGGCGCCTGACTGCCCGGACGGTCCGGCCGGGTGACCTCGATCCCGACCTGTGCCGGCGCATCCGGGCATCCATCCTGCTCGCCGGTCCGGTGACGGCGCGCGTGGGTGGGTTACGGCTGCCGCCCCCGGGCGGGGATGTCATCGGGCGCCGCCGTCTTGACACGCACATCCTGGCTCTGCGAGCCCTCGGCGCCAACATCACGTATGATCGCATCTTCGACTTCGGTGCCAGCGGGTTACAGGGGGCGGACATCCTGCTCGACGAGGCCTCGGTGACGGCCACCGAAAATGCCGTCATGGCGGCCAGCCTGGCCAAGGGAGGTACGATATTGCGCAACGCCGCCTCCGAGCCGCATGTGCAGGAACTCTGTCATCTTTTGAACCGGCTCGGGGCGCGCATCGACGGGATCGGGTCCAACATGCTGCGGATCGAAGGTGTCGAGCGACTGGGGGGAGGTGAATTCACCGTTGGGGCTGATTACCTGGAGGTGCTCAGCTTCGTCGGCGCGGCTGTCGTGACGCGCGGCAGCCTGCGCATCCGCAACGCGGGCGTCCAGTACCTGGCGATGATCCGCCAGGTCTTCGAGCGGATCGGGGTGGTCTGGGAGATCGACGGCGAGGATCTGGTCGTCCCGTCTGAGCAGCCCCTGACGATCACCCACGACCTGGGCGGAGCGATCCCTGAGATCAAGACCAATGTCTGGCCGGCCTTCCCGACCGACCTGGTCAGCATCGCCATCACCGTTGCCACCCAGTCGCAGGGCGGCATCCTGTTCCATGACTGGATGTATCCAGGCCGCATGTATTTCATTGATAAACTGGTCGGGATGGGAGCCCAGATCGTCCTGTGTGATCCGCACCGCTGCATCGTCAACGGCCCTACGCAGCTGTACGGCGAGAAAGTCGAAAGCCCGGATATCCGCGCCGGGATGGCCCTGCTGCTGGCCGCCCTGGCCGCCGAGGGCCGGACCACCATCCGCAATGTCGGCCAGATCGACCGCGGCTACGAGCGCGTCGATGAGAAGTTGACCGCCCTGGGAGCGAAGATCGAACGGGCCAGGGAACAGTAAGGATCATTCTGTAGTGAATAATCGAAAGAGGCGCTCGACAAGAGCAGCCTCTTTTAATTTCCCTGCCGAAACCGACCCGCGGATGCACTCACTGCTTCTGCTGACTGGTCACCTCGAGGAACTGGGTCACAGCTTCGCGCAGCATCCGCTCGGGCATCGCCCCAACCTGGCGGTGGACGATCTTGCCATCGAAGACGAACAGCATGGTCGGGATGCCCTGCACACCGTACTTCATCGCCCATTCCGGATTCTCGTCGGTGTTCACCTTGGCGACGATCACCTGGCCGGCCATTTCCTTGGCGATCTTATCCAGCATTGGGGCGACCATCTTGCAAGGGCCGCACCACGGGGCCCAGAAATCGACGATGACCGGCAGGGGGCTCTGCAGGACGGTCTTTTCGAAGGCGGCATCGGTGACATGGATCGGTTCGTTGTTCATGATTACTCCTCAGGATTGATTAATCGGCTTTCTCGCCGGGTTTGAGAATGCGGTACGAGGAATGGAGCGGCGCGGCTTTACGCATCATGATGCTCGCCGAACAATACTTGTCCTCGGACAGTTCGATGGCTTGCTCCACATCTTTGGTCTTGAGATCCTCGCCCCACAGCAAGTACTCGACCTGGATCTCGGTGTAGACCATCGGATAGGTGTCGGCCCGGTTGGCGCGCACCCGCACCTGGAAAGCATCCAGTTCGATGCGCTTCTTCTTTAAAATGGAGACGATGTCCATCCCGGTGCAGGTGGCCACGCCTACCAGCAGGAGCTGCATTGGGCCGATGCCCGGCGTGTCGCCGATCCTGCCGACCTGGATCGTGGCACCCTCTTCGTTCTGGGCGGTGAAGCCCAGTTCACCCTGCCAGGATGTGCTGATTTCTGTCCAGCCAGTGCTCATGCTACCTCCATCGGTCCAAAAAAGTATATCACGTTTCTTGGATGCGGCAGAACCGGAAAGGTTGCATATCCGGTATAATCGCTCTGGTATGGCTGAAATCTTTTCCCGCTGGAAGACCGGTCTCGCCCGCAGCAGCAAGGCTGCCTTTGGACGCCTGGCCGGCCTGCTCGGGGCAACCGAGATCGCCCCCGAGATCTGGGACGACCTGGAAGCCCTGCTCATCCAGGCCGACCTGGGGCTCGAGACGACGGCTTCCATCCTGGAAGCCCTGCGCCTCGCGGTCCGGACCCGGGGTTTGACACGCGCCGCCGAGCTGCATTCCGTACTGGAGGTTGAACTGTGCCGCCGGCTTGACCCGCCGCCAGCGGTTCAATTGCCGGATAGCCCGACGGTGATCCTGCTGGTGGGGGTCAACGGTTCAGGCAAGACCACCACCTGCGCCAAGCTGGGTCGCCGCTTCGCCGATGAGGGGCGAAGCGTCCTGTTGGTCGGGGCTGACACCTTTCGGGCCGCAGCCGTGGACCAGTTGCAGGTCTGGGCCGGGCGGCTCGACCTGCCGGTCATCGCTGGCCAGATGGGCTCCGACCCCGGGGCAGTGGTCTACGATGGCCTGCAGTCGGCGATCGCCCGTGGGTGCGAGCTGGTCCTGGTCGACACCGCTGGCCGCCTGCATACGCGCTATAACCTTATGGAAGAGTTGAAGAAGGTTCATCGCGTGGCTGGCAAGGCCCTGCCCGGGGCACCGCATGCTGTCTGGCTGGTGCTGGATGCCACCACCGGGCAGAACGCCCTGGTCCAGGCCCGGGCCTTCAAGGAGGCCGTCGGCGTGACCGGCCTGATCCTGGCCAAGCTCGATTCATCAGCGCGCGGTGGGATGGCCTTCGCCATCCAGTCTGAGCTCGGCCTGCCGATCCTGTTCGCAGGGCTGGGTGAGAAAGCGGAAGACCTGACGCCTTTCGACCCGCAGGCCTTTGTGCGCGGAATTCTGGAGGTTTAGTCTACGCGGAGATAGCTGCCAAAATCCGCGCCCTGGAGGAAGCCGCTTCGCCCGTGGGTGGGGATCCGTCCGGTTTCCTTGAAATCTGCCACCCAGACGTGGTATAGTTTGACCCGGAACGCAAAGTGTGCCGTGGTGACCCTGGAAGCGTTGATGGCCTATCTTCAACCCTCTGGGGCAGGTGCGTTTCGAACGCCTGGCGTTGCTCGCTCCGCAGGTTCGGGTTTCCGGCGAGAGGGCCCTGCGGATCTTGACTTTTGCCTCGTACACCGATGATCAGAACTCGTTGCGCAAGGACACCGAAGTCGTTCTCCGGACGGGTGCTGTCTGGCGCTACCTGCACAGCCACTGGCCTACCACGCATGTATTCAAGCACAGGGCCGGGGTAGAACGCGCTCACCATTCGAAGAAGTAGCCAAGAAAGGAATCTCTCCGATGCAGGACTTACTTGACCGTTTACAGACCATGGGGGACATATTGCGCCAGCTTCTGGTGCGTCTTTGACCTGGTCACAAAGGAAAGCCAACTTGGCGAACTCGATAAACAGATCGCCGCTCCCACTTTCTGGGACAGCCCGTCCCAGGCCCAGCGAACCAGCAAGAACGCCGCCCGGCTGCGGGATGAGATCGACGATTGGCGTACCTTCGAACGACGGCTGAAGGATGCCGTCGAACTGGCCGGCATGGGCGATGAGTCCCTGCGGGCCGAATTGGAGGTCGAGGTCGAGGCGATCGAGGCCGACCTGGACAGGCGCGCCTTCACGGCGATGCTTTCCGGCCCTTACGACTCGGACGATGCCCTGCTGGCCATCCACGCCGGGGCGGGCGGGACCGACTCGCAGGACTGGGCCGGGATGTTGATGCGCATGTACCTGCGCTGGGCCGAACAGAACGACTACCAGACAGAGGTGCTGGACACGACCGAGGGCGAGGAGGCCGGCATCAAGTCGGTGACAATCGCCGTGGAGGGCAGGTATGCCTTTGGCTACCTGCGCTCGGAAAAAGGCGTCCATCGTCTGGTGCGCCTGTCGCCCTTCGATTCGGCCCACCGACGGCATACCTCGTTTGCCCTGGTGGAGGTCCTGCCGCAGGTGGCCTTTGACAGCCCCGAGGTCCAGATCGACCCGGCAGACTTGAAGATCGATACCTTTAAGTCCTCAGGCGCCGGTGGGCAGAATGTCCAAAAGAATTCCACTGCCATTCGCATCACCCATTTGCCGAGCGGGATCGTGGTCATCTGCCAGAACGAGCGTTCGCAGACCCAGAACCGCGAGTTCGCCATGCGCATCCTGCGGGCACGCCTGCTGGAGATCCAGCAGGCCGAGAGGGAGGAGGAGATCGCCATCCTGCGCGGTGAGTACACCAAGGCCGAGTGGGGCAGCCAGATCCGTTCGTATGTGCTGCATCCCTACCAGATGGTCAAGGACCACCGCACCGAACACGAGACCGGCAACACGGCTGCCGTGCTGGATGGCGACCTGCATGCTTTTATGGAAGCCTACCTTCGAGAGGCCGATTAAGCGAGGCCCGGGAGGCGGGGTTAGGCGGGCGGTTAGGCTTGACGCTGTCCGACTTCATGCTATAATCAGCCCGCTCTACTCGAAAACGATCACCTGCTTCCCGCGGGTTTGCCCCGGGAGAGCAAGCCCAGAAGGAGTACGAAATGCCCCCACATCCGAAGCGTAAACACTCGAAGGGCCGTCGCGATCGCCGCCGCGCCCACGACGCCCTGGAGGTCGCTGCCCTGGTGGCCTGCACGAACTGCGGCTCGATGATCCTGCCGCATAACGTCTGCCCCAGCTGCGGTTTCTACAAGGGCCGCGAGGTTATCGAGGTCAAAAAGGAAGACAAGAAGTAGCGTTTCAGAATCGAAGTTCGGACGGGCCGTGACGCTTGCGGCCCGTTCGGGTTTTAACCGGCATGACACTCGATCCCAAAATCAGCGCTTTTCTTTTTCCGGGCCAGGGTTCGCAGACCGTGGGGATGGGCCATGACCTGGCTTCCAGTCATCCGATCGCTCGCCAGACTTTCGCCCAGGCTGACTCCCTCCTCGGATTCCCGCTTACAAACCTGATGTGGGAAGGACCCGAGGCTGAACTTAACAACACGCTCAACACCCAGCCGGCCTTGTACGTCCATTCGGTAGCCGCCTTGCGGGTTCTGTCTGCCCTCGTCCCGGACCTGAAACCGGTCGCCGTGGCCGGCCATTCGCTCGGGCAGTTTTCTGCCCTGACGGCTGCCGGGGCACTGCCGTTCGAGGCTGGACTGCGTCTGGTGCGCCGGCGCGGCGAGCTGATGCAGGCGGCCGGGCAGGCTAATCCCGGCGGCATGGCGGCCATTCTCGGACTCGACATCCCGACCCTGGAAGACATCTGCGCCCGGGCCAGCACGACTGGCGCGACGGTCCAGGTGGCCAATGACAACTGCCCCGGGCAGGTGGTTCTGTCGGGGACTCGGGCGGCGGTCGAACGGGCGGTTGTCCTCGCCAAAGAGGCTGGGGCTCGGCGGTCTGTCCAGTTGGCGGTTAGTGTGGCACCGCACTCGGCCTTGATGGCCTCCGCCCAGGACGAGTTCGCCGCGGCGGTCGCCGCGGCCGGAATTGAAATCCCGGCTGTGCCGGTGGTCTGCAATGTTTGCGCCCGACCGCTCGAGTCGGTGGCCGAGATCCGCACCAACCTGGTCGCCCAGTTAACCTCACGTGTGCGCTGGACCGAATCCCTGGAGTGGCTCGGGGCTCGGGGCGTGACGACCTTCCTCGAGGTTGGCCCCGGGACGGTGCTTGCCGGCCTGGTCCGGCGGACCCTGCCGGATTCGGTCACGCTGCCCTTCGGCGCTCCGCCGGACTTTGCCGCCGTGGTGGGTGGATAGAGCCGGGCGGTGCAAGCGATCAAGACCGGAGGACTCTGCCGGATGTGCCCTTTTCCCTGCCGGGAGCGATCTTTTCTGTTGAGAAATCACCCCAGATGCGTACTATTGTTCACTTGGCCCGGCAGGGGGGATGTAAATTATAATTAGCACCATCCGAGGAGATTACTGAAAATCCAGCCACGCTACTTGTCTAGTCCATACATTTCGACTAAAATACGGCCCAACCAAAGGATAGGAGAGGCACTATGAGTCTAAGCCAGATCGCAAGTTCCATTCCCGCCTCGCCAACAGTCGCTTTAAATGAAGAGGCCCGGCTGCTGCGCGAGAAGGGTGAGCCGGTGATCCATCTGGGCATCGGGGAGCCGAAGAACAAAACCCCCATGAGCGCCATTCTCAGTTCGGCGGCCCGCCTGAGCAGTGGTGATGTCAAGTACGTGCCCACCGACGGCACACCGTCGCTCAAGAAGGCCATCGTTCGTTACACCGAGGAGAATTATGACCGGGTTGTTGCACCCCTGAACATCATCGTCTCCGATGGGGCCAAGCATTCTCTGTGGAACGTATTGTTCACGCTCTGCAACCCCCAGGACGAGGTCATCGTCCTGGCGCCGTACTGGGTTTCGTACCCGGAGATGATCCGCATGATCGGGGCCATCCCGGTGATCGTCACCCCGGAGGACGGGACCTTTGTCCCGACTTTCGAGGAGATCGAGCGGGTGGTCGGCTCGTATACCAAGGCCATTATCGTCAACAGCCCGAACAACCCCTCGGGCGTGGTTTATCCCGATGAACTGATCGCCAAGATCGTCGCCTTGTGCGAGAGTCGCGGCCTCTACATGATCTGTGATGACATTTACCACAAGCTCGTCTTCGATGGCAGGCAGGCCCCCCCGGCCTACAAGTACACCGACCAGGATGTCGAGAATTCCAGGGTCATCGTGGTCAATGGAGTGGCAAAGTTGTACGGCATGACCGGGTTCCGGATCGGCTGGGTGGTGGCACCGCGCAAGATGGTTGAGATCATGACCAACGTCCAATCGCAGACAACGACCTGCGTATCACCGGTCATGCAGGCCGCCGCAGAGGGAGCTCTGACCGGCATGCAGAGCGTGGTCGAGTCGCTGCGCTTGACCATCCAGAACAGCCGGGATGTGCTGATGCAGGAACTGCGCAGCTTCACAGATGTGAAGTGTGCCAAACCCGAGGGGACCTTTTATGCGCTGCCTGATTTTCGAGCCTACTGCCGAAACAGTGTGGCCAAAAATTCGGTCGACCTGTCGCAGTTCCTGCTCAAGAAAGCCCTGGTGGTGACGGTGCCCGGCAAGGAATTTGGCATGGAGGGCCACCTGCGCCTGAGTTATGCCGGCCCGCTCAAGAATGTGACCGAGGGTGTGGAGCGCATGAAATGGGCCCTGGACCCGAACGCACCCAGCGAATTGTATATTGGTGACCGCAAATTGGTGAGGGACTGGCTATGAACAACATCTTGAACATCAAAACCCCGGCCGAAGGACAGGCGGCTGCCATCCGGGCAGACTACGGGCTCGACTACCTGGGCCTGAGCAATTTGCGCAAAGTCTACTGGAACCTGCCCACGGAAGCGCTCTACGAAGAGATCATCTTTCGCGGGGAAGGCTCGATCTCGCATAAAGGGCCGGTGATCGTCAGTACCGGCAAGCACACCGCTCGGGCGGCCAATGACAAGTTCGTCGTCCGTGAAGCGACGACCGAGGCGGATGTCTGGTGGGGGCAGTACAACCGACCCTACGCTCCCGAGAAGTTCGACGAGCTCTTTTCCCGCCTGCAGGGCTATCTTCAGGGGCGTGATCTCTTTGTCCAAGACTGCTACGGCGGCGCAGACCCCGATTACCGCCTGCCGGTCCGGATCGTGACCGAGCATGCCTGGCACAGTCACTTCACCCGCAACATGTTCATCAAGCCGCAGACGGCAGAGGAGTACCGTCGTTTCATGCCCGAGTTCACGCTCATCGCTGCTCCGGGTTTCAAGGCTTTCCCGCAGATCGATCAGACCAACACCGAAACCTGCATCGTGCTCAACTTTGCCCAGAAGCTGTGCATCATCGGGAATTCGGAATACGGTGGTGAGATCAAGAAGTCGGTCTTCACGGTCCTCAACTACCTGCTGCCCCTGCACGACGGCGTGATGACGATGCACTGCTCCGCCAACCAGGGAAAGGACGGCGATGTGGCGCTCTTTTTCGGCCTCTCCGGGACCGGCAAGACGACCCTCTCGGCGGACCCCAAGCGTGGTCTGATCGGCGACGACGAGCACGGCTGGTCGGAAAACGGCGTGTTCAATTTCGAGGACGGCTGCTATGCCAAGGTGATCGAACTGTCCGAGACGGCCGAACCGCAGATCTACGCCTGCACCCAGCGCTTCGGGACCATCCTGGAGAACGTGGTCTACGACCCGATCACCCGCTTCATCGACCTGGATGATCCGGCCCTGACCGAGAACACCCGCGCCTCTTACCCGCTCGATTTCATCGAGAACGCGATTGTCACAAAGCGCGGTGGGCACCCCACGAACATCATCTTCCTGACCTGCGACGCCTCGGGCGTCATGCCACCGATCTCCCGGCTGACGGTCGTACAGGCCATGTATCACTTCATTTCCGGCTACACCTCCAAAATTGCCGGGACGGAGATCGGTCTGCGCGACGAACCCGAGATCACCTTCTCGGCCTGCTTTGGCGGCCCTTTCATGGTCCATACGCCGGCCTATTATGCTGAATTGCTGCGCCGCAAGATCGAGCGCTACAACGTGCGCTGCTGGCTGGTCAACACCGGTTGGGTCGGCGGTCCTTACGGGATCGGCAAACGGATCAGCATTCGCCATACCCGCAACCTGCTGGATGCTGTCCTGGAGGGAACTCTGGAGAAGGTCGAATACTACACCGACCCGGTGTTCGGTTTCGAAGTGCCCAAATCCTGTCCCGAGGTTCCGGAAGATGTCCTCTACCCGGCCCGCTCATGGGCGAAGGAAGATGAATACTGGAAGCGCTACAAGCAGCTGGCCTCGCGCTTCATCGATAACATGAAGAAGTTCGAAGCCGAGACTCCCAAAGAGGTGGTCTCAGCCGGGCCGAAGATCTAGCCTCTCCATTGCGGCATGCAACTTTTTTGCCTGCCAGGCATCCAACTCGCAGAAATACCTTACCAGGAGCGAATCATGCCTTTGTTTGAATATCAATGCCAGGACTGCAAGCGATCCTTCGAGGAACTGGTCCTCGGCAGCACCGCCAGGGTCGAGATCGTCTGTCCGATCTGTAAGAGCACCAATGTACAGAAGAAGATTTCGACCTTCGCCTCAATCTCTTCGGGAACCGGTGGTTTTTCGACTGGACCGGCTGCCTCGTGTGCCCCGGGCGGCACTTGAGGAATCGGCTGATCCGCCCGGGTGGCGTATTAGTCCGGACCTCCGACATTCCAGATCTGCGGAGGTCCGCTTGTTTTAATCATCTGGCTGGAGGAGCCCGCCAAAGCGAGGATCTCTGCACACCCGGAGGAGACAGCGACCCATTCTGCCCGGCATGCCTGGGCTGCCAAACCCTAAAAAAACCTGTGTTTGCCCGGTTGGGATCTTCTAAGAAAATGTCCGGGCCGGCAGATCACCTGTTCCTGGTCCGGTTGGTCAGCCAGACGCCGAGCAGGATCGCCAGACCTCCCAGGCTGGTCGCCAGCAGGAACTCTTCGCCCAGGACGGCCGCAGCGACGACCAGGGTGAAGAGAGGCTCAAGGTACAGGAAGGCCCCGGTTCGGGCGGCAGGCAGGACTTTCAGGGCATCGTACCAGAATATGTAAGCCAGCCCCGAACAAAAGGCTCCCAGAAAGGCGATTCCCAGCCAGCCGTCCAGGGCCATCGCTGGCAGGCCCGCCCAGCCGCCCTGGACGACAAACAGCCCGCTCAGGAAGGCCCAGCCGAAGGCCATTACGTAGAACAGCATCAGGGCGGCGGGAGTATTCTGCAAGGCGCGCCGGGAGAGGACCGTGAAGACCGCCCAGTTGGGAGCGCTGAGCAGGATCAAGAGGTCGCCGGAGGTCGCGCATTGGCCGCTGAACAGCCCCCCGGGGGCGCCACCTGAGATGACCAGGACAACGCCCAGGGCGGCCAGGGCTATCCCGAGAACCTGGGTCCAGTGCAGACGTTCGTGCAGGAAGATCCAGCCGAGCAAGGCGATGAAGATCGGGATGCTGGCCACGATCCAGCTGGTGGTTGTCGCCCGGGCAGTCTGCAACCCGACCGCCTGCAGCCAGGTGTGGAAAGCCACCCCGAGGAAACCGAGCAAGGCGAAGGAAAGCAAGTCCCCGGGCTGGATGCGTTGCCACTGGCGGCGCAGCCCGACCGCCGCCCCCAGGATGGTCACGCCGATGGTGAAGCGCAGCCAGGCCACTGTCACAGGTGGAATATAACGCAGGGCGATCTTGGTCGCCACGAACGAGGCTCCCCAGACGGCAACTGCAAACAGCGCTTTGAAGATCGCGGTACGGTTTTCGGTCTTCATCTGCGCAGAGTCTATCATAGACCCAACGAATGTTTTCGGGATTATAATCGGCCCAGTTTAATCCAAATCCGGCAGGTGCACGCCTGCCCAACCGGGAGTGGACCATGAGATTTAACTTTCGTACGATCTTCCTGATCTGGCTGGCATGGGCCCTGATCATGGTCGTTTACTATGAGTTCGTCCAGGCCCGCTTCGCCCCTGTGCGGCCCGACTACGCTGTCTTCTGGACCCCGCCCGAGACCGAGGCTGGCAGCCAGAACGACAAGCCTTACCTGATCGAGCCCTTCCTGAACGCCCATGTCTCGTGGGACTCGGAATACTACCTGTCCATCGCGGTCGGCGGTTACCATGACCCGATCATGCGCGCCATCCCATCCTACTATACCTGGAGCAACCCACAGGTTGCCCTGCAGCGGGACCAGCCGACCTGGATCTCGATGAACTATGCCTTCTTCCCGTTCTATCCCTACCTGATCCGCTTGCTGGCCTATCCGTTGAGCCTGTTCGGGTTGAATCCCATTGCCACTGCGACGCTCTCGGGCGTGCTGGTTTCAATGCTCGGGACGCTGGGGGCGATGCTGGCGCTGTACGACATGCTGCGCGACGAGGATGAGCAGACCGGCCTGCGGGCGGCCTTCTACCTGGTCATCTTCCCGGCGGCCATGTTCCTGGCCACCATCTACACCGAGGGCCTGTTTCTGGGCCTGTCCTTTGGGACGTTGGCCCTGGCGCGGCGCAAGAAGTGGCTCTGGGCGGCGCTGCTCGCCGCCTGTGCCACCTGGACGCGCGCGGCCGGCGGCCTGCTGCTGCTGCCGCTTGGACTGTACTGGATCAGGGACGGCGGCCTGAAGCGGATTGTCCGGAGCGAGCTGATCATCAAAGAGTCGCTCGTCCTGCTGCTGATCGGCAGCCCTCTCTGGGCCTACCTGATCTTCAATGCCACCCTGGGACACAACTTCCACATCGTCGAGACGATGTTCTTCAGCCGCGGCCTGTTGCTGATCCGCCAGTCGTGGGAGGCCTGGACGGTCGCCTGGGACGGCTTGCTCCATGGCCCCGGCCCGATGCAGGCCTATTATCTGGTGGAGTTCGCCGGTATCTTCTTCGGCATCTTTGCCTGCATCTGGATCATGCGTAAGGATCCGATCCTGGGCATCTACGGTCTGGTGACGATCTTCTTCTCTTTGACCTCCGGGGGGGCCCAGGGCATGCATCGCTACGTCATGGCCGCCCCAGCCGTCTTCCTGGTCCCGGCCCGCTGGGGCAAACGCGAGGCCTTCGACCGTCCCTGGACGATTCTAAGCATCCTGTTGATGGGGATTTTCGCCGCCATGTTCGCTTTTGACTTCTGGGCGGGTTAGACGGATTCGCCCTCGTCTATCCAATCTCCCGCAGTGAGCTTGACCTGCGGGAGAACTTTTTTTCTCGGATGGAACTGGCTGGCATGGAGATTTTATCCCCTTCGAGAGGATCTCGTGCTTTTTATGAATTGACCGGCGGGCCTGGCCACCGGGTACCGTTTCCTCTTCCTTTCAACGATTGCCCACTGGCAGGCCAGAGTCATCTTCCTCGACCAGCGCGACTGACCGGCGTCCCGGGTCATACTTCACCTGCACGATGGCGCCTGGTTGCACCAGGTGTAGCTGCAGACGTGATATCAGCCGTTCGGCTTCGGCCTGGAAAGCTGGCTGATCGGTTGGGCGGACTTCCAACAACAGCCTGACGACCGGGTGATTGTTGATCGTGGTCCCGGTGTCCGCAATACTTAGAATGGTGGCTTCTGCCGGCAGGCCCCGGCTCAGCACAGCATGGTTATGCAGCCCACTGACGATGGGTGCGCCGACCAGGAGGACGGTCGCAGCGATGGCGAATATGCCCCCGACCACCAGCGAGGCGCGGGCCAGGATGGGCAGTTCTGACCAGGCATACTCGCCCTCAGGCAGTCCGAGCATGGCGATCATCAGGGTGGTGAAGGGGATCCACATGAACGTGAAGGCCAGCCAGCCGAATTTTCTCATGTTCTTGGAATGGCTCATCTTGTGTCTCCTGTCAAGTGGATGCGAAGCGTGTCGTTTCTGGGATACGCCGAGGACGTTGCCGATTTACAGCCGAATGGTGTGGCTTCGCTGCCGGGCGGATGAGCAAGCCGTTCTCCCAGGCGGATGCAATTTCCGCCAGGGTCATCTGGGCTGCCTCCTGGGGGTTCTAGGTGCGGAGCACCCGCCGGAAGCGGTTGATCCGCATGGCCAGCAGGCCGCTGGTCAGCAGGTCGAGCAGGTGCGGGTCGAGGCGCGGCAGGTCGTAGCGTGGCAGGGCCAGCAAATGTTGTCTGTGCGCCGGGAACAGGTTGCCGAAGCGGGTGGTCACGGCGCTGCGGAAGCCGGCTTCCTGCGCCAGGCGGAACTCGCGTTCCCCGGCTTCCCAGTGTGAGCCGTAGGGGTAGGCAAAGTGGGTGACCTCCACCCCGAGATGCTTTTCCAACAGGCGCTTTGATTCGGTGATCTCGTGCCGGGCCTCGGCTTCGCTCAGCCGGTTGAGGACATAGTGGCTGTGGGTATGGGCGCCGATTGTCACCAGCGGGTCGGCAGCCAATTGTTTGAGCTGCGCCCAGCTCAGGCCATGCTCAACGACCGGACGGAGGGGATCGAGGCCGTGGTCGACGAACAGGACCTTGACCAGTGCTGCCATTGTTGCCGGGTCGGCGTACTTCAGCCTCTTGCGCAGCCGGGCGAAGGCCTCCGTCCGGGCCTCGGGGGAGGTGCATTCGATAGTATCGGCCCGGCCGTCCAGGTCGAACTCGATCCGTTCCCGGGATTCGACCAGCTCTTCGAGCAGGGTCCACCATAACACGGCTGTCCGTTCGGGAAAACCGGTCACGATGTTGACCGTGAACGGGGCGGCATGGCGCTGGAAGACCGGCAGGGCGTGGGTCAGGTTGTCGACATAGCCATCATCGAATGTATACAAGACCACCGGACCGGGTCGCGGCGCCTCGCCGCGCAGGACCGCCACCAGCCCGTCGGGGGAGAGCGGGGTGAAGCCGCGCCCGGCGAACCAGGCCAGGACCTCGTCCAGCTGGTCGGGGGTCATTTCGAGGACCGAGTGCCCTGGCAGGCGCTGGCGCCCGTCGAAGGGCAGGACGCGGTGGAACATGACGATCAGCCCCAGCCCGCCGTAGATCGGGCGGACCAGCCGTGCGAAGGGGCGCAGGAACAGGTCGATGCGATTCATAGGTTCAACACCTGGAGTTCAGAGTAGAGTGTGTCCATTTCTTCCCGGCCGACGCTCGTCGAGCGGTACAGGCGTGCCAACCGCTGCGGGATGATCAGCGCCGGACGATGCGTCTCTCCGTCCAGGAAGTGCTCGCCGACCATCAGCCCGAAGACACCCAGGCGCAGGCACAGGGCTGGCAGCAGGTGCGGGACGTGGCGCAGGAAGGTTTTTCGGTGACTGAGATAGTGGACCTCGGCCACCGGCAGGCGCTTGCGCCGGACGGTCTTGACGGACAGCAGGGAATACTCATCCCCACCGTCTACAAGGACGAACGGATAGTGCAACTCGCGATGATCGGCAAAGATCTGCCGGTCATGAGCGTCCAGGCGGCTTTCGATCTCCCCCGGGTCGCTCCGCACCCGGCAGCGGCAGCCCAGCGCCGCCGGACGGGGCAGGGGCAGCAGGATGTGGCTGTACGCGTCGAGGACTCGGAATCCGAACGGTTTGAGGATCGGGATGACCTTGACCCCCGTAAAGTTGGTGATCGTGACGTTCTCCAACTTGAGCAGGTGGAAGACCAGCGACAGGCTCTGGCTGCGGTACTCCGGTGCAACGACCCAGCAGCACATGTTGCAAAACTTCTCCGGACGGCCGTTGATCTCACGCTCGCTCGTCAATGCGCCCAGGAAGCCAACCGCCCGGCTCCCGTCCTCGAGAATGTAGCCGAAGTGTTCCTCCTGGCCTGGCCAGCGGTGGACGAAGAGCTGGCGGAAGGTCTCCTTCGACGGGCGCGGTTCGCGGAAGGTCAGGAAGAGTGGGTAGATGGCTTCGAAGTCGTCGGCGTAGGCTTTGCGGATGTGGGTCATGGGGAAGCGGCCTCAGCCGGATTATACCCTGAGGCGTATCGTTCTGCTCCGCTTTCCGTCCACCGGACCCGCCCGGTCCCCAGGCGACAGCCCCGCTTATGCTCACCCTCACTACCCAGGCGCAGTTCCCACGGAGAATCGTGGATTTTCTCGGCGATCTCTGTGGGCCGGTAACTTCCCATGCAAAGTGGGTGCTCCCCAAAAAACCCTTTGGGGGGTTGTCGGCGCTGGCAAATGCCGGTAGACTGATTCTGTTGGCTTCTGACCGTTCATCCCGAAGGGAGGATCTCATGGCAAGGAATCGCTCTGTCACCCTGGGCGTCATTGTGCTGTTCCTGGTGGCGCTCATGGGATGCAATACACCCAGCAGCAACATTGTCGTAGGCTGCGATGCGGCTGACCTGATCGACGCCATCCGCCTGGCGAATTCGAATCCCAATCGCACCACCCTCACCCTCGATCCGGGATGCATCTATACCCTGACCGTTGTGGACAACGAGATCGGCTACGGCTATCTCTCACCTGGCGAGAGCCAGGGGAATGGGCTGCCGGCGATCACCACCGAGATCGTTATCGTCGGCGACCTTGACGACCCGCCGGTCATTCGCCGGTCAAGCGCTGCCGGGACTCCCGAATTCCGCTTCTTCTTCATCACCGCCGCGGGGCGCCTGACCCTGCAGGCGCTGCTGCTCGAGAACGGCCTCAACGCCTGGGCCGGCGGGGCGATCGCCATCGAGCACGGAACGCTGACCACCGAATCCGTGGGTTTCTACGACAATGCCTCCCCGGGCGGTGCTCCCTTCGCCAACACCACAGGAGGCGGGGGAGGTGGGGCGATCGCCAATTTGGGTGGGACGCTGGAACTGCACAACACCGTCTTCGCCGGCAACAGCGCACTCTCCGGGGGGGCGCTCGACAACCGTGGCGGGGGCACGATCCTGATCGACGAATTCAGCCTGCTGATCGGCAACTCGGCCCACAGCGGGGGGGCGCTGGTCAACATGGACGGAGCGGTGACCTTCATCGGCGGGCACATCAATGACAATATCGCGACCCAGTCGGGCGGGGCGATCTTCAACCGCGGGACTTTGGTCCTCGAACAGACCCTGCTGCAGGGCAACAGCCAGACCGGAAGCGGAGGGGGTGGAGGTGCTCTGGCCAACTTCACCGACAGCCCGGGTTTCTACCCGGCCCAGGTGACAGCCACCGACTGCATCTTCTACGCCAATGCTGGTGCGCGCGGCGGGGCGGTGGATAACGTCGGCGGGATGATCACGATCACCGGCGGCAGCCTGCAAGATAACACGGCCGAGCAGTGGGGCGGCGGGGTCTTCAATGCCTCCTACGGGGCGACCGACGCCACGCTGACCGTGGTGGCGAGTCTGGTCGAGGGCAACCAGGCCCAGGTCGGGGGTGGGGTCTTCAACGCCGGCCTGATGACGGTCACCCATGCAACCTTCACCGGTAACGCCGCCGATGAACATGGCGGGGCCATCAACAATGCCTACTACGACGGAAACTACGGCAGCCTGCTGGTGGTCGGCAGCACTCTGTCCGCGAACACCGCCTCCGGCGGGGCGGCCCTGGCCAACGACGGCTCTTTGATGGTCCTCAATTCAACCATCTCCGGCAACACGGCCGGGACTGGGACCGGACTGCTCAACGATGGCGATGCCTTGATCGACTTCAGCACGATCGCCTTCAACACCGGGTATCATGGGGTCGCCATTTATGCCAACACCGGGACGGTGAGCGTGGAACACTCCGTGATCGGCCCGAACCAGCCCTACAACTGCATGGTCAACCAGGGGACCATCACTGCCCAGGACGCCAATTTGTCCAGCGACGACACCTGCCCGGGATTTTCGCTGGTGGAGGACCCGCTGCTGGCGCTCCTGGCGGACAACGGCGGCCTGACCCGGACCCACGCCCTGGGTGCCGGAAGCCCGGCGATCGACGCTGCCCTGGATTGCTTTGATACCTGGGGCGATCTGCTGCCGCTCGACCAGCGCGGCGCGGCCCGCCCGCAGCCGGTTGGAGGAAGCTGCGACCTGGGCGCTTTCGAGTTCGACCCCCTATCCCCGCCGCCGCCCCAACAGCCGGCCGCACTGCTCCTGCGGGCGGATACGCCGGTCAACTGCCGGGCCGGTTCGTCCACCCTGTTCTCCCCCCTGGCGTTCCTGTCCCCGGGCCAGGAGGTCCCGCTGGTGGGGGTCAATCCCTCCGGGACCTGGTTCCTGGTCCACCCGCTGGATCCGGGTCTCGACTGCTGGGTGTGGAGCGAGGCGGTCACCCCGCTCGTCGACCTGAGCCTGGTTCCGGTTGTGGAGGATCCACCCCTGCCGTACATTCCACCGGATGAGACCGTTGAGCCTGTTCCCCAGCAGGGCTGCTGGGTCGGTTCGCTGACTGCCGCTGGCCAGGTCTGCGTGGTGCCCTGTCCTGCAGGTGCCTGGCCGGGTGGGGCCTGTAGCCCTTGAAAAGAAATCACCGCTCCCGAGGGCTGCCAACCTCGGGAGCGCTTGGCTGCCGGATGGCTTGAAGCGCCTCGCAACGCTCTCGGAAGGCGAACGCCTCATCGAATCTGTCTGTGCAGATCTTCGGGATTCCCAGCTCGGATGTGATTTCCAGAGCCCGGCGATCATTGACATCCCAGGCATGGATCTCGATCCCCCCCTTGCGTACCAACGTGACCACCTCCCGGGTCAGCTGATCCGGGTGCAGGTGGACCGCTCGCACCCGGGCCAGCCGCGCCCGGTGGAGTGCCTGGTAGGCGACCACATCCAGTTTCATCCATTCTTCAGAACGTGGGAAGAGCAGGTCCGTGGCGATTCCCGGGCAACGACGCCGGATTTCCAGGAGCAGGGCCGGCTCGTAGGATGTGATTTCGAAGGTGTCCCAGTACCGGCGGAAGTCTTTGAGGATCCTGCTGATGATTTCGGCGGATTCGGGTTCCGGCCCCTTGATCTCGATTTCCAGGCCGATCTGTCCGGCGAACGCGGCGAGAATTTCTGCAAAAGTGGGGATTTGACCCGCGCCCGCGGCGGGCGCGTGTGGATTCCTGACCCGCACCCTGCGAATTTGGGCCGCTGTGTATGTAAACAGCGGTCCACTGTGATCGGTGATTTCGTCGAGATAGGTATAATGATACACGATCGGGACGCTGTCTGCCGTCAGCCGGATATCCATTTCGACTGCGTCGGCGCCTCGGTCAATCGCCGCCTGGAACGCTTGCAGTGTGTTTTCGGGGGTCTGTTCTGGAATGCCGCGGTGGGCGACGATCGCAAAGGTTCTCATCCGACGATTGCCTACAAGGCCCAGGCCAGCATCAGGCCGAAGATGGCGATCACCAGCCCCAGGTGCAGGAGCAGGTTGCTTGCGCTGAACCAGCCCGGCACGATGAATTGGACGATGTAGTTGGCGATGATGAGCAGGATGCCGAGCAGCGGCAGCAGTCCCTTGCGCGGGGCCAGGCCTTCCGAGAGCCGATCGAGCATAGCATTCAGCCATTCAGACATCTTCATCCTCCTGCGGGATCTTCTCTCCCGGCCTGACCTGCCAGGGTTTGAACTGGGCAACCAACCGTCCGGGAATGCGGCCCCGGATGGTGACCCCCTTGCGGTTGTGTTCGATGCTTTCGATCTGGCCGAGTTCGTGGAACTGGGAGATCAACTGCCCTTGCTGGTAGGGCAGGTTGACGTGGACGGGTGTGAAGGTTTCGAAGAGGGTGTTTCCGACCCGTTCGAGCAGATCGGGCAGACCCTCCCCGGTCAGGGCTGAGATGGCCACCGCCTGGGGGAAGAGGGCCACTGCCTGGCGAGCCGCCTTCGGGTCCTGCAGGCGATCGATCTTGTTCAGGGCGGTGATCACCGGCACATGTCCGGCTTCGATCTCCTTCAAGGTTGCGTGGACGACCTCGGCCTGGTTCATGGCATTCAGGTGTGAGATATCGACCATGTGCAGCAGCAGGTCGGCCTCGGCGATCTCTTCCAGGGTTGCCCGGAAGGCGGCCACCAGGGTGGTGGGCAGTTTCTGGATGAATCCGACCGTGTCAGTGAACAGGGCCACCCGGCTGCCGGGTAGTTCGACCCGCCGGGTCGTCGGGTCGAGGGTGGCGAACAACTGGTCGGCCACGTAGACTTCGGCATCCGCCAGCCGGTTGATCAGGGTCGATTTGCCAGCGTTGGTGTAGCCCACCAGGGCCACGGTCGGGACTCGATTGCGCTTGCGCTGGGTGCGATGCCGGCCGCGTTGGGCGCGCACTTTCTCCAGGCTTTCTTTCAGGTGGGCGATCTCGCGCCGGATGCTGCGCCGGTCGATCTCCAGCTGGGTCTCGCCAGGGCCGCGCAGGCCCACGCCGCCAACCGAGCCGGCCCGCCCGCCGCCGCCGCCGGCCTGGCGCGACAGGTGAGTCCACTGGCCGGTCAGGCGCGGCAGGAAGTACTCATACTGGGCCAGCTTGACCTGCAGCTGGCCCTCGCTGGTGCTGGCGTGCTGGGCGAAGATGTCGAGGATCACCACTGTCCGGTCGAGGACGCGTACGTTGTGCCCCAGGGCGCGCTCGAGTTCGCGCTGGTGGCGCGGGTTGAGCTCGTCGTCAAAGACCACGACCTCGGCCTG
The DNA here is from genome assembly GCA_016934715.1 of Anaerolineales bacterium. Taxonomy (GTDB): domain Bacteria; phylum Chloroflexota; class Anaerolineae; order Anaerolineales; family Villigracilaceae; genus JAFGSI01. The sequence continues at coordinate 35,358 of JAFGSI010000048.1, forward strand.
GGTCTCTTCGGCCAGGGCCCTGAGCTCTTCGACCTTGCCTGACCCGATGAAGGTCTGCGAATTGGGGCGGTCGAGCTTCTGGGTCGTCTCACCAACGACGTCCAGGCCGGCGGTGTCACAGAGCAGGGCCAGTTCGGTGAGCGAGTCGTCCAGGGTCAGGAGGCCTTCGCGGCCGTGCAGTTCGACGCCGACCAGGAACGCCCGTTCGCGCGGCGGCGTGGTCGCAAGCAATTTTTTTTTCGACATCAGGCTGTTTCTTCTTTCTGGGGGGGCTCGGGCTGTTGCGTGCCGAACAGTCTTGCCAGTTGGGGGTCGGGCAGTTCGGTGCGGATCGGCAGGAGGACGTGGAAGGTCGAGCCCGGGCATTTCTCTTCGTCGTAGCCTTCCGATTCGACCCAGATGGTTCCCCCGTGGGCATCGAAGATGCCGCGTGATATGGGAAGTCCCAGGCCCGGGCCACCGCCCTTGAACTTGGTCTTGCCGGACGAATGCAGGGAGGCGTTTCCCAGGGCGCCGAATTTCTCGAAGATCGTTTCCTGGTCTTCCAGGGAGATGCCGATGCCGGTGTCGGCGATCGTTATCTCGATGAAGCCGGGCAGGGTCCGGCCGTCGACGGTGATCTCTCCGCCGTCAGGGGTGTATTTGATGGCATTGGTCAGCAGGTTATGGAAAGCCTGGTAGAGGCGTTCGGGGTCGGCGAAGATCATCGTTTCGCTGCCGGGAAAAGCAACGGTCGTCAGGGTCTGGTTGCGCTGCTGCAGGTCTGGGTTGACGTCATTCCGCAGCAGGCCGAGCAGCTGTCCCAGCCAGACCGGCTGGAAGTTGAGCGAGAGCAGGTTGTTGTCGATCAGCGAAACATCGATCATGTCATCGACGATCGCCTGCAGGCGGCGGATGCCGTTGTTGACGCCGTGGATCACGGCATCGAACTGCCCGTTCTCGTTGTTCTGGACCAGGTCACGCATCATCGCCGTGTAGCCCTCGATCAGGGTCAGTGGGGTTTTCAGCTCGTGGGCCGCCACGGCGATGAAGTTCGACTTGCTGCGGTCCAGGCGTTCCATTTTCTGCTGTACAGTAGTGAGTTCATTGGAGATAAAAGCCACGCGGGTCTCCATCTCGTAGCGGGCGGCCTTTTCGAGGGCGTGGGTGAAGATCGGGATCAACGCCCCGGTCAGGTCAAGAGCCTCCTTCTCGGCCAACTTTTCGCGGATCGTGGCATACGTGATTGCGAAGATATGATTGAGGATGGTGGTCAGATTCTTCTGGCCTTCCTCGAGTTCGCTCTGGGTGGGGGAGGCCGACCAGTCGTAGATGATCTGGTCCAACCAGGCCGGGTCGCCGGTATCGATGGCATGCGCCAGCAGGTCATAGAAGCGATTGAGCTGCGCCTCGAAATTCTCGCGCACGCCCGTCCCGCGCGCCAGGTCGTGGGTGACCCGCTGGAGCCAGCTGGATTGGATTTTGGCCAGAAGGAGAAGGACGCTCATACCAGGTTAAGTGTATACGAGGTTGGTGGATTTGACAATCACAGTTTCGTTTGGATTGCTTTTTTCATTCTCGCAGCCCGACGATCCAGTGCCAGAGGGTCTCTCCCACGACCTGCAGGCTCTCCGCCGAAACCTTGTCGGGCGTGTCGGCGGTTGTGTGCCAGTAAGGATAGTCGAAATCGATGATGTCGACTGCCGGCAGGCCCAGGTCCAGGAACGGGATGTGGTCGTCGAGGATGCTGTACCTGTACTCCGGGATGAACTGCTCGCGGTACCCGAGGGCGGCGGCCTGGCCCCAGATCTCGGCCGCCAGATCTGGGGCGGAGTTGCGTTCGTAGTAGATATTCAGGTCGGCATCGCCGATCATGTCGACGATCACGACCGCCTGCGGACGGACCGTCAGGCTGGCGGCAAAGACTCGCGAACCCATGATCCATTCCCAGTCCCCGATCTGTCCGTTGTCCTCGGCGTCGAAGAAGACCAGCCAGACCGGGACGGTATCCTCGGGCAGGCTGCGGGCCAGTTCGAGCAGGACGGCCACGCCCGAAGCGCCGTCGTTAGCGCCTGGCACCGGTTCGATCTGCCCCGGACCCGGGTCCCGGTCGGCGAGCAGGCGGCTGTCATAGTGAGCCCCGAGGATGACCTGTGGTGGTTCGTCCGAGCGGCTTGCCAGGATGTTGCGGATCGGGTGACCGCCGACCGTTGTCTCCTGGACCGCGACTTGCCAGCCGGCTTGTTCAAGTTCAGCCCGGATCCAGGCGATGGCCTGGGCGTGGGCCGGGCTGCCCGGGGTGCGTGGCCCGAAGGCGACCTGGGTGACGACGTCGGCGTAAGCCTGCTGGCCGTCGAAAGGACGCCCCTCGGATGTGGGCAGTGTCCGTGCCGACCAGACGGCCAATCCAAGCAGGAGCAGCCCGGCCAGCAGGAAGAGCAGGAAGCGTGAGTTGCGCATAGCCATTTCGTGACCGATGTCAGAACTCGTTCAGGAAGGAATCCAGAGATGCCAGCGCCCGTTCGGCCAGCAGGCCGGCGCGCGCGCGCTTGCCGATCCGGCGCGGCTTGCCGCTGGAGGTCAACTGGACTGGCAGGTCAAGCGGGGGCAGGATCCCAAAATTGGCTTTCATCGGCTGGAAGTCTTTCAGGTTGGCGTGGGTGACGTAGTGGCACAGGGCGCCCAGCATGGTCGTCGCTGGCAGGATCAACGGCGGGCGGTTCTGCAGCAGGCGGGCAGCATTCAGCCCGGCCAGCAATCCGGTGGCGATGTTGCCCAGGTAGCCCTCCACGCCGGTGATCTGCCCGGCGAAGAACAGGTCGGGGCGGCTGCGGAACTGCAGGCTCGGGCCGAGCACCCGTGGCGAGGCGATGAAGGTGTTGCGGTGCATCTGCCCAAAGCGGACGAACTCGGCCCTTTCCAGACCGGGGACCATCCGCAGGAGGCGCTTCTGCTCGGGGTAGGTCAGGTTGGTCTGGAAGCCGACCAGGTTGTACAGGCTGGCAGCCAGGTTGTCCTGGCGTAACTGGACCACGGCATGCGGCCAGCGGCCGGTGCGTGGATCCCGCAGACCGACCGGCCGCATCGGACCATAGGCCAGGGCTTCCCGCCCGCGCCCGGCGATCACCTCGACCGGCAGGCAGCCTTCGAAGAAATGCCGGGGCCCGGCCCTGACGCCCTGGTGGATTTCGCTCTCGAACCCGCGCAAGGGGATCCGTTCAGCCTCCAGCAGGGCGTCCACGAAGGCTTCATATTCTTCCTGGTTGAGGGGGCAGTTGATGTAGTCGCCCTCCTCCTGCTCATGGGTGCCGTAACGGGAGGCCCGGAAGGCGATCTCCATGTTCACCGAGTCGCGGCTGACGATCGGGGCGATGGCATCGTAGAAGAACAGGTGCTCCTCGCCGGTCAGGCTAGCGATGGCCCGGGATAGCCTGGGTGAGGTCAGCGGACCGGAGGCGATGATCGCCGGCCCAGGCGGGATCTGCTTCACCTCTGCCCGCACGATCTCGATATTGGACTGGCTACTGATCCGCCCGGTGACCTGCCGGGCGAACAAGTCCCGATCGACGGCCAGGGCTGCACCGGCCGGGACGGCATTCGCCTCGGCGCAATCGAGCAGAAGCGATCCCAGGCGGCGCAGTTCCTCCTTGAGAACGCCGGAGGCCCGGTCCGGCAGGGTAGAGCCCAACGAGTTCGAGCAGACCAGTTCGGCCAGGTCGGAGGTCTGGTGGGCGCCGGTCGAGGTCTGCGGGCGCATTTCCACCAAACGGACGCGCAGGCCCAGCCGGGCGGCCTGCCAGGCGGCCTCGCTCCCGGCCAGTCCGCCACCGACGATGGTGAGATCTGGTTGAGGGTTCATTAAGAGCACTATTGTACCATCTCAAGATCAGGCCGAGGGACGAATCGGTTCCTTTCAGATCGCAGACCTGTTTCGCTGCAAGCTGCCCGTCGTGCACCGCCCAGATCAGCACTGCAGCCAGTACTCTGGCAGTCGGGAGCACAGGCGGCGGCGCTGAACACCAGACAGGGTCGGACAGCCTGGCCGGGGTACGCGGCAATCCTGTCCCGGAGCCCGTCGGGATGGTATCCGAAAAACGAGCAACTATACTATAATCACCTACGAGGCCTCTCGTCATGCCGGGAAATCTGCTTGAAGTGCAACTCAAAGAGACCTGCCAATTAACCGATGCCTGCTGGGCGGCGTGGATCGAACGCGCAGGAACGGACTGGGTCGTGCTTGCCGCCCACAAACTGACGCAAGACCGCCAGGTCGCCCTGAAGGAATACCTTCAAAGGCCGGATGTCTGCTCCTGGGTCGGAGGTGCATTGACCGGCAAGCGCAGCCGCTCCCGAACGCTTCCGCCGCGGGCGGGCCTGCCAGGTGCCAGGTTGTACCTCATCCCGGGTCAGGAAGGACAGCGATCCATTCTGGTCGGGGCGCAGGAACTCTCCGAAAGGGCGAAGCGCTTCTGGCGGGTGCTGGCGATGGGAGCGGGCAGCCACACAGCAGCAATCCCAACGCCGAGTTTGCCAGCCCTGGACGGGTCCCTTGACTGGGACGGCGGCCTGCTTTATGAATTACCCCAGGCCCTCGACCGTGCCCTGGCAGGCATTCTGAACATGGTCAAATGCCAGGGCGGCTGGCTGGCGATTCGTTCTGGAGACTTTCTCGACATCCGGGTCCAGTCGGGATGTCCTGACTGCCAGGGCATGCAGATCTCCATCGAGTCCAACCCGTTGATGCGCGCCTTGAGCCAGGGGCGGGTTGGCAGTGTGGTGAGCGCCGATGATGTGGAATGGGCGATGGTCCCGCGGACCGGATTCCGGCCCACGACGCGCGTCTGGATGGCCGCGCCGCTGCGGATCGGCCAGCGGGTGATCGGACTGGCGGCCGTCTGGCGCGAGGAGCCGATGACAACCGCCGAGGCGAAGCAGTTCGAACGTCTGACCCTCCGGGCCGCGCCAATGGTCGAAGCCAGCGTGACCTTCTCCAACCTTACCGATCATCTGCGGCGGCTGGCGCTCTTGAACGATTTCGCCCTGACGGTCTCCTCAGCCCTCGATCTCGATCAGATCGCCCAGCGCGTCTTTGCCCTGCTGCGGCGGACCTTTGCCACCGAGTGGGTCAGCCTGCTGTTGCTTTCCTCGGACAGCAATGCCTTTCATCACTATATGGATCGTGATGGTTCGCTCTTGGTCCATACTGGTCCAGCCGGAGAGATGCCGGTCCTGCATCTGGCCCAACGCGGGCAGGTCCTGCGTTTCGAGGAGATCCCTTCGCAGGATGTTTATGCCCCTCTTTTCTCCAAGGCCCGTTCGGCACTCCTGGTCCCGCTGAAGTACCGGCGTCAGGTCATCGGGGTGCTGGTCCTTGAAAATCAGCAGCCAGCTGCTTTCACGGTCTACGATGAGCACTTGCTGGTAGTGATCGCCAGCTACTTGGCTGGCCTGGTGGAAAATGGCCGTCTGCGCCAGGAGGCCGAGGCCCGGGCTCGCAACCTGGGTCTGATCCACGACGTGGTCCAGCAGGTCATGGGCCTGACCGATGTTGCCGAGGTGGCCCAGATCGCTGCCGAATTGATGGCTCGCAATTTCGCCTTCGAATTGACCGGGATTGCTCTGGCCGACGAGCACGGCATGCTGAGCGTGGTTGGCATTGGCGGGAGCGCCGCCGAGGTCATTCAGCGCGGCCTGCAGTATATGGATCCTGAGTCCCAGGCCGGCATCACGGCCCGGGTCTTCGTCACCGGGCAGAGCATGTTTGTCAATGATGTGACCCAGGATCCGATCTACCTGCCGATCCAGGGCTGGCGGGCAGGTTCAGAGATGTGCGTGGCGCTGCGCGATGGAGAGCATATCCTGGGAGTGATCGACGTCGAAAGCCAGCGCAAGAATGCCTTTACCTACAATGACCTGCTGGTGCTCGAGTCCCTGGCGGGGATTCTCTCGACCGTGATCGTCAGTGTCGGCCAGTACCAAAAATTGCAGACGACCGTGCGCCAGCTGCAGTCCGCCCGTGAAGAATTACAGGAGCGGATTGCGGCCCAGCGCATGGCCGAGACACGCCTGATTCAAGCGGCGAAACTGGCTGCCGTTGGCGAAATGGCCTCCGGGATCGCCCACGAGCTGAACAATCCGCTGACCACCGTTTCGGGTTTCACCGAACTGATCCTGGCGGATACTGCCCAGGACGCTTCTCAACGCGCAGACCTGGAGTTGATCCTGCGGGAAGCCAACCGCGCCCGCAACGTCATCCGGCGGCTGCTTGATTTCTCGCGCCAGAGTGAAAGCGTCCGCGCCCGAACCGATTTGAACGAGATCGTGACGGATGTCCTGGCACTGACCAATCATCTCCTGCACACCAGTGGGATCGAGGTCCGATCCGAACTGGCCCGGTCCCTGCCCTGGGTTTCGGTCGATCGCAACCAGATCAAGCAGGTCTTGCTCAACCTGTTCCACAATGCCCTGCATGCCATGCCCTCCGGGGGCCGGCTGACGGTCCAGACGGCGCGCAAGAAGCGCGAAGGCCGCGAGTGGCTGATCGTCCGGATCACGGATACCGGGGTGGGGATTTCGACCGAAAACCTGGCGCGGATCTTCGAACCATTCTTTACCACGCGCTCCCACATTGGCGGCACCGGGCTGGGACTGTCGGTTTCCTATGGGATCATCACCGACCATGGCGGGTTCATCGAAGCTGACAGCCAGGAGGGGTGTGGGTCGGTTTTCACGGTCTGGCTGCCGGTGGAGGTGGCTGAATGACAACCGCCCACGTCCTCGTCATCGACGATGAGCCTGGGATCGCGAAGCTGTGTGAACGCCTGTTGAAGCGTTACGGGTATCATGTGGTCTCCTTCAGCGATCCACATCAGGCTCTGGAATATGTCGAACAGAATGCCATCGACCTGCTCCTGGTTGACATTCGCATGCCCGAGATCAGCGGCTTTGACATGATCACCCGCACCCGCCAGCACCAGCCGGAGTCGGCGGTCCTGGTGATGACCGGCTTCGGGACGGTGGAGATGGCCATCCAGGCGCTGCGCCAGGGGGTCGACGGATTGATCCTCAAGCCGTTCGAGGCCGGGGAGGAGCTGGTCCAGGCGGTGGAGCAGGCCCTCCGGGACAGCCAGAAGAAGCGCGACGTGGCCCGCATGCAGGCCTTGCGTCCGTTATTCGACATCACGCAGTCACTTCTGGCCGAGACCCGGCCCGACCGCCTGCTCGACCTGGTCCTGCATGCGGTCAGCGGGCACCTGCATTGTGAGCAAACCGGCTTCTACCAGTTTGACGAGGCGGAGGCCGATCTCCGCCTGGTGTCCAGCCGGGGCAAGCCCCTGGCAACGGAGAAGGACGATCCCGGTCACGGGATCATCGCGCGTGCCGACGAGGAGGGGGTGCCCTTGTGGGTCAACGCGGCCGGACCGGGGGAACCGCAATTACAGAAAATGCTGGCCGCCCAGGCACTTGCCTCGGTCATGGTCGCACCGATCACGCCGATGAATGTTCGCAGTGTCCTGTACGCAGCCCGGGCCGCGGCCGAGATCCCCTTCCGGGAGGCTGATTGGGAGATGTTCCTGCTCCTTTCCCGGCAGACCGCGATCGCCATGGAAAACGCCCGCCTGTACGCCGAATTGCGCGATTACGTGCAGCGGGTCGAGGACTCGCAGCAGGCCCTTGTTCGGGCCGAGAAGATGGCCACCGCCGGGCGGCTGACGGCTTCGATCGCCCACGAGATCAACAATCCGCTCCAGGCAGTGCAGAACTGTCTGCACCTGGCCATGCGGGAAGGAATGTCTCCCGAGAAACAGCAGGAATATCTTACCCTGGCCCGGACGGAACTGGACCGGTTGATGAAAACCGTCCAGCGGATGCTCGATTTCTACCGTCCCGGAGGCGTGGACCCTCAACCCACGGACGTGGCCGACTTGATGCGGCATGTCATCGACCTCTTGTCCCCGCAGATCAAAGGTCGGGAGATCCGCGTGACGACCGGTTTTTCCTCCAAGTTGCCACGGGTCCTGGCGGTCAGCAGCCAGCTGCAGCAGGTCTTTATCAACCTGATCCTGAACGCCTATGACGCGATGCCGGAAGGCGGAGAACTGCGCATCACTGCCCGGCTTGTCAAGGACATGATCGAGATCATCTTTCAGGATTCGGGCCCGGGGGTCCTGATGGAGAACCGCAGCAAGATTTTCGAGCCCTTCGTCAGCACAAAGGAGGGCGGCACCGGCCTCGGCCTTTCGGTCAGCTACGGGATCGTTGCCGCGCATGGTGGGAGCCTCGACCTGGTTCACGGGCGCGGCCCTGGGGCCTGCTTTCGGATTGTCTTGCCAGTCAAGGATGAAAAAGGATCATGAAAGCCAATCTTCTTGTCGTCGATGATGAACCTGTTGAGCGCCAAACCCTGACCGACATCCTGCGCCTGGAGGGGTACCATGTTTTCTCGGTGGCAAACGGGGAGGCGGCCGTGGATTTCGTCCGCCAGAACCCGATCGATGTCATCGTTCTCGATCTGCGCATGCCCGGGATGAGCGGTCTGGATGTGGTCAAGGTGGTCAACCAGATGGACCCGGATATTGAGATCGTCCTGCTCACCGCGCATGGTTCGATGGAGACGGCCATCGATGCATTGCGCAGCCGTGTCCATGATTATCTGCTCAAACCGGCCTCTCCGACCCAGATCCTCGAGAGCGTTGCCCGCGGACTGGCGCGACGCCGGACCCGGATTTCTGCCCAGCGGCAGAAGGACGCCGAACTGACCGACGACGGGCGTGCCATTGTCGCCCTGGATGATGGGACCGTGATCGATTTCGGACGGCGATCGCTGCAATCAGGTGATCAGGTTGTGCTGTTGACTCCTGCTGAGGGGCGGCTATTGAAGATCTTCGTCGAAAACACCGGCAAGGTCTTCACTCACCGTGAACTGGTGCTGCTCGTGCAGGGATATGCGACTTCTCAGCAGGAGGCGCCAGAAATCCTGCGTCCGCTCGTCAGCCGTTTAAGACAGAAATTAGCCGGCGTGCCGGCTTTGATGGATCGGATTGTCAGCGTACGCGGTACAGGGTATGTCTTTGAGGAGTGACTTCAATCCCGGGCTCCCCAGCTGATGTCCGGTGGAATCTCCGGGGGCCGGAGCCATTTCAGCCAGCCGCCCTTGTGGCGCTTGTCGATGGGGGATCTATCGAAACCGATCAAGATCAGACTCAGTCCCAGCAGGAGGGCGCCCATCCATTGGAGCAGGCCGAGCTCTTCGTGCAGCCACAGGTGACTGACAACGATGGTGACGAAGAGTTCGCTCAAACCGAGCAGGGCGGTCTGCATGCCGCCGAGGTGTTTCACTCCCAGGAAAAGGGTCAACCTGGAAAGGAAGGTCACGAGGGTCAGGCAGAGGACGGGCCCCCAGGAGATCCCGGTCGCGGGGACCGCCCGGTCGAAGAGGAAGTATGCCGGGACGACGATCACGCTCATGGCCAGGAGCGTGTAGAGGGTCACGGTTGGGGCGGGAATGTCGTACAGGACGCGCTGGTTGATCGGCAGGTGCAGCGCGTACAGTGCTGCGGCGCCTAACATCAGGCCAACGCCAATCCAGTCAACCCGGGTTGAATTATTGTAGGTCAGGCAGATAACGCCCAGGATGGCAACCGCGATGCGCAGGCGGGTCATCTTGCTGGGCGGCTGATGGTCGAATGCCAGCCAGATCGCCAGAAACACGGGATAGAGAGAATACAACAGCTGTCCCACGCTGGCGGTCAATCTTGCCAGGGCCATGTAGTAGAGCAATGAGCCAAGTCCGTTGATCACGCCTGCCAGGCTGCAACCGAGCAAACCGGCCGGATAGATATACAGAAAGGGGCGTCGGAAGAGGGCAACGAGGACGAGCAGGATGGCGGCTGCCAGGCTGGTCCGGATCGCGACCACGACCAGCGGCGAGAAACCAAGCAGGATGGCCTGCCGGCCAAAGATCGGCGCCAGGCCCAGGAACAGGGCCGCGCTCAGGGCAGCACTGATCCCCATAGCGCGGCCGTTGATTTGTCTCATCGTTGCCTCAAGGTGGTGATACGCCCATTCTCATTTGATCAAAGATTTGACTTCTTCCAGGAACTCATCGCTCAGGAAGTCGCCCTTCTGCATCAGGGCCTGGATTTGACCCTTGAGGCGGTTCTTTTCGTCGGCAGTCAGTTCTTTTGCTGTGGCGACAATGACCGGGATGTTGGCCGTTTCAGGCTTCGCTCGCAGGGCATCCAGAACGGAAAAGCCGTCAATTTCGGGCATCATCAGGTCGAGCACGATCAGATCGGGAAGTTCGCGTGCGATCAATTTGAGCGCCTCCTTGCCGTTTTCCGCTTCGAAGATCTTGTATTCTCCCTGGGATTGAAGAATCCTGCGGATCAGCCTGCGAACTTCCGGATTGTCATCCACGATGGCGACGTTCGGGAAGCGGTCAGGCGCGACCCGGCTGAGGGCCGCCAGCAGACCCTCTTGGGGCGTCTCCTCCATGACGCGTGAGGGCAGGACGACGTTGCGGGACCAGTTGTCACCCAGAACGAAGGGTTCGGCCGGCATCGTATGGCCGGTGCAATTGACCACCACGACATCGGTTGGCTTGATGACCCCGGCCCGGGCCAGTTTGAACAGTCCGGCGAATGCCACTGCGGCTGCCGGCTCTGCGGAGATGCCTTCCATCTTTGCCAGGACGTGCATGGCGCGGAAGGCATCCTCGTCGCTGACGCTTTCGAAGGTGCCATTGGTCTCAACAACCCACTTTCGCAACAGGGGATAGGCGCGTCCCGGGTCACCGGTGGCCAGGGTTTCGATGTGCGTGCGCGGCGAGGTCACAGGTGTGGCGGTCTCGGCTCCGGCTTTCCAGGCGATCACCATTGGGGAGCAGCCCTCGGACTGGATCGGGGCGATCGCCGGGATGCGGTCGATCATGTTCATCTTTTGCAGTTCCTGGAACCCTTTGGCGATCCCCAGCGGTCCCATACCGCCGCTGACGGATTGGATGTACCAATCCGGTGTTCGCCAGGCCGGGCGCGGCTTCCCATTGTTGGTCGTTGTCGGCCCTAAAGCCATGGTGATCTGCTCGCAGATCTCAAAGGCAATGGTCTTCATCGCTTCGATGGAAGTGATCGTCCGGGCACCCATGTCCAGGTACAACCCGCGCTGGCGGGCGAATTCTGCGGCGACCTGTTTGGCCTGGTCATACGATCCGGTCACTTTGATGACCTGGCTGCCGTAGAGGGCGATCTCGCGCATCTTCACCGCCGGGACCAGGCTGGTGACGAAAGCCCATAATTTTATGCTGGCGCGGGCCGCATAGGCAGAATACGAAATGGCCACGTTGCCTGTCGAGGCGGCGACCATTTCCGTGATCCCCGCTTCTTTCAGGGCCGCGATCGTAACGGCTGCCTGACGATCTTTGAAGGAGGCTGTCGGTCCCTGGCGCTCATCTTTGATGAAGATATTGGGGCAACCCAGCATCATCCCCAGGTTCACCGCCTGGAGAAGAGGAGTGCCTCCCTCTCCCAGGCGGATGACCGGGTTGGGGTTGCGGACAGGCAGGAGCTCCCGGTAGCGCCACAGGTCGAAGGTCCGCCCGGGGAGCTGCAGGGGCATGCTCTTGGCGATGGTCTCGAGGTCATATTCGGCCTGACGCCACTGGCTGCTGCACTTTGGGCAGGACACCGAGGTTGGAAAGTAAGGTGCGGTGTGACCGCAGTCGATGCATTTGATGACGAAGGACATGGAGTCTCTCTTAAGTGCCTTTCTGTTGCGGTTCCAGTCGTTTGAGCGCCCGGTCAAGGAGCGACAGGAGTTCCTGCTCGTTGAGAGAGCCTTTGCGCAGCAGTTTCTGCCCGAAATCGGAGAGTTGTTTCTGTTGCTCTGCGGTCAGGTCTGCCCCGGTGACGACCACGACAGGAATATCGGTCAGGGTACGGGTCGTGCGCAACTTTTCCAGGATCGCAAAGCCATCCATGTCCGGCATGAACAGATCGAGGATGACGGCCTGGGGCGGGTTGTTGGACAGGATTTCCCAGCCCCGGGGGCCGCCTTCAGCGAGGATCGGCTTGAACTGGCTACGCTCCTCGAGGATCTTGCCGATCAGGCGCAGGTCTTTGGGGTCGTCGTCGATGACCAGGACTTCCCGGATGGTGCCATCACTGTTCAGGCGGTTGAGGGCGTTGAGCAAATCGTCTTCGAGTATCGGCTTGACGAGGTAATCGGCCGCTCCCAGGCTGAAGCCTTTTTCCTCCTCTTCGAGGATGCTGCAGATGAGGATCGGGATGTCGCGCGTTGCGGGATCTGTCTTGAGTTCGCTCAACACGGTCCAGCCATCTTTTCCCGGCATCATGATGTCAAGCGTGATGGCATGCGGTTTCAGGTGGCGGGCACGCTCCACCGCCTGGCTCGGATCGGTCAGGGCGATGACCTGGAAGCCTTGCGGCTGCAGGTAGCGTTCATAGAGTTCAATGACCTGTTTATCGTCATCGATGGCCAGGATGACGTGCGCCGGATGGCGGCTTTCGGCCACGGTGCGGGATTCGCCATCCTTGCCGCGCGGAACCGGCAGGGTGAAGAAGAAGGTGCTTCCCTGTCCAGCTTCGCTGCTGACGCCGATGCGGCCACCATGCAGTTCCACCAGGCGCCTGGAAATCGAGAGACCGAGGCCGGTTCCTCCTGTCTTGCGGGTCGGAGAGGCGTCAACTTGCGAGAAGGGCTGGAAGAGCTTGTTCTGGTCATCGGTGGTGATGCCCGGTCCGGTATCGATGACCTTGATCATGATCTCGGGCTGGTTTTGCGGCCCGCGTTCGAGGGTTGCCGCAATGGTGATCGAGCCCTTTTCGGTGAATTTGGCTGCATTGGACATCAGGTTGATCAGCACCTGCCGAATGCGGACCGCGTCGGCGCGGATGATCGGCAGGTTGTCGGCAATCGCTTCCTCCAGTGTGACCGGCTTGTCCTTGATCAGACCGCTGACGGTCGGGATGACGCTCTCGATCGTATCGGCAATGTTGACGTCGTCGAAGGCCAATTCCATCTTGCCGGCTTCGATCTTGGACAGGTCGAGGATGTCATTGATCAGGCGGAGGAGGTGCTGGCCCGAGTTGTAGATCGCGTTGAGGTCCTGTTCCTGCAGTTCGGTGACCGGTCCATCGATGCCCTTCAGGATCACCCTTGAGAATCCGATGATCGAGTTGAGCGGCGTGCGCAATTCGTGGCTCATGTTGGCCAGGAACTGGTCCTTGAGACGGTCCAGTTCACGCATTTCCTGGATCGCCTGCTGGGCAAGTTCATAGGAGCGGGCATTGTCGATGGCTACGGCGACCTGGTCGGCGAGGGTCTGCAGAACGGCGATGTCAGCTTCTGCAAAGGCATCCGTCTTCTCAGACTGGATGTCGACTGCGCCGATGATGCGGTCACCGATGCGCAGAGGGATGGCGGCTTCCGCCCGGGTGTCGGGCAACAGCGGGTTGGGTCGGTGGGTCGGATCGGTGGCGGTGTTGTTGACAATCAGGGGCTGCCCGGAAGCGGTCACGGTGCCAACGATCGAGCGTGAGCCGACCTGCAGCGTGTGGCCGTAGGCGAGCATCTCTTTTCCGGCTCGGCCGGTGGCGGCAGACAGGTTGGCCTTGAACCCGGTTTCTTCGATGGTGAATATACCTGCATGGTAGAAACCGAAGCGATCACGGATCAGGTCTACGGTCCGGCTGAAGAGCGTGCCCAAGTCGAGGGTCGAGGTGACCAGGCGGCCGATCTCGGCGGAAATGGCCAGGTATTCGTTCTGCCGGCGCAGGGCCTCTTCGGAGGAACTGATCTGATCGAACAGGCGGGCGTTCTGGACGGCGACCGCGGCGGTGTTGGCGATGGCATTCAACAGGCTGCGATCGTGCTCGCTGAAGGCGTCAGGATTGGTATAGCTCTGGACGGCCATCACACCCAGCGTCTGCTCGCCGACGAACAGTGGCACGCCCAGGAAGCATTTTGCCGGTTCCCCGACAATGGGAATGTTATGCTCGCTGAGCCACTCGGAAATTTCACCTTTGATCAGGACGCTTTCGCGGTTGGCAAGAATGTAACCGGTCAGGCCTCTGTCGTCGGGCATGCGGGTGATCTCGCGGTCGACCTGGGATTCGGAAACGTTGAACGGGAAGACGACCTCGTGATTTTCGTGGTCGTGCCAGCCAATATAGAAATTGGATGTGTCGAGCAGGCGGGAAACACCCCGGAAAACCTCCTCGAGCACCTGGTCCAGGTTCAGGCGGGAAGCGAGCCCTCGGCCAAGATCGTTGAGGGCGGCCATTTCCTCGGCCCGCAGCTGGGTCTGTTCGAACAGGCGGGCGTTGTAGAGGGCTGTCGAAGTCTGATAGACGATGTTCTCGATCAGGCGGGTTTCCCGTTCGTCGAGCTGGCGGCCCGCCTCGTGGATGTCGAGTCCGATGGTGGCGATGATCTCGTCACCGGCGACGATCGGGTAGATGTACATATTTTGAACGCCGCGCTTGACCATCACCTCCTGCAGGCCGGACATCAGCGGGTTGTTCTGGACGTCCTCTACGAAGAGTGGTTTGCGCGTGCGGAAGACTTCTTCGTTGGCCGGTGTCCCGCTGATCGGAATGACCAATCCGATGCTCGAAACTCCCTCAGCCGGGGCCGGCGAATCGGCAGCCAGGGTCAGGGAGGACCTGTCTTCATTCACTATGGCGATGCCGACACGGTCGATGTGGAAGGCCGAGACGATTTCATCCGCCACGTACTGCAGATTCTCGCGAATGTCAAGTGAGCCTGCCAGGGTGGAGACCAGCCGGTTGAGCAGGGCCATTTCGTCCGCACGCTGCTCGGTGTCGGCGAACAGGCGGGCGTTCTCAAAGGCGATGGCTGCCTGGCTGGCGATGGCGGTCAGAACCTCAAGCTCATGCTCGGAATAAGCGTTGGGTTGTTCCTCGTCCTGGGCCGAGATGATGCCGATCACCCGTTCTCCCAGCAACATGGGGACGCCGATCCAGCATTGTGCGGGTGGATTCGTGCCCACCGTCACGTGTTCGATGCCCATTTTCTCCATCGTGCCGGGAAGATCTTCCGGAACCAGGACCGGCTTGCGATTCTTGATGATGTACTCGGTGAACCCGCCTTTCAATGGGAGATCCGGCACTTCGGTCGGGTTCCCCTGCTCGATCGCGATCGGGAAGGACAGGCGCTTTGCCTTTTCATCATAGAGCGCGATGAAGAAGGTGGATGTGTCCATCAGGCGGGACGCCTGGCGGTAAACCGTCTCGGCGATCCCCTGCGGTTCCAGCAGGGCCGATAGCTGACGGCCCATCTCGTTCAGGATCGCCAACTCCTCGTTGCGGACCCGGGTCTGTTCGAACAGGCGGGCATTCTCAAGGGCGATGGCCGCCTGGGAGGCGATCGAGACAAGCAGGTTGCGCGAGTTTTCATTAAAGGCGCGTGGCGTGGTATAGCTCTGGATGCCGATCATGCCAACCGGGCGGGTGCCGATCATCAAAGGTGCGCCCAGCCACGATTTGGCCTCCGAGCCGATCATCTCGATCCCCAGTTCGGCGAGTGTCGTGTCGATATCCTCCTCGATCAGCAAAGGTTGACCGGACTGGATGATATGTTCGGTCAGGCCCTTGCCGCCTTTGCGCGATTGCCAGGGGCGTTTTTCGTTGTTCTCATAGGCCAGCTGGAAGGCGATCTCGTTTTCCTTGTCATTGTAGAGCGCGACGTAGAAGTTGGTCGTGTCCATCAGGCGGGAGGTGTACTTGTACACATTCTCGACGATGGGGCCAATCTGGGTCTCGGCGGTGAGGGCGCGGCTCATTTCGTTCAATACACCCAGTTCTTCGGCGCGGGCCTGGGTCTGTTCGAACAGGCCGGTGTTTTCGATGGCGATGGCCGTGTGCCGGGCGATCGAGGTCAGGAGTTCCAGGTGCCTCTGTTCGTACAGTTTCGCGTTCGTAAGGCTCTGCAGGCCCAGGGCCCCCAAGACGCGCTCCCCGATGATCAGCGGAACACCCATCCAGCAAAGCGGAGATCTTCCCTTCCCCAGCGGAACGAATTCGATCCCCAGCTCCTGCATGCGCTCTTCCACATTCTCCGGGATGAAGATCGGTTCGCGACGGGTGATCATGTAGTCGGTCAGGCCCTTGCCCATCGGGCGAGTCGTGCCTGACGATTCCACCTGTATCTCGCCGTGCTCGACCACCAGGGGCAGGGAGATCATCTTCGTGTCTGCGTCAAAGATGGCGACGAACATGTGGTGGACAGGCATCAGGCGGGCCGTGTATTTGTAGACGGTTTCGGCCAGGCCCTGCATGCCCATCTGGGCCGAGAGTTCACGGCCCATTTCATTCAGGATCGCCAGTTCCTGTGCCTGCCGTTCGGTCTGTTGGAACAGCCGGGCGTTCTCCAGGGCGAGCGAGAGCTGATCGGTGATCTGCCTGACGAGCGCCTGTTCGTCCTGACTCCAGACATGGTTCTCAAAAGGGCTGAGGATCTCGAGCATCGCCCAGTTTTCAGCATCCATCCGGAATGGAACAGCCAGGCTGGTGTCGGTGGTCACCACGTCGGGTGTGACCACCGGCTGGATGGTTGCTTTCTTGGCTGCCGTTTCAGGCTGGACGCGCCCAGGTTCAGTTCCGGGCTGCGCCGGACCTGGGATCGGCCTGGGCTGCGGGCGCTCCTTTCGAACGGGAGGCGCCTCGCCTTCGGCCTGCTTCATGTCATCAAAGATCTGATCAAGCCGTTTCTGTAGGCGTTTCTTCGACATAAGCAATCAACTCCTCAGCCAGGCTACGATATTGTAAAGCGCCGCGGCTGTTGGGCTTGTACTGCGTAATGGGTAAACCAAGGATTGGACTTTCGCGCAGTTTGGTGTCGATCTCGATCGTGGTTTTGAATAGGCCTTCGCCGAAGGTGCGTTCCAATTGCTCGCGGATGTTGCGGTGAGTGCGGTTGCGCTGGTCGAGCAGCGTGACCAGGATCCGATACGCCAGACCGGGATTGTCTTCGGCGCGCACCTGGCGGACGATGGTCATCATGTCCCGCAGGGCATATGCAGAGAAGTATTCGGCCTGGGTGGGGATAAGCAGCAGGTTGGCTGCAGTCAGGGCGTTAATGGTGATTGCGCCGAGGGACGGCGGGCAGTCCATGATGATGAAATCATAGTCCAGGGAGCCAACCGCCTCGATGGCAGTCCGCAGCCGTGCGGTAAAGTTGATGTACACCGGCAGGACCTGTTCGGCATGTTCGAGGCTCAAGTTGGCGGGGATCAGCTGTAAACCAGCGAAATTGGTCTCCAGGCGGGCATCCAGCAAGGGCGAGGCGTCGAGCAGGATTTCACCGCTCGTGCGTTCGACCTTGCCGGGTTCGAAACCCAGCGCCAGGGTCAGGTTGGCCTGCGGATCGAGGTCCATGAGCAGGACCCGGCGCCCCAGTTCACCGATTGCCGCCCCAAGAGACAACGTGGTGGTGGTCTTGGCGACCCCACCCTTCTCGTTCGAAATTGCGATCACATATGCCATGAGAGCCTCTCCAAATCTAGCCAGGGGAAGAATTTATTTTGATTTCCGTCTGGCAGGCGACTTCTTTGTCCCTGCCGGAGGTTGTTTGACAGGTGTGTCCACGGCCGGGGCCGCGGCAGCATAAGGCCGGATCTGAACCTGGCGGGCTCCCAGGGCGCGCCGTAGTTCCTCCATGGCCAATTCCAGCATGGATTGAGGATCGGTGGTTCCCCGGATCTTGGTGGTGATCTCCGAGACTGTTCGCTCGCGATCGGCGCGGCGGGTGGTCTCCTCGAACAGGCGGGCATTTTCCAGGGCCAGCGCAACTCGGTCGGCGACCGCCTGGACCAGTGCGGTCTGGTTCTCGGTCCATTCGCGGGTCGTATCGCTGTTCCGGATGTCCAGGACGCCGATGATCTGGTCGCGCAACTTCAGGGGAACCGCAAACGCGATGCCATGCCTGTCCTCGTGCCTGGTGACCAGGCCGCTGGCCACGGCCGATTGGATCTCGGGCAGGTTGAGGAGGTGGTCGAGCGGGGCAGAATCACTGCCGATGTACTGGAACCCGGTCAGCTGGGTCTCCTGGGGCAACTGCTGCCAGGCCTGGCGTAGATACTGCCCATAGACCGTTCGGGCCTCGGACAGGGCCTGGGCTGTATCGCTGAACAGGCGGGCATTTTCGATGGCGATGGCGATCTGGTCGGCCAGGATGCTCAGGACTTCGATATCTTCAGCATCAAAGGCGGCATTCTTTTTGCTCTGCAGATCCAGAACGCCGATGATGCGATCGCCAGCCTTGAGCGGCAGGGTTGCTTCCGAGCGGGTTTCAGGCAGGTTCACATAGCCGGGTTCCACATCAGAGGCGAACCGTGGCTGACCGTTGGCGGATACCCATCCGATCAGGTTGTCCTTGCCGACCTCGACCTGGAATTTCCGGGCGAGCAGGTTTTGCCCTTCGGGGCTGTTGGCCGCCCTCAGGATCGCACTGCGCCCGTTCTCGTTGAGCAGGAAAATAGCGACATGATCGTAGTCGAAGAGATCGGCGACCATGCGGGCGATGTCAGGCAGCAGTTCAGCCGGGTCGCGATGGGCGGTAGTGGTCCGGGCGACCCGGGCTACGGCCTCGAACTGCGCCGCGCGGCGTTGGGACTGCCCCGTGGCTGCCGCGAGTTCGGCGGTCCGTTCCTCCACTTGTTGCTCGAGCCCGGCGCGCAGGAGGTCCAGTTCACGGTTGCTTTCCAGCAGGCTTTCCCGGCTGGTGCGGGCGCGTATGAGGGAGGCGTTGAGGTTGTAGACGGACAGAAAAGCGAAGATCGCATTGGCGAGGAATACAGCCGTCATGTAGAGGGCCATGCTGAAGGGCTGTTCGAAAAGCGGTTCGATCCATCCTGACCATTCCACATAGGCCAGGCCATAGCCCGCCAGGATGCTGAGCAGGGTCATGAGGATCGTTCCCCACTGGCCGAGGGCCACGCTGGCCAACAGGATGATCGCCGTCAGGCCGATGAATGCGGCGTCTCGCACCCCAGCCTGAACCCAGGAGCTGTAGACCAGGCCCACGAAGCACAGGCTGATGAAAACCGCCGCACTCCGCCGGATGTATCCCCTGCGTAAGGCGAGCCACAGTCCGAAGATGGCCAGTGCCAGCCCTGAGAACACCCAGTAGGTAGGGGTGGAAGCCGGTACTCCCTGCAAGACGAAGGCGATCAGCAGGCCGACGAAGATGACGATCGTTGACAGGTAGACCCCGTTCAACTGCCTGGCAAGGATTGTCCGCTCCTCAGTAGCCTGATCCCGGAGAGTAAAGATTTCGCGAACCCATTGACCCATATTCGACCTCATTCGGCTTCCTCGATGCCTAATTCGCTCTGCAGCTGGATGATGACCTCGGAACCCGGCAGGGCGCGGCCCAGTTCCTGGACCGTCGTCTGGAGCACGTTGCGCAGGTTGACCGAGCCGCTGATCTTGGACGTGATTTCGCCGATGGCGCGCTCGGTGGCGGCCCGGCGCTGGGCATCCTCGAACAGGCGGGCATTCTCGAGGGCCAGCGCCACGCGTTCTGCGGCCGCATTAATGACCGCGATCTCGTTGTCATTGAAGACCCTCTCCTGGTCATCGGGATTGATATTGAGAAATCCCAGGATCTGGCCGCGCAACTGGACCGGGACGGCAAGTTTTTTCCCGGGTTGTTCCGGAAGTTCGGTCAGAGGATAAGCGGTCGCACCATCAAAGAAATAACCGCGCAGGGTAGCGGCATCTGCCAGATCCTTCCAGTTTTGACCGGTTAGTTTTGCGTATGCGTTTTCGGCCTCCACCAACGCCTGGCGGGCCTGCTCGAACAGCCGGGCGTTCTGAATGGCGATGGCGACCTGATTTGCCAGCGTGGCGATCACCGCGATGTCTTCCTCTTGAAAGGCGTTCTGCTGCGTCGACTGGATATCGAGGGCCCCGATGACCTGGGCGCGCACCGTGAGCGGCAGTGCCATCTCAGAACTGGTTTCAGGGAGCTCGGGGTTGTTGAAGAAAACTGCGTCCTCCCCTACGTCCAGGGCGATGCGCGGTCTGCCGGTGCCGGTGACATATCCGACGATCCCCTGTTCTCCAACCTTGAGGCGGTGATTGCGGGCCAGCATGGTCTGACCGCCGATGCTGTTCGATGCTCGCAGGACGGCGTATTTCCCCGTTTCATCTACCAGGAATATGCCCACATGGTAGAACTCAAAACGCTCACTGATCAACTGGGCGATGGCCGGCAGCAGGTGTTCCATATCCTGGACCGAGGCGATTGCGTTGGACATGTCGGCAACCATCTGCAATTGCCTGGCGCGGCGGTCTGCTTCCGCAGTGCGCTCAAGGATGCGGGCTTCCTGGGCTTGTTCGAGGTCCTGCAATTCCCGGTTGGTCTTGATGAGCTCTTGTTCGCTCTGGCGGGCACGCAAAAGCGCAGAATTCAGGCTGTTCGATGCCAGTCCAAAATTGATGGCGATCATCGCGAATGCGATCGAGGTGATCGCGAAATTGGTCATTGGAGTTGTGGGCGGGCTGATGGATTGGATCAAGCCCTGGCTAAAAGCCAGAATGATCAAGCCGTGCCCGATGATCAGGGCTGCCGCGACGAAGGCGGCGCCGCGGCCTCCCATGAGCAGGCCGGCAGCCACAATTGCCACCGCGATCAGCATTGTGACGGCACGGATCTGGCCCGCATTGACAAAATCGGCATAGATCGAAGCCAGCACAAGAATGGATAGAAAGATCGTGCTCGCAGAGCGTATCTGCCCGCGCCGAAGCATGTGGATCATCACCGTGATGACGATCACCATTGCGCCGCCAATGGGCAGGAAGATTATGGCGTTGGCGCGCACCAGCGCAGATCCCAGGACGGCTGCGAGTGGAACAGCCCAGGCTATTTGCAGGGCGCGAAAAAGCAACCGGGCCTGGCGAGTAATTTCCTCGTCGTGCTCGAAGGTTGGCGGGAGAGTGAAGAAATCACGTAAGTTCTTCAGCATGAGAACCTCAAGGTTGCTGTCGATGATCAAACAGGCCTGGCGGGCTGACCACCAACCAGGGGGGAAGGCGCCCGAATAAACGTTCGAAGGAGGGGTTCGTATGGGTCAGCAAGTCGCCCTTCCTGATCGAATCGGGGTCGGCGGGGGCGTTCCTGGTCTCCTGTTTGGGCTAGGGTCTACCTTCATGGTGTACCTCCTACGCCTCGCTCTGCTCGGCTTTGAGCTCAAAGACCACCTGCGTGGCTCCGATCTTTCGACCGATTTCTTCTACGGCGGTCCTCAGAACGGATTCGATGTCGATCGAAGAACTGATCTTGGAAGAGATGTCACCGATGGCGCGCTCGGTGGCGGCCCGACGCTGGGTGGCTTCAAGCAGGCGGGCATTTTCCAGCGCCAGTGCCAGGCGGTCGGAGACCGCCTGGACCATGTTCACCTCATCCTCGCTCCAGGGACGGCCGGAGACCGGCGCCATGAGGTTCAATACACCGATCGTCTGCCCGCGCAGTCTGACCGGTACGGTCATTGCGGCGGTTGAATCTGCATCCTGGGGATTTACGATCAGGATCTTGCCGGTGCTCATGGCTGTCTGAATCTCATCGCTGTCAACGGTGGCAGCGATCGGTTGCCCGCCCATCTGGGACTGGTGGTACCCCAGGAGCATATCCTGTTGAGCAAATGATTCCCATTCCTGGCTCAAATACTGGCGATAAAGGGCATCCACCTCATCCAGGGCTTGCTGCCTTTGACCGAAGAGACGGGCATTCTCGATGGCGACCGCAACCTGGTCGGCAAGGATACCGAGCACGGCAACGTCATCCTCCGTGAATATCCCGGCCAGCGTGCTCTGGACATCCAGGACACCGATGATCTGGCCGCGAACGGTGAGCGGTAGAGCCATTTCGGAACGGGTCTCGGGCAGGTCCGGATTGTTGAAGAAGACCGCATCGGCGCCAACATCCAGGGCGATACGGGGCTTGCCGGTCTGGGCAACATTGCCGACGATGCCTGTCTGTCCAACGGCCAGTTTGTGTTCGCGGGCCAGCATGCGCTGGCCACCTTCGCTGTTGGCGGCCTGCAGGATGGCGAACTGGCGGGTCGATTCGATCAGGAAGATGCCGATATGGTAGAAGTTGAACTTCTCACTGACCAGGCGGGTGATCAGGGGCAGCAGGATCTCCAGGCGCTGTTCTCGGGCGATGATGCTGGAAACTTCCCCGACGTTTTGCAGATCCCTGGCCCGCGCCTCGGATTGTTGACGGGCGACTTCGAGATCGGCAGTCCGTTCGGAAACGCGCTGTTCCAGGCTGCTCAGAAGATCGCTGACCTGCTCAGTCATGGCGTTAAAGATGGTCGCCAGATCGCCAATTTCATCTTTCGTGGTGACCGGTGCGCGGGCTGAGCGATCGCCGGAAGCGATTCGCCCCGCCACTTCGCTGAGCTGCAGGATCGGGCGCGCGATCACCTGGGAGACTGCCAGTGCCAGGCCGGCTGCAGCCAGGATCACGGCCAGGGTCACGACGGTGGTCGTGCGGGTGGCTGTTTGGACCGGCTTGAGCGCTTCGCTGGTCTGCTGGTGAACGACCACCTGCCAGCCAGATTGGGAGATAGCCAGCCCGACCGGGCTCTCCGGATTGTGGGTCTGGACCCTGGCCTGGCTGACGACGCTGCTGGCGCCCTGGTAATTGATCTGGACGTAGTTGTCTCCGATCGAATTCAAGGCGGCAATTTCATCCGCGGCTAGCGTCTCATCCCCGAGCAGCAGACCTTCGCTCAGGCGCAGGTCGGAATGGCCGGTCTCGCCAAACTGGCCCTCTTCCAGCAGGGCGATCAAGGCGTTTGCGTCGAGGGTCGTCCTCAAAACCCCGACCACAATGTGGCTGGCGTCATAGATCGGAACCGCGATGGTGAGCGCATAGGTCTGGCTGCTTTCGTCGTATGCGAGCTCACCGATATGGATCGCCCCCTGCCCGCCGAGATAGGTCGCCTGCCACCAGGCTTCATCCGCCTGGTAATAGTCCGAGGTCCGGTTCGTGGCAGCGATCAGCGCGCCGTACTTGTCGGTCAGGAAGATCTCGACGTTCTCGGGGGACAGCGCCTGGAGTTCCTGTAATCCCTCCGCTGCGGGGTGGGTGAGCACGTTGCGGACGAGCGGGCTGCTGTCGCTGGCGGTTGCCCAGGCTGTGTCGCGATTGGTGATGATGGTCAGGGCGCTGGTTTCTCCACCGCTGTAGGTTGAACTGACCTGGGCGGCTAGCGATTGATAGCGCGCCGCAGTGTTCATCAGCAGGTTGATTTGAGCCTGGAGATAGGAGCCGATCTCGTGGCCCAGCCGATCTGCAAGCGCCTGAGAGGATACCCCCACCTGGTCGCTGAGAGCATTGCGGGTCAGGGTTATGGTCACACTGGCGATCGAGGCGGCGGCGATGATGACGATGATGGTGAAGAAGATGATGAGCTTGTTGCGGAGTGAGTAGGACGAGAACGCCCGGGCGGTCGAGGTCACATAGGTGCCCAGCACCAGGGCAACCAGGACGGCGACAACGATCTGGAGAGTCGGCAGGCTCAATCGACCGGGAGGGTTGAAGACCTCGATCAGGATCGAAACGATGGCCGAGGTGATGTATACCGGCAAGGCGCGCCTGGACTGTTTCTGATCGAAGGCTGTGCTGGAGATCATCATGGAGCCAAAAAGTCCGCCGGCTCCCAGAATGATCCCCAGGCCCTCGAACAAGACTGCCAGGACCGGGTACAGGAGGGCAGCGCCTATCGTCAGGACAGCTGCGCTCCTGGCGATCCGCTCGTGACGGCTCCACCAGATGGCCGGGATACAACTGAGCAGCAGTCCGGCAAGGATCCCTATCGCAACGAAGATCTGCCAGACCTGGATCTGTTGGGCAAGGATCAGGCTGTAAACCAGGCCGAGCAGATATGCCATGGCCAGAGCAACGGATGTCCAGAAGATGCTCTTCACCCTGGCGCGTTCTTCCGGGGAAGGGGAAAACCGGGTTGGATCTGTGTTCATGGCCATTCTGCTTGCCTTCTCCAAATCATTGGGTGTGTTCATGCCGGGCTTCCGGATCTGGTTGCAGTGCTCCGGGGCGGATCTGCACCACAACCTCCGAGTTGCCCAGGACGCGGCTCAATTCTTCAGCTGCGGTTCGAAGGATGGAGTCAAAGCGTGTCGAGGCGCTGATCTTTCCAGAGATATCGGATGTGGCCCGCTCGATCTCGGCGCGCGAGCGGGTGGTTTGCAGCAGGGTGGCGGTTTCAATGGCGATGGAAAGGCGCTCTGCCACCGCCTCGGCAATGTCGATGTTGTCCTGATCCCAGGTGCCTCTTTCGGGAACGCGAATGTCCATCACGCCGATGACCTCACCGCGCAGCCGGACCGGGATTGCCAGGCTGGCGAAGGAAGCGTTCTGGCCCTCGTCTGCCACGATGATCCCCTGCTCGAGGGCTTTCAGGACCGGCAGCGTATCCAGTGGACGGTCCAGAGGCTGGACGATGTTTTCCGAGATTCGATACCCGAGTTGAGGCTGGATGGAACGCAAACCCTGCCAGAAGCTCTGCAGATAATCGCTGATCGTCCGCTGTGATTCCGAGAGCAGGCGCTGAGCCTCTTGATAGGAGCGGACGTTCTGGATGGCAACCGAGATCTGGTCGGCCAGGGTCGAGAAGATGGCGATGTCCTCCTGGGTGAAGGCGCGGTCCGCGGTGCTCTGGACGTCGAGGACCCCGACGATTTCCTGGCCGACGCGCATCGGCAAGGCCATTTCGGAGCGTGTGTCCGGCAGGAGCGGGTTGGCAAAATGGACGGCATCTTCTCCGACGCTCAAGGCGATTCGTGGCCGACCGGTACCGGCGGCATAGCCGACGACGCCGGTCTCCCCGACTTCGAGCTTGTGACCGTTACGGACCATTTCCTTGCCGCCTTCACTGGTGGCTGCCCGCAGAACCGCGAATCTGTGGTTGTCGTCAAGCAGGAAGATGCCGACGTGATAGAACCCGAAGGGTTCACCGACCAGCGTGGTGAAGTTCTCCAGCAGTGTGTCGAGATCCTGCATCACCGTGATCGAGCGGGCGACCTGGGCAATGGCTTCGAACTGGGCAGCGCGGCGCTCGTTGCGAAGATTGGCGGACTGCAACTCGACGGTCCGCTCTTCGACCAGTTTTTCGAGCCCCGAACTGAAGGTTTCCATTTCTTCGGTGCGCTGCCTGACGATCTCTTCGGTGGCCTTCATCCTCGCGATGTTTTGCTGTAGACGATTGAGCATCAGGCTCAGGATGAGGGTGCTGCCCATGACGACACTGGCGATGATGGCGATATCTGAGATCCCGGTCTCGGTGAATGAAGAGGCAATCAATCCATTCATATCCGCGACGCCGACGAGCACAACCGAGAGCGTCGTCAGGATGCCGAACAGGATCGCCCCTCTCACGCCCAGGGTCAAACCTCCCAGGATGACCGCCATGCTGAATGCGCTGATGGCGATGTCATGAATGCCGTTGCCCACAAATAATAAGTAGTTGATCGCGATCAAACCGCCCAGTGGGATAACGATCCGGGCCGGCCAGGTGATTCCGCGAAATAAGAGCCCATAAGCCAGGCTCCCAAGGATCGCCAGGGAGCCCAGCGCATACAAGGTCGTGGCACGCCCGCCGCCGATGGCATCGATGATCGTAACAGCGATGGACACTGCTACGACGATCAGCAGGGCGTACTGCAGCAGGCGGCGCGATTTTCTACCTTGTTCATCGTTATAATCTGCCGATTGGAAGAATGAGGCGAAGAAGTTTTCCATCGATCGGCTCCTTAAACCTTGCTCTGATTCTGGAACTGGATGGCGACTTCCGCCCCCGGGATGACCCGGCTGACCTCGCTGGCGGCCGATCGCAGCAGATCATCCACGTCGACCAGCGAACTGATCTTGGCCGCGATCTCTGCGATCGTGCGTTCCTTGGTCGCCCGCCGCTGGGCGGCCGATACGAGCCGGGCATTCTCGAGGGCCAGGGCGAGCCGCTCGCTGGCGGCCTGCACGATATCGATCTCGTCCGGGCTCCAGGGGCGATTCAGGTTGGAGCGCACATCTACCACGCCGATGGTCTCACCGCGCAATTTGATCGGGATCGCCATGCTGGCCGGGCTGCCTGGCTGGTAGTCTGTGTGAATTTGGCCGGCGGTCACCGACTCTTCGGCCCCGGGCAGGCTGACAGGCTGGGCCAGGGAGATGCTCTCCACGCCTGTGTAGCGGTACCCGGCGCTTTCTTGGTGGGCCGTCGCAACCTGCCATTCCTGCCGGATGTACTGCCGATAGGTGTTCTGGACTTCATCGAGCGCCTGGCGGGTTTCCTGGAACAGGCGGGTGTTCTCAATGGCAATGCTGATTTGATCGGCCAGCAGCGAAAGGACGCTGATGTCATCCTGGTTGAATGCTTCGGCTGCTTTGCTTTGCACATCCAGAACGCCGAGGATCCGGGTTCCGATCCTGAGCGGCAGTGCCATCTCGGAGCGTGTCTCGGGCAGGTCAGGGTTGCGGAAGAAGAACGCATCTGCCCCGGTGTCCAGGGCGATCCGGGGATTGCCGGTGTTGGCGACATAGCCTACGATGCCAACCTGACCGATCTCCAGGCGGTGGCCGCGGTCGAGCATGCGCCGGCCGCTCTCGCTGTTCGAAGCCCTGAGGACGGTGTAGCGTCCTTCTTCGTCGTTGAGGAAGATACCGACGTGATAGAAATCCAATTGTTCACTGATCAATGTGGTCACCCTGGGCAGGAGCAACTGGGCTCCCTCGACCGAGGTGATCGTTTTACCAATTTTGGTGATCGCGGTGAACTGGGCGACACGGCGCTGATTGCTCTCGCGGGCTGCGGTCAGGTCGGTGGTTCGTTCAGTGATCCCTTGTTCCAGAGCGGTCAGATTCGCCCGCAGGCGTGCCGTCATGAGGTTGAAGGCATGTGCCAGTGAACCGATCTCGTCCCGGGATGTTTCGGTGGCCACGGCATCCAGTTCGCCCTCACTGATCCGCTCCGCAACCTCGGTCAGCCGGTTGAGGGGGCTGGTGAGCAGGCGGCCGAGCGCATAGCTGGCCAGAACAGAGCCGGCCAGCGCGAGTCCGGAGAGCAATAGGCCGAAAACGAATGTGGCCGAGGCCTGATCCTGAACCTGGGTCTGGGCATCGATGTAGGCGGCGTTCATTTCATTGACTGGAACGATGATCCCAATACTGTATCCTGCCGCCGGGATTGGTTGGTAGGCCAGATAGTAATCGACGTCATTGAATGTAACCTGCGCCAGATCGCTCTCGCCGCTGGTCATCGCTTCGAAGAGCGGCAGCAGTTCTGCCGGGCCCGCCTGCAGGACGGTCAGCTGCGGCACTTCGTTCACCGGGACTTCTTCGGGAGCGATGTTGAAGTCTTGATAGCCGCGATCTGGCAAGGCGATCAATCTTCCCACCGGATCGATCAGGAATGCATACCCCGTCTCGCCAATGCGTATTTCCAGAACACGACGGGTGATCGTCGCCAGCTGCACGTCGGCCCCGATGACCCCGCGGAACCTGGCGTTTTCATCGTAGACCGGGCTGCTGTTCGTGACGATCAAACCCGTTAGGGCTGGATCCTGGTACGGGGGAGTCCAGATGCGAGCGCGGCCAGGATTGTTGCCCGGGGAGGCTGCGGTATAAAAGAGCTGCTGGGTGGCCGTGAAATCAGGCGCCACCAGATTGGCCAGATCGATGTTCGGGTAGTAGATCGTCAGATCATCCCGGCTGATGTAATAGAGACCAACGATGTCGGGATTCGACTGCAGGATGTTGGGAGCGAAGAAGTCAAGGTGAATGGCTGTATTGAGTTCAGCGAACATTTGCTCGCCAGGTTGGACATGTGCGGGGACGAAGATCGCGGCCGGGTCGCTGTTGGCATTGTCCCAGGCGCCACTCCCCAGGCGGCGCAAATTTGTGGATGCATCCCAGTATGCACCTGTTGAAAAAATCTCTTCCTGGGCCAGGATGCTGGCGGTGTAAAGTGTCGCCGTTTCCACCACCTCGTCGACATTGACGAAGAACTGATTGATCGCCTGGGCCTCTCGATCCAATTGGACCAGGAGCTGGTCATCTGTCCGGGTGAGGACTGCCTGCTCAAATTGGCTGCCCAGAAGGTCCTGGACTTGCTGGCTGCGCGACAACACGAAAAAGCCGATCACCACGACTGTCAATCCTGCGATCGTTATGATCGTCAGGGTGATCCTGGTCCGCAAGGAGGTCCTCTTCCTGGCGGGCGAGCTCTGTTCGGGGTTGTGATCGGAATCTGGGATCGTCATGGTTTGACCTGTTATTTCGGCTGTTCTTTCTGTTGAATCTGGACAACGACTTCGGATCCGGGCAGGGCGCGACCGATCTCTTCGGCTGCGACCTTGAGGATCCCATCGATGCTGGCCGACTCACCGATCCGGGCGGCGATATTGCCGATGGTCCGTTCCTTGGCCGCTCGTTTCTGGGCTGCGCTGAACAGGCGGGCATTTTCCAGGGAAAGGCTGACGCGCTCGGCGATGGCCTGCATGAAGGTGACGTCCTCGTCCGAGAACGCGCGCTGCGGTCGATTCGCCCGGATGTTGAGCACGCCGATCACCTCATCCCGCGCCTTGATCGGGATGGCGGCGGTTGCGAGCCCCTTGGCCTCCACTACAGACTGGCCCGATTCGAGCATGGCCTGGACTTCAGGCCTGCGGACGGGCTCCTGGAGGCGATCGATGTGGGCTGCATTGTGCCGGTACCCCAGCAAGCCTTCCTCGCCAGCCTCGCCCCAGCGGGTGACGAAGTACTCGCGATAGAGATTCTGCGCATCGGCCAGCGCTCTCTGGGTTTCACCCAGCAGGTTGACGTTATCGATCGCCAGCGCCACCTGGTCGGCGAGGGTGCGCATGACCTCGATATCTTCGTCGCTGAAGGCATTCGGTTCGGTGCTCTGGACATCCAGGGCGCCGAAGATGCGTTCCCCGACCGCCAGGGGCAGGGCCATTTCGGAGCGGGTGTTGGGCAGGGAGGGGTTGACGGCGAAGTAGACATCCTCGGCCACATCCAGGGCGATACGCGGGCGGTTCATGGTCACGGCGTAGCTCACAATGCCGACCCCGCCAATTTTGAGCTGGTGCCCGCGGGCGAGCATCTTCAGACCGCCATCGCTGTTGGCCGCCCGCAGTACCGCGACCTCCTTCTTGCTATCCAGCAAAAAGACGCCGACATGATAATAACCAAGTTTCTCGCTGATCAGCCCGGTCACGATGGGGAGCAGGCTGTCGATGTCCTGCAGCTGGGAGATCTGTTGGCCGACATCCGAGATCGCTTTCAGCTGATCGGCCCGTTTCTGGGCGCGGGCTGATGCTTCCGCCAGTTCTGCAGTGCGTTCCTCGACGCGCTCTTCCAGAGAGGCCTGGGCCTGGATCAATTCCTGGTTGATCCGGTTCACTTCTCCCAGGCGTTCGGTCTCGATCCGATTGCGGAACAGGACACTGATCCCAAGCAGGATGCCTGTGGTCACCAGGGTGCCCAGCAGCGGTCCCATGTCGGGTACCCGCAGGATGGCGGTGGTGAGCAGTCCGGCCACCAGCAGGAGGGCGTTTTCCCAGACGGGGAGAAGGATGCTGCCGAGGATCAAGGATGGGATCAGGGTGATCATGAGGGCGGTCCTCGGATCCGAACCGCTTGCGGCGAAGAGGATCCCGGAAACCGCGAACAACCAGACCAGCAGAGTCGCCCCGATCTGAGGGCGGCGCGATCGAGCCAGGGCATAGATCATGAAGAACACGACGATCATGGCGATTTCGATGAAGACCGCCGTGGCCACCCTGCCGCTTCGCAGGGAGGATGAAACCATTCCGATGATCAACAACACGATCAGGCCCAGGGCCAGTGAGGCGGTCAGCTGGGCCAGGCGTCGGGATACGACTGTCTTGATGGAAGGATGCGGCTGCGTGATCCGGTTCCAGAACCCTGCCAGCCCCGAGCGCGGTTTCGGCGTTCTGTCGTTGGTCTCAGGATGGTTGGCGTTCGTCATGGCTGTTCCTCATGCGCTTCGGTTTCAATCTCATCCGCGCCTGCCTGCGCGCTTCCGGGGCGGCTGAGCTGCAAGACAACCTCTGAGTCGCTGAAGACACGCCCGATCTCTGCCGTTGCAGTCTCGAGAATTGTGTTCATATGCATCGAGGTGCTCATGCGGGCTGAAATCTCGCCCAGGATGCGTTCGCGTTCGGCCCGGCGGCTGGTCTCATCGTACAGGCGGGCACTTTCCAGCGAGGTGCTCAACTGATCGGCCAGGTTGCCGGCCGCGGCGATGTCGCCCGAGGTCCAGGGCCCACTCTCCTCGGGCCGATCAAGGCGGATGGCGCCGATCGCTTCGCCGCGGATCAGGATCGGAACCTGCAGGGTTGTCTGATCGTCCGAAAGGACGGGTTTCCCACTGGTGAGGGCCTGTAGGAACTCGGCGGTCGTGTCGCTGCCGGCGGGATGGATGTCCCCTTCGGCCGCGCTTATGTAACCGATCGTCTCTTCCTGCTCGCGGATCAGGCGCTGCCAGCTGGCCTGGCTGATCTCGCCATAAGCCCGGCGGGCGGCTTCGATGGCGGATTGGCTTTCTTCGAGCAGGCGGGCGTTATCGATCGCCACCGCGATCTGGTCTGCCAGCACCCTCAGGGTGGTGACGTCTTCCTCGGCGAAGGCGGCTTCCTGGGTGCTCTGGACGTCGAGGGCGCCGACGATCTGTCCGCCGACGATCAGGGGCAGGCACATTTCCGAACGGGTTGCCGGTAGATCGGGATTCTGAAAGAAGACGGCGTCCTCACCGACATCGAGGGCAATGCGCGGCGCGCCGTAGCGGGTGGCGAAACCGACGATGCTGGTTTCTCCGATCTTGAGCCGGTGGCCGCGCTCGAGCATCCGCTGGCCGCCCTCGCTGTTGGTCGCCTTCAGAACGGCAAATTCGCGGGCCTCGTCGAGCAGGAAGAGGCCAACATGATAGAACCCGAAGCGTTCACTGATCAGCTGGGCCGCCTGGCGCATTAACTGGTCGCGGTCCCGCAGGCTGGCTGCCACGCCGCCAACATCCACCGCCGTTTGGATCTGGGCAGCGCGGCGTTCCAGGGCGAGCGTGCGCTCTTCCACGCGCGTCTCCAGGGAACTGATCAATTCTCTCAGGCGGGCAGTCATACTGTTGAATGTGCCCGCCAGAATCCCAACCTCGTCCTCGGTTTGAATCTCGGCGACGGCGTTCAGGTCGCCACTTTCCACCTGCCGGGCGGTCTCGGCCAGCCGGTTAATCGGGCTGGACAGCTGGCGGGAGAAGAACCAGGCCCCGATCGTGACGCCGACGATGATCAGGGCGGCCATCACGGTCGTCGTGCGGACCTGACCCTGCAGCGGCAGCAGGTAGACCTCCTCAGGAATGAGGAAGGCCACTGTCCAGGGCCGGGTGACCAGCGGAGAGGTCAACCCCGCCTCGCGGTGTTCTTCTTCAGGGTGCCCGGCCAGAGCTTCGGATTGTTCGGTAATGTAGAAGACCTCTCCGGTCGGCGCGGCCAGGCCAGCGGCCAGGTCCATTTGTTCCGTCGAGAGATCCTGCGGGCTTCCTGCTGGCAGCCGGTAATCCTGCTGTAATTGCTGGAGCGCTGAGGCCTCCAACAGCGAGGCCGAGCGCAGGGTCCGGTTGGGGCGCAGGCCGTTGGCCAGGTAGATGCCATTCTCGTCGAACAGGGCGGCGTACGAGCCCTGCCCGGCCAGCCCGGTATATCCCTGCACGATTTCCTGCAGGGCGGCAGCATCGTAACGTGCCCGTATGACCCCAATGGCGTAGCCATGTTCATCGGTCACGGGCGCGCTGAACACGATCGATGGAATTCCGTCGGGCCCGATGAAAACCGGCGAGATATAAGTACTGCTCGTCAGGAGCGGTGTTCTGATGTAGGCATATTCCTGTTCGCGCAGGCCGATATTCCCGGTCTGGGTGTCCAGAACGACCCGCCCATTGGCGTCGAGCAGGGCGTACGAGAGCAGGTGCTGTCGGTCTCCGAGCGCAGCCAGGGTTTCGCGAGCCTCCAGGGATGTGGCCGTGTCGGCAACACTGCCTCCGGCGATCGACCGGAGGTATTCATTGAAGATTGGTGTTTGCACCTCTGTATTGAGAATTTCCGCATTCTGGTTGATGTAAGCATCCAAAGCGGCAGCTGTCTGGCTGGCCGCATTCTGCAGGTTGTCATTGATGCCGGCGGTCAGGGAATTGCGCAGGGAGATGTAGTTGATCAGACCGATGACGATGGCCGGCATCAGCGAAATCGCCAGGAAGGCCATGATCAGTTTGGTGTACAGATTGAAGCGCCTGAAGCGGCTGATGATGAAGAGCGGATAGATGGCCAGGATCGCCAGCGAAGCCGGCACCCCGCCTGCGCTGGCGATCGAGATGATCCTCTCGAACGGCCAGTACGAGTCGAGGACGGCTGCAGCAGCGCCCGCGGCAAAAGAGAGGATCGTGGTGCGGGTGGCCTGCTCGGGGGGAAAGTAGAGGAATCCAATGATGGAGATGAAGGCCGCTCCGGCGATCCCGATCAGGACGCCGGTGTTCACATTTGAGATGGTCTTGGTGATCATGACCAGCAACAGGCCATAGATCAACACCCAGGTCGCGCGAGTCTTCTCGCCGCGCCGTCCCAG
Source organism: Anaerolineales bacterium (assembly GCA_016934715.1). Lineage (GTDB taxonomy): Bacteria > Chloroflexota > Anaerolineae > Anaerolineales > Villigracilaceae > JAFGSI01. The sequence continues at coordinate 68,043 of JAFGSI010000048.1, forward strand.
TACCAGGCTGATGATGGCGGTGATCAACACGACGAGCATGCCACCGGCATCGACCAGCAATTGCCAGGCGCGCGTGTTCAGGAAGGTGATCGTTGTCAGACTGCCGTCGGCCAGGGCGATCACAGACGCGATCACGGCAGCCCAGATGGTCGTGGCCTGCGGGGCGGGGGGCTGATCTGCCAGCACGGGGGTGGGGGGGTGAGGTGCTTCGAAAGAATCCATCGTTTCCGGCCTTATACGGGATGATTCGTGGTGGATGGCAAGTCTTCTGTCGCAGTCTCCGGGGCGATCCCCAGGCGAACTTCGGCCGTCTTGAGATTGAGCGCCTGGCGCAGTTCACCGGCGGCGGTCTTGAGGACTGTGTCGAGGTCGAGGGTCTGGCGGATGCGGTTGCTGACCTTGCCGATCACCTGTTCGCGCTGGGCGCGTTGTTCCGATTCGGCCAGCAGGCGGGCGCTCTCCAGGGCCAGGGCTGTGCGGTCGACCACTCTCTGGATGGCGTTAATTTCATCCTCTTTCCAGATGCGGGCAGGATCGGGCACCCGGATGTCCAGGATGCCGATGGTCTCGCCGCGCACCCTGATCGGGATCGCCAGGGCCGGCTTTCCTTCTTTGGAAGCGACCACCTCGCCGGATTGCAGCGCCGAGCGGACCTCGGGTTGGTCGAGGCGTTTCTTCAGAGGAACAACGCCCTTGGGGCTGGTCTGAAATCCGGTGAGCGGCTTATCCAGGGTGATCCGCTCCCATTCCTGCCGCACAAAGCGGTTATAGATTGTCTGGGCCTCTTCAAGGGCGCGACGGGTCTCACCGTACAAGCGGGCATTTTCGATCGCGATCGCCACCTGGTCAGAGAGGGTGTGCATGACCTCGATATCCTCCTCGGAGAAGGCAGCCGATTCGGCGCTTTGCACGTCAAGCGCACCGATGATGCGCTGACCGAGCATCAGCGGCAGGGCGATTTCCGAGCGGGTGTCCGGCAGGTCGGGGTTGTCGAAGAAAACGGCATCCTGCCCGACATCCAGGGCGATGCGCGGCTCCCCATGTTGGGTCGCGTAGCCGACGAGGCCGGTCTGGCCGACCTTGAGGCGGTGGCCGCGCTCGAGCATCCGCTGGCCGCCCTCGCTGTTGGCCGCCCGCAGGACAGCATACTCCGCGTTGTCGTCCAGCAGGAAGATCCCGACGTGGTAAAAAGCGAATTGTTCGCTGATCAAATGGCACACCATCCGCAACAGTTCTTCGATGTCTGTGACCAGCGAGATCGCATGGGCGACTTCGGAGATGGCCTGCAGTTGCCCGGCTGTGCGCGAGGCCTTGAAGGTGACTGTCCGCAGCTCACCCGTGCGGTCCTCAACCCGCTCTTCCAGGCCCGCCTGGGCGGCTTTCAGTTCCTGGTTGACGCGATCCAGATCATCGATGCGCCGGTTTTCGATGGAATTTCGGAAGTACACCCCTACCGTGATCAGGATTCCCATGATGAAATAAATGCTGAGTGTTGTTCCAACGGTGCCGGAATCCATGTTCGGGATCGGGAGCACCAACAGCGCTGCGACATTAACGCCGATCAGGGTGATCAACTCCCAGACAGGCAGCAGGAGGCTGGCTGCCACAAATGCCGGCAGGACTGTGGCTGCCAGCCCGCCGATCGGGCTCTCGGCCCCGGAACCGATATTTGCATATCCCGCGGCTGCCAGGGTCCAGACCAGCAGCGAAATGCCGATCCGGTAATTGCGGGTTCGGGTAAGGATATAGGCTGCCAGCAGGATCACGAACAGAACTCCCAGTGGAATAAGGAGAGGACTCGTGAGGCCGCGCTGGAAGACGTTGGCAGTGATCGCGATCGCAGTAATCAGCAGGAGGCTGAGGCAGATGATCGCGCCCAACTGCACCTGAAGCCTGGCGGTGATGTCCGTGATCAGCGAATGGGGTTGTGTCAGCGCGCGCCAGGTGCGTGCCCATCCGGACGGACCTCTGGGGCGGTATTGGACTGTTCCGGGAAGGATCTCTCTGGTCATCGAGTTTCTCAGCCTTTCTGAGGCGTTTGCAGCTGAACGGCGATCTCGGAATCGCCGACCAATCGCCCGATCTCCCTTACGGTAGACTGAAGGATTGCATCGACGTCGATCTCGGTGGAGATGCGAGAAACGATCTCGGATACGGTCTGTTCGCGATCGGCCCGATCCTGCGCCTCGGAAACCAGGCGGCTGTTCTCAAGTGCCAGGCTGACCTGGAACGAGACGGTTTCAAGCAGGGTGATCTCCTCTGGCAGCCATTCGTGAGCCGGGTCATCGTCTTCGTATCCCAGGATCCCGATCACCTCATCCCGCAGGATCAGGGGCGCGATCAGGCGGGCCCGGGGTTCGGGGTCGCGGACGACGAATTGGGCAACTTTTCGCGCCGCCAGCAATTCCAGCACCTGCGGAGGAAATCTCTGTCCTCCCGGCAAGAGTTGCAGGCGGTCGTATTGATAGCCGATCACGCCTCCGGCGCGGACATTCTCCCAGGCCTGTTGGACGGTGCGGCCGGCAAGGGCGCTGATCTCACGCAGGCGCTCCTGGAGCTGGGCGAGCAGGCGGATATTCTCGATCGAGATCGCAAGTTGATCCGCGAAGGTCTGCAGGATGTTCTGTTCCTCCCGGGTTGGAGAGGGGGTGGCGGTCTGGATGTTCAGCAAGCCCAGCAATCGATTTCCGGCAATGAGAGGGTAGGTTACATTCCCCTGGACTCCGAGAATGGGGATCGGGCTTGCCACCCGGTAGGTTTGTTCCCCGATCCGGTAGCGCAGCAGCTCGGTGCCGGAGATCAGGTATGCCAATTCGCCGCGTCCGATCTGGAGCTTGTAGCCCTCGGCGATCAGGGACTGGCCGGCCTCACTGTTGCTGGCGCATAGAATGGCATACTCGTCGGTCGCATCGGTGATGAAGATCCCGACGTGGGCGTACTCGAGCCGTTCGGCGATCAGGCGCGCTCCTGATTCGAGCATCACCGCTTCGCTGTTGGCCTGGCTGGCCAGACGGGTTAATTCTGCCACTGCTTGCAGGGCTGTGGTCCGATTTTCCAGATCACCGGTATACTGCTCCAGGGTCCGGCGACTCTCCTCCAGCTCGAGATTGATCTGTTTCTGGAGTTGTTCCTCATCCCGCGCCCGCTGGGCGGCCGCGCTGATGCTGTTGACCGCCAGGGATAACAGCAGGGCCACTGCACTGAGGGTGATGGCATGGGAGACCAGGACGGATGAAATTGGCGCCTGCGTGGAGATGGCCAGCAATCCCTGATTCTCTGCAGCAGCCAGGCCTGTTGCGGCCACCAGGGAAAGCCCCACAACAACGTAGCCCGCCTGGATCCCCATGGTCAGCCCGGCGATGATGACCACTGCGGTGAAAGCGGCGAAACCGGTATCCCGGATTCCGCCATAATTGATGACCGAGACGAACACGGCTATCCAGAGAAAGGTGGTGAGGATGTAACTGGCCAGGCGCACCTGGTTCTTCTGGATCAGGGCCAGGATGCCGATCTCTGCCGCGAGTGCGACCGCGGCTACGAGGATCTCGACTGGCGACCGGGTTGCAATCGTATAGATCAGGTACAGTCCCGTCAGAAGCAGGATGGCGATCACGATGGTGTGCAGGTTGCGCGCCTGCAGGTTTATTTCCGGGTCATCGAAGGTGGGCGGAGCGAAAAAGTGTTTCAGGGTAGCCAGCATGGGATCGCCTCGGTGTGCTTTCGTTACTCGTCGTCTGAAGAGGTCAGGCCGATCTGGATAAAGGTGCGGGGAACGCCCAGCGTATTTCCGAGTTCGCGGATCGTGTTCTGAAGAACCCGGTCCAGGTCGGTGGCCTGCTGGATCTGGGAGGTGATCAGGTTGACCTGGCGCTCGCGGGTCGCCAGGCGCTGGGCATCCTGGACCAGACGGGCATTTTCCAGGGCCAGGGCGAGCCGGCTGGCCGCCTCCTCGACGAGTGCGACCGTCTCGGGAAGAACATCAGGGTTGTCAAAATGCAGGTCCAGGGTGCCGATCGTCTGGCCGCGCAGGCGAACAGGCACAGCCAGGATGCTGCCGTTCCGGTTGTTTGCTGGAGGGAACACGACCGACTCGCCCCTGCGGAGGACTTCCTGGCTTGACTCGGGGGCGACATCGATCGGTTCGGGGGCGATGCCCTCGAAGCGATAGCCCTGCTGCTGGCGGGCTTTTTGAATAAAGGAGCGCCAGGTGCGGCTCGTATACTCTCGGTAGGACCGTTCCATTTCTGTCACGCTCTGGGCAACTTCTTGCAGCAGGCGGGCCTTTTCGATCGCAACTGCCAGCTGATCGGACATGACCTGCATGACGGCGATATCGTTCTGGTCGAAGGCGTTGGTCTTGTCGCTCTGCACATCCAGGGCGCCGATGACGCGGTCACCGACCTTGAAGGGGATCGCCATTTCGGAATGGGTGTAGGGCAGCAGGGGATTGCGGAAATGGAATGCATCGGTTCCGGTGTCCAGGGCGATGCGCGACTCGCCGGTCTGGGTCACGAAGCCGACGATGCCCGTCTCGCCGACGCGCAGCTTGTGCTTGCTGGCCAGCATCAACTGGCCGGCCTCGCCGCCGGCGGCCCGCAGGAGGGCGAACTCGTTGTTCTCGTCGACGAGGAAGATGCCAACATGGTAGAAACCGAAGCGTTCGTGGATCAGGCGGGCCGCCCGGCTGAGGAGTTCGTCCATGTTCTCTGCGATCGAGGCGTCGCGGGCGACCTCGGCGGCGGTCTGGAGCTCAACCGAGCGCCTCTCCAGGTCGCGGGTCCGTTCTGCAACGCGCGCCTCCAGGTCGGTGACCAGGCTGGACAATTGGGAGGTCATGTCGTTGAATGTTTGGGTCAACTCTCCGATTTCATCCTCGTTCTCGACCGTTGCCTGGACGTCCAGATTTCCGGCCGCGATCTGGCGAGCTGCGTTGGTCAATGTCGTGAGCGGTGTACTGAGAGAGCGGATGGTGAACAGGGCACCGATGACGGCGATGACGGCAGCCGCCAGGGTGACCACGATGCTGGTCGTCAGCAGCCCGCCAGCCTCGGCGTAGACGACCGCGACGGGGAGTTCTGCCAGCAGGACAGACCTGATCTCCGGGAGCCAGTGGTAGGTACCGATCACCGGGGTCCCCGTGTGATTCTGGTATTCGAGTGTGCCGTTCCTCTGGGCTGCGATGGCCGCGCGGATTCCCGCGTTCTCGATCTGCTGTGATGCGCCGATGGCGGTCGAGGTGAGCAGGTCGGAATTCGCATCCACCAGGTAGATCAGGGTCGCATCATGATCGGTATCGGTCAGGGCGATCAGCGTGTTGAGCTGGCGCATGTTCACACGGGCGGCGAGCACACCGATGGTCTGCCCGTTTTCATCTTCGACCGGGTAAGAGACGATCATGGTGATCTCATCCACGGTTCGGAAATAGAACGGCGGATTCAGGAACAACCCGTTCCTGCCCTGCCAGAAGAATTCCTGGTATTGATGATCTACGCCTTCGTAGATGGAGATCGTGTCGGCGACCACAATCCCATCCATGTTCATCAGGAAGATCTCTCGCAGACGATTGGAGCTGTACAGCATGACATAGAAGCGGTCCACGATTCGGGCGTGCATCTGTTCGGAACCTTCGCCTGCTGGGCGCGTGAGGAGTCCTCGCATATAGAAGAGGGCCTGTGGATCCTGGGCAACCAGGAGGAGGTCGCTTTCTGCCCCCAGGAACCATGTGCGAATGGCGGTCTCTTTACGGTTGATGGTAGCCTCAAGGCCGGTGGTCGCCGTGGTGCGATCGGCCTGGATGCGCTCGGTGGTCGTCAGGATCGCCAGGGCTGCCATGGGGACCAGCACGATGATCAGGAAGGCCACCAGCAGGCGGGTGAGCAGCCTCCCGGTGGTGATCCCCTGGATCATGATCAGCAGTCCCAGGATGCCTCCCAGCACCAGGATCAGGGGACCCAGCCAGCGCAGGATCGCCAGGTCGGTTACCGCCAGGCGGGCCACAGGTTGGATGTTCTCCAGGATGGCGATCACTACAACTGCCACCAGGCTGGTCAGAGGGCCGATCCAGCGCCGCTGGTCGCGCGGCATTCCGAGCAGGACGAGCAGGTTGGGGATCACGAAGACCATGATGATGATCACCCCGGTCACACCCGACCAGAACAGGGTCAGGGTGGTCACGGTCATTGCCGGGGTGATGGTCGTGATGACTGCAGCGGTCCAGTGCTGGCCCTTGCGCAGGAGAATCCGGGCCAGCGCAAAGCCTGTTGCGGCAAAAAGTCCCACCAGCGCAGCCGCGATCATCTGCCATGCAGCGGTAGTGAAGTAGATCGCCATGTAGCCGAGCGCCGCCAGGATCCCCAGGGCAGGCACAAAGGTGGTGATCGCCTTCAGGAATTGCAGGTAGCGTTTTTCTTCGGGTTGATAGAAAGACGTATTCACGTCGCAATCCTTTGTGGCTCAGGCATTCGGATCAGAATCGTCCGGAGAAGCCACCTCCGGGGGAGAGATGTACACGGACACCTCGGTGACATTCGGAAGCTGGTGCAGTTCACGGATTGCCGTCTGCATGATCGTGTCGGGGTCCAGGGATTGACTCAGCCGGGCAGTCAATTCGCTCAGGGATTGTTCCTGGGTCACCCGCTGCTGGGTCTCCTCCAGCAATCGGGTGTTTTCCAGGGCCAGGCCGATCTGGGTCGCGACCTCGTTTGCCAACAGGCGGTCGGTCTCGGGCCAGGGATCCTCATCCTTCCGGATAAAGCCAAGCTTGCCGATGGTCTGGCCGCGCAGGGTGATCGGGATCTCGATCCGGTTGCGCCTGTCTGGTGCGGGGGTCTTCCTGGAGGCGGTTTCGGCTGTTGCAGCGTAAGGGGAGACTCCCAGAGGGGTGTAGCGATATGCCCGTTTTTGTTTGTGGATCCGTTCGCTCCAGGCGCGGCGTACGCCTTCGGTTGTGATCGCCTCAAGGCGTTGCAGCGCACTCCGGCTCTCGTCGAGAAGCCGGGCGTTCTGAATGGCCAGGGCGATCTGGTCTGCCAGGGGCTGCAGCAGTTCGACGATGTCGGAGGGAAAGGCGTCCGGCTCTGTGGCCTGGATGTCCAATACACCGATGACCTTGGCGTGTACGCTGAGGGGCAGGGCGGCCTCCGCGCGCGTGGCGGGCAGGTCCGGGTTGTCGAAGTAGACCGAGTCCTCCCCGACGTCCGACGCAATTCGAGGCCGATTGTAGTAGGCCGCATTCCCAACGATGCCCTGGCGTCCTATGGCGAGCCGGTGGCCGCGTTCGAGCATCCGCCGGCCGCCTTCGGAGGAGGCCGCATGCAGGATTGCATAATCCCCGTATTCATCGATCAGGAAGATGCCGGTATGATAATAGCTGAAGCGTTCCGAGATCAGGTTGGCTGTCTGGTTGAGCAGGGTGTCGAGATCCTGGGAGGCGACTGCCTGGCGGGCGACCATTGTGGCAGCCTGCAGCAGGGAGGTTCGGCGGGTCAGGTCGCGGGTGCGTGTTTCGACCTGGTTCTCGAGCTCGTCCTGGGTGATCTGGAGCCGGTCGAGCATCTGGTTGAAACGGATGGATAGTTCCGCAGTCTCATCGGCGGTGATCACCTCCGTCCGCGCGGAGAGATCACCGCGTTCGATCCGGTCCATGACGCCGATGATGTCCCGCACGGGTTGGGTCAGCAGAAAAGCGAAGAGCGAGGCCAGGGCCATGCTGATGGCAAATACGACCACGCTGATCACCACCAGCTGGACCAGGAAGAGGCGCATATTGGCCGCCTGATCCACTCCGGGGGCCATCGCGTTGACCAGTTTTTGATATCCCAGCGGGCCGATCATCAGGATCGTAAAGGCGACCAGGTTCGTGAACATCAGGCGCAGGCGGGTCTGCAGCTTGATCCCGAACGAGCGGATTTCTTTCTGCGTCTGTTGGGGGAGCAGAATCGCCCTGAGGGGCGCCAGGGATCCTTCCAGGAACATCGCATTCTGGATGGCCAGCCCGAAGGCTGAGATCAATCCGCCGAGGAGGATATGGACGGTTTGCAGGGAGGTCGTTCGGGTGACAATGTTCATGTAATACGCAACGACTGCGGTGCCAGGGATGCAGGCTGAAATGACCTGGGCGATCGCGATCCGCCAGGGGAAGGTTGTGATTTCCCTCCAGGCGGCGTCCGGGTCACACTCCTTCAGGGCGGGATCCTCCTTTCTGTAGGCCGTGAGATACTGGCGTGCAGCGGGGGTGATGAACCGGGCGTAGAGCGACACAAGGAGATTGACGACAATGACCATGCCGAAGACGCTGAAGACCAAGTGGAGTGTCTGCAGCCGAGTCAGGTTCGCGTTGATCAGAATGTAGGTGATGCCGATCAGGGAGGAAACGAAATAGGCCTGCTGGGCAAGGATCTGGATCCGCAGGAGGAACTTCTCTTTCCAGCGCCGGTAGAGCCGGTCCATAAGATTACTGGGTGTGGGTATCGTGCTCATGCCTATCTGCTCCCATGTCCTTGGCGGTCAGTCCAATTTGAGTTCGATCAGGGCTTCATCGGCGCGCAGGGCGCGGCCGAGTTCTTTGACCGCGGACTGCAGGATGGCGTCGGTATTGGGTGACGACCAGATCTTGGTGGCGATTTCGGAGACCAGCCTTTCCCGCAAGGCGGTCTGCTGACTCTCCTCCAGCAGGCGGGCATTCTCCAGGGCCAGCGCCGCCTGGGTGGCCACCGATTCGATCAGGCCCCGCTCCTCCGCTGACCAATCGCCGGAGCCTTCCAGGGTCAGCTGGCCGATGATCTGCTCGCGCAGGGTCAAGGGGAAATCGATCGCCGTGAGTTTGTCACTTTCGCCCCGAGTCGCGCCGAAGGCGAATTCGGCCTGCTCTTCCAGGTTGGCACGCTGCGACCAGGCGGATCTCAGGTACTGCCCATGCAGGTGGCGGATCTCGTCCAGATTGGATTCCAGTTCAGCGAAGAGCCGGGCGTTTTCCAGGGCGATCGCCAGCGTGTCGGCGATGTTCTGCAGGATGGTGATGTCGTCCTGGTCGAAAGCGACCGGCAGGCTCGACTGGATCGTCAGTGCGCCCAGGACTCGGTCTCCCGAAACCAGCGGGAGGGCCAGTTCCGAGCGCGTGTCGGGAAGGTAGGGGTTGGCAAACCGGACCGCATCCTGGCCGACGTCAAGGGCGATGCGCGCCTTGCGGTTGAGGATCGTCCAGCCGATCATGGATGACTCGCCGATCGGAAGTTTGTGCCCGGCGCTGATCATCTGTTCCCCGGTCTCGCCGGTTGCCGCCCGCAGGACGGCATAACGCTGCTGCTCATCCACCAGAAAGACGCCGGCATAGTACAGCGTGAAGCGGGCCTGGATCAGGTTGACGACCTCCTGCAGCAGTGTCTCCGGGTCGAGAACGCCGCTGATGGAGCGGGAGATCTCGGCGGCGGTCCGGATCTGGAGCGAGCGTTTTTCCAGGTCGTCCGAGTGCTGGCGCAGTTCTTCCTGGTCCTTTTCCAGCTCTGCAGCGAAGGTCATGGCCTTGGTGAGACTGCTCTCCAGGCCGCGCAGCATGGCCGAGAGCGAAATGGCGATGACGACTGCCAGCAGCAGGAAGACGGCGATCCGGTTGGTCCAGGCGGAGAGGTTGTCGTAAACGAAAATCTGGGCGGGTACCAGGATATTCTGGCTCATGACGATCGCAATCGCGACGGTGATCACGGTACCCAGGATGATCGCCAGGACTGCCGTCCGAGGACCGAGCAACAGCCCGGTGATGAAGACAAACCCGAGCATGAAGATGGCGCCGTCTGCTGTCACGCCGGCCTGGAGATAGCTGGTCACGCTGAGCACGAAGAGCATCCCCGCCAGGCTCAGCGCCCGAGCCTGGTAGCCCAGACGCCGGAACAGCGCCACCACCAGCATCCAGCTCACGACGATCGTGTAGACGATCAGGGCGGGAAGGGCGGTCGGGGTGTCTTCCGATGGGCGCACGACGACCAGGAAGTAGACCAGGATCCCGGCGATCGCCGCCCCGACGGTCATTGTATTCAAGATGCGCTCGCGCACCGATTGGACCGTATCGGCCAACAAGGCGGAGGGCTGCTCCTCGGGGTCTTGTTTTTGCAGGAAGGGCAGGTTCATGCTGACTCTCCGGATGGGGGCGGGTCCTCTTGGCCGGGCTGGCCGGACTCGCTCTCTGCCTTGGGCGGGACCAGGCGGCCGGTCTGGGGCGGGATCGGGCTGTCTGGCTCGGGCGGGACCAGGCGGCCGGTCTGGGCTGGGATCGGGCTGTCTGGCTCGGGTGGGATCAGGCGGTCGGTCTGGGGTAGAGCCGGGCTCTCCGCCTTGGGCTGAACCGGGCTGCCGATCTGGGGCTGAACCGGGCTGCTGATCTGGGGCTGAACCGGGCTGCTGATCTGGGGCCGAACCGGGCTGCTGGTCGCGGGTCTGGCTGTGGCCTCCGCATCCTCCTGGTGTGCCGCGAGAAGTGACGGGTTCGGGCTGCCGGTCGCGGGCGGAGCTGTGGAGGGCGTCCCGAGCTTGATCCGTGCCCGGTGGGCGCCGAGCGCCTTGCTGAGTTCGCTGGTGGTGGTCTCCATGATGGCCTGCGTGTCCGTGGAACGGCGGATCTTGCTGGTGACTTCGTAGAGCAGCCGTTCGCGGTCCACCTGGTGGCGGATCTGTTCGAGCAGCCGGGCATTGGCGATAATCGCAGCCAGGCTTCCGCCGAGCGTCCCGAGCATCTCCTCGTCGTTTTCACTGTAGGCGGCAACCTGGTCGCTCTCCACGTTCAGGACCCCGAGAATTTCGCCGCGGTAGAGCAGCGGGATGGCCAGCTCGGAGCGGGTGTCGCTATCGACCTGGTAATAACGGTTGTCCTTGGTGACGTCGTCGATGCGCAGCGGCTGCAGGTGCGCTGCGACCCAGCCGGTCACACCGCTGCCGATGGGAACCTCGATCCTCTTCATCTCATCGGAGTACCCGGCGATGGCCTTGACCTCCAGGGCGCGTTTCTCGGGATTGACCAGCAGGATCGTCACCCGGTCACCTCCCAGGGTGACCTGCAGCCCCTGGGCTGCACTGGTCAGGGCTTCGTCGAGGGTGGTACCCGAAGCGGCCGCAGTGGTGACGTGATGCAGGAGCCGGTGCTGGGAGAGGTGTTCCTGAGTTTCGGCAAACAGTTCCGAGTTGAGCACCGCAACGGCAAGCTGATCGGCCAGGATGCGCAGAACGTTGATGTCCTCCTCGCTGAAGGCATAGGGTTCGATGCTCTGCACATCGAGAACCCCCAGAGTGCGCGCCCCGACCTTGAGCGGCAGGGCGATCTCGGAGCGGGTGTCGGGCAGCAGCGGGTTGGCGAAATAGGTGGTGTCTTTGGCAGTATCGTTGACGATCAACGGCTCACCGCTGCTGCTGACATACCCGATCAGCGATTTTGAGCCCACGCCGAGTTTGTGGCCGGCGCGTTTCATCTGCACGCCGGCTTCGCCGGTCGCCTCGCGGATGACCGCGAATTCGCCGCCTGCTTCGACCAGGAACACGGCCGCGTGGTAGAAGTTGAAGCGGTCGCGGACCAGCGAGACGGCCCGCACCAGGATTTCGTTCACGTCCAGCGAACCGGAGATGTCGCGGGCGATCTCGGCCGCAGTATGCAGTTGGACCGCCCGCCGGCGGGTCTCCTCCAGCAGGCGGACATTGTAGATCGCGCCGGCCACCTGTGCGGCGAGGGTCGTGACCAGCCGCAGGTCATTGTCGGTAAAGGCCTTCTCCTTCTCGGTATCCTGGACGATGATCGCACCGATCGATGCGCCGGCGACGATCATGGGTGCGCCCAGCCACGACCTGGCGATCTTGCCAACGATCCTGGCTCCCAGGGCGGCCAGCCGTTTTTCGGTATCCTCCACGATCATCAGCGGCTGTTTGGTGCGGATCAGGATGGAAGTCAGGCCTTCCCCCAGAGGGAAGGCTTCGATGGTCGAATATTCTCCACCTTCGTACCGGTAGGGTACCTGGATCGAGTTCGTCGGCTCATCGTAAATGGCAACCAGGAAATTGGCCTCGCCCATCGCAAGCCTGACCTGTTCGTGGATGATACGATAAAGCGTGTCCAGGTCGGGCGAGCTTGAGATCGCCTGGCTGGCCACCGTAATGGATTCGAGCTCGGCCAGGCGGCGTTCGATGCTTCGCTGGGAGATGACCCTTTCGAGCGCAGCGGTGGTCAGTTCGACAATGCTGGCAAAGGGCTGCACCGAGGCTGCCAGGAGGGGAGAGCCTTCGCGCGTGCCCAGGATCAGGATCGCAGCCAGGTGGTTGGTGCGGAAGACCGGCAGGAGCGCAACGTTGGCGAGGTTGAGCTGACGCAGGGTCTTGTGGATGGCGCTGGGCAATTCGGGCAGCCTGGCAACCGCCTCGATCACCATGCCGCGCGACACATGGCTGGCCAGTTCGTCCGGGGGGATTCCAAGCCATTCCGGCAGCGGATCGGAAATTTCGCCGGCCGGATCGAAGGCCATCATCATTCGCAGGCCATTGTCCTCAGCTTTGAAGAACAAACCTACATAGGGGGCCTGGCGCAGCGAGCTGATCAGCGCTTCAACTACGGCGGCTTCGGTTTGCGCCCGGGCGATCTGGAAACCGGTCTGATATACGTCGGCCACGCCCTGCACATCGCCCTGGGCGGCCTCCAGGAAGCGAATATTCTGAATTGCGGCCGCCAGTTGTGCGGTCACGGTTTGCAGGGCGATCACCGCGTTTTCGTTCAAATTGATTGGCGACTCGTCATACACCGCCAGAGCGCCGAGAACTCGATCGCCGTGCAGGATCGGCAGCCCGATCTTGGCCTGGGTCTCGGGGAGCAGGTCGTTTTTGAAGAGCGGTTCGTCGGCGATGCTGGTGACCAGGCGGATGCGTTTGTTTTCGGTAACCCATCCGATCAGCGTGGGGGCGCCTACATCCAGGCGCGGGGGCCGGTCCTGGACCTGGGAGGGGATCGCCGGTCCGTGAACTGCCCTGAGCACGACCGAGCGCCCGGTTTCGTCGACCAGGAAGATCTCGGCCTGGTAGTGTCCCAGCTGTTCGACGATCAATGCCGAGGTCAGCTTGAGCAGGTCCTCGAGCGAGAAGGTTGTGTTGATCCTCTGGGCGATCTGGGCTGCAGTGCGGACCTGGCGGGTGCGCTCTTCAATGTGCTGTTCCATGTTCTCTTGCAGGGTGACCAGGGCTGCGTTGGTCTGCTGGATATCCCTGAGCCGGCGACGCTCGAGGACGTTGCGTGCCGCCGCGACGATCAGCATCGCGCTCCCCAGCGCGACGAAATAAACGGTTAACAAAAAAGCACTTAATCGCGGAAAATTCGGTTCGACGTACGGCACCAGGAGCGTGATGCCGATGTTCAGGAGGGCCAGCGCGACCGCAGCCCAGAACGGGAACAGGATGGTGGCCAGCAGCATGGTGAGAGGAATGGTGAAGGACAGGGCGTACCAGATGGCATCGCCGGTGGCGATCACCAGGATGTATCCAGTGACCGCCGGACTGATCGTCAGCAGGATCGCCCCCGCCGCGGGGATTGGGCTGCGGCTGAGCAGGTAGGCCAGGAAAGCGACCCCGCCCAGGACGCAAAAACCGATTACAAGGCCCATGATGTATCTGCGGTCAAAGGATGCCAATCCGGCCGTGGCCAGGGTCAGAATGATCATGGCCAGGGATAGGCCGGCGGCCAATTCGGCGCGGCGGCGCGCTTCGGCGTCCCTGATCGACGAATGGGCTTGAACAGCGCTCCGGAGGACTCTTTTAAGGGAGGATTCGCTCAGGTTCTCGGAAGACATGCAAAGCTCCTCTGCAGGCGGGAAGGGGGGCAGCCGCGGCAGATCGTGCTGGCTAACTCATTTCCCAGACGGGGTCGCCTACCAGGATGCGGCGGATCTGGTCCGGAAAGCGATCGGGATCGAGCGGTTTACCGAGGAAGCCGTCGAAGCCTGAGTCGCGGGCTTTTTTCATCTGTTCCAGGCTGGCCTCGGCGGTCACCGCGACAATCGGGACGTGCTTGAGCCGTTCAGAGGCGCGAATCTTGCGCAGGGCTCCATAGCCGTCTTCATAGGGCAGGCGGATGTCCATCAGGATCAGGTCGAGGCGGGGCAGGGTGTCGGCGTACTCGACCACCTCATAGCCTGATGTCTTCCACTCGCAGTGAATACCCAGGAAGCCAAGCATGCGGGCAATCAGGACGAAGTTGGCGACGTTATCCTCCACCACCAGCACAGTGGCATCCTTGGGGATCGTGTTCTTGCGGCCAGGCGAGGTTTCCGCGGCAGGATTCTGGATGGTCTCTTGAGGGTCTGGGTTGCTCATTTCTTCCTCATGAATCGTTCGATTTGCTGGGCCAGGATATCGATGTCGATGGGTTTCTGGATATACCCGTCGCAGCCGGCCTCGAGAGATTTTTCGCGGTCGCCGCGCATCACGTTGGCCGTCAATGCTATGATCGGGACGCTTTCGAAACCGGGAATGGCCCTGATGCGCGCCGTGAGCGTATATCCATCCATGTCGGGCATGTTGATGTCCATCAGGATCAGATCCGGCTTGACCGTTTTGAGCACTTCCATGGCCGAGCTGGCATTTTCTGCTTCGTGGACTTCGTAATCTTCTGCCATCAGAATGCGTCGAACGAGGGTCCGATTATCGCTGTTGTCTTCCACATAAAGAATGGCGCCAATGGTCATATGCGACTTTCCTCCGATGATTCATTTTAGCATGGCGAATTCAAGGCCACATAACAGCATCCTTGCAATCTGTTTTCGGAGCCCGGGATTGTGGGTCTGGGGTGCTCCAGGAGTCGCTCTCGCAGGGCAAGGCCTTCGAGAGCGGCCGCATAGCGTGAAGATGAGCGCAAATGGAACACCAAAGAAAAGACCGGCCCAGGGCCGGCCGATCGATCGTTATTTGGATCCATGCAGGCGAGGGCCGAGAGGTGCATTGTCTCGGCCCTCGTGCGATTATGCGGAGGGCGCGGCTTCCCTTGACGTGGCCGCCCGCCTGGCGGTTTGCGGTTCTTGCTCGCCGCGCGTCAGTACCAGGACACCGTAGGGGGGCAGGAGGGTATTGCCCCTGACGTCCTGCCCGCTCAGGTGATCATGGGCTGGCCAGGGCAGGCGCACGGATTGCTCGCCTGGATTGTGATTGATGATGAAATGGATTTCCTGCCCGTCGGGCCGCAGACGGGTGCGGACCTCGATCCCGGGCGGCGTCTTGATCGTCCGCAGGCCGGCAGCCGCCAGGATGTGGTCAATGATGTCCTGCTGGGCTTTCTCGTCCAGGTAGACCCCGAGCGTGTAGACCGTACCTTGATCGGGGATGGCATGGACGACCACGGCCGGCTGGTCATCCAGCCAGCCGTTGCTGGCACGGAATGTGGCCACCGGCAGGCTGCAGGATCCGGAGATGACGCCCAGGCGCTCCGCCCACTGGCGGCTGACTCCCGCGAACCAGTCGCCGTGCACCGGGACAGGCCGTTCGAGGGCATAGTACTCCTCCACTTCAGCCCCGGCGACGCCGGCCAGGGGCCCGGGCGGGCGCGAGGGCAGCAGGGCGTTGTACTTGTCCTTGACCCCGGTGCGGATCGTCAGGACCAGGGTCCCGCCGCTCTTGACGTATTCGATCAGGTTGCCGGCCCGGGCCTCGTCGAGGATCAGCAGGGCGGGGGCGAAGACGATCCGGTATCGTTGCCCGGATAGAATTGTGTCGGCCGGCAGGATATCGACTGCCACGTTGCGGGTCGCCAGCGGCCGATAGTAATGGGTCAGGTGGGCGACGTAGTCGAAGTCCTGGTGGTGTTTCTGGGCTTCGATCGACCAGCGGCTTGGGTAATCGTTCAGGAGGGCGACTTCGGCCAGGACCTCGGAGCCGGCCAGCAGGTCGCTGACCACGCTGAACTCCGCCCCCAGTTGGCGGACTTCGTCATAGAACGGGCGCGGCTGTCCCGATTGGTCGATCAGGGTGCCATGATACTGCTCCTGCCCGCCAAGGGCCGAACGCCACTGCCAGTAGAGTACGGCCTCGGCACCGTGAGCCACGGCGTGCCAGGCCATGGCGCGTGCCTCGCCCTTGTTCAGGCTGTTGTTGACCGGCGACCAGTTGACGTTCCCGGGCTGGGTCTCCATCAACCAGAAGTTGCGCCGCTTAAAGCCGCGGGTCAGGTCGTGGATGGCGCCGGTGGTCAGATGGTCATGGTGACCGGTGCCGATGTACCAGTCCCAGGAGGCCAGGTCGAGGTCGGCAGAGAGGAGATAGTGGTCGAAGCCGCCGAACCAGCCCATGAAGTTGTGTGTCACCCAGTCGCTCGCCTTCAGGTGCGGGCGCAGGACATCGAGCTGCAGCTTCTGGTAACGCAGGTAGCTGGCGCCGACGAAGCGTTTGAACTCGAGCATCAGCCCCGGGTTGTGCGCTCCGACCGGCAGCGGGATCTGATCCCAGGTCGAGTAAGTTTGCGACCAGTAGGCCGTCGTCCAGCGGGCGTTGAGATTCTCAAGCGTGCCGTAGCGAGTTTCGAGGAATTTATGGAACTCTGCCTGGCAGGTGTCACAGTAACAGACCCGGCTGTATTCGTTGTCGAGCTGCCAGCCGATGACATGCGGGTTGGGGCCGAACTTCCTGGCCATTGCCTGGACGATGCGCTTGCTGGCGGTGTGGAATTCGCCCGCGTTGACACAGTAGTGGCAGCGGTTGCCGAACTGGATCCGCCGGCCGTCACTTCCCATGGCCAGGCTGGCAGGGTTGTCCTGTACCAGCCAGGCGGGCGGGGCGGCGGTTGGCGTGCCGAGCACGCTGGCGATGCCGTGTTCGGCAAGACCGGCGATGGCCTGTTCGAGCCAGGCGAAGTCGAATTTACCCTCGGCCGGTTCCAACCGCGACCAGGCGAACTCAGCCATGCGCACGACCGTCAGGCCGGCAGCCTTCATGAGGTGGATGTCTTCAGGCCAGCGGTCGGTCGGCCAGTGTTCCGGGTACCAGGCGGCGCCCAGCTGCAGGCGCCCAGCGGTCGGTTCGGTCATCGATGACTCCAGGGGTTGCGCATAGGGATACGGTGGATTGCCATTCGCGATCGCAGGCGGAGAATTGAGCATTCCCGTAGAAAAGAGGGCGGGAAGTGGCTTGCAAAAAACCGGCCCCTGGGACGGGCCGGCATCTGCGAGTAGAGCGGGTGACGGGACTCGAACCCGTGACATTTTGCTTGGGAAGCAAACGTTCTACCACTGAACTACACCCGCGGGACAGGGCCGATTATACCAAATTTTCCACACCTGGTCCGGGAAACAAGGGCTTCATGTCTCGAAAGAAAATCCTTAAGTTTTCCGGTCGATCAATTTCTGGGCCAGTTCGAAGAGCGCTTCACCGGCCTCGCCCTGCGGGTCGGCGGTTCGCAGTGAGGCGATTGCCAGGTCGTTCATTTGGTCAGCGGTCTCCTGGGTGTGCATCTTGACCCCCTCCTCGGCCAGGCCCTCGGCCAGGGCGGCGGTCTCCTCGGGCCGGATCGGACCCTCGGCCCAGCGCCGGGCGAAGGGTCCGCCGCGGCCCAGGCCGACCAACACCGGGAAGGACTTCTTGCCGCTGACCAGGTCCGAGTCGGTCGACTTGCCGGTCAGGGCGCTGTCGCCCCAGATGCCCAGGAAATCGTCCTGGACCTGGAAGGCCAGGCCCAGGTAGTTGCCGAAGCTGCGGTAGGATTCCTGGGCGCTCTCATCGGCCCCGCCCAGAAGCGCTCCGACCTGGCAGCAGCCAGACAACAGGGCGGCGGTCTTGGCGGCGATCATTGGCCAGTAGTCCTCGACCGTCAGGTCTGTCCGGGTTTCATAGGACATGTCCAGGAACTGGCCACGCGTCAGGTCGAGGCAGGTTTCGTGCAGAATCCTGGCCGCCCGCAGGACGGTCTCGGCCGGATGATGGGCCAGCAGTTCGGTGGCGGCCAGGTTGGCCAGCACGAACAACCCATCGCCGGTGTTGATCGCCTGAGGCATGTTCCACTTTTTCCAGACCGTCGGCCGGCCGCGACGCAGGTCGCTTGTGTCCTGGATGTCGTCGTGGACCAACGAGAAGTTGTGGATCAGTTCGACGGCTGCCGCGGCCGGCAATGCCGTCCGCCAGTCCGATCCACAAGCAGACGTGGTGAGCAGGACCAGCAGCGGGCGAATACGCTTGCCCTGGGCCTCCGGCCCGGCACCCTCCCCGGTCCAGCCCATGTGATAGGCCAGCATCTCGTAATAGGGGCGCATACGCGGCCGGTCCAGCTGGGCGACGACGCGCTGGAGCTCGGCTTCGATCGCCGGCAGCAGGGTTTCCATCTGGTCTTTCAGGCTCATTGCATTCCTCCTCAGGGCCAGGCCTGGCGGATCGCGTCGAGGGTCGTCAGCGGGGTCAACCACAGGTCCCACGAGAGGACCAGCCCGTCGGCCATCCGGCTGGCGGCGATGTCGGCCCGGATCTGGTCGGGCGTCGATTCGTGGACGCCAGCCATCGCGACCAGGGCCAGCCCCGCCAGCAGTCTCTTGACGCCCAGCTCGCGGGCGCGGGCGATCTCATCCCGCAGCGCTCCGGCTCCCAGTCCTGTTTGCCGCAGCTCAGCCAGCGTCGCCGGGATCTCCAGCCGGCTGGCTCCAGCCAGCAGCCCGAGCGCCTGCGCTTGGGGCAGTCCGCGGGCAACCAGCCACTCGGCCAGGCCGAGTAGTTCGAAGGCGATCCCGGCTGGGCCGAAGACACGCGGATATGCCATGATTTTAATCCATTTGCAGGTTCCGTCGAGGGTGGAGAGATTCTGGCCGACCATGCGGGTCAGGGAAGGCGAGAAGCAGTCCAGCCCGACCTCCAGACCGAGGGCGGCAGCCTGCCTCGACGCCGCGGCCACTATGCGGTCGAGGCTGCCCTGGCGGAAGTCGAGGAAGGCCTCCAGCGGAGTCCCGGGTTCAACCGCCTCACCGAGCAGGGAGCGCGCCAGCCGGCCGCAGCCGTCTGGCGCAGCCAGCAGAGCACCCAGTGTGCGGCGCACGGACTCCAGGTCCAGGCCCGAGTCAGCGGCCAGGTGAACGCAGTGCGGGCAAAAGCAGGCCAGGTGGCTCGCCGGGTCGGGGGAAGGGGAGGGGAAGCGGATGCGGTCCAGGAAGACCCCCTGGTACAGGCCGCGGGCGGCGACCGCCTCGAGACGCTCGGGCAGGAAGTCAGCCACCGCGGAGCGATTTGGGCAGACGAACGTGAATTCGGGGACTCCGCCATGTCCGGGGACGGGGTCCCCGTTCCATCCGATCGTTGCCCATTCGGCCGGCAGGTCGGTGTGAAGGTCGCCGGTCAGCAGGGGCTGCCAGCGGAAGAGACGGGCTCCCCCGCGGGCGGTTTCCTCGGCGGCGGCCTCCTCCAGGTCCGGAGGGAGGTCCCAGCCGAGCAGGACATGGTCGATCGGCAGGCGGGCGAAGGCCTGCCGCAGGCGGGAACGGACCTGCCCGGGTCCGACCCCCTCCGGCGGTTTCTCCAGGTACTGGACGGCGAAGCGCGGGGCGCTCATGGCAGGATTTCTTCGGGCGGGAAGACCCGCAGGACGGTGAAGTCGACCCACAGCAGGGTCCGGGTGTTGGGAATGGCTTCCAGCAGGGCAGCCCCGATCTCGCCGGGCGGGTCCTGCATCTGGCTCCACCAGGGGGAATCGGACGGGTAGCCGAACTGGTAGCCGACCGGGGCGGGGGCGAAGTGTTGGCCCCAGGCGGTGAAGTTGGCCAGCAGCGCATCGAAATTTTCGAAATCCTGGTGGTCGTTGATGAAGACGATCCCGTCCCGGTAACTGGGCGGCAGGTATGCGATCTCGTAGTGCTTGAGGAACAACAGGTATTGACGGTCGTGGCGCTGCACGGCCCGCACCCAGGCGGCAGCCACTGCGTCGCTGATCGGGACACCCTGTGAACCCAGCGGCGTCTGGTACCATTCGACGTCCACGCCGAAGCCGATCACGCTTGCGTGGTGGCTGTACTGGTCCAGGACCAGGTCGATCGTCTCGAGCATATCGGCGTGCCCCGATTCGACCTGCAGCCATACCTGGATGCCGCGCTCGTCGAACAGGTCCAGGTACGCCTCGTTCATGTCGACATAGCCGCACCGGATCAACGGGTCCTCAGCCTGGCAGGGGAAATTGAGGTAAGTGCCGTCACCGTAGACGCCCCCGATGATCCAGACGGCCTGCGGTGCTGCGCCGGGGAATCGGGCGGCCATCGCTTCGCCGACCGCGGCCCAGTACTCGGCCCCGGGGTTCATTCCCGGCCCGGTGGTGGAGTAGCGGAAACCGGCGCCGAGCCCGGGGTCAGAGTCAGCCGGGCTGCAGCCGGCCAGCAGTACGACGAGCAGGGTAAGAGCTAACAGGCGTTTCATCTGGATCTCCATAAAAAGCGGAGCCCGGGCTCCCTACGGGCCCGGTGGGAAGACTTCCAGAACGGTGAAGTCGACCCAGAACAGGGCGCTGGTGTTGGGCACGTTCTCCAGGATCGCCCGGCCAATGTCTCCGGGCGGGTCGGCGAGCTGGCTCCACCAATGGCGATCGGCCGGGTAGCCGTACTGGAAACCGACTGCGGCAGGAGCGAAGTGGCGACCCCAGGCGCTGAACTCGGCGACCATCTGCTCGAATGATTCGAACTGCTGACTGTCGTCGACAAAGACCAGCCCGTCCCGTTCGGTTGGAGGCAGGTAGGCCGGATCCCAGTGCTTGAGGAACAGCAGGTAGTCCCGGTCGTGGCGGCGGACGGCCGCGACCCACTGGCGGGCCTGGGCGTCGGTGACCGGGGTGCCCTCGGCCGACCCGTCGGACTGGAACCACTCGACATCCACGCCGAAGCCGATCACGCAGGGATGCTGGCTGTACTGACCCAGGACCTGATCGATCAGGCCGGGTATGTCCGCGTGGCCCGGCTCGACCTGCAGCCAGACCTGGAGGCCGCGTTCGTCGAACAGATCGAGGGTGGCCTCATTCATGTCGACGTAGGTGAAGGTCACCAGCGGGTCGTCGGTCTCGGCCGGGAAAGACAGATAGGTGCCGTTGCCGGTGAAGATCCCGACGATCCAGATCGCCTGCGGGGTTGCCCCATCAAAGCGGGCGGCCATTTGTTCGCCGACCGCGGCCCAGTAGGCCGGGCCGGGATCAGACGGAGGCCCGTAGGTGGAATAGCGAAAGCCTGCCCCGAGCGCGGCGGCGGACGGATTCACGGCTGCACATCCGCTGACCAGGAGCATGATGAATAGTGGAAGAGTTTTTCCAAATTGCACAGTGTGCCTCCCTTCTTCCTGCTGCTTGCATGCAGTTCCGGGCGGAAGCGGTAAAAAGCGATCGACAGACGAAGATTCGGGTCCAACTCTTTCCGCCGGGCTCTGGTAAAAGTATAGCCGAAATTCACACCGGGACCGGGTACATCATGCTCCCTAAAGGGAGCCCTCCGAGGGTTCGACCGGGCGTTCACGAACCGGTGCCGGTGTAACTGTTGACGCCCTGGGTCCAGATCCAGTACATCAGGGCGAACAGGGCGATGCCGATCAGGGGCGAGGCATAGACCAGCGGCGAGACCTGCTCCGGGCGCAGGAACAGCTGCGAGGGGTAGAAGGCCACGAATCCGATCGGGATGATGTAGGTGAAGGTGAAGCGGAAGGCGCCGTCGAAGATGCTCATCGGGTATGGGGCGAACTCGCGCAGCTTCCAGGCCAGTCCAAGCACCGGCCACGAATCGACCACCCAGAAGGCTGCGCAGGTGGCGATCAGGACCACTGCGACCTGGACCAGGGCTGCGCTGAACAGGGTGACCAGCAGCAGGATGACCCGGGCGGCCGTCCAGGAGATCTCGAGTTGAGTCGAGGCGTAGATCAGCAGTCCAATCCCGACCAGCAGCTGGGTCAGCCCTTTCAGATCGAACATTTCGGACATGTAGTAGAACATCATGTTGAGCGGCCGAAAGTAGTATTTAAGGAAGGTCCCCTGGCGGATGTGGAAACGCAGTTGCCAGAAATGGTCGAAGAGGATCTGCATCGGAGAGATGGCGATCATGTAGAATGCGTAAATGAAGACCATCTCCATGAAAGTCCAGCCGGCCAGGTCATTGATCGAGTTGAACAGGATCCAGAACACGGCCAGGGTGGCCAGGCTTGAGAAGAACATCCCGATCGAACTGACCAGGAAGTCGGCCCGGTACTGCATGCGGGCCTTGATGTACTGGGCTTCGATGATGAAATACAGACGCAGGTATCTGGCCAGGGTCCGCATGTCAGCCTCCGGCGATGCGCAGGACCTTGATGGCCTGACCGTAGAACAGACGGGTCAGTACGACCAGGACGACTGCCCAGGTGGCCTGGACCCCCAGCATTGGCAGGAAGGTCTCCCAGCCCTGGTCGGGACGGGTGACCAGCATCAGCGGGGTGTGGTAGATGGCCTGGAAGGGCAGCCAGCGTAGGACGGCCTGAAGGCCTGCGGGGAAGAACTGCAGCGGAATCAGGGCCCCGGAGAGCACGGTGATGATGATTTCCTTGGTCATCGAGATGCCCCAGTTGGAATCGATGTAGAAGGCCAGCAGGCCGACGAAGTAGTCGAAGCAGAAGCTGATCAGCAGTGCCAGCAGCAGGCTGAGCGGGAAAAGCGCCAGCCCCAACCCGAGCGGGATGCTGACCTTGAAGACCAGGGTCAGGATCAGCACGGTTGGAAGGGTGATGGCGGCCAGGTTCATCAGTGTCGCGCCCAGGCTGTAGGCCAGCATGAGCAGCTGCAGGTCGAGCGGCTTGGTCAGGTGGACGGCGATGATACCTTCGCGGATCTCGTAGGCGATCTCCCAGTCGGCGTAGGTCTTGAGCAGGATGAAGACCGTGCTGCCCAGGGCCACGTAGAGGTAGGTTTCGTTGAAGGTCAGGCCGCGCAGGGTCTCGGCTCCCTGGTAGATGCTGCGCCACAGGTAGTAGGCCACCCCCAGGTAGATGATGTTCCCAAGGATGGAGAACAGAAAGCCGAAACGGTAGACCAGCCCGACCATGAACGAACCGCGAGCCAGGGCCCAATAGGATCTCATCCCAACGCCCCCTCGTAGACCTGCTGGACGACCTTCTCCATCGAGATCTCGACGATGCGCACGTCGAAGACCGGGAAGGTCTTCATGATGAAGTTAAGCACATCAGAGAGCGGTGTGCGGGCCTGGTCGATGGTCACATCGGTCCAGAGTTCCTCGATCGAGGCGACGGTGACGCCGTGGTCGCGGCCGAAGCGCCCGGCGAGTTTTTCCCGCAGGCTGGACAGGGTGGTGTCGTCGAAGTCATCGATCTGCAGTTTCAGGGTCCGGTAGGCGCCGAACAGGGATGTGACCTTCTTGGTCGGGCCGTCGAAGAGGATTTTGCCCTTATCGAGGATGATGATCCGCCGGCAGAGGGCCTCTACGTCACCCAGATCATGGGTGGTCAGGATGATGGTCGTGCCCCGGACCCGATTGAGTTCAGAGACGACGGAGCGGATCTTGGCCTTGATCGAGACGTCCAGCCCGATGGTCGGCTCGTCGAGGAAGACCACCTGCGGGTTGTGCAGGAAGGAGGCGCTGATGTCACACAGCATGCGCTGGCCGAGCGAAAGGGTACGCACCTGCTGGCTGTAGAGCTCCTTGAGACCGACCAGTTTTTCGAATACCTCCATGTGCCTGTCAAAGGTCGCCTGGTCGACGCGGTAGATCTCCTTCAGGATCTTGAAGGACTCGATGACCGGCAGGTCCCACCACAATTGGGTGCGCTGGCCGAAGACCACGCCCATGATCTGGGCCTGGCGGATGCGGTTTGCGTAGGGCACCTGACCATTGACCGTGATCGTCCCGGCGGTCGGTTTGAGGATCCCGGTCATCATCTTGATGGTGGTTGATTTGCCAGCCCCGTTGGGTCCGATGTAGCCGACGATCTCACCCGGTTGGATGTCGAGCGCGATCCCGTCCACGGCCCTGACCGTGCGGTAGTCGCCCGAGAAGAGGTCGCGGAAAGCGCCGCCCAGTCCCTGGCGGCGGTTGAGGATCTTGAAATGTTTGCTGAGGTCTTGGATGTGGATGAGGCTCATGGGCAGGTCCGGGTTGCGCTTGCGGAATTCTGCCCATTCTACCAGAAAGGGTCAGGGGGTGGGGAGAAGTAAGCGGTCCTTTAATGCACCCGTGGTTTGGGCTCCGGTGGCGAGCAGGACGACCTCGATCTGGCGCTTTGCCAATTTCATGGTTTCGACCGCCCGCTCGGACGAAACGGCGGCAGCCTTGAGAAACTGGCCGGCCATGCCGCCCAGGGTTGCCCCCAGGGCCAGGCACTTGGCGATGTCGAGCCCGTCCTTCAGCCCTCCGCTGGCGAAGACTGTCAAGCCAGGCGCGGCCCGCCTGACCATCTGGATCGACTCGGCGGTCGGGATGCCCCAGCCAACGAAGGTCGCCGCCAGGCGGCGGGTAAATTCATCGGGAGCGCGGTGCATCTCGACCTGCGACCAGGAGGTTCCCCCGGCGCCGGCCACGTCGATGGCGGCCACACCGCAGTCGGCCAGCAGCCGGGCGGTCCTTTCCGAGATCCCCCAGCCGACCTCCTTGGCGATGACCGGGACCTCCAGTTGCCTGCAGACCTGCTCGATCTTTCTGGCAAGCCCGGCCCAGTTGGTGTCCCCGGCGTCCTGGACCGCCTCCTGCAGCGGGTTGAGATGCAGGATCAAGGCGTCAGCGGCGATCATCTCGACGGCCCGGCGGCACTCGTCGAGGCCGTAACCGTAATTCAACTGGACCGCGCCCAGATTGGCGAAGAGCAGGATCTCGGGAGCGACCTTCCGGGCGATGGTGTAGGTGGGGGCCTGCTCGGGACGCTCGAGGGCGGCGCGCTGCGAGCCGAGGCCCATCGCCACCCCGACCTCCCGGGCGGCCACGGCCAGGCGCTGGTTGATCTCGCCGGCCAGTTCGGTCCCGCCGGTCATCGACGAGATCAGGATCGGGGCGGCGAGTCGCTTCCCGAACAGGGTCAGGGAAGTGTCGACCGACTCAAGGTCCAGTTCGGGCAGGGCCTCGTGGACAAAGTGGTAGTGCTCCAATCCACTGGTCAGGGCTGAACGGACATCCTGCTCGAGATTGATGCGGATGTGGTCGGACTTGCGTTGGTCGATCGGCGCAACTTTTTTCATCAGGCAGTGTTCCTGTCTTTGGAATATTATACTGGCAGATTCCAGACATGGGTTGACAGTCCCAGCAGAAGGATTACAATAGGCCGGTAGAATTTCATAAGGAGACCAAGAAATGGCAGACACTTTTGAAGAAGTCAAGGCAGTCATCGTGGACTTGTTGGGCGCCGACCCCGCCAAGGTCACCGCCGAGGCCCGCTTCCGCGAGGACCTCGAGGCCGACTCGCTCGACCTGGTCGAGCTGATCATGAAATTCGAAGACGTCTTCGGCGCGGAGATCTCGGATGAGGATGCCCAGAAGATCACCTCGGTCGGCGAAGCCGTGACCTATATCGACTCCCATAATAAGAAGTAATGCGCTTCGAAAGCGTAGACCATCATCAGTCTGACCGGATCGCAAGGACCGGTTGGACTTTTGTATTGCTGCTTCTTGCAGGAACTGCTGAACTGCAGTGGCCGCCAAGCAAGGGGGCGTAACGATTTCGGTTCGGATATTCACGCACAACTCTGTAATTTCCTGTTCGGACCGCACCCCCGCCCTTTCAAAGAACTTCCCCGTCGTCCTCTAGACGACGGGGAAGTTGGCTATTTCAACAGGTCGGGGATCTGTTCAGGGTGCTTGGCGACCTTGACCCCCGCCGCCTCGAGGGCCTTGACCTTGTCCTCGGCAGTGCCGGAACCTCCCTCGATGATCGCCCCGGCGTGGCCCATGCGTTTCCCGGGAGGGGCGGTCTGACCGGCGATGAAAGAGACCACCGGCTTGGTCATCTGCTTGGCGATGAACTCGGCTGCCCGCTCCTCGTCGGTGCCACCGATCTCGCCGATCATAACGACCTTCTCGGTGTGCGGGTCATCTTCGAACATGCGCAGGCAGTCGATGAAGTTCGTGCCGTTGACCGGGTCACCGCCAATCCCGACGCAGGTGGTGGCGCCCATGCCGACCTGCTTGAGGGCGTAGAGCACCTCATAGGTCAGGGTGCCGGAGCGAGAAACACAGCCCACGTTGCCAGGGATGGCGATGTCGCCGGGGATGATGCCAACCTTGGCCTCGCCGGGGGTCAGCAGGCCGGGGCAGTTCGGACCGAGCAGACGGACGCCCTTCTGGTCGAGGTACTCGCGCACCCGCATCATGTCCTGGACCGGGATGCCCTCGGTGATGCAGACGATGAAGGGAATGCCGGCGTCGGCAGCTTCAAAGATCGCGTCGGGGGCGAAGCGGGCCGAGACGAAGATGATCGCGGTGTTGACCCCGGTGGCCTCGACGGCGGCGCGGCAGGAGTCGAAGACCGGGATCTTGCCATCCAGGACCCATTCGCCGCCCTTGCCGGGGGTCACGCCCGAGACGACCTTGGTCCCATAGGCGACCATCTGGGCGGTGTGGAAGAGGCCTTCATTGCCTGTGATGCCCTGCACCAGCAGGCGGGTGTTTTTGTTGACGAGAATGCTCATTTTGGCCTCCTTATGCCTTCGCCGCCGCAACGGCTTTCTGGGCCGCGTCGGCCAGGGTCTCTGCGGTGGTCATGTCAGCGTCGGCGAGCAGTCTGCGGCCTTCCTCGGCGTTCGTGCCCACCAGGCGGACGACCATCGGGATCTGGGGCTTGACCTCCTCGAGAGCGGTCAGGATGCCCCGGGCAACCTCGTCGCAGCGGGTGATGCCGCCGAAAACGTTGAACAGGATCGCTTTCACGTTCTTGTCGGACAGAATGATGCGCAGCGCGGCTGCCACCTTGTCGGCGCTGGCGCCGCCACCGATGTCCAGGAAGTTGGCTGGCTCGCCGCCGAACAGCTTGACGATGTCCATGGTGGTCATTGCCAGGCCGGCGCCATTGACCATGCAGCCGATGTTTCCGTCGAGCTTGATGAACGACAGCCCGTACTTGCGGGCCTCGGTCTCGCCGGGGGCTTCCTCGTCGGCATCCCGCATCTCGGCCAGTTCGGGATGGCGGAAAAGGGCATTGTCGTCGAGCAGCATCTTGCCGTCCAGGGCCGCCAGCTGCTTTTCCTTTAGAATGACCAGCGGGTTGATCTCAGCCAGGGTGGCATCGCATTCCAGGTAGGCCTGCCACAGGCCGTGGCAGATCTCGCCGAACTGCTTCCAATACTGTTTGGGCAGGTCGATGCCAACGGCGATGTCGCGGGCCTGGTAGTCGCGCAGCCCGAGCAGCGGATCGATGTGGACCTTGATGATCTTTTCCGGCGTGGTGCGGGCGACTTCTTCGATATCGACGCCGCCGGCCGCCGATGCCATCAGGACTGGACGCCGGGCGGTGCGGTCGTTGGTGATGCCCAGGTAGATCTCCTGGTCGATGTTGGCGGCCGGGTCGACCAGCACCTTGCGCACCGGCAGGCCCTTGATCTCCATCCCCAGGATCTGGGTGGCCATGTCTTCGGCTTCCTTGGGGGTCTTGGCCAGGCGGATGCCGCCAGCCTTGCCGCGCCCGCCGACCAGGACCTGCGATTTAACCACCACGCGGCCGCCCAGTTCCTCAGCGATCTGCCTCGCCTCGCTGGCGGTGGCCGCGACGCGTCCCTTGGGGACCGGGATGCCGTACCTGCCAAAAATCTGTTTCGATTGATATTCGTGGAGTTTCATC
Organism: Anaerolineales bacterium; assembly: GCA_016934715.1. GTDB lineage: Bacteria > Chloroflexota > Anaerolineae > Anaerolineales > Villigracilaceae > JAFGSI01. The sequence goes on from JAFGSI010000048.1 coordinate 95,784, forward strand.
ATTTTCTCCGTGTTGGATTTCACAAACGACGGGATTATACCACCCTGCGCTTTTCCTTCCACCTGTCATTCTACATACAGTTAGGGTGAAGAAACGAACAACCTCCTGGTCCGCTCTGGGGCACTCATCTCTCGCAGTAGTTGCTGTTGACCCAGCCGGGAAGGTCGCCCACCTGTACGGCGATCCAGTCGCCTTCGGGGGAGGAGTCGAGCAGGACGAGCTCAAGTCCTTCCGGCAGAACATCCACGATGGAGCAGGAGGTGCCCGGGCAGGAACGCAGGTTCAGCCAGCCGCCGGTTGATCCTGTGGATACGCGGCAGGTTTCCGGCGGCGGGATCACGTCCGGGCTGGATTCGGCCGGCGGCTCGACGGGAACCACCGGGATCTCCAGGAACGTGGTCGTGGGGGGAAAGCGCATCAGGCGGTGGTTGCCGGCGTCGGTGACCCACACGCGGCCCTGGCTGTCGACGGCCACCGCGGCAGCGATGCCGATGCTCTCCGGGCCGAAACCCAGGTCGCCCCAGGCGCGCACGAACAGGCCCTGGTCGGTGAACTCGAGCACGCGCCCCAGCCCGGGGTCGGTGACAAAGACCCGACCGAAAGCGTCCACCGTCAGGAAGGGCTTGTTGTCCAGCGAGTCCCCGTACCAGCCGGTGATGTCCCATTGGCCGACCGGGATGAAGACCAGACCGCCAGCATCCGGGGTAAAGACCTGGATGCGCCGGTTCCAGGTGTCGGCCACGTAGACGCGCCCGTCCGGGCCGACCGCCACGCCGGTCGGTTCGTCGAACTGCCCGGCCCCCATGCCGGCCGTGCCGAACTGGGTCAGATACAGGCCGTCGGCGTCATAGATCAGGATGCGCTTGTTGCCGGTATCGGCGACGTAGACCCGCCCCTGGCTGTCGACCGCGATGCCGCGCGGGCCCCAGTAGCCGTAGGGGTCGGCGATCTGGTCGAAGCCGGGATAGCCCCAGGCGGTCAGCGGCGTGCCGCTGCTGGTGAAGACCTGGACCCGGTGGTTCCAGGTATCGGTGACGTAAACCCGCTCTCCATCCGGCGAGACGGCCACTCCCCAGGGCTCGTTGAAGGTTCCCAGCGGGGCAACCTCGATGGCTGTCTGGGCAAATCCGCCCCAGCTGTCGAGAAATTGCCCATCCGCGCTGAAGTGTTGGATGCGGTGATTGCGCGAGTCGGCCACGTACAGGCTGTCGTCCGGGGCGACGGCTACGCCGCGCGGCGAGTCGAACAGGCCCGCGGCCTGACCGTGGGTCCCGATCAGGCTGTCGGCTGCCAGGACGATCAGCCCCTGCTCGTACGGGTCGACCGGTGCGGCGAAGGTTTCGCCGCTGCCGTATTCCCAGATCTGCTGGCCGAGGTCCCGCCGGACATACAGGCGCATGCGGCCTGACGGATTCCAGTTCTCGACCTGCACGGAGAGGCTGCCTGTCACGGCCGCGTAAGCCGTGTAATCCCGGTTGAGCCAGATGTCGAGCAGGGCCTGGCGCATGGCCGGGTTGGTGAGGGCCTCCCGAACCCGGGACCAGTTCAGGTGGAAATAATCCTGGTTAGGCCAGACCATGCGGATGTAGTCGAAGCGGAAGTAATTGTCTCCGACGATCGCCCCGATGTCATCGAAATGGCTTTCATCGACCATGATGACCGGCACGGAACGCAGGCTCACATCCGGCGTGGAATAAACCTGCACGTTGGAGTAGTGGCGCAGGTACCAGCGGAACGGCCAGATGGTCCCGTAGCCCGTCCCGGCGTTGTCGGACGCGATCAGGAGCGTGTGATCAGCGCCGCTGGTGCGGGCGGCGATCGTCTCGATCTGCCCGAGCGCGTCCCCGACCCCGGCTGCCCCGTGGGCATAGACCAGGTATTCGGTCGCTTCGTCGTAGTGGATGTAGGCGGCGCGCGTGGCGGCCCGGGCCGTCAGGACCGTCAGCAGGCCGAAGAAAGCCAGGGTCCCCAGGCGCAGGAACTGGGCCGCGCTCCAGCCGCGGGCGAGGTGCCAGAGCCCGGCGCCGCTTGCGGTGGCGATCATGAGCGTGCCCAGAAAGGCGTAGGTGGCCTGCAGCTGGACCAGGTCTTTGCCCTGGAAGGGCGGCTGCGCCCCGAGCAGTGTGAACAGGACTCGCAGGAAGGCCACCAGAAAAACACCCATCAGGACCAGGACCAGCCAGCCATGCTGCTGGCGGAAGGACCTTGGCTCGAAGCGTTCGATCAGTCGCCCCAGTGCCCAGCCGGTCAGCAGGATCATCGGCAGGGTGATGTGATAGGTCAGCCAGGGCATTTTCTCGCCGGCGATGGTGTAGGCCAGGAAGCTGCTGACTGCCCACCAGGCCAGCAGGGCAAAGGAATGCTCGCTTTCGTTTCCGGGGGCAGGTTCGACCTCCGGGGGTGGCTGCGGGCCCGCGAATTGGGCATCCTGCGGCTCGGGCCCGGGAAGTTCCTTGCGCAGCCGGAAACCCAGGGTGGCGGCCAGGCCGAACCCCAGGGCGGGCAGGAATTCATAGATCGGGATCTGTACCAGGGCGTAGTAGTACCAGGGCTGGGCGCCGCGGGCGACCCCCTGCTGTTCGAGCCAGTAGCCGAGCGAACCGACCAATCCGGTGCCGAGGCCCGCAAGGTTGGTAAAGAGGGTCGTGTAGAAGATGGCAAAGATGCCCCAGAAGAGCAGCGCATACGTCCACCAGGCGGATGGCTTCCAGAGCAACCCGATGGCGACCGAGACGGCGAAGAGCAGGATCACGGCCCGGGCAGTGAAAACGAGATCGGAGGCCGCGGCTGCCTGGGAGAAGTCGAAGACCTGCTTCAGGAACAGCCATGCATTCCAGTTGGGGGTCAGAGTTTCATAGTAGTTGATCGGGTTGCGGCCCAGCCAGCTGACCGGGAAGGCCGCCAGCTGCGGTAGGACGACGGTCCCAAGCAGGATCAGGATATCGAAGGAACGCTCGCGGCGCAGGTTCTGCCAGCCGTAACCGGCGATCGCCAGGCCGGCGGCACCCAGCAGGAAGGCCGCCGCGCCGATCGCCAGGCCGCTTCCGATTCCGATGGCCATCGGTGGAGCGGGCTGTTCAAGCAGCGGCTGGTCCAGGAGCTGGGCTTCGGTCATTTCCAGGGCGGCCTGGGCCTCCCGGGCGCGCTCGACCACGCCGTAGCCGAGACTGCCGCCGAGCAGGAGGATCCCGATCGCCAGGCTGCCCAGGAATGCGTTGTAGAGGCGCGGCCTGCCCCACGGCTGGCGGGTCAGGCGGTTGATCAGGAAGATACCCAAAAAGAGCAGCGCCTGGCCCGTGTATATGAAAGATGTCTCTTTGGTGGTGAAATGCAGGGCGGTGGCGGCGGTCAGGAGCAGCAGATGGCGTGACCTGCCGGTCTCGAGGTAGCGCAGGATGGCGTACAGGGTCAGCAGGCCGAGCAGGCCGACGAAGGCTTCGTTGCGGGCGTAGCGCCCGTAATAGAGAAGGTAGGGCGAGATGACCATCAGCCCGGCTCCCAGCAGGGTCCCGGTCCGGCCCAGGTAGCGGCGCCACTTCCAGAGCAGGAGCACGGTCAGGAGGCTGGCCAGGGCGTGCGGCAGGCGGGCGGTGAAATCGCTGTCGCCGAACAGGGTGTAGGAGAGGGCGATCAGGTGGAACTGCAGCGGGCCGTGCGTACCGGGTCCGTGGCTGTAGCCCATCCCGGTGGACAATCTCCAACCGTCGTATACATGCAGGGCTTCGTCGTGGCTCATGATCCGATCCCCCAGGCCGTACAGGCGGCTCACGACCGCCAGCAACAGGATGACGGCGAAAAGCAGTTTCTCGATCGTCAGGGCCGGGAGGCGGTCAGAGAGGGGCCGGTCTAGCCAGTCTCGGTTGTCAGCGGGAAGATTCATGGACACCCTGTGAGACGGGAATTTCCCCCGAGGGGAACGCCCGGAGGATACTGCAAAGCGGGATTTCTGGCAAGCGCAGACAGATTGCGCGTAGTCATTATATAGGATCCTTTTGATTTTTCAAACTTTTGACCGCCAGCTGGCCGCAGCCGGCCTGGATCTCGATCCCGCGCCGCAACCGGACCGTGCATGGGATCCCGCCCCGCTCGAGGAGTTCCCGGAAGGCCTGCACCCGCTCGGCGGTGGTGGCCTGGCCGCTATACCCCGGGGTGGGGTTGAGCGGGATGACGTTCACATGGCACAGCAGGCCCTTGAGCAGTTCGGTCAGCCGCCTGGCCTGTTCGGGCGTGTCGTTGACTTCCCGCACCAGGGCCCACTCGAAGGTGATCCGCCGTCCGGTGGCGGCGACATAGTCGCGGCAGGCGGACAGCAGGGCTGCGATCGGGTAGCGTTTGTCGACCGGCAGCATCGAACTGCGCAGTTCGTCGTCAGCGGCATGGAGCGAAATGGCCAGGTTGACCTGGCGCTTCTCCTCGGTGAAGCGCCGGATTCCCGGCACCAGTCCGACGGTCGAGATGGTGAAACGCCGGGCTCCGAAGTTGTAGCCCTGGGGGTCGTTCAGGAGGTCAATGGCAGCCAGGGTGTTGTCGTAATTGTGGAATGGCTCGCCCATGCCCATCACGACCACGTTGGTGACGTTTTGCCCCTCGGAGCGCAGCAAGCGGGCGTAGTGGAGCACCTGGGCGACGATCTCTCCGCTCGACAGGTGGCGGGTGAAGCCCATCTGCCCGGTGGCGCAGAAGACGCAGCCCATGGCGCAGCCGACCTGGGTCGAGATGCACAGCGTGTTGCGTTTCTGGTAGCGCATCAAGACGGCCTCGATCTGACGGCCGTCGTCCAGGCCCAGGAGGGTCTTGACCGTCTTCCGGTCGCGTGATTGCAGGCGCGCGAGGGGGGTCAGGGCAGCGAAGCGCAGCTCCTGCTCCAGGCGTGTGCGCAGGGTCTGAGGCAGGTTGGTGAACTGGCCAGGCTCCGCGTAAAGATGCTGGTACAGCCCCTGCCAGACCTGGCGGGCGCGGTAGGCCGGCTGGCCCCAGGATTCGAGCAGGGAGGTCAGGTCGGGGAGGGGCAGGTCATAAACCAGAGTTGTCATCAGTCCATTGCGCCGGAATAGCGGTCCAACCTAGAGAGCATCGATCGTCTTCAGCAGCGCCAGGGTGAACCCGGCTGCCCGCTCAAGGGTCCCGGGTTCGAGGTTCTCGAGTGTGTCGCTGGTGCGGTGCCAGTTGACCAGGTTCCCCCGCGCATCGTGACCCATCAGGCAGAGTGCCTCGTGTCCAGCCTGGCGCAGCAGCCCGATCTCCTCAAATACCAGCATGTCCCGGCCGGTGAGTTCATATTCGGGGTGCCGGCGGGCGGTCTCCTCCGCCAGGGCCTGGATGCGCGGCCCGGGCCGGTAGCCTGAGAGGTAGGTCACCCCGTGGTGGGTGGCGTAACACAGGGCTCCCGCTCCGACCAGTTCCAGGTCGATCCAGTAGGAGTCCTCCACCGGCGGGGCGTACTCCCGCAGGTAGGCCTGGAGGCCATGCCCTCCGACCTCTTCGCAGCCGGTGAAGAGCAGGTGGACTTCGCTGTTCTGCAGGGGCTGCTGCTTGAGGACCTCGGCGATCCCGAGCAGGATGGCGGCTGCCGAGGCGTTGTCGTTGGCGCCCTCGACCGTTGGTTGGCGCTCGTCGAGCAGGAGCATACCCACGGTCCCGAGCAGGAAGGCGGCCACCAGGATCTGGAACCAGAGCAGGCCCCAGCCGGAGAGCGACTCGATCCACATGCTCAAGCCAGCCAGCCAGGCCAGCACGATCACCGCTGTCTGGGAGGGTTTCATCAAGGCCGGATTGGGGGGCGGCATCAAGAAGCGCTGCTTCTGAGCATCAAGGTGGCCGAGCAGGTAGATGCGCCGCCTGGGCTCGCCCCTGGGCGGGATGCAGGAGAGCACATTCTGGCTGGGCCAGCGCGCGAGCCATTTGAGGAAGAAGACCGGCCGCAGGGCATACAGGCGGAAGATGGCCCAGGCGCTGATCATCAGGAGCAGCCCGCCGACCCATTTGCCGATCGGCCCGGCGAACCAGCCGAGCGGGAATCCCGCCAGTCCGATCAGGGCGGCGATCGTTCCCGGCAGGCCGAGGGTCGGGAGGCCTTTAAATGACTGAACGGTAGCGGTCAATCCCAGGTCATCCAGAACGCCCTTGACGTACTCGCCGGCGCTGCGTTCACCTTCCGAGGTTGGCTGGCGTGGAGGTGTCTGCTTGCACAGGATGCGCAGATGGGCCATCAGCCTGTCGGCCAGAAGCGGTGGCGGGTTTGGCATACTGCCTGCTCCTCTCTTCGATCTGGAATGCTCGACCGTGTGACCCGGATGCAGGCCGCTTCCGGGCTCAATAAATGTTGACTGCCAGGGTGTAGTAGACTGCCTGGCCAGCATAGGGGACAACTTCGATGATGTAGTCCTGTGTGGCCGGCAGGACCAGGGTGTAGACGGACTGCTCGAGCTGGCTGCGCAGGTAGGGCTGACCGTCCCCGAATCCCCAGACGGCCAGGGCGGCGCTCCCGGCCGGGACGCTCAGGGCGATCTCCATGGTCTGACCGGCGGAGGCGTAGACGACATAGCTGACGTTGTATCCTCCGGTCGTCGTCCCGGAACGCGTGGTGCCGTAGGCGCCGGGGTCGAACTGCAGGCGGCTGGCGATGGTCACGCCCAGGGTGTAGACCCCGCCTGCCGGTCCGGCATGAACGGTGATGAAGTAATCCTGGCTGGTGGGCAGGATGCCCCACCAGGAGGTGTAACCGGTGGCCTCATTCAGCAGCTGGCTGCCGTCCTGGCCGCTGATGGAGAGCACGGCATTCTGCCCGGGGGAGGCGACGCTGGTCATCAGGGGCTGTCCGCCGGTGGCACCCAGGGCGTAGGTCTGGGTCTGGCCGGGCAGGAGCGAGATCACGGCCGTTCCGAAGGTCGCTCCGGGAGCGAAAGCCAGGCGGATGGGGGGTGCGCTTTCTTGGAGAGGCGTGGCGGTCGGCGGGGCCGCGGTCGGCGTCGACTGGGGTGTCGGGGGAGCGGCGGCGGTCAAGGCCTCAAAGTTGGCGGCAACCAGCGTCGCGACCGCGTCGGGGTCTGGTGTGGACGACGGCCCGCTGGCGGTGCAGGCAGCCAGGGCCGCGGCGAGCAGCAGCAGGATCAGGGGGCGGATGATTTTTTGCGTGCGCGCCATGGGCTCCTCCTTGTCTTGGGTCGCGGGCGTGATCGGTTGGGATTCTACTTCTTTTCCTATGACTGCGTGCCTTCAGATCCCGACCAGCGTTGCCAGATCGGGGGCGAGCAGATCGATTGGGGGCCGCCAGGCGGCGGCCATCTCGGGCGTGCTGACCCCGCTCAGGACCAGGGCCACCGGCATGCCGGCGTTCTGTCCTCCGAGGATGTCCGTTTCCAGCCGGTCACCGACGACCAGGGTTTCTGACCTGCGCGTTCCAAGCCGTTGACAGGCCAGTTCGAGCAGGGCCGCTGCCGGTTTACCGGCCACGACCGGCTCCACGTCGCTGGCGGCGACCAGGGCAGCCAACAGCGCCCCGGCTCCCGGGATCAGGCCTTCGGGGGTCGGGAAGGTCCGGTCGGGATTGGTGAAGTAGAAGGGCACACCGCTGCGGATCAGCAGGGTCGCCCGGGACAGTTTCCAGAAGGTGATCTCGCGGTCGACAGCACCTGCAACAGCGACCGGCCTGCCGGTATAGTCGGGGTCGGTGACCGGGTCGAAACCGGCCTCGCCCAGGGCCTCGATCAGGCCGATCTCTCCGACGACGAAGACCTGGCCGCCGTCGGGAAAGCGTTTTTGCAGCAGATCGGCAACCGCCAGGGACGAGGTGACGACCTGCCAGGGTTCGAGCCCGCTCACGCCGAAGGCTTGCAGGCGCTCGACGTACTGCTGTGGTGTGCGGGTCGAATTATTGGTCGCCAGGGCGACCTTCAGACCGCGTTCCGCCAGGCGCGCGAATACGGCCGGCAGGTCGCCGATCGGCTGGTCGGCACGCCACAGGACGCCGTCCATGTCGAGGATCAAGGCCTGGATGTTCGCAGGGAGCATGGGTGAAAAAGGAAGGGCGACCGATCGGTCGCCCCTCGGAGGTCATTTCTTCTCAGGAACTTCGAGTACCTGGTCGACCAGGCCGTACTCGACGGCCTGCTGGGCATCCAGGTAGAAGTCGCGGTCGGTGTCCTGCTTGATGAGCTCCACCGGTTTGCCGGTATGCCTGGCCATGATTTCATTGAGAAGGTTCTTCAGGCGCAGGATCTGCTTGGTCTGGATCTCGATGTCCGTGGCCTGGCCCTGGGCGCCGCCCAGCGGCTGGTGCAGGTGGATGGTCGCGTTGGGCAGGGCATAGCGACGGCCCTTCGTCCCGGCGGTCAGCAGCACGGTCCCAAAGGAGGCGGTGACGCCGACGGCGACGGTGCTGATCGGGTTGGAGATCATCTGCATCGTGTCGTAGATGGCCAGCCCGGCGTAGATGACGCCGCCGGGGGAGTTGATGTACATCTGGATCTCGGCCTCGGGATCTTCGCTGTTGAGGAACAGCAACTGGGCGACGATCAGGTTGGCGACCTGGTCGTCGATCGGGGTCCCGACGAAGACGATCCGTTTCTTGAGCAGCAGCGAGAAGATGTCGTAGGCGCGTTCGCCGCGGCCTGAGGATTCGATCACCATCGGTACGACGGATTTGAAATCGGGTATCGACATGAGTAGCTCCAATTCTTTCAAGGCGTCTATCGGGATCCTGCCGATCGACAGAACCATTAATCTTCCATTTTCTTGGCCGCCGGCTTCTTGGCCTTGACTCCAGGAGGAGTCTTCGCGGCGCCGGGTGCGGCGGGCTTCTTTGCTGCTGAGGTGGAAGTGGGCTGGGCCTTGCCGGTCGTCCTGGGGGCCGGTTTTTTGGCGGTGCTGCCACCTGCGGGCTGCTTGGCTGCGGCGGTCTTCTTGGTAGCCCCGGCTTTCTTCTCGCCGGGCTCTTTCTTGGCTGGATCTTTGGCCTGCCCGGTGGCGATCTCCTTCAGGCGGGTCAGGGTCAGGTCGGTGATCGCCTGGTTGGCCGACTGCATGGCCACGGCGTCGATCAGGCGCTTGGGTGGCCTGGACTTGCCGCGCATGACCTGGGCGAATTCCTTGCTGGAGGTGAATTCTCCCCAGGTATGCTGGAAGGAGGTGCTGAGAACATCGTCGCTGAGTTCGATCTTCTCCTGGCGGATGAGCTCTTCCATGATCAGTGTGCGCTCAAGACGGCGCACGGCGACCGGCCTGGCCTCCTCCTCGATGAATTTCTCGCGGGTCGTCTCGCGCATCTTGAAGTAGGTCTCGAGGTCCATGTTCTGCTCGGTCAGGCGGCTTTGCAGGTCTTCCAGGACATGTTCGACTTCACGGGCGACCACCTGCGGGGGATAGTGGACCTTTGCGCCTTCGCGGATCTTGTCGACCAGCTGGGTGAAATAATCATCGTCATACTCGGATTTCGACTGGGCGGCCAGATTGGCCTTGACGGCCTGGCGCAGGGCCTCGAGGTCGCTGAAAGGTCCGACCTGCCTGGCGAACTCGTCGTTGAGCCCGGGCAGGCTGGTGCCACGCACCATCTTGACCCGGGCCTCGAAATTGATCGTTTCGCCCTGCAGGGTTTCGTCGGCGTGGGCCTTGGGGAACTTGTGGCGGAAGGTCTTGGTCTGGTCGAGACCGACACCGATCAACTCATGCGAGAAGCCCTCGAAGGGCCATTCGTCTTCGCGCACCTCGGGGCGGATGAAGACCGGCATCCCGGGGCGGTCGATGGCCGGAGCCTCGCCCTCGGCGGCCCCGGTCTTGACACCCACCAGGTCGATCATCACGAAATCGCCCTTTTCGGCCGGGCGGGTCACCGTCTCGGTCTTGCCGTACATCTGGCGCAGTTCTTCGATGGCGTCGTCGACCTTGTCCTGGCCGGGTTCCTTCCAGTCGTAGGCCAGACGCACCGCGCGGTAGTTGGCCAGGTCGATGGTCGGGGCCAGCGGGACGGTGAAGGTGAATTTTGGCTTCTCCTCCAGCCCATCAACATTGTCCAGGGTGCCCGGGGCAGCCGGCTCGATCTTGGCTTCCTTAAGCGTTTCGGGGTAAACTTCATCGAGCAGCAGGTCGATCGCTTCCTCGGTTACAGCTGCCTCGCCGATGTGGCGAATGACCATCTCGTAGGGGGCCTTCCCGGGCCGAAAGCCGGGGATCGACTTGCGTTCGGAGATGCGCCGTGCGGCGCGCCGTTTGGCGCTCACCAGGCGGTCGGGTTCGAGCTCGACGGTCAGGGTCACCTGGTGGTCGTCGCGGGGTTTGGTCTCGATCTTCAAAGCGAATACCTCGTTTCATGGGTCTGCTTGGGCTGCCTGAGATTCTGTGGGGAAGGCGGGGGTCGAACCCGCACGCCTTGCGGCACATGATCCTAAGTCATGCCTGTCTGCCAGTTCCAGCACTTCCCCGGCAAGCGTGGGTGATTATAAGCGCAAGGGGAATGGGCGTCAATAAAGGGGAACCGGGCGTTAACCTTTTGCTTACATGGGCGTTTTGGCGTATAATCGGCCCACTTCGCTGTGGGAGGATGTCCATGGGACGTCTCATTAAAACCGAAAGCGCCGGCAAGGATCGCACGCGCCTGACCAAGGGTGTGGTCCTGGCGGTGCGCGAGCTGGCCGCCCTGACCGAGCCCGGGGCGGAGGCCCGCGACCTGGCCGCCTTCATCGCCCTGGCCCTGGAGGCCATCGCCGGGACGATCGAGGAGTCAGTGGCCGCCTGGGAGAAGCGCGGCTACTGGGTCAAGGCGGACCGCTTCCGCCTGGAATGGGACTGGGCCGGGCAGCTGGGGACCCGGATGCGCCAGGCCGTTTTGAACGCAGACTGGGCCACGGTGGCCCAGGTGGCAGCGGGTGCAGCCCAGAAGTTGTACAAGATCACCGTCCCGCCGGGGCACCGTCTGGGCCGTCCCTGGGTAGGGGCCTGGGAGCAACTCAAGAAAGGATAAGCGAACTGTCTGGCAGCCGCTCCTGCCAGACAGTTTTTGGTGCTGCGGGGCGCGCAACCTTCGATCAGGGGGTCGTGTAGATCACGCTCAGTTTTGGCGCATTGAGTCGGATCGCGTCGGCGACGCCATCTCCATCCGTGAAGAGATCCGGGAACTGGACGCGCGCCTGGATGCGCGTATTGCCGAGCCGGGACTGGATCAGGTTCTTGAAGTCATTGTCCGAGACCACGTTCGAGAGCGCTGCCGTGGAGCACCATTCGTAGAACGGGAGCGTCGGTACGCCGAGGTAGAAATCACCCGCATTCAGGACGCCGTAGTTCGATTCGTACACGTTGATGCAGCCCAGGCCAGCGAAAGGATCCCCGTGGACGGTGTAGTTGGTGAAATCGATCCTGACCTCGGTGATGGTGGCATTGATCGGAATGCTCGAGATGTCGAAACTGAGGAAGACCTGCAGCCCGTTATCGTCCGAAGCATCACCGGCGATGAGCTCGGTGGTGGTCACAGCCCCATCGCCGCGCACTGTGCCACTCTCGCCAGTTACCGCGTTCAGTGTGACGGTGTTGGTGGCGGAGGTTGCGACCTGGATCTGGACCCAGAAGTCGGAATTGTTGCGCAGGGCGAAGTAAGCGCCGCCTGGTTCGCGCAGCCGCCAGTAGCCCTTGTAGGTGCCGGCCGTCATCGGGGCGGTCAGGGTGACCGAAATGTCAACCGTGCCGCCAGGCGGGACAGTCCCGGCGGTCAGCGACTGGGCATAACCGGACGGGGCGCCCATGCCATCGCCCTGGTGGAAGACGAGCTGGTAGCCCGAGGTCCAGGTGCACGAGCCGGCGTTGCGTAGGCGCCAGGTCTTGGTAAAGACCTGGCCTGGGGAGAGCACCGTCCCATCGGGGATGGTTACATCGGCCTCGAAAGCGGCCTGGTTGCAGGGGATGGCGGTCGCCGTGGCGGGCGGTTGCTGGGTGTTGGTCGGGAAAGATATCGTTGGGGCGGCGGTGGTTGCTGCCGGTTGCTGCTGTTCTTGGGTCGGTGCCAGGCGGGTCATTTCTGCCTGGACCGTCTGAGCGGCCTGGGTGAAGACCAGGTCTGAGGCCGGCACCTGGGTCTCATCGGCGGAAGGCAGGTTGCAGGCAGCCAGCAGGATCAGGATGACGAGCGGGACGATCAGGGTAATAGAACGCGATTTCTTCATGGCTTCTCCTTTGTTTCATCAGCCCTAGTTTAACCAATTCGGAGGGCCGGGTCAATGGGAAGGACGGCGGAGAAGCCATTTTGGTTCCATTTTCTCAGGGTGGATCTAAATCCCCAGACTTATCTGGTAGATGGGTTTCTTGCCGTCAAGCAGGAGGTAAGGGGCTGCCCGTTCGGCCAGGATCCCCGCCGATTTTAAAGTGGAGAGATCGCGAATGGTCGCCTGCTGGCGCAGGCGCAGGATCGCATCGACCCCCCTGGGTCCGATCCCGGGAACGCGCAGCAGTTGAGCCCGGTCGGCCCGGTTGACCTCGACCGGTTGGGCGGACAGGTTCAGCTCGGCCCAGGCAAGTTTTGGATCCTGCAGGAGGGGCAACATACCGCCGGCTTCGAAGGGCATCTCTTCCAGGCTGAAGCCATAGTCGCGTAGCAGGAAGGAGGCCTGGTAGAGGCGGCGTTCGCGATTGGCCGGGGTGGGGGCGTGGTCCTCGAGCGGGGTGTCAGGGATCGGGTTGAAGGCCATGAAGTAGGTTCGCTTCAGCCGCAGGCTGCGGTAGAGGTACTCGGTGGTCTGCAGCAGTTCAAGGTCCGATTCATCCGCGCCGCCGGCGACGAACTGGGTCGTTGAGGATGGCCAGTGACCGTTCCAACCCCTGTGGCCAGGCTGCGTCCGGCGGATCTCCTCCACCCAGCGCAGGCGGGTGAGCAGTTCTTCCTGAAAGGTCTTGTGGGGTGCCAGCCGGGCCAGGCGCGGGGTATTGGGCGCTTCCAGGTTGAGCGACACCCGGTCGGCCAGCTGCATGGCGCGTTCGACCTGGGCCTTCTCGGCCCCCGGCATGATCTTCAGGTGCAGGTAGCCGCGGTAGTTGAGTTTGTGGCGCAGGATCTCGGCCGTCTGGAGCAGGCGATCCTGGGTGCGGACGCCGCCCCCGGCCAGTCCCGAACTGACGAACAGGCCCTCGGCAATGTTCCGGCGGTGAAGCTCCATGAACAGCCGGGCGAACTCCTCCGGCTGGAAGGTGGCACGCCGGAAGTCGCGCCCACTGCGGAAGGGGCAGTAGTGGCAGTCTCGTTCGCAAACCGAGGTCAACTGAGTCTTGAGCAGCCGGATGTGCCTGCCGTTGGGCATCACCGCCGGGTGGACATACAGGTCATCGGCGCGCTGCTCCAAGCAGGCGACGGGCAGGGTCGCCCGCCCGTCCGGGCTGACATCGGTGTCGGGTTCGAATTGCATCTGCTGGTTGAGCAGTTTAAGCCGGTCGATCGCTTGCATGGCTTGATTATAGAACAAAAATTCTAGCTGTCAACCCTTTCTCTTGCGAATCGCTGGCAAAAACCGACCGTTCTTGCCGATTGGCACTTGCGCTCCCGGGAATTTGTCTCTAAAATGGGTATAATGAAACCAGGCTGTCATGCGCGGCAGGGGAGGTGACCCATATGTCAATGACAACGATCATCATTTTGCTGGCTGTCGGGCTGCTTTTCGGTGCGGCTGCAGGCCTTTTTTTCTACCTGGCCTTTCGCCCGAAGCGAGGGCAGGATGACGCGGCGCGACAGGAAAGGGCGCCGGAAGCAGCGCCTCAACAACCGCCAGCTGAAGCGGTCGAGGAGCAGGACGAGGCGTGGGACATTTCCGGGTGGGTCCCGGGCGGAGCGAGCCCTACCACGCCTGTCCAGGGAGAGGAGCCTCCGCCGCCCTACGAACGGGCCGACGAAGACCTGCAGGAATTGCTCGACCGCCTGGAGGAATACAACGCCACCTTCCCCGAGCGCGAGATCTTTCGCGAGGTCAAGACGACTGAAGAGGGCGAGATGGATATCAGGCCTGATGAGATCCGGCGCTTGATCTGGAAGCTGGAACAGGAAAAAACCAGCCGCCCGGACGACGGCCAGGACCAACGCTGAATTCCTGTGTACTTGCAACCCGTCCGGCGGAACAGCCGGGCGGGTTTTCGATCGCAGGGATGCAGGTTCAGATGTTGATCCACACGTTCATCTGCGTCTCCCCGCGGTTGGCCCACACCTGGTAGGGAATGGCGGTGAAAATCCGACCGTCCGTGGTTTCACCGCGCAGGACCCGAATCCCACCCAGCAGGTCCGGGTCTGCTTCGACCTGCAGCGTCTCCGCTCGGATGCGGGCGGCGAACAAGTCCAGGCCGGGGTTGTCGATGCTCTCCAGGCAGTAGACCAGCGGGCCGCATGTCAGGGCGACCTGGGCGTGGTGCTGGCGCAGGCGTGGGGAGGCCCGCCGCAGTGTCACCGGCATCTCGAAGTCGATCTCGAGCGTATCGCCCGTGGACCAGGTCCGGCTGACCGGCAGGAACCAGGCCTGGCGCGGTTCGTAGCCGGAATCAGCCTCTCTTGTGATCCCGGTGGGACCCGGCGGTGGTGGAGACCAGCTTTCCCCGTTGATCTGGAGCGTGAACTTGCCCGCCCAGGAGGGGATCCGCAGGTGGAGGGTAAAATCGGCCCGCCCCTGCGGATCGATCTCGATCCGGACCCTGCCGACCCACGGCAGGCCGGTTTCCATGTCGATCTTCCACTGTCCATTGACCATTGTCTGGCTGCCAATGTACTGGTGGATCCAAAGGTCGTTCTGGTCGAAGGAATAGATATATTTCCCCAGCGAGGCCCAGGTGCGCGACAGGTTGGATGGGCAGCAGGGCACGGCGAACCACGGTTTGCGGGTCACCCCGCCGCGGCAGGCCAGCGGGTTATTGTAGAGATAGTCGTCGCCGTCCAGGCCCATGCCGACCGACGCGGCGTTGTACAGCTGCCACTCGAACAGGTCGCTGTAGCGGGCCTGGCGGGTGGCCAGGGCCAGTTCCCAGTTCCAGAACAGGCTCGCCAGGGCGGCACAGGTCTCAGCGTAAGCGTACTCGGGATCGAGTTCATCATCCTGGCCGAAGCCTTCCAGCCCGGGCACCGCTCCCAGCCCTCCGGTGACGTACATCCTCCGGGTGACCATCCGCTCCCAGGCCGCTTCCATCGCAGGCAACAAGGACCGGTCGCCGGTCAGGCGATGCAGCATGGCGACCGCTGTCTCGAGGTAGCCAAAGCGGACGGCGTGCCCGACCGGGACGACCTGGCGGCGGATCGGGGCGTGCATCTGGAAGTATTTTCCGGTGAAGGCGTTCAACATCCAGCGCAGGTGTGAGGTTTTGGGGGCCTTGGCGAAGTTGCCGGGTGGAAGCTGGAATCCGGCATGTTGGGGATGGGCCTTCAGGTAGGCCCGCCGCTGCTTCCTGACGATCTTCCTGCGCTGCTCGACCCGGCGATTCTCCGCAAGGATCCAAGGGAAGAACGGCTGCGCCTGGCCGCGGCGCTCAAGGAAGGCCCGCGCCAGATCGAGATAGCCGGCGTGGCCGGTGGTTTCGTAGAGGCGCAGCAGGGCGATCTCCACCTCCTCGTGGCCGGAGGTGCGGGCCGGGCCAGATTCCAGAAAATCGCGCACCAGCCGGTCGGCGGCCTTGCGGGCGATCGTCAGGCCGGAATCGATCCCGGTGGCTTCGTAGTGCGAGACGCCTGCCTCGATCAGGTGGCCGTGACAGTACAGTTCGTGCTCGATCATCAGGTTTTCCCAGCGCTGGAGAGGAAAGTGCAGCTGGTTGTATGTGTAGATGTAGCCGTCGACCATCTGGGCCCGGGAGAGCAGGTCGATGAAGCCATTCATCAGACGCACGAGCTTCTCCGATGGCTGGGTGGCGTGGACCCGGGCGGCGGCGTCGAGCCACTTGTAGGCGTCCGAGTCTGCGAAGAACCAACCCTGGCGGAGGCCGTCTATTTCACCAGCGGCGAGGCGGAAGTTGTCGATGCAGCCGCTCTCTTCGAGCATCCGCCACTGGTGGAAAATGGCTGTCCGGGCGTTGGTCTCCAGGCGCGGGGTCCAGAAGGCGTCATCGATGCTGACCTGGCGGGGGGAAAGGGTGTTCATAAGGTGATTGTACAACATGTTTACCCATGAATGATGGGAAAGGACGCATGTTGTGCAAGCGCGTCTGGAGTCCGCTGGGTGGCTGACTTGCACGAAAACCGGCTTTCGGATAAACTGAATCAATGGCCGATGCACAGACCGCTTATGAACTGCGCCTGTTGTTCAAGTATCGGGGCTGCCCGGTGTGCGCCCTGGCGCAGCGCACGGCGACCAGATACGTGGACACGCTCTTCTATGAGAGCGTATTGGATCCCGGCCGGCGGGAGCGCATCCGGGCCAGCCTGGGGCTGTGCTACGAGCACGCCTGGCTGACGATCGAGTCGAAACTTTCCGATGCCCTCGGGCTGGCGATCGTCTACCACGACCTGGCAGCGACCTTGCTTGCGCGCCTGCCCGAAAAGCCCGACTCGGGTGGGCGTGAGCGCAAGGCCTTAGTCGAGGCCCTCAGCGAGACCAGGCTCTGCCCGGCCTGCGAGACGCGCCGCACGGTCGAGGAGCGGTCGATCAAGGTTCTCGGAGAGGCGCTGCAGAAGGACGATTACCTGGACGACTACCGTAAGTCGGACGGCCTGTGCCTGCCGCACCTGCGCCTGATGATCGAAGAAACCGGCAACCAGAAGGTGCTTGCAGCGGTCATCAACCACCAGCGCCAGCGACTGGAGGGTTTGAAGGAGGAGCTCTCTGAGTTCATCCGTAAGAACGATTACCGTTTCCAGGATGAGGGGATGGGCGCTGAGCGCGATTCATACCAGCGAGCCGCCGAACAGGTCACCGGAAAACGCCGCCCGGCCAGCAAGGCGGACCTGTTCCCCGAGAAGGGCAAGCGCCCAGGACAGGAATAGGAGCAGACCATGACTGAACGCATCCCGATCCCGATCGAAGACTTCCTCGCCCGGCCGTACAGCCTGTGGGAGAAGCGGTGGCTTCTGTTGAGCAGCGGCGATCTTGCTGCCGGGGACTTCAATTGCATGACTGTCTCGTGGGGCAGCCTGGGCCAGGTCTGGAACCGCCCGCTGGCGCAGATCTTTGTCCGGCCACAGCGCTACACCTACCAGTTCATGGAGAAATATGCGACCTTCACGCTGTGCGCCTTCGCGCCCGCCTACCGCGAGGCCCTCAACCTGCTCGGGACCCGCTCCGGCCGTGACGGGGACAAGCTTGCCGCAGCCGGCCTGACCCCTGCGGCCGCGACAGCCGTTGCCGCGCCGGTCTACGACGAGGCCGAGCTTACGATCGAGTGCCGCAAGATGTTCTGGCAGGACTTCGGCCCACCGAACTTCGTCGACCCGTCCATCGAACGCAATTACCCAACAGGGGATTACCACCGCATCTATTTTGGGGAGATCGTGGCGGTGACGGGAAGTCAGGCCTTCGTAAGGAAATAACCAGACTGCAACCGCCTGCCGGTCATTTAGGACCTGCAGGCGGTTTTTGGTCAGGAGCGCAAGACTACCGGGGGAAAATACGTTCCTGACATCCACGTGATCTATCGGTTGCCCGCCTTGATCGCCAGCCCGGCAGCGACGCTGCTGAAGGCATTCGAGGCCTTGATCTTCTCGGGGCCGAAGATCCTCCCCAGCATCTCCGAAAACAGTGGAATATTGGACGACCCGCCGGTCTTGACTACCGCCTCGATCTGGCCAGGCTCGAGGCCCGAGGCGGCCAGTGTCTCGAGCAGGACGGCCTCGATCTTCGCCCGCAAGGACTCGATATCGGCCTCGAACTGGTTCCGGGTGTAGAGTTCCCACAGGTCGATGCCCGGGTCATCGAGGGCGATGACTGCCGCACCCAGGCTGGAGAGGGTGATCTTGGCTGCCTCGACCCGATAGTAGAATGAGAAGGCCAGATCGTTGTAGATCAATGTCTGCAGGGCCCGCAGTCGGACCGGGACCATGCCGGTCCGGATGGCCTTTTCGAGCACGTTGCGGTTGATCGGGGTTGCCATCTCGGGGAGGACCGCCCATTCCGGCACAGCCGCGATCAGGTCGAGCAGCTCCGGCTGGTGCGCCACCTGCCCGGCGCCGAAGAAGGGCATCAGGCGCTGCTCGATGATCGCCCGGTCGAAGTCAGATCCGGCGATGTCGATCCCGCCGCTGGCGTAGACCACGCGCCGGTCCTGCTCGCCCAGGCGCATGATGGCGATGTCAAGTGTTCCACCCCCGAAGTCGAAGACCAGCACGGTCTCGGGTTTCGTGAGCGACTGTTCGTAGAACAGGGCTGCCGCCACCGGCTCGAATTCGAAGTCGACCTGTTCGAAGCCGGCGGCCAGGGCCGCCTGGCGCAGGGTCTCCTCCGCCTGGATGTCCAGGGCGGGATCGTTGGAGAACTTGACTGGCCGGCCCAGTGTGGCGCCGCTGATCTTTTCCCCCAGCACCTGCTCGGCGCGCTGTTTGAGCTGGCTCAGGTAGGTCTGCACCAGGTCGCCGGCAGCGTAATGGCGTTCGAAGATGTGCGTCCCCTGAAAGCGGGCTCCCTGCTTACGCAGGGCGGTCTTGAGATACTGCAGCAGGCGCCCGGGCTGGAGTTCGTCGACGAAGACATAGACATCGCGCACGTAGTGCATGTCAGCCCCGGTGTACTCGATCTCCCCGGCCCGCTGGCGGACGTAGTGCCGTTGGCGGTCGACGTTGTGACGGTAGTAGAGTTCGATGGCCTCCTGGCCGATGTAGGCCTCGTAGTCACGCGTGATGTACAGGATGGTCTTGACCACCTCGGGCTGGACCCCGCGGCGGTCGACCGGCAGCAGGCGGACCCGGGTGCCATCCCACAGGGCCACGCCGGAGTTGGATGTGCCGAAATCGAGCCCGACCTTGATCGTCATCGGACCCGCTCCGGGCCGGCGAGGCCGGCGACGGCCAACAATCCGGGCCCGGCGTCGAGCGCCCCGGCCCCGCGCACTTCTGCCGCTGTCTGGACCGTGAACCGGCCCCCGGCGTCAAGGGCCACCACCCTGGTCGCGGTGTCGACCGCCAGCGCCGCGGCCAGGCGGGTGCCCTTTTCCAGGCGCGCCGGCGGGATCAAGGTCAGGCCCTTTGCCATCGGTGATGTGGACGGCTCGAGGTCTGTTCCAGTCCGCAGGAGGACCTTGCCCTCCTCGGTCAGGGCCAGCAGGTCGTGCCCCTGGCCGAGGAGGAAAGCGGCGATCAGGTGGTCGGTAGCCGGAAGGCGGATGCGCTCCTCAGCGGAGTAGGACAGATTGTCCACTTCCAGGGAGACGACGTGGCCTTCGCGGCTGACCAGCGCAAGTCGGTCGCCCTTGCGCCCCAGGGTCAGGGCGAAGGGCTGATCGGACTTCTGGACCACGCCCTTGCCGAGGAAGCGCTTGCCCAGGATTGTCTCTGCCATCGTGGCCAGGGTTTTCTTAACCCAGCCGCGCCGGCTGATCTGCAGGAAAAAGTGGGCCAGGGGCAGGTCGGAGAGTGGGGCCAGGCAGGCCAGCAGTTCGCCGCCGTGGGGCTCGTCGGGCAGCGAGCCCTGCTCGAAGGTCGTTGCCAACCCGGGGTCGACGAGGCGGATCTGCTCGACGGGCCGGGCCGAGACGCGTCCCGAGTTGAACAGGAAGAGCAGTTCCTCGTTCGGGAAAACGGCCAGCAGGCACGGTGGCTCGCCGGCCGTCTTCAGGCCGCCGATGAAGTACGGCAGGTCTTCCTCAGCATTGAAGCACAGGATGCGGCCCCTCGCATTGTAGGCCAGCAGGCGGAGGGGGGCCGGCGGGGCCTGGGCCGACTCCTTGGGGACCAGTGCGATGTCCCCGAAGCGGCGCCGGAGAAGGTCGAGCTGGTATTCCAAATGTGCAAGGCGCGACTCGTACTCTTCAACGCGGGCGCCGGACTGCAGGGCGATGTTCTCGGCGGACAGTTCCTCGTTGCGAGCGTCAAGTTCGCGCAACCGGTCGGTGACATACTTGAGGACCAGTGTCGCCGATTCGGGCCGCTGCTCGACTTCCTTGAGCCATTCCTTGATTTTTTGAGGGGTGATCATGCAAGAGGCTCCTTGGGTGATTCTATTATAAAGACGTAGAGAATTTCCAGCAACATCCTTAATGCAGGTCGAACCCGAATTGTGACACCTGGACCGGCCTGGAGTAGCCCGCGCAAGGTGTCTGAACAACGGGAAAATACAACAAGATAAGATGCAAGAAGAACCGGGCGGACCTGCAGGTCCGCCCGGGAAGTCATTGAGGATCGGGATTTGAATCTATGGGCAGGTGTGGAAATATTGGTCGGGGTCAGGGCATGGGATCACGCAAATCCATGTGTCGGAATTCGGATCATATACCTCACAGCCGGTCGCTCCTCCACCGCTGGGTTCCTGGGTGGGTTCGGGCGGTGGGGCTGCAACGATGCGGACGGTTACCGTCAGGCTGGTCTCGCTTGCCCGGAAATCGTTGATGCTCTGCCCCGTGCTGTCGGCGGGATGGTAGAGTGCGTGGATCGTCTGTTCTCCGTCAGTGTGGAAAACCAGATCGAAGCTGGTGCTGCCATCGACCAGGTCGGCTTCGAGTACTTCCGTGCTGTAATCGATCAACAGGACCCCGGTTGGCGCCGGTCCCCCGTTCGGCACTGAGACGGTTGCCGTGACATGGACCGTCTGACCGACTCTGGGGGAGGTGTTGTTGAGGGTGATGGTGATCTCGGTCGCATAACTGACAGTGTGCAGGATGGAGGCTGTGCTGCCCACCCAGGTGCCGTTGGTGGGATAGGTTGCCGTAATCCTCCAGATTCCCGGCCTGGCGAAGGTCATTGTGCACCGGCCCTCCCCGTTGGATAGGTTCGCTGTGCAGCCGCCTTCTTGGCTGTCGCTGTTAAGCGTCACCATGCCGATGGGCGCTGGCCCTGCGGTCGGACTCACCAAGACCCCGAATTCGACGGACTCCCCCGGGCTGGATGGTTCCGGACCGATGCTTGTGAAGGAAAGGTTCGTCAGGGTGTTGGGCGTGGGTGTCAGCGAGGCAACCACGGTGTAAGGCCGCTGGACGTATTCCCCATGATAACTCGAATCGCCGCTGTAATTGATCGTGATGGTATGGTCGCCGGCTGAGTAAAAGACCACCTGGCAACTTCCTCTGCCCTCCACCAGGAGGAAAGAACATCGTGTATCGCCGTCGACCGTCATCGTGCCTGTGCCGGGATAAGCCTTGCCAAGCACAGAGACGGTAACCGTGATCGGCTGGTTGATGCCGGTCGATACAGGCGTGATTGACTCGATCACCATGTAATCCCTTTCCGCTGGCATATTGCAACTGAGGGTGATGACGGCGAGCCATGCCCAACAGGTCAATGGCACGATAAGGCGGTTTTTACGTTTCATACCCATGATGGTCTCCTGTATGCGGGTTCAAGAATACCTGACAGGTACAAGTCTGGATATTCAGCTGACTTCCACAAACATTCTAGCACCTGATTCCGGGGAAGCAGATTTCAATGTGTTTACAATATTGCAGTGAAGGCATGTCATTCTCCCGATCAATACCTCCTTGCTGGCATATCGGTAACCGCGAACGTGGGATTTCATGTCCAGAAGACTGTGATCAGGGTTTTGTTGGCAATCTGGCTGCAACGATGCCTGGCTGAAAGTGACCATAAAAAACGACCGGTTGGCGGCATACGGAACAGCTGTTTCGTAGACTTCCATGAAATCTTCCAGGCCCCGGTATGGCTCGGGTTCGCGGAGATTGAACTCGATTTGGAAGTGCATGCTGTTGGAAACGACCGGTCATGACAGTGCCGCCAAGGTCAGGCGCCACTACGATGGACACTTGGACGAAGCCTTTCGTCCGCTGATCGCCTTTCTTTTAATGGCCATAATCCACAACTTTTCCCTTGACAGTTCCGCCCGGATTTGATATAACCCGTCCAACTTAATAATAAAGGCTGTGAAGAGAAAGAGTAGGCGCTGAAACGCTGGTACAGAGAGCGGGCGGCCGGTGAAAGTCCCGACCAAGACGACAGCGCAGAATGGTTCTCGGAGCCGCAGGGCGAACGCAAGGTTCAGTAGCCCGCGCCGGAGTTGCCACCGTTATCAGGGCACAGGATATAAGCCTCCTCGAGGCCGTATCTGACAGAGTGAGACTGGCTTTTTCCCCGTTGTCTGACCGGCGGGGAATTTTGCTTTCGCCGGCAGGCCAGTCCAACCAGGGTGGCACCACGGGAATCGCCTCTCGTCCCTCGGATGAGAGGCGATTTTTCTTAACTGGAGGGTAACATGCTGATCGAACCAAAAGTTGTCTCGGGATTTTCGGTGCGCACTGATCGCGACCGGGTCCAGCCCCTGCCCGGCGGCCGGCAGGCGCTGGTGCGAGAGCTTCCCGCCGACCTGGAAACGCCCCTGTCGGTGTATCTCAAGCTGGCTGGCGAAGGCCCCTCGTTCCTGCTCGAAAGTGTCAACGGGGGCGAACGGGTGGCGCGCTATTCGTTCGTCGGCATCCGCCCGCGCAAGGCCTTCGTCTTCAGGGATCGCGCCTGGCAGATCCATTTTTCCGAGGGCAGGGTGTCCCGCCCCCTGGAAGAGGGCGAGAGTCCGCTGGAAGCCTTGCGCCAATCGCTGCGGGCCGAGGATTCGATTGCGATCCCCGGGCTGCCGCGCCTGGCCGGTGGGCTGGTCGGTTACCTGTCCTATGACGTGGTGCGTTTCTTCGAAACGAGCGTTCCGCTGGTCGCCTCCACCGACCTGCCCGAGGCGATCTTTCTGCAGGCGGATACTCTGGCCGTCTTCGACCATGCCTATGGACGCCTGCTCCTGATCGCCGTGGCCGAGGGTGAAAGCAGCCTGGACGAGGCCGAGGCGCGCCTCAACCGGTTGTGTGACCAGCTGGCCGGTCCGTTGCCCAAGACGCGGTCTGTCCCACCTTCTGCCAAACAGGCCGACCTGCTCTCGAACCGGACCCGCCAGCAGTTCATGGACATGGTCGCGCAGGCCAAGGAGCACATTCGCGCCGGTGATATCTTCCAGGTGGTGCTCTCGCAGCGGTTGTCGCGCCTGACAGACGCCGCTCCGCTGGACATCTACCGTGCTCTGCGGAGGCTGAACCCGTCGCCGTACATGTTCTTCTTCAATTTCGGGACCCTGGCCGGGGAGGAACCCTTCCACCTGATCGGCGCTTCTCCGGAGGTCCATGTTCGACTGGAAGGGAGGCGGGCCATGCTGCGCCCGATCGCCGGGACCCGCCCGCGGGCCGCCAGCCAGGAGGCCGATGCCGCCCTGGAGGCCGACCTGCTGGCCGATCCGAAAGAGCGTGCCGAGCATGTCATGCTGGTCGACCTGGCCCGCAACGACCTGGGACGGGTCTGTGAGTACGGCAGCGTGCAGGTCGTGGAACAGATGACCATCGAACGTTATTCGCACGTCATGCACATTGTCTCGCAGGTGGAGGGCAGCCTGCGTCCTGGCCAGGACGCCTTCGATTTGCTCCAGGCGACCTTCCCGGCCGGGACGGTCAGCGGGGCGCCCAAGGTGCGCGCCATGCAGATCATCCATGAGCAGGAGGCCGTCCCGCGCGGGCCCTACGCTGGCGTGGTCGGCTATTTCTCCTATGATGGCTCGCTGGACACCTGCATTGCCCTGCGTACGATGGTCATGCGGGGGCGCACTGTCAGCATCCAGGCCGGGGCCGGGCTGGTGGCCGACTCCGACCCGGCGGCCGAATACCAGGAGACGCTCAATAAGGCCGGGGCGCTGGTCGCCGCCATCCGGGAAGCGGAGCAGAAGTGAGGAATCCAGATGATCCTTGTCATCGATAATTACGATTCTTTTACCTACAACCTGGTCCAGTGCCTGGGCGAGCTGGGTGCCGAGTTGAAGGTCTTCCGCAACGACGCCATCAGCGTCGAGCAGGCCGAGGCCCTGGCCCCGACCCATGTCGTCATCTCGCCCGGACCGGGAACGCCGTCCGAGGCGGGCGTCTCAGGCGAGATCATCCGCCGGCTGGGGCCGAAGGTTCCGGTGCTGGGAGTCTGCCTGGGCCACCAGTGCATTGGTGAGCTCTATGGCGGACAGGTGGTCCGGGCGCCGCGCCTGATGCACGGCAAGACCTCTACGATTGAGCACAACGGGGTCGACCTGTTCGCCGGCCTGACCGGCCCGTTCGAGGCCACCCGCTACCACTCGCTGATCGTCGAACAGCCGCTGCCGGAGATCCTCGAAATCACCGCCACCACCCCGGAGGGGGAGGTGATGGGACTGCGCCACCGCGCGCTTCCGATCTTCGGCGTACAGTTCCACCCCGAATCGTTCCTGACCCAGCACGGCCAGCAGATCCTGGCCAACTTCCTGGCCATGCGGCCGCAGGTTGTGTCCGGCCAATCCCCCAAGGAGGAGGAGATGCTTAAACCATTCATTGCCAAGGTCCTGCAGCGCCAGGATCTGACGATCGCAGAGGCCGAAGAGGCCATGCAGACCATCATGACCGGCGGCGCCACCCCGGCCCAGATCGGCGGCTACCTGGTCGGTTTGCGCATGAAAGGCGAGACCGTCGATGAGATTGCTGGCTCCGTGCGGGCCATGCGAGCCCAGGCGACCTCGGTCCCGTACCGGGCCAACGGTTCGCCCCTGCTGGATACTGCCGGGACCGGCGGGGACGGATCCGGCTCGTTCAACATCTCGACCGCGGCGGCCTTCGTCATCGCCGGGACCGGGCGCAAGGTGGCCAAGCACGGCAACCGGGCCGCATCGTCCAGTTGCGGCAGCGCCGATGTGCTCGCAGCCCTGGGCGTTGATTTGGACCTGACCCCGATGCAGGTCGCGGCCTGCATTGAGGAGGTCGGGATCGGCTTCATGTTCGCACCCAAATTCCACCCGGCGATGAAGTATGCCATCGGCCCGCGCCGCGAACTCGGCCAGCGCACGATCTTCAACCTGCTCGGACCGCTGACCAATCCGGCCGGGGCTACTCACCAGTTGGTCGGGGTCTACGACCCCTCCCTGACCCAGCCGCTGGCCGAGGTTCTGGGCGAACTGGGCAGCCTGGCGGCCTTCGTCATCCACGGTCATGGTGGGATGGACGAATTGACCACCGCCGGCCCGAACCGGGTCAGCCGGCTGCGCGACGGACGGGTCGAGACCTTTGACCTGGAGGCTCGCGACCTCGGCCTGCGCCCGGCAGCCGCCGCTGACCTGCGCGGCGGAACCCCCGCGGACAACGCCGCCCGGATGCGCCAGCTGCTCTCCGGTCAGGACGAAGGCACCTGCCGGGACGTCCTGCTGCTCAATGCCGCCGCGGCGATCGCCACCACCACCGGCGACCTCGAGTCGGCCCTTGCCGAGGCGCGCACGTCGCTCGAGAGCGGCGCAGCCCTGGCCTGTCTGGACGGGCTGATCGCTTGCAGCCAGAAATTTGCCGCGGTGCAATAAGATCCTGCCAAAGGAGAGATCCCATGAGCATCCTGGATACCATCTTCGCCCACAAGCGGGAGGAAGTTGCTGCCCGCAAACTGGACCGGCCGCTGGCCGAGGTCCAGCATGAAGCCGAGTGCTCCACCTGCCAGACTGCCTTCCTGGCTGCCCTGTGCCAGGCGCGGCGCGACCACGATTCGCCGGCCCTGATCGCCGAGATCAAGAAGGCCTCGCCGTCGCGGGGTGTGCTGGTCGAGGATTTCGACCCCTGCCGCCTGGCGCGCCTCTACCGGGACAATGGTGCAGCGGCGATCAGCGTCCTGACCGACGAGAAGTTCTTCCAGGGCAGCCTGGACTGCCTGCAGCTGGCCGCCTGGTCGGTATTGGGCGTGCCGCTCCTGCGCAAGGACTTCATCTTTGACCCGTACCAGCTCTACGAGGCCCGGGCAGCAGGGGCCAGCGCCGTTCTGTTGATCGCCGCACAGCTCGACCCGTGCGGGCTGCGTGAGCTGCACCTCCTGGCCCTGACCCTCAACCTGACGCCCCTGATCGAGGTCCACGATCGGGCTGAACTGGACATGGCCCTGGCCTGTGATCCGCTGCTGATCGGGATCAACAACCGCGACCTGTGCGACTTCCGCGTTTCGCTCGAGACCACTTTCAACTTGCGCCCGCACATCCCGGACGGGATCTTCTGTGTGGCCGAGAGCGGTATTCAGACCTTCGAGGATGTAGCCCGCCTGCGGGACGCCGGTGTGGATGCCATCCTGGTCGGCGAGGCGCTGGTCACGGCGGTCGACGTGGCTGCCAAAGTGCGTGAGCTGACCGGCAGGCCCCAAGGGTAGCCGCATGCACCTGGGCAAGATCACCGTCTTCCCGGAAAGATACCCGAACCGGGACCATTATCCTTTCAACCTGCCCATCTTCCAGCAAATGGGCTGCATCCCGTTCGATACACCGGTGACCCTGTTCGTTGGCGAGAATGGCACCGGAAAATCGACCCTGATCCGCGCCATCTGCCAGCGCTGCGGCATCCATATCTGGCAGGACGACAGCAAGGTGAGCTTTCAGTTCAACCCCTACCAGGAGATGCTCCAGCACTGCCTGGACCTGGACTGGGTAAGAGGCCGCGTGCCAGGCTCCTTCTTCGGAGCCGATATCTTCAAATACTTCACCCAGGTGCTGGATGAATGGGCCCGTTCCGATCCAGGCCAGTTCAGCTATTTTGGCGGCAGGTCGCTGGTGACCCTGTCTCACGGGCAGTCGCTCATGTCATTCTTCCAGTCCCGTTATCGGGTCTCCGGGTTGTATTTCCTGGATGAGCCGGAAACGGCCCTCTCGCCCAACAGCCAGCTGGAACTGCTCAAGCTGCTCGTGGAAATGGGCCGCCTCGGACATGCCCAGTTCATCATCGCCAGCCATTCCCCGATCCTGCTGGCCTGCCCGGGGGCGTCGCTCTACAGCTTCGATACGATTCCCCTGACGCGGGTGTCGTACGAGGAGACCGACCACTACAGGATCTATCAGGCGTTCATGCGGGACCGCAGCGATTACTTGAAGGGGCTGGGATCATGAAGATCAAGATCTGTGGAATCACCAGCCGTGAGGACGCCCTGGAGGCGATCGACGCCGGGGCGGAGTGGCTCGGATTCAATTTCTACCCGGGGAGCCGGCGCGCTCTCACGCTTGAAGCCTGCGCCGCGATCCAATCGGCGATCGCCGAGCGTCCGGCGTCCATTGTTTCGGTCGGAGTTTTCGTGAACGCCTCCGCCGCAGCGATCGCCGCCGTCCTCGATCGCTGCGGCCTCGACCTGGCCCAGCTCTCGGGGGATGAACCCCCGGAGACCCTGGCAGCACTGGGCGAGCGGGCCTTCAAGGCCCTGCGGATCAGCCAGGCGGACACCGCTTCGGCGCAGGTGGAGGCGCTGCCGGTCCGCTCCTCACCGCCGACCTGCCTGATGGACGCCTATCTCCCGGGTGCCTTCGGCGGCACCGGCCAGACCGCGGATTGGTCACTGGCCCGCCGGCTTGCCCGTCAGGCGCCGATCCTGCTGGCCGGCGGGCTGACCCCCGACAACGTCGCAGCGGCGGTACAGCAGGTCCGCCCGTGGGGGGTCGACGTGGCCTCCGGCGTGGAATCCTCCCCGGGTGTGAAGGATGCTGCAAGGGTCCGCGCTTTTATCCAGGCTGTGCGGGCGGTGACCTTCGAAGAACGGGTTGAATTCCAGGCCGCCGCCAGGGAAGACCTGGCGGACATTCTGATGCTGCAGAAAGCAGCCTATCAGAGCGAGGCGGTCCTGAACAACGATTTTAACATCCCGCCGCTGATCCAGACCCTGGAGGGCATCACAGACGAGTTTGGCCGGCGGACTTTCCTGAAGGTCCTCGTCGACGGCCAGCTGGCCGGCTCGGTGCGGGCCCATGTCGAAGACGGCACCTGCCACATCGGACGGCTGGTCGTCGCCCCCGGGCGGCAGAACCTTGGCCTGGGAACCCGCCTGCTGGCGGCTATCGAGGCGCATTTCCCGGATGTCTCACGCTACGAGTTGTTCACCAGCGCGCGCAGCCTGCGCAACCTGCATCTCTACCGCAGGGCGGGCTACCGCGAGTTCCGCCGACAGCCCTTAAATGAAACAACGCATTTGGTCTATCTTGAAAAGGAGGCGCCTTATGACGCGCAAAATATCCCTGTCCGGGATCAAACCGACCGGCACCCTGCACCTGGGTAACTATCTGGGCATGATCCGTCCTGCACTGGAGCTGGTCAAGGAGTACCGGGCGATCTACTTCATCGCCGACGCCCACGCCCTGAACCAGCTGCGGGATGCCGCCCGACTCGAATCCCTGACCTACGAGATCGCCGCCCACCTGCTGGCGCTTGGCCTGGATCCTGATGAGGTGGTCTTCTTTCGGCAGTCCGACGTGCCCGAGATCTTCGAGCTGACCGTGATCCTGGCGGCCTCGACCAGCAAGGGCCTGCTCAACCGGGCCCATGCCTACAAGGCTGCTGTGGATGCCAACCTGGCCGCCGGCCGCGACATGGATGCCGGGGTCAACGCCGGTCTGTACACCTACCCGGTCCTGATGGCGGCCGACATCCTGCTCTACGGCAGTCACGTCGTCCCGGTTGGACAGGACCAGCGCCAGCACGTCGAGATGGCGGCCGATATCGCCCAGACCTTCAACCATGCCTACGGGGAGGTGCTGGTCGTCCCCGAGGCCCTGATCCGGCCGGAGGTGGCGCTGGTCCCGGGAACCGACGGGCGCAAGATGAGCAAGAGCTACGCCAATGTCATCCCGATCTTCGCGCCCGCCCGGCAGCTGCGTAAACAGATCATGGGCATCCTGACCGACTCGCGCCCGCCGGAGCAGCCCAAGGACCCGGCGGCCTGCAACCTGTTTGCTCTGTACCAGCATTTTGCCGCCCCTGACCAGGCCGAGGCGATGCGCCAGCGCTACCTGGCCGGCGGCTTCGGCTACGGGGAGGTCAAGGCGGAGCTCTTTGAGGCCCTCGAGGCCAGGTTCGGCGCGGCGCGCGAGCGTTACGAGAACTACATGGCCGATCGGCTCTTTTTGGAGAAGACCCTCTTGCGCGGCGCCGACCGGGCGCGCGCCATCGGCGGCCCGCTGCTGGAACGGGTCCGGGCGGCCTGTGGGTTGCGCTATTACACCGCCCGGGGGTAGGAGCCATGATGCCTGTGACTGCCACCTGCACTCATCCGTCCAAATTCGGGCCCTTCGGCGGAGCCTACGTGCCGGAAGTTCTCGTTCCGGCCGTGACCGAACTGGAGGCGGCCTTTCTCGAGTCCCGGGCCGATCCGGCCTTCCAGGCCGAGCTCCAGCACCTGCTGCGTACCTATGTCGGGCGCCCGACAGCCGTCTACCATGCCCGCCGGCTGAGCGAGCTCCTGGGCGGGGCCCAGATCTATCTCAAGCGCGAGGACCTGGCCCATTCGGGCGCCCACAAGATCAATAACGCCCTTGGCCAGGCCCTGCTGGCCAGGCGGATGGGCAAGCGCCGCCTGATCGCCGAGACCGGGGCCGGGCAGCACGGCGTGGCCACGGCAACCGTGGCGGCCCTGCTCGGGCTGGAGTGCATCGTCTACATGGGCTCGGTGGACATGGCCCGCCAGGAGCCCAACGTACTGCGCATGCGCCTGCTCGGGGCGCAGGTCCGCCCGGTGGAAAGCGGCAGCCGGACCCTCAAGGATGCCGTGAACGAGGCGATCCGCGACTGGGTCACCACCGTTGGCGAGAGCTATTATCTCCTTGGCTCGGCCCTCGGCCCGCACCCATACCCGACGATGGTGCGCGAATTCCAGCGGGTCATCGGCGACGAAGCCCGGGCGCAGATGCTCACCGGGGTGGGGCGGCTGCCGGATGTGGTGGTGGCCTGCGTCGGCGGCGGGTCGAACGCGATCGGCATCTTCAGCGCCTTCCTGCAGGATCAGGGAGTGCACCTGATCGGCGTCGAGGCTGGAGGGGAGGGGGTTGCCACCGGGCGGCATGCCGCCCGCTTTGCGGACCCGCTTCTGGGCCGACCGGGGGTCCTTCATGGAGCCTACACCTATGTCCTGCAGGATGCCGACGGCCAGATCGTCGAAACGCATTCGATCTCGGCCGGGCTGGACTATGCTGCCGTGGGGCCGGAGCATGCCTACCTGCGCCAGGTTGAGCGGGCCGAGTACACCTGGGCCACCGACGACCAGGCACTGGAGGCCTTTCATCTTCTTGCGCGTACAGAGGGGATCCTGCCGGCCCTCGAATCGGCCCATGCAGTCGCCGAGGGAATGCGCGTAGCCAAAATCTCAGACAAGGAAAAGATCCTGCTGATCAATCTCTCCGGAAGAGGCGACAAGGATCTCAATACTGTCCTGCAGGCGATGGAGGCAGCCAGACCATGAGCGGACTGACCCGCATCGCGACCGCATTTCAACGGGCGAGGGGGGCCGGACGGGCCGCCCTGCTGCCCTACTTCACCCTGGGTTTCCCAACCCCCGAAGCCTCGCTCGACGTGGTGGCGGCGATCGCCGCCGCCGGCGCCGACTTGATCGAGCTGGGCCTGCCCTTTTCCGACCCACTGGCGGACGGCTCGTCGATCCAGCGCTCGACCCAGGTAGCTCTCAAGAACGGGACCAACCTGGCCGGATGCCTGGCGCAGGTGCGGAGCCTGCGCGGGCGCGGCATCGAACAGCCGTTCCTGCTGATGGGCTACATCAATCCGATCCTGGCCTACGGCCCGGAGCGCTTTGCCGCTGAGGCGGCTGCGGCCGGCGCCGATGGCCTGATCGTTCCCGACCTGCCGCCCGAGGAGGCCGGTGACCTCGAGGTGGCCTGCCGGGAACACGGGCAGGCGCTGGTCTACCTGGTCGCCCCGACGACGCCCGCGGCGCGATTGAAGCAGGTCGCCGCCCGCTCAAGCGGCTTCCTGTACCTGGCCTCCCTGGCCGGTGTGACCGGGGCGCGCCGGACCGTCGCGCCAGGCCTTGCAGCGTTCGTTGCCCGGGCACGGCGGGCGACTTCCCTGCCGCTGGCGGTCGGTTTCGGAATCTCGACCCCTGCTCAAGCCGGCGAGGTCGGCCGGCTGGCTGACGGGGTCATTGTCGGTTCGGCCCTGGTCGATGCGGTTGGGCGCGGCGAGAACGGAGGCGCCTTCGTGGCGAGTCTGCGCGCACGGCTCGAGGAACCTGGCTAAGGCGATGATCTGAGGAGGATTTCGGTCCGCCTTGCGGTCTAGCGGAACCGCCAGACGGCCAGCCCGAAGGCCAGGAGCGAAAAAGCCAGCAGGACGCCTCCGGGGAGCAGGACCGCTTCGAACCCGCCGCCCAGGGTGATGTTCTGCAGCCCTTCGATGGCCCAGGCGGTCGGGGTCAGTCGGCCGATCCGGGCGAAGGTTCTGTCGACGATGTCGAGCGAGAAGAAGGCTCCGCCCAGCAGGCCAAAGACCAGCGTGGCACCCAGGGTGAACAGGACAACCTGGTTTTCGTCGTGGGAGAGGGCGCTGATCAGCAGGCCGAAGCTGGACGACCATGAACTCAGGGCGATCAGCATGAACAGCAATGCTGTCGGATCCTGCCAGTAGACAACCCCCAGGACCAACTGGCCGAAGAGGGCCAGCAGCAGCAATTGCGCCAGGCCGAGCACGAACATGGCCAGGCTGTGCCCGGCGATGATCTGCGTACGGGTCAGAGGTGTGGTCAGCAAGCGGCTCAGGGTTCGGGAACGGCGTTCGGAGAGCAGAATGTAGCCGGGGGTGATCATGCCGATCGTGACGAAGAAGACCATCATCCCGGCCGAGGACTGGGTGAACCCGCCCGAGAGCTGGCTGGCCGGCTGCGGTCCGGAGGCCTGGACCGCAGCCGTGACCCGCGGCGATCCCCAGGTGTGCACGGCCTGTTCGACAGCCGCGGACAGGTGGACTTCGGCCAGCGGATCGCCCGCCAGCGCGAGGCTGATCCGGCCGGCCTGGACTGCACCCAGCAGCCGCGTGACGCTCAGGGCGATGGCGCGTTCGGCGATCTGGCCAGCCGGGGTGTTGGCATCGACCAGCAGGATGAGTTGCGGGGACCCTCCGGTGAGGGTCTGCTGGCTGAACCCGGCCGGAACGATGATGATCGCGGCAAAGTCCTGTGAGCGGACCTGTTCCTCCAGATCCCCGTCCCCGGGATCCTCGAGCGAAACGGGCCGGATGCTTTCCGAGTCGTCCAGCAGGGTGGCGAGATGCCCGCCCAGGATGCCGCCGTCGCGATCGACCAGCCCGACCGGCAGGCGCGTCTCGGCGTCGCTGTTCTGACCGAAGAGGACCCCCATCAACCAGGTGAAGAGCAAGGGCATAAGCAGCAGGAAAAGGGCGGATTTCTTCTGCCGCAGGATCTGCGACAGGTCTTTGAGCGCCAGATGAACGATGCGCATGATCACCTCCTAGGAATAGCGCCGGTTCAGGTTGTGCCAGCCGACCAGCAGAAAGGCGAGGCCGGTGGCTGCGGCGACCAGTGCCGGGACGGCCGCCTCGAGCAGGGCGCGGCCCTGCAGGGCGGCCTCGAAGCCGCGCAGGACCCAGCCCTGGGGTGTGAACAGGTTGAGGAGCCGGAAGGCCGCCGGCAGGCTGGCGAAGGTGGTGGTCATCGTCCCGCCGGCCATGCCGGTCAGGATGACCGCCCCGCCCATGACCAGGAAGGCCTGGCGGGAGGTGCGCATGAACGAGATCAGCATGATCCCGAAGCCGGCTGCTGAGAGGGCCAGCCCCAGCCCGTTGACTGCCACGGGGAGCGCCGCCCCCCAGTGGATCCCGAAGAGCAGGCTGCCGAAACCGAGCAGCAGAACAGTCTGCAGGAGCAGCAGGATGACCACGGCCAGGAACTTGCCGGTCAGGATGCGGCCCCTCGAGAGCGGTGTTCGGAACAGGCGCTTGAGCGTACCCTGCTCGTCCTCGCGCAGGAGCGACTGGGCGGCGAAGGCGCCGACGAAGAAGGCGAAGAAGACCAGCATCCCGGCCATCATCGGACCCACGATGGCCTTCATTAACGAGCCTGTCTGGTGGACCTCGACCGGGTCACCGTAATCGATCGCCGGATGAACACCCCGGCTGAGGCTTTCCCCGACGCTCTGGGCCCAGGTCCCATAGCGCTGCATGGCCTCCTGGCGGGTGCGATCGGTCACCTGTTGGCCGAGGGCTTCCAGCTGCAGGGTGGTGAGGTCGGCAGCGATCAGTGCACCGGCGAAGCCGTCCAGGAAGTTGACGACCACATCCCGCACGATCCCGGGGCCAAGGGTCAGGGTTGGGTCGTGATAGATGCTCACCGCAGCCCGGCCCTCCGGCTCGAACAGGGAGGCGGTCAGCTCGGGCGGGATGATGACTGCCACGTCAGCCTGGCCCGCCTCGACCATCCGGCGGGCAGCGTACGCGTCGTCGGACAGGGTGACCTCCAGCAGGTTGGCCAGCTGCTCGTCGGCCAGCATTGCCGTCAGGAGTTCGCCGGCCCGGAATTCGGGATAGGCCGGGTTAGGTTGGTCCAGGTCGACCACCAGTACACGGGTGATCTGCACGTCCAGTCCGCCGGCCAGGCCGTTGAAGGCCAGGTAGGGCAGCCCTGCCTGCAGCAGGGGCAGGACCAGCATGAAGGCCAGCACCAGCGGTTTGCGCAGGGAATCAGCCAGGTCTTTGAAGGTGATGGTCAGGATGTTCATTTCAATCTCGCAGGGCCTTGCCGGTCAGGTGCAGGAAGACCGCTTCCAGGTCGGGTTCCTGGACTTCCATGGCGGTGATCTGGATCGTCTCCCGGGCTGCTGATTCGAACAGCGTCGGCAGGACCCTGGCGCTGTCCCGGACCAGCAGGCTGACGGTCCCGTTCTCCTCGCTGACCGAATGGACGCTGGCCAGCATGCGCCACAGATCGAGCAGGCCGCTCGGCTTGCGGCTCAGGGTCAGGCGGATGCGGCTCAGTTCGCCGACCATCCCGACCAGTTCGGCGTGGGTCCCCTGGGCGATCATCCGGCCGTGGTCCAGGATGGCGATGCGGTCGGAGAGTTCCTGGGCTTCTTCCATGTAATGGGTTGTATACAGGATCGTGACGCCGCACCGTTTAAGTTCCTGGATGCTGTCCAGGATCCTGCGCCGGCTCTGCGGGTCGATCCCGACCGTCGGTTCGTCGAGGATGACGATCTGCGGTTCGTGCAGCAGGGCGATGGCGATGTTCAGCCGGCGCTGCATCCCGCCGGAATACTGGCCGGCCCGGTCGTTCTGGCGTTCGCCCAGGGCGACCAGTTCGAGGACTTCGTCGACCCGCCGCCTGAGCGGGTCTCCTTTGAGCCCGTACATGCGGCCCCAGAAGAGCAGGTTCTGGCGGGCGCTCAGGTCCTCGTAGAGGGCGATCTCCTGGGGCACGACCCCGATCACCTGCTTGACGGCTCCGGGCCTGGACCTGATCGAGTGCCCCATCAGGGTGGCGTCGCCGGCGGTGGGGGGGACCAGGCAGGACAGGATGGCGATGGTCGTGCTCTTGCCGGCCCCGTTAGGTCCCAGCAGGCTGAAGATCTCGCCTTGACGGACGCTGAAGGTGAGCCCCTGGACGGCGGCCAGGTTGCCGTAGGACTTGCGCAGATCTTGGACATGAATGGCGGTCGGATGGTTGGACATTGCCGCTCCTTTCTTCGTTCTGGACCCCATCTTAGCTTTGGAGCGGGTGATCTGTCCTTACCCGATCGGGTGATCCGGCAGGGTGATTGAACTGCCCGGGATCTAGATCAATTTCTCCTCCCGGCCTGCCAGGATGGCCTGGCTGCGGTTGTGGACCCCCAGTTTTCGGAAGATGTTTTTCACATGCGCCTTGACCGTATTGAGCGAGACCACCAGCCGGTCGGCGATCTGCGGATTGGAGAGCCCCGCGCCCAGGAGGCGCAGGACCTCCAGCTCGCGTGCGCTGAGCGGCTCGATCAGGCCTGCAGGCGTGGCGGTGCCTGCTTCCGGCAGGACCCGGGCGTGGGGTGCCAGCTGGCGCAGGAGTCTCAGCCCGGCTGCCCCCTCATCGAGGAAGACCCGGGTGAAGCCTTCCGGTTCGGCCAGCGCCAGGGCTTTTTCGAGTGCGGCGCGGGCCTGGCGGGTGTCGGACTGGGCCTGGAAGTTCAGCGCCTGCAGGAAGCAGATCTCGACCAGACTCCCGAGCCGGCTGGCCTGCTCGGCGTCCTGGCGCAGGCGGGCCAGCAGGGGGGCGGCCTGCCCGTTCTTGCCCCGGGCCATCTGGATCCGGGCCAGGGTCAGCAGGCCCTGCTCGCGGTGGAAGGATGCCGGTTCGTCAACACGGTAACCGCCGCTCTCTGCCCAGGTGGTCGCAGACTCGAGGTCCCCTCTGGCCAGCCGGACCCGGGCCTGCAGGATCAGGATCGTATCCAGCGACCAGGCGGAGATCTCGCTGGCTACCTGGCGGGCCTCTTCCAGCGTCGCCAGGGCCGCCTCCCACTCCCCGCGCCCGAATTGGACCTTGGCCAGGGCTGTATAGGCCGTCATCAGGATCTCGGCCTGGCCGATCTGCCTGCACAGTTCCACGCCCTGGGTGGCGTACTCCAGGGCCAGATCCAGCTGGTTCCACTCGCGCAGGACGTCGGCCAGGCCGGCATAGGTGTAGCCCGGGGCCATGAAGGCCGACCGGCCGGCCAGTCGCAGCCCGTCCTGGTAGATCTGGTGGGCATCCTTCAGGCGGCCGTGGACCACGGAGATCTGTGCCAGGGCGGAACTGGCCACCATGGCGTTGAACGGGTTGCCCCCCGCCAGGCTGATGGCCTTGGCCTTCTCGAAGGCGGCCACAGCGGAGGGGAAATCGGCAAGATAGGCATAGCCCGCTCCCAGGATGGTGGCGGTGGTGGCGCTGATGACGTGGTCAGCGCTGCCCAGGCCGACCAGGGCAGCGCGGGCGAACGCGATCGCAGCGGGGGCGCCTCCCTGGATGAAGGTCACCTGGGCCCGGATGGCGGCTGCGTAGGCCCGGATACGGCCGGCGTCCACTTCGGGCAGGTCCTGTGCCGCCCGGACCGCTTCCTCGGCCTGGTCCAGGCGGGCCTCGATCGCCGCGGCCTGGCCGGTCAGGATCAGCATCCAGGCATCCACGACGCACAGCCAGGGACGGGTGCGCAGGGCCTGCTCGGGCAGGGCCCGCAGCCAGCCGATCAGGGTCCCGACCTCGCTGCGCCCGAGCAGGTCTAAGGCGACCCGTTCGATAAGCCGGGCCGCCTCCAAGAAGTCCCGGGCAGTGAGGGAGTGCCGGACCGCCTCGTCGAAATCCCCTCTGGCTTCGAACCATTCGGCGGCCCGCCGGTGCAGGCTGGCGATCTCGTCCGGACGTGATTTTTCCAGCTGGGTGCGCAGCAGCTCGGCGAAGAGCGGATGATAGCGGTACCAGCGGCGCTCCTGGTCCAGTGCGACCAGGAATAAATTGGCCGTGTCGATGTGTTCGAGCATCCGCTGCCCGTCCCCGGATCCAGTCAGGGCGTCGCACAGCGGGCCGCTGAGCCGGTTCAGGATCGAGGTTGTAAGCAGGAATTGCTGGACTTCGGCCGGCTCGTGCTGCAGGACCTCTTCGAGAAGATAGTCAAGGATATGGCGGTTGCTGCCGGTGAATGCGCGGATGAATTGATCCGGGTCGGGGTTGTGCTGCAGGGACAGGGCCGCCATGCGCAGCCCGGAGATCCAGCCCTCGGTGCGTTTCTCGAGGGCGGAGATCGCTGTCTCCGAGAGCGGCAGCTTCATTTGCTGGATCAGGAAATCAGCGGTTTCGTGCGCCGTAAATCGCAGGTCGGCGGTGCGGAGTTCGGTCAGCTGCTGGCGGGCGCGCAGGCGGGGCAGGGGCAGGGGAGGATCTGTGCGGGTGATCAGGACGAGCTTCAGGCCCTCGGGCAGGTGCTCGACCAGGAATGCCAGTCCCTGATGGATCGGTGCGGCGCTGACCAGGTGCAGATCGTCCAGGACCAACACCCGGGGGCCATTCTGGTCTGCCCGGTTGGCGAGGTCGTTGATCAGGGCGGTCAGGCTGGCCTCCAGCGGGACCGGCGGGACGGCCTTCAGCATTGCCAGGGCTTCCTGCCCAAGGGCCGGCCAGACGGCCTGCAGGGCAGCCACGAGATAGGACCAGAAGCGCACCGGGTCGTTCTCGCCCGCCTCCAGGGTCAACCAGGCGGCCTGCAGCCCCGCCTGGTGCAGCCAGTCAACCACCAGGCTTGTCTTGCCAAACCCGGCTGAAGCCGAGACCAGGATCAGCCTGCCGTCCAGGCCGGCTGTGAGCCGGTCGAGTAGGTGTTCACGCGGCACCATTCCCGCCCGGAGCGAAGGCGTGACCAGCTTGGTTGCGACCAGGGAGATGTGCTGCATGCTGGGATTATAGCAGAATCACACTTGCCGCGGGTCGATCGACCCGCGGCAAGTGTCTCATGCGCAGATCATCCCAGGACGACTTCGATGCTGTTTTGCTCTTCGAGTTGCTCGGCCGGGACCAGGTTCCCGTCCAGCAGTTGGCCGTTGAGGTGCAGGGACGTGACCCCCCGGCAGACCCCGTCCGGGTTGCGGACCTCGATGCGCAGCGTTTGGCCACGGAAGCGGCGGACGGCCTTGAATCCAGGCCACCTGGACGGAATACACGGATCGATGCGCAGCCCGTCGACCTCCGGGCGCAGGCCCAGGATGCACTGGGTGGCGCTGTAGTAAGACCAGGCGGCTGCGCCGGTCAGCCAGGCAGTGCGGCAGTTGCCCGGACGCGGCGAGTAGATCGAGTAGGTTGTCTGGCCCTGGACGTAGGGCTCCATCTGGCGGATCTCG
Source organism: Anaerolineales bacterium (assembly GCA_016934715.1). Classification (GTDB taxonomy): domain Bacteria; phylum Chloroflexota; class Anaerolineae; order Anaerolineales; family Villigracilaceae; genus JAFGSI01. Next base: position 133,494 of record JAFGSI010000048.1, read on the forward strand.
GCCCGCTCATTGTAGGCAGCCGGCATGGCAGCCCGGTAGTACTCGTAGGCCCGGTCTCCGTTCCCGAGCAGGCACTCGGCCATCACCCCCCAGCCCTGGGTGTGGTTGAAGATGCCGGCGTTTTCCTTGATCCCGGGGTTGAAGACCACCGCCCGCATGACATCGATCGGGGTCTTGTGGAAGGGCGGGGCTGAGAGCATCAGACCATACGGAGTGGCCAGTCTTTCACCGACCGTGCGCATGCAGCGCTCGGCCTGTTCGGGGGTGGCTGCCCCGCTGATCACCGACCAGACCTGGGTGTTCAGGTAGACCTGGCCCTCGCTGTACTCGTGGGTGCCGTAGACCGTGCCGTCCTCGCCGATGGCCCAGATGAACCACCTGCCATCCCAGGCGCAGGCCTGGATGTGTTCATCGAGCCTGGCGCGCTTCTCTAGCGCCCAGGCGGCTTCGGCGGTCTCTCCCAGGCGTTCGGCGATCTCGGCGTAGGTCGTCAGACCCAGACGGACCTGGAAGGCGACGAACAGGCTCTCGCCGTTGTAGCCCAGGCGCAGGCAGTCGTTCCAGTCGGCTGAAAGGCCGCAGGGCAGGCCGTGGGCTCCGGTCCGCTCGAGGTTGAATTCCAGCGCCCGGCGCAGGTGGCCGAAGACGGTCGCCTGGCCCTGGTCGGCGTAGGGCAGGACCTTGGTGTAGAAGTCGAAGTCGCCGGTCTCGCCGACGTAAGCTGGCACGACGTTGAAGAACCACAGGCAGTCGTCCGAGCGATATTCCTGCGGGTCGGGAGCCGGCTCATGACCCGGGCGATGTTCGAAGGGCTTGATGATCGGGATGGCGCCTCCGCTGGCGACCTGCCCGGTGAGCATCAGTTCCAGTCGCTGGCGGGCCTCATCCGGGATCGCCGCCGCGACCCCCAGGATATCCTGGACCGAGTCGCGGAAGCCCAGCCCGTCGCGTTCGCCGTTGTAGACCAGGCTGGCGGCTCGCGACCAGGCGAAGGTGATCAGGCAGTTGTACAGGCCCCAGACATTGACCGTGTGGTTGAATTCCTCGTCCGGGGTCTCGACCGTCAGGCTCCCCAGGCGGGCATGCCAGACCTGCTTGAGCTCCTGCAACTCACGTTCGGCCCGTTCGAGCGAGCCGAACTCGGTGACGGTCTCTTTTCCGGTCGAACGAGCGTCGCCGATCCCGAGCAGGACCAGGAGCTCGCGGCTTTCTCCGGGCTGGAGGGCGATTTCCGCCTGCAGGACCCCGCAGGCATTGTCGCCAAAGGCGTTGCTGCCGGTGCACTGGCCCTGCTCGACGACCAGCGGGTTGTGGTAGCTGCGGTAGGGACCAAGGAAGGCCTCCCGGCTGGTGTCATAACCGGCCAGATCCGCTCCCACCAGGGCCATCCAGGCCTGGCCGGAGACATCCGACGCCAGGTGCCCGCGCACCCCCGGTGTCAGATGATCATGGTAGACGATGCGCAGCAGTTTTTCCCCTGTCAATTCCCCCTTGATAATGAAGAGCGAATACTGCAGGTTGACCTGGTCCTGGCGGGTATCCCACTGGTTGGTGAACTCGCAGTAGGTGAAGGCCGAGATGCGCCGCGGCCGGTCGCTCTCATTGGTGACCTTCAGGCGCCAGTACTCGAAGGACTGCCCGAGCGGGACAAAGTAGGTCGCCTCGCTGGCGATGCTGGCATAGCGCGACTCGAAGATGGAGTAGGCGGTCCCATGCCGGCAGATGGTATGATATTCGTCGAGCGGCTTGCCGACCGGCTGCCAGGAGGCCGACCAGGAGTCGCCGGAGTCGGCGTCCCGCAGGTAGAAGTAGCGCCCGGGCTGGTCCATCGGGATGCTGTTGAAGCGCAGGCGCAGGAAGCGGCCGCGGGCCCCGGTCTTGTAGAAGCCGTAGCCGCCCGCGTTGTTGGTAATGATCGCGCCGTACTCGGTCGAGCCCAGGTAATTGCTCCACGACTGGGGCGTGTCGGGACGGGTGATGACATACTCGCGGGCGTTGTCGTCGAAATAGCCGTAGTTCACAGGGAGCTCCTTGCGAAGGGGGATTGTGCGCGATTCTAGCACAACTCGCCGCGAAAATTCATGTCTCAGGACGTTTACGATGACCTTGAAGATCGCTCGCTGCGTCCCGAAAGCCCGATCGTCGGGCCGGGCCAATGGCCCTGGCGGATGAGCGCCGCCTACAACCCGGGTGCGCGGTATGACGAGGGGGAGTTCGCCCTGTACGAACGGATCGCCGGCCGGCTCGCTGCGCCTGCACCAGTGAACTGTGGGCCTGCCAGGCAGCCCTCTATTGCAGCCCACCTTTTTCCACCAGGGCCTCGAGAAGGACTCGTGCCTGCTGCCGGCCGGCGGGCGTGCGGATCTTGATGTAGGCCTCCAGGAGCGCCTGCAGGTCCGGGTCCGTGCCGATCCGCTCCATGACCTGGTCCGCCAGTTCCAGGTCGACATTGCCGGGGTCGATGTGCCCGGCCATGCGCAGCACAAGCAGCCGGGACAGGCCATAGTGGTCTGCGATGGAGGCGCAAATCCTGGGGCCAGGCTGTGCCGAACCGTTCCGGATCCTGGACAGGTATTCCGCACTGATGCCCAATTCGCCGGCGGTCTTGCGCAGTTGACGTGGACCGATCTGATTCTTCAGAAACTTTGACAAGTTGTTCATATCCATCCGCCATCCTGATCCATCCGTGGGGTGTATATTCTGATTGTACCAAATTAAGTAGATTAATACAAGAACAAAAGTTGACGATGGTATTTCGGCCAGATGCAATTGTTGCGATGATTCTTAAAAAATTCCGGAAATTTCTTAAATCCTGCGGTCGATCCCGTCAGCGGCCATGAAAACACCAAAAATTCGTGTTGGCTGTGGATAAAATATTCTCGTATTTCTGGCGCGAAAAGGGGAATAGATATATTGTTGACAAATAGCCAAACAAAAGTAGACACTTTTTACGAAGATCCAACCATGAACGCGGCGCCTGTTCTCGAAGATCCTGGTGCCTGTGCGGCCGGGTTCAGAAGGATCCGGGCGAGCAAAGAAAATCGATCCCTTGGTCCCAAAAGTGCCGTGAAGCCTCTTCCCTTCGCGGCGGGAGCTTGCGGCGCGGACCTGGACACGAACGGTCATGAAAGAGGAAACACGGACAACCGTCTCTCCGTGTTTTGGAGAGGCCGTGGTAGCCTCGTCTTTGGGCGCGCGAGGAGGGGAGGCTTTTCGGAGCCCTGCTCGATTTCGTTGACGACAGGAGTCGGATGCCGCACAGCCCGGAACACGGCGGCCCCGATCACGAATTGGGTGAGGCCCGCGTTTTGGTGAAGCCGCGAAAGCCTCGTCTTGATGGTCACGAAGATGGCCTTGCCTCGCTCTCGTTGAGGACCGGGGTCAGCGCTCGCGGTGGCAGGATCGCGGGGGTCTCCATTTTTGGTCGCGGCCCAGGATCCGTGTATTGGCCGCGCCGCGCGCCCTCCTGTCTATGAGGGCGCGAGGAGGAGGCGCTCGTCAAGTC
>JAFGSI010000005.1 GCA_016934715.1 Anaerolineales bacterium
CAGTCCTGGACCAGCGGATACCTGGGCGCGGGCCCCCACACCATCCGCATCGTCCACGCCACCGGCAGCCTGGTCGACATCGACGCCGTCGCCAGCCTATCGGATGACATCCCCCCAGAAGCGATCGATGATCTTGCCGCCTATCTGGGCTCGTATGGGGGGAATGTCGATCTCTACTGGACATCCCCGGGCGACGATGGCGCCACCGGCACGGCCAGCAACTACCTCGTCCGCTATGCCACCACACCGATCGACTCGCCGGCCGCCTGGGACGCCGCCACCCCCGTCACCACCGGCGTCCCGGCCCCCTTCTCGGCCGGCCTGAGCCAGTCGATGACCGTCACCGGCCTGGCGCCCACGATCACCTACTATTTTTCAATTCGCGCCCAGGATGAGGAGCCCAACATATCTGATCTCTCCAACTCCCCCTCTGCGACCGCCAGTCTCCCGGTACCGCTCGAGGTTGGAACGCATGACAACACGGACTTGCGGATCATCTACTTTGGGTCCTGGTCCTCTACCAGCGATCCCAACCTGTACGGTGGCAGCGCCAATTCCTCGACAGCGTTGGCCAGCAATGTCATCTTTGTGATCGATGGTTCGCAATTCAGCCTGGTCTACACCACCCTCCCCACCTACGGCAACCTGGAGATCTACGTGGACGATGTCCTGCTGCTTACGATCAATCAATCCGGCCCCCTTGCATACCAGCAGAGCTGGGCCAGTCCCAACCTGGGAGCGGGACCCCACAACATCAAGCTGGTCCATACCGCGGGCACTTCCATAGAGGTCGATGCGATCATCGTTAACCCCTAAGCCCGGCACATTACTATTTTGTTAATTCCGCATGCGTCAAATGCAATGTTTCAGGAGCGTGAATACATTAAAATTAATCTGGAAGGCTTCTCACGGAGCTGCTTCACCCCCCCCCACGGTTGGGACAGGCGTTTGAAAGCTGCAGCGCCGGTCTTTGCGCCTCGATCTTCGCCTGCTCCCCGCTTTGGAGAGCTTCAATTCATTGATCAGGGAGCAGCAAGTCCTTCCAGATGCGTGACGAGAACCAGGGTGATGTAATACTGGGATCTGTTTTACAGGAGGTAGCAAGCATGAAGACCAAAAACAAAATTGTGCATCGGATCGTTGTTGCGACGGTCCTGTTGACAACTCTCCTCTCCCTGTTGGGAATCCAGGCGCCGCAGGAAGTCCGGGCCCAGGAAGGCATTCCCCCGGAGACCTCCGTGACATCGCCGCCCCTGCAGCCCGGACTGACCGGTGAACTCGCGCCGATGGAGGTGGGGATCCAGTCTGTGATCGGGACGGATGACCGCCTGCAGATCACCAACACCACCGATGCCCCCTGGCGGCGGATCGCCCAGTTGATCTCCGTCTACCCCGGCGGCAGCGCCAGCCTGTGTACCGGCTTCTTCATCGGGCCGTACACGGTCGCGACGGCCGGGCATTGCGTCTTCAATCACGACATCGGGGAGACCGGGGCCTGGGCGACCAACGTCTATGTCACCCCCGGCCTGAACGGCGGCAGCGCGCCTTACGGCACGGTCGAGGGCTACCTCCTGTACAGCACCCAGGGCTGGACCGAGGGCGCAGACCCGCTCTACGACTATGGCGCGGTTCAACTGCTGACTCCCCTGGGGGCCACCACCGGCACCTTCGACTTCGCCTACTTCAGCGACTCGTACCTGACGGCCCACATGGCCGACACGGCCAACATCTCCGGCTATCCCGGCGACAAGAGCGATCCGGTCAACTGCCCGATGGGCGGCTGCCAGCAGTGGTGGAACGCCCAGCCGCTGACCCTCTTCACCCAGCGTGTCCTCAGTTACGAGATCGACACCTTCGGCGGCCAGAGCGGGGCCCCGATCTGGGTCACGGATGGCAGCGACCAGTATGTGATCGGCATCCACGCCTACGGGGTTGGCTCAACGCACTGCAATTCCGGGGACAACTGCGGCGTGCGCATCTCGCCGGATGTCGCCGAGAACTTTATCACCTGGTCGGCCCAGACCCCGCATACAGACTGCCAGGATCTGACCCTGACCTACACCGGGATGGGCAGCGCCCCGACAGCTGTGCCGACGAACAGCGCAGGTTGCGGCACCCATGAATACACCGCCGGGACAACCGTTAATCTGACTGCCAACCCGGCCATAGGCTATTCGGTCGTCAGCTGGACGGGCACCAATAACGATGCCTCGCAAGAGCTGACCAACACGGTCACCATGCCGGCCAGTGCCCATACCGCCGCAGCCAACTACATCGCCGATGGTTCCCTGCTCGGTCCCGGCACGTACGATGATCCCAATGCCGCGCTGGCATACGTTGGCTCCTGGACCTCCTACAGCGGCAGCGGTCCCTATCTGAACAGCCTGCATTTCTCGTCCGCGATCGGGAGCGAAGTCGCATTCGCCATCGACGGCAACAGCTTCCGCCTGATCTACTCCGCCTATTCCAACCGGGGCACGGCCGAGATCTACGTGGATGGCGCTCTCTACCAGACCATCAACCAGTATGAACCCACCCTGGCCTGGCAGCGGACCTGGACCAGCGGCATCCTGCCCGGGACCTCCCCGCACCTCATCCGCATCGTCCACAAGACCGGCAGCGTCGTCGACGTGGATGCCATCACCGTCCTGAACACGGCCATCCCGCCTCCACTCCCCCCCGGTACGCATGATAACAAGAATAGCTCGATCCTGTACAGCGGCAGTTGGAGCGCCTACACCGGCAGCGGGCCCTACCTCAATACCCTGAACTACTCGTCCCTGGTCGGGAGCGAAGCCTACTTTTCCATCAACGGGAACAGCTTCCGCCTGACCTACACCGCCAACACGAACCGCGGGCTGGCCAGGATCTATGTCGACGGCGCTCTCTACCAGACCATCAACCAGAACAGCGCCTCCCTGGCCTGGCAGCAGAGCTGGACCAGCGGCATCCTGCCCGGTCCCACCCCGCACACCATCCGCATCGTCCACGACTCCGGCAGCACCATCGACGTGGATGCGATCGCGGTGATGAATACCACGCCGCCGCTACCGCTCGAACTTGGTACGGTTGATGATGCCAGCCCTTCGCTCATCTTCAGCGGCAACTGGGCCACCTACAGCGGAGCCGGCCCTTACCTCAACACCCTGCACTACTCGAATGCGACCGGGAACGAGGCCGTCTTTGCCATCAACGGGAACAGCTTCCGCCTGACCTATACTGCCAATACCGCACGCGGCACGGTCGGGATCTACGTCGATGGGGCGCTCTACCAGACCCTCAACCAGTACAGTGCCACCACGGTCTGGCAGAAAACCTGGACCAGCGGCATCCTGCCCGGCGCCACCCCCCACGACATCCGCATCGTCCACGCCAGCGGCGGCATCATCGACGTGGATGCGATCACCGTCCTGGATTCCACGCCGCCGCCTCCGCTCGACCCCGGCACCTACGATGACGCCCATTCCTCGATCACCTACAACGGCAGCTGGGTCACCTACAGCGGAGCCGGCCCGCTCTACAACACGCTGCACTACTCGAATGCGACCGGAAGCGAAGCCCTGTTTGTGATCAATGGGAACAGCCTGCGCCTGACCTATACCGGCAGCACGAATCGCGGCATGGCCGCGATCTACGTCGACGGCGAGCTCTACCACACCCTCAACCAGTACAGCGCCACCACCGTCTGGAAGAAGACCTGGACCAGCGATATCCTGCCTGGTTCCGCGCCTCACACCATTCGGATCGTCCACCTGTCGGGGGCGGTCATCGACGTGGACGCGATCACGGTCAGCCAGTTGACCCCTCTCCCGCTGGGCACGCACGATGACACCCATTCCTCGATCACCTACACCGGGACCTGGGTTCTCTACAACGGCAGCGGGCCCTACAACAACACCCTGCACTACTCCTCCGCGATCAACAGTGAGGCCCTGTTCATCATTGACGGTGCCAAATTCACCCTGACCTATACTTCCAATTCTGCGCGCGGCACGATCGAGATCTACGTCGATGGCGAACTCTACCACACCCTCAACCAGTATAATGCCACCACGATCTGGCAGCAAACATGGACCAGCGCACCCCTGGGGACAGGCCAGCATACCATCCGCATCGTCCACAAGACGGGTGGCTACGTCGATATTGACGCGGTTACAGTCACCGCTTCGACAGACCCCACTCCGCCAGGCACGATTGACGACCTGAGCGCAGTGCAGGGCAGCACCATGGGCTCGGTCGATCTCGCCTGGACCGCCACCGGCGACGATGGCGTCACGGGTTCCGCCACATCCTACCAGGTCCGCTATGCTGCCACAGCCATCAATTCCGAAACGGCCTGGAACGCGGCCACCGCGGTCACCACCGGCGTCCCGGCCCCGCTTCCGGCCGGTACGTCCCAATCCATGACCGTCTCCGGGCTGACCCCGGGGAATACCTACTACTTCGCCATCCGGGCCGTCGACGAGGAGAGCAACCGCGGTCCCCTGTCTCCCTCCCCGTCGGCCGTCGCCAAACCGCCCGCCGGTCTCCTCCCGGGCACCTACGATGACCCGAATGCCTGGATCACCTACACCGGCACCTGGTCCACCTACGCCGGCAGCGGCCCCTACAACAACACCCTGCACTACTCCACCGCCACCGGCAGCCAGGCTGCCTTCCCCATCGAAGGAGAAAGCTTCGCCCTGACCTTTACTGCCAACCCCTCGCGCGGCACGGCCGAGATCTACGTTGACGATGTCCTCTACCACACCCTCAACCAGTATGCTTCCACCACTGTCTGGAAACAGACCTGGACCAGCGGTCTTCTGCCCGGACCGACCCCGCACGCCATCCGCATCGTTCACGCCACCGGCAGCACCATCGACGTCGACGCCGTCCAGGTCACCCAACTGACTCCGCTCCCGCTCGGCACCAAGGATGACTCCTATGCGGGGATCCTCTACGCCGGCAGGTGGTCGACCTACAGCGGCAGCGGCCCCTACAGCAACACCATGCACTTCTCGACCACCGTCGGCGAAGAGGCCATCTTCTCCATAAACGGCAACCGGTTCGCGCTGACCTACACGGCCAGTTCCAACCGTGGGACGGCCGAGATCTACGTCGATGGGGCTCTCTACCACACCCTCAACCAGTACAGCGCCACCACCCTCTGGCAGCAGGCGTGGTACAGCAGGATCTTACCCGGTCCTGCCCCCCACACCGTCCGCATCGTCCACACGGCCGGCAGCGTCATTGACGTCGATGCGGTCACGAGTTACCAAATTGCCCCGCTCTCTGCCGGGACCCATGACAACCCTTCCAGCGGGATCCTCTACACCGGCACATGGAGCGCCTACACCGGCAGCGGTCCCTACAATAACACCATGCATTACTCCACGGCGATCAACAGCGAGGCGTCCTTCATTATCAACGGCGCAAGCTTCCGGTTGACCTATACGACCAATTCCATTCGCGGCACGATGGAGATCTATGTCGATGGGGCCCTCTACCACACACTTGATGCCTACAGCGCAACCCTGATGTGGCAGCAGACCTGGACCAGCGGCGACCTGGGAGCCGGGCCGCACATCATCCGGATCGTGCACAAAACCGGGAGCATCATCGACGTCGATGCCGTAACCGTTTACCCGTGAACCGGGAGCGCATCCCGGCCCCCCCCCGATGTCGTGCGTGCCCCCCTGCGAGCGCAAGCCTCGCAGGGGGGCTTCGCGCCTTCCCTGGCAGGCGCCTGTCGACCCGCTGAATCGTGATCAGGATTGGTGAAAACTTGACTTTTGGCCCCCATTTATGCTAGATTTAGGTATCTTACGACCAACAGGAAGCTCTATGCATCGCGAACGCGTCTCCGAGAACGTCTACTGGTTCCAATCCGAAGTCTATGCCCAGGTCACGGCGGGGGTCGTGGCCGGCCCGCAATGGGCGATCGTCATCGACACCCTGGCCCTGCCCGACGAGACCCTGGCCATCCGGGATTTCATCGAGCACGAACTGGGGGTCCAGGTCCGCTACGTGATCAACACCCACTACCACGCCGACCACACCTGGGGCAACTGCTTCTTCCCCGGAGCGACGATCCTCGCCCATTCCCTGTGCCGGGAGCTGCTGGCCGAGCGCGGCGCGCCGTCGCTCGAAAACGCCCGCCGCCAGAACCCGGTCTTCCGGCAGGTCAAGATCGTCCTGCCCCACCTGACCTTCGACCAGGGCGAACTCAACCTGCGGGTCGGCAAGAAGAACCTGACCCTCCTGCCCGCCCCCGGGCACAGCCCCGATGGGATCGCCGTCCTGGTCGAGGAGGACCGGGTCCTGTTCGCCGGCGACGCCTTCATGCCGCTGCCCTACATCGTCGATGGGGACCTGGACGAGATCACCGCCTCGGTCAAGCGGATCGGCCGCATGGGCCTGGAGAACATCATCCAGGGCCACGGCGATATCATCCTGCGCGGCGAGATCGAGGCAGCGGTCAAGGAGAATCTCAACTACCTGGCCGCCATCCGCAAGGTCGCCAAGACGGCCTCCCGCCGCAGGGCTGCCGATGACTTCCTCGACGAGATGAACGTCGAGACCTGCGGCAAGAGCCGGGTTCACCTGGGCGGGCTGGCGGCAGACCTGCACCGTCACAACCTGCAGGCGCTCTACCAGCAGGAAGTCGAACACATTGCCAGGAGCAAAGCCAGGAAGGATTGAGGTGCTGCGCTTCCAACTCCAGGGATTAGAGAACCCGCTGGCAGGCTGCTGCCAGCGGGTTGTTTGGATTTATCCGGTCCCCCTCGGACCCGAGGCCTGTTTCGCCTCCCGGCGCCGTCCATGGGCGGGGCGGTTGCGCGCCCTGGTCTCCTCCCGGGAAGGCGGCTGTGCTTCCTGGGCCTGGCGGCGCTTGCGCCACCAGGCGCGCAGTCCGTGCAGGCGCTCGGTCCCCTCGCGCAGGCGCTTGATGTTCGGCCGCAGGGCCCAGACCAGCAGGATCTCGGCCAGGACCCCGTAGAGCACATATTCCCAGGGGGACTGCCCCAGGAGGGCGCGGACCGTAAAGATGATGACCCCCATCAACGGGACGCTCATCGTGGTCACCGAGGCGTAGCCGCCGATGAACCAGATCAGAAAGCCGAGCGGGAACATGATCAGCCCGGCCGGCCACCACAGGCCGAAGATGCCGCCGAAGGCCGCCGCGCCCCCTGCCCCACCGCGCAGCCGCAGGCGTCCCTCCGGGCCGCGTTCGGCCAGGAAGATCGAATAGTTGTGCCCCAGGATGGCAGCCACCGGCACCAGGGCATGGATCCAGGCCGTATCGGTCACCGCCCGGGCCAGCCAGACCGTCGAGGCGGCTTTGAGGATGTCCAGCAGGGCGGTCGCCAGCCCGGCGCCGAACCCGGCCGCCCGATAGACGTTGGTGCCTCCCGTCCGTCCACTCTCCACCTTCCGGACATCCTGGCCGGTAAAGATCTTGACAATGATCAGTCCGACCGGGATCGAACCGAAGAGATATGCCGCCAGCAAGAGGCCAGCGTCTACCAATATTGGCATTCCGTACTCCTCCAGGGCGAGGGTAGCTATCCTGCAATCATGGTAACACGAAAAGGAGGACAAGGTTGCTCAGATCCGGGGAGTCACACTGCAGCCGGGTACGGCGCAGTTCATCCAAGCCAGATCGCCAGTCCCCAGATCACCCCCAGCATGACCGCCGGCTCGATCACTGCCCGCCGGACGGGCGTGCCCTCCTCCAGGCTGACAGCCATGCCGGTCAGGGCATAGACCGGGCCCAACAATCCCAGGCCAAAGCGGATCGGTGCCAGCGGCCAGAAGAACAGCCCGGCGGCCAGCTGCGCTCCGACCAGGGCAATCCCGATCGCCCAGGCGAACTCCCAGCGCTCGTTGAGGCGCAGGTGCAGGGTCCGCAGGGCAGTCAGGCCGCCGGCAATGAACAGGGCCGGGATGACCAGCAGCGGGCGGGTCCCCCCGGCCCGCAGGGCCACCGCCAGGATCAGGTAGAGCGTGAAGGCCAGGACCGTCAGGGCGACGGTCGCTGCCGTGTAGCGGGTGTCGCCGGGATCCACGACGACGTATTCGGCCAGGAAGACGGCCACCAGCAGCAGCCCGCCCAGGCCGAAACCCAGCCACCACACCGGGCCGGTCGGCATGGCGTACAGGGCGATCCCGGTCACCATGGCGGTCAGCATCGGGATCAGCCAGTGTTCGACCGTCTCCCCCGGCCGGATGGAGGGATGGCCGCGCAGCAGCCAATCCACCCCCGCGGCGGCCAGCCCGGCTGCCAGGATCGCGAAGGCAGTGTTCAGGTTGAGGTTGAATTCCAGGGTCAGCCCAGCCAGCGGGATCCGCAGCGGATAGATCGGGGCGCTGATCACGCGCGTCAGGGCGTAGGTCAACAGGATCATGGCGGTCAGCACGCTGACTCGGCTGGAATCGGGCAGGTAACGCTTTTCGGCCATCGCCTGGATTGTACCTGCCTCCGCTCCGCCTGCCAACCCCTGAAATATGCCGGTGCCCACAGCGGCCGACCCTCACGGCTTGCTGGCAACCGGAACGGGGCTGGACCAGGCACAGCTGCCAAATAGAACATTTATACCAATTCAGGCGTGTGGTAGAATAAGTCGCTATGGAAGTCGAACCGGGTAAACTCCCCCCGCCCCCGGGCCTGATCGCCTCGCTGACAGCGGGCTTCGAGGCCGTGGCCAATCACATCGCGGTGATCACCCTGCCGCTCCTGCTCGACCTGTTCCTGTGGTTCGGGCCGCGTTTGCGCATCCAGAACTTCCTGGAAGGCTGGTTCGCGCTCAGCCTGTCGAACCCTCTCTTGCAGGCCCCCAGCCTGCCTGACCTGGCCGCCCAGCAGCAGGGCGTGTCCGCCTTCGCCGAGCGCTTCAACCTGCTGATGATCCTGCGCACTTATCCGGTCGGGGCCTCGAGCCTGCTGGGCGGGTTCGATTCGCCGCTCGAGACACCGCTCGGTACGCCCCTGGCCTTTGATGTCGGGACGGTGCTCGACATCTTCGGCTGGGGGTTGGCACTGGCCCTGCTCGGCCTGTGGCTCGGGGCGCTGTACTTCTACTGGGTCTCGGGCGTGGCCCTGCAGATGAAACGCACCGGCGGGTTGGGAACGATCCTGCAGACCAGCAGCCGGGCCGTCGTGCAGTCCCTGTTCTGGTGGCTGGTGGCACTGGTCGTCGGGCTGCCCTTGTTCACGGCCCTGGCCCTGCTGCAGACCCTCAATCCGTTCCTGGGGCAGATCGCCATCCTGGGCCTGTCCTTCTTCGCCATCTGGATCATCCTGCCGGTCTTCTTCTCGCCGCACGGCATCTACACCTACCAGCAAACCACCTTCGGGGCAATCATGACCAGCCTGCGCATGGTACGCTTCACCCTGCCCACCAGCGCCCTGTTCATCATCCTGGCCTTCCTGATCAGCAAGGGTCTCGACATCTTGTGGAGGACCCCCCCGGAGAACACCTGGCTGCTGCTGGTCGGGATCGTCGGGCATGCCTTCATCTCGACCGCCGTACTGGCGTCCAGCTTCATTTACTACAGCAATGTCAATGCCTGGTTGAAGGCGGTCTTCGAGCAGTTGAAGACCCGCAAGGTCAGTTCAGCCGGCATCTAATTTACCTGTGTGGAGCGCCGGCGGAGTTGCCTGCCCCGGGCCCCTGTGGAGGTACTTGTGGCCAACGGAAGTTACGAAGCAAAGGACATCCAGGTCCTGGAAGGGCTGGAAGCCGTCCGCCGGCGCCCCGGCATGTACGTGGGCGGCACCGACGTCAAGGCCCTGCACCACCTGGTCTACGAGGTCGTCGACAACTCGATCGACGAGGCCCTGGCCGGGTCCTGCACGCGCATCGAGATCACCATCCACCCCGACTCGAGCGTCACGGTGCAGGACAACGGGCGCGGCATTCCGGTCGACATGCACCCGACCGAGAAGAAGTCGGCCCTGGAGGTGGTCATGACCAAGCTGCACGCCGGCGGCAAGTTCGGCGGCGGCGGCTACAAGGTCTCGGGCGGCCTGCACGGCGTCGGGGTCAGCGCGGTCAACGCCCTCTCGGAATGGTGCGAGGTCGAGGTCCGGCGTGAGGGCCAGGTCCACTTCCAGCGCTTCGAGCGCGGCTATCCGCAGGAGCCGGTCAAGGTCATTGGCAAGTCCAGACCCGACGAGACCGGCACCCGGACCACGTTCAAGTTCGACCCGATGATCTTCCTCAACGAACTGGATTTCAAGTTCGACACCCTGGTGCAGCGCTTCCGCGAGATGGCCTTCGTGACCCGCGGCGTGACGATCCACTTCGAGGACGAGCGCACCAACCGCCAGATGACCTTCTACTTCGAGGGCGGGATCACCTCCTTCGTCCGCTACCTGAACCGCAACCGGGCCGGTCTGCATCCGGTGGTCTTTGCCGACAAAGAGGTCGACGGGATCGGGATCGAGTGCGCCGTCCAGTACACCGACGCCTACACCGAGTCGGTCTACGCCTTTGCCAACACGATCAACACCATCGACGGCGGCACGCACCTGACCGGCATGCGCTCGGCCCTGACGCGCGTGATCAACGATCACGCCCGCAAGGCCAACCTGCTCAAGGACGCCGACCCCAACTTCTCGGGCGACGATACGCGCGAAGGGCTGACGGCGATCATCTCGATCAAACACCCCGACCCGCAGTTCGAAAGCCAGACCAAGGTCAAGCTGATGAACCCCGAGGTGCAGACCCTGACCGCCCAGGTGGTCGGCGAAGCCTTCGCCACCTTCCTGGAGGAGAATCCCCGCACGGCCAAGGCGATCGTCGACAAATGCCTGACCTCGGCCCGGGCGCGCGACGCCGCCCGCAAGGCGCGCGACCTGGTCATCCGCAAGAGCGCCCTTGAGAGCCTGACCCTGCCGGGGAAACTGGCTGACTGCTCCGAGCGCGACTCGTCCAAGACCGAGCTGTACATCGTCGAGGGCGACAGCGCGGGAGGCTGCTTCGCGGGTGACACGCTGGTTGCGTTGGTCGATGGCCGCGCCCTGAGCTTTCGGGAGATCATTGCCGAACAAGCACAAGGGAAGGAACATTTCTGCTATACCATTCGCCCGGATGGCAAAATCGGGCTGGAGCGCATCACCCATCCGCGCCTGACCCGCACCAAGGCCGCTGTCGTGCGCGTATTGCTGGAGAACGGGGAGGCGCTGGTCTGCACCCCGGATCATCCCTTCCTGCTGCGCGATGGCAATTACAAACCGGCATCTGCGCTGGCGAATGGCGAATCGCTCATGCCGCTTTACCGGAAGCTGTCAGATGTGCATGAAGCAGGGGCCACGAACGCCGGCCGCGAAATGGCCTGGGATCCGCGGTCGCAGAGCTGGTTGTTCACGGAGGTGCTTGCCGACGGGTACAACCGCCGGGCAGGCGTCGGCGCGCTGAAGAGAGGCGCTCCCTGTCCTCCTGGTCATCGCGACCGGCAGAACTACTCCCCTGCCGATCTCCACCGGATCACGGAAGAACAGCACCTGGAGATCCACGCCCGCCAGGCGGAAGCTTCCCGCGCCAGGACCAGCGTGCGCGTGTCGGACCGGGCCGGTGAGGCAGCTGCCCACTACAACCATAAAGTCGTTTCGGTGGAATGGCTTTCGGAGCGCATGGACGTGTATGATCTCGAAGTGCCCCACAGCCATAATTTCGCCCTGGCAGGCGGCGTTTTTGTCCACAACAGCGCCAAGCAGGGCCGCGACCGGCATTTCCAGGCCATCCTGCCTCTACGCGGCAAGATCCTCAACACCGAGCGCGCCCGCCTGGACAAGATCCTGGGCAACAACGAGGTCAAGGCCTTGATCTCGGCCCTCGGCACCGGCATCGGGGACAACTTCGACCTGTCGGGGTTGCGCTATGGGCGGGTGATCATCATGAGCGTCGCCGGGGAGGAGTGGACCTTTATCAAGGATACCCAGGGTGAGATCCATTCGGTACAGGTGGGCCCCTTCATTGACGACCTGATGGAGATGGGCAAGAATCCATCTTTGTACCAGATCCTGTGCTTCGACCCCAAGGATGGACAGGTCCGCTACAAACCGATCAAGAGCGTGATCCGCCACGATCACGATGGATCGCTGTATGAGATCGAGACCGCATACGGCCGCCGGGTAAAAGTGACCGGTGAGCACAGCGTGTTCGTCACGGGTGCGGATGGACGTCCGACATTGAAACGGGGCGATCAGGTCGAAGCAGGCGATCTTCTGGCTGTACCCGCGACCCTCCCCCCGGCGCAATCCCATCCGGTTCAGCTCGACCTTTTGCAGTCCTTGCTGATGCTGGGGGATTCGCTCGACGAACAGATCGTCGCCCGTGGGCCTGCCGTGGAAGCCTGGCAGCGTCAACGCGTGCGCCAGGAGCACCCGGAGAGGATCGCGGCGCGGATTGGGAACCCGCAGGAGGTCGGCGGCTTGCTCGAGAACCAGCGGCGAGCGACTGGCATCGCCCAAAAACCAATTCTCGAAAATGTGGGGATCCGCCACCCGGCAACTTCCTCCACCCGAGAAAAAGGCGCATCCCATCCTGGCCCGAGTCAATTTTCGACCCGCGCAGCGACCCTGGAGCTGGAGCCACCCGGCCGGCCTGCGCGCCCGGCCGCAGGCGACAGCCGCCTCGAGCATGCCTGGCAGACCCTCTACCAGGCCGCGCCGCGCATCCGCGTGGACAGATCGGTCCAGCTCTCTGAACTCAACCGATCTGACCTGGACACCCTGCAGGGGGAACTGGTGCTGACGCATCCTGCGGATGCGGAGAACGCTGTGCCGCGCAGGATCCCTGTCGATCAGGATCTGATGACCTTGTTGGGCTTTTTTGCAGTAGAGGGCGCTTTCGATCAGCGAAACGGGATCCGCCTGGCGATCGGGAAGCGGAACGAGGCCCATGTCCCTGAACTGATCTCGGCCATAAGGAATGTGTTCACCCTTGAACCGGAGCTTACCCGAGGCGATGACGGCCGGGCGGCGGAGCTGCGCGTGCGCAACCGCGTGGTCACAACCGTCTTCCGCCTGGTTTTCGGTTTCGATGGGACAAACGCCGATCGAAAGCTCATCCCGGACCTGGTTTTCAATGTCGCCAGACCGCTGCAGATGGCCTTTCTGCGCGGCTGTTTCATGGGAGGGGGGACGCTTGGCAGGAATGCCATGCGCTTCACAACTGCTTCGAATGGGCTGGCGAACCAATGGATGTACCTGCTGCTCGGGCTCGGGGTGCAGGCTTCGCTCTCTGTTGGCGAGCCGCACGGAGCTCCTGCCGGCCTGATCCGGGGGAAACCCGTCATCACCCGCCAGTCAGCCCACATTCTCACGATCTCCGATCGGGAGGCCCTGGTCGCACTCGGACCCGTCTGGAAACAACACGCGGCTGCTGGCAGACTTTCCGAATGGTTATCGCGGCCTGCCGGGAAGAGAGGGAAAAAACACGCTGTGCCCATGGCTGGAGACCTGATCGGTCTGCGCGTTCGTTCGGTGCGCCGGCTGCCAGTCTCTGGATGCCGCGTCTATGATTTTTCAGTAGAAGGGGATGAAACCTTCATCTGCGGCACGGGCGGGGTCTGCTGTCACAATACGGATGCTGACGTGGATGGCAGTCACATCCGCACCCTGCTTTTGACCTTCTTCTTCCGCTACATGTCGACCCTGATCGAGGAGGGCCACCTCTACATCGCCCAGCCGCCGCTCTACCGGTTGGTCCACAAGAACCAGGTCCATTACGCCTACACCGAGGCTGACAAGGATAAGCTCCTGACCGCGCTGGGTATCAGCGCCGACAAAGCCGGCCTGTCGCGCTACAAGGGTCTGGGCGAGATGAACCCCGCCCAACTGTGGGAAACCACCATGAATCCGATGAACCGGACCCTGCTGCTGGTGACCATCGACGACGCAGCCGAGGCCGACCGGACCTTCGACATGCTGATGGGCGACGCCGTCGACCCGCGGCGGAGGTTCATCCAGACTCATGCCCGTAGTGTGCGAAACCTGGATATCTAGCGGTACTGTTGTCGGTTTCC
>JAFGSI010000049.1 GCA_016934715.1 Anaerolineales bacterium
CTTGGGGTTCATGTACCAGACCTCTTCCCCGCCGCGCCACAGGCGGATCGCCTCGTCGTAGGGAATGCTGGCCAGGGCATAGACCGAAATGCCGATCAGGACCAGGATGATCGCCATCCCGGCGATCGCCGATGGATAGCGGAGCAGTTCGCGGAAATTCTTCTGCAGTTGCTTCATGCCGATGTGCCTCCTCCACCACCGATTTTCACCCGCGGGTCGACCAAAACGTAGATGAAATCCAGCAGGAACACGGTCAGGGCCAGGATGTAGGCGAAGAGGACCGTGGAGCCCACAATGACCGGGGTATCATACAGGCCAACGGCCTGGAAAAGTGTGCGCCCCAGCCCAGGCCACTCAAAAATGGTCTCGAAAATGGGTGCGCCGGTCCAGACGAAGACCAGTCCCAGCAGGAACTGGGTGATGATGGTCGGCAGGGTTGGCCGGAGGACATAGCGGCGCTCGATATCCTTGGATGGCAGCCCCTTGGCCTTGGCCATCTCGACGTAATCTTCAGAGGAATAGATCAGAAAGAACGTGCGCTGGTAGTAGATGGCAATGAACGAGCCACTGATCGCCAGCGCCATGATCGGCAGGATCATGTGCTCCATAAGGCTCAAAGCATACAACCACCTGTTCGCGGGTGGAGGTGCATCCACCATGCCGCCAAAGGGCAAGATCCGGAAGATGGCGGCAAAAATCAGGATCAGAAAAATGCCATAGAACCATCCCGGTGCAGCATTCAACGGCGTCAAAGCAATGATGACTCGATCCCAAAAACTACCGTACTTTCTCGAAAGCGCGAGCGCGGCAAAAAGCTGGAAGAAAAACAGCAGCAGATTGGCCGTCCCGAAAAGGACCAGGGTCGTCGGCAGACGTTCGAGGATGATCAGCCGGACCTGCCTGGAACCGCTGTCGCTGGCGAGATATTGCGAACGGCCCAAATTGAGGGACAGGGCGTTCGACATGTAGTTGGCCGTTCTGACAATGAACGGATCGTTCAAACCCAGCCGATCCTCCTCGATGGCGACATTGGTTGCGATCCATGCCTGGCGTTCCGCGGGCTCCAGGTTCCTGATCGCCGGGTTTTGGATGGCCCGCTGATTGACGTTTTCTCGGATTTCGCCGCGCCGGATCTGATCTACATACCCCCCCATGTTGGCGATCATGATTGTCAGGAAAATTGCCACAACCACCGTCAGGAAAAGCACAACCAGGCGGACTCCTGTATACCTGGCCACTCGCGTCAATGCGTTCTGTCCTCTTTTAATAGGACTCAGTTGACCTTCAACCGGCTGGGCCTGGGTCTCTTCGCTCATGCTTCAACCTTCCCAAAAATAACAGGAGTCTGATAGGGGTGGGAAATCCCACCCCTATCAGACTTTCATTCATGAACTACGACTTACGGAGCAGTCGTAACGAACTCGAAGGATGCAAAGGACGGGATGCTCACCACATAGGAGGTGACCGCCACTTCCACCTTGTTCGAGCCAGCAGCAAAGCCGTCGGTCGGCAGGACGATCTGGTACTGACCGTCCGCAACGAACGTGGCTTCGCCGGTCGCCACCAGGGTACCGGTGGCATCGTAGACCAGGTACTGCACGCCGCTGATCTCCGCACCCGGGTAGGGGGCATCGTTGAAGGTCACGAAGACGTCGAAGGTGGCTTCCTCGCCCGCAGCAACGCTGGTCGGGCCAGTCAGGTCAACCACGGCGATCTTCGGTTCCGAGAAACGAGCCCATTCATCAGCCAGGTCAGGATAATTGGGGTTGCGAGCCAGGGTCAGGGTCTGCTCGACCGGGTAGACCGACTCGAGATAGAACGGGCCGGTGCCATTCCAGAAGTGGCCGCGCTCCGCATACCAGGCCTGCAGGTTGGCGAAGCGGGCATCCGCCTCTTCAGCCGTCACGTACTGGCCCAGGGTGGCAGCGTACGGGATGAACCCGGCGCCGACATTGGCATCAACGTAGCTGGACAGGATATCCAGGCTCGGACCGCTGATGTAAGACATCCACTCGACCTCAAGCGCATCAGCCTTGTCGGCCGAGAAGGCCAGCTGGGCGTCGGTCTCAGCCTGCACGCCGATGGCGAGATTGTGCCACGGGGCAGTGCCGTAAGCGAAGGTCGGCCACCAGGTCACCGCGTTGTTCTCGGCATCCAGAGCATACAGATCATCGTAGGTTTCGATGGTCAAGGGATCGGTCGAGAGGATCCGGACACCGCGGAAATGCGCCAGGTAAGCTTCCACGTTGGCACCAGTTGCCTCATCGTAGATGGCGCTGTCAGGCTTGCCGGGATCGAAGGTCATGATCATGCCCATGATGAAGTCGCCCATGGTCAACGGGGAACCGTCGTGCCAGGAGACCGTCTCCCACAGGTCGGCCGGGTAAGTCACGGTGACCTTGACCTGGGAGGTGACGCCATCAGGATACACTTCGCCAACGGTCAGGAAGACCTGATTGACGGCATCCCAGTCAGCCCAGGCATCGGCCGGGACATCGATCTGGTCGACAAAGGACAGGGTGACCCAGTCAAGGGTCCGGGCGATCGGCAGGCCTGTCGTAGCGACGACATCCATGCTCTCGATCTTGTGCGGCCAGGCCAGACCAGTGAAGGGATCAGGCATGGTGCCAGTATCCTGGGTGGCGCGCTGCGGGGTCTGGTCATAGATCCAGTTGGAGCCAGCGAGCGGGTTCCAGGGCTCGATCAGGACGCCAGGCTGCGCCCAACTGACAACGCCGCCTTCTTCACCGGTGAAGCGGATGGTGTAGGGCCAGAGTGCGGAACCAGCGACAC
Source organism: Anaerolineales bacterium (assembly GCA_016934715.1). Classification (GTDB taxonomy): domain Bacteria; phylum Chloroflexota; class Anaerolineae; order Anaerolineales; family Villigracilaceae; genus JAFGSI01. Next base: position 2,794 of record JAFGSI010000049.1, read on the forward strand.
CGCCAGCCAGGTCGTAGGCGACCTCCAGGTTGGCGACCTGGGGCGAGAAGCTGATCTGGTCGATCAGCCAGACGCGCGAGGAATCCTGCTGGGCAAGCCACAGGGCCTGCTCAAACAGCTCGCCGCGCTCTTCCATGGACGTGAAGTCGTTGTTGCGCAGCCGCAGGGCCACCGCGTCGAATTCCTCGGTGGGGGTGTAGGCCTGGTGCAGCGGGATCGGATAGTCGCGCGGGGTGTAGAAGAAGCTGAAGTTGGTGCCGTCGTCGCGGCTGATGGCAGTGGTGATCCAACCACCGGTGTAGATATGCCACTGGCCTTCGGCCGGGTCAGACTGCACCCAGATGGGCGAGGCCTCGGAACGGGTCTTGTACTGGCGGTCGACGGCGAAGCCGACCGACTCGAGCTGGGAACCGACGTAGTCGCCGATCTCCATGCGCTCATCCTCGGTGCGGATGATGATGATGATCGTCAGCTGAGCGCCGTTGTAGCTCCAAAGACCGTCCACGAGCTCGGCGCCCATGGCGATCATTTCCGCCGTGATGATCTCATTGGCCCGTTCAGGATTGTAGGCATAGAAGGCCTCGATCGCGCGGTTGGTCGCAACGTAGCGGGCATAGTCGGCGAAGGAGCTGTTCAGCGAGGTGAACTTCGGGACAGCCAGACCACCGTAGATCTCCTGGGCGATGTAATCGCGATCGACCAGCATGTTCATGGCCTCGCGGATCACCGGAGAGCTGAAGGGGTTCAGGCGGCCGTCGAGGAACTCGGGCCCGGATGGGTTGAAGCTCAACTCACTGTAGGAACCGAAGGCCGTGGTGTAGGACAGATTGTCGTCGGCCTTGACGGTATCAAAGAGCACCGGATCATTGACGGAGTAGGCGTAGATATCGATCTCGCCGGCCTGCAGCTGGGTGAGAGCTGCTTCGGCCTGGTCAATGCTGGTGAAGACGACCTGGTCAACCCAGGCGCCGGTGCGGGTGGTGCGAGGGGCCTCGGTCTCAACCACAGGGGTCTCGGCCTCTTCCGTGGTCACTACCTCGGGGGCTTCGGTTGTGTCGGCGCCGCAGGCCGCAAGGACCATGCTGGCAACGATCAGCAAACCAAAGACCAACATCAAGCGTTTGCGTAACATATGTCTTTCTCCTCCAGATAGATTGAACAGATTGGGTGAAATAGATGGGGGAATCAGAAAAACGAGGTTTTATGCCCGGATAATCACCTCCTTCGCTCAAATTGCCGCCATTTATGGCGAAAAAACGCCAAAAGGGGCTAATCGAAGATTAACACAAGAGCAACAAAAAGTCAAGTGCCCCTCTTCGGATTTGAATTTCACTGTTGATTGACCCTTAAAGGCTGCCCGGAGAGGATCAGGGACCGGCCAGATCGAAGGATTCGATGTTCCACAGGCTGGTGGCAGCCGTCGGATCAAGGCTGAAGTTCAGCAGGTCTGGGCGGGCGGCGGCGGCCTTGAGCCGCCAGTAGAGCGGGATGACCGGCAGGTCGCGGGCAAAGATGGCCTGCGTCTCCTGATAACCCTGCCCGAAGACCGCATCGTCGGGGATCGACTGGCGCACAGCCAGGCAGGCGGCGTCGAAGCCAGGATTGCTGTAGCCGCTGAGGTTGGTTCCCACCCAGTAATTTGCCACGTCCGGGACCTCGGCGCTGGTGTACCAGGCGCACGACGGCTCGATCCCGGTATTGCCCATCGAGAACTGGGCCAGGTCGAAACTGCGTCCGAACAGCGGGCCGTCGGGACCGGGGGCGTACAGCCCGGCCGGCTCGAAGTACTGGACCTCGACCCGGACCCCGCAACCGGCCAGCGACTCGGCCACGATGGTCACCACCTGGACCCGCTGGGCTGCCCCGGTGGTGTAGTAGGTCAGGGCCAATTCGGTCCCGTTCAAGACCGTGCTCACCCCCCAGGCCTGGCGCGGGGTGGCCGGATCCTGGTCCACGTCGCGCCAGCCAGCCTGCTCGAACAACTGGTCGGCCGCCGAAGGATCATAGGCGTACGAGGTCACCGCAGGATTGAAATGCGGATGCTCAGCCGGCAGGAACGAACCGGGCACCTCGCTCAGCCCGAGCGTGACCGTATCGACGATCCGCTGGCGGTCGATGCACAGGGTGATCGCCTGACGCAAGCGCGGGTCGCCGAAGAAATCGGCCCGGTCCGAGCCGGCATAATAGCCGTCGTCGTATTCCGCCGGGCGGATGCCGAAGTCGATCCGTTCCATAACCGGTGTGGTGGTGACCAGCAACTGGAGCTGTCCCTGCCCGTCCATCGCCTGCAGCAGGCTGACCTGGCCGTCCAGGCGGATGCCCGGATCGAGCAGGTCACACCTGCCAGCGACCAGCTCGCTGAGGGCCGTCTCCGGGTCCGGGACGAAGCGGAAGACCAGGGTATCGAAGTGCGGCAGACCCTCAGCGGCGCGGAAGTAGTTCGCGTTCTTCTCCAGGATCACGCGGTCGCCCTCGAGCCACTCTACTATTATGAAAGGACCCCACCCTATGGGCGTGACGGCGGCAATGTCGATCTCGGGAAGTTCACCAGGCGAGTACGACTCCCACAAGTGGCGCGGCAGAGGCGCCCAGAAGTTGACATAATAGGTTGGATCGATGTACCCCGGCCTGCCCCACCACTGGACGGTCAGGTCGTCGACCGCTTCATACGCCTGGGTACGATCGGTCAGATATTTCGACCCCGGCAGGTCCGGGTTGGCCGCCAGGGTATAGGCGAAGATCGAATCGTGGGCCGTCAGCGGCTCGCCGTCGGACCACTCGAGACCAGGCAGCAGGCTGAAGTTGACCACCATCTGGTCCATCTGGACCTCGGACAGGCCGTCGTACTCGATGGCGCAGTTGTCGCTGCGGCAGCCCGCCGGGCGGATCCGTGTCCCGGCCGTCAGGGTGACCGGGATGCCCTCAGCGTCAACCACCTCATCGCCCACATAAACCGGGACCGGGATCAGTTCGGCATCGCCGTCGCCAATGCTGGGCAGTTTCTCCAGGATGACCGGTTGGTAGCCATAGGAATTGGAATCGATCGGGCCATCGTAGACGGCCGCCAGGACCGCCTGGGCCGACGACGACAGGTTGCCGAGCGGGAACAGAGATGCCGGCTCTGAGCCCAGGCAGACCGTCAGGGTGCGTGGGCTGGAGGGGCTCGCGCTCGGCTCGAGCGGCAAGGAAGTCAGTTCTGGAGTAGAGGGTGCATCGGCATTGCTTCCACAGGCAGACAGGCTGAAAACCAGGAGCAAAACCAGGCGCACCAATTTCATCAGGTGCTTGCGAGCAGACATAGGAGCCTCCCTTGCTTGATCGGGCGCATTGCGGGCCAGGATGGTATCCTGGCCCGCATCACGGACTGGATACCTCTTCCCCTGATCGAATGAACCGATTATACAACAACCTGTCCGGCGCGTTGACAGGCCCTCCCCGTGACGGTACAATCAACCCGCTTCACACATTCCCCCAGGAGGAGAAGGATGTTCAAGGAATTTAAAGACTTCGTCTTGCGCGGCAACGTGCTCGACCTGGCCGTGGCGGTCATCATCGGCGGCGCCTTCGGCAAGATCGTCGCCTCGCTGGTCAACGACATTTTCATGCCCCTGATCGGTCTGGCGCTCGGCGGGGTCGATTTCAGCAGCCTGTCGGTCACCGTCGGAGAGGCTTCCATCAACTACGGCCTGTTCATCCAGGCGATCGTCGATTTCCTGATCATTGCCCTGGTCATCTTCCTGCTGGTCAAAGCAGTCAACCGTATGAGCAAGAAGCCCGCCCCGGCCGAGCCGACCACCAAGGAGTGCCCCTTCTGTTTCACAGTCGTCCCGCTCAAGGCCACCCGCTGCCCGCACTGCACTTCGGAAATAAAATAGGCAACCCGTAGAGGCGGATCGCCGTCCACCCCTGCGGCCCGATCATGGATTTCCTCGACAAACTCAACCCACCGCAGCGCCAGGCCGTGACAGCTGGCGCCGGGCCTGTGCTCGTCCTGGCCGGACCCGGGTCCGGCAAGACGCGCGTCCTGACCCAGCGGGTCGCCCACCTGATCGCCAACCAGGGTGTACGCCCCTGGCAGATCCTGGCCGTCACCTTCACCAATAAGGCCGCTCGCGAGATGGATCAGCGCGTGCAGGCCATGTTGGGCGAACTGGCCACCGACGGCCTGTGGCTGGGGACCTTTCACGCCACCTGCGCCCGCATCCTGCGCCGCGAGGCCGAACACCTGCCCCTCGCATCCAACTTCGTTATTTTTGACGCCGACGACCAGGTCCGGTTGGTCAAGTCGGCGATCCGCGATCTCAAACTGGACGATAAGGCCTACCGCCCGTTATCCATCCACGGCGCCATTTCGCGGGCCAAGAACGACCTGATCTTCCCGGAAGATTACCCCACCCAAACCTACCGCGACGAGGTGATCAAGCGCGTCTATCAGCACTACCAGGAATTATTGAAGCAGTCCAACGCCGTTGACTTTGACGACCTGCTATTATGGACCGCCCACCTGCTCTCTGCGTTTCCCGCCGTGCGGGAGAAATACGCTCAACGTTTCACCCACGTGCTGGTGGACGAATACCAGGACACAAATTTCGCTCAATATGTTCTCCTCAACCACCTGGCCTCCGTGCATCGCAACCTGTTCGTGGTCGCGGACCCCGACCAATCGATTTACGCATGGCGAGGCGCAGATTACCGAAATGTCCAACGTTTTGAAAAAGATTACCCGGATTGCCTGATCATTCTCCTGGAACAAAATTACCGCTCCCAGCAAACGATCCTGGACACCGCCATGGCGGTCATCGACCGGGCTCCCAACCGCCGCCGCAAGCGCCTGTTCACCGAGCGCGGCCAGGGTGAGAAGGTCTTCTATTATGAATCCTTCGACGATTACGGGGAGGCCTCCTTCGTTGTCGACACCATTGCCAGCCTGGTAGCTGCCAAGACGGTCGAACCGGGCGAGTGTGCCGTGATGTACCGCACCAACGCCCAGTCGCGCCTGCTGGAGGAGGCCTTCCTGCAGGCTCGCCTGCCCTACCGGCTGGTGGGCGCCCAGCGCTTCTACGGTCGCCGGGAGGTCAAGGATATCATCGCCTACCTGCGCCTGGTCCACAACCCGGCTGACGAGATCGCCCTCGACCGGGTGATCAACGTCCCGCCGCGCGGCATCGGCGATAAGACCTTGCTGGCCCTGCATAGCGCTGCCCGCGCTGCCGGCCTAAGCCCGGGCGCGGCAGCCATGGAGCTTTCACGCGACGACCAATCCCCACTCTGGCCGCAGTTCAGCGGTCGGGCGGTTATTCCTCTGGCCGACTTCGGTGCCATGCTGACCAATTGGAAGGCCGGGGCCTCCCGGGCCACGGTCAGCGAGCTCTTCGACCGGATCGTCGGCGACATCAACTACCGTGCCTACATCGACGACGGGACCGACGAGGGTGCCGAACGCTGGGAGAACGTTCAGGAACTGCGCCGCCTGGCGCTCGAATACAGCCCTCGCACGATGGACGAATTCCTGCAAGATGTGGCCCTGATCTCCGATCAGGACACCATGGCGGAAGGCAAGAACGCCCCCACCCTGCTGACCCTGCATGCTGCCAAGGGTCTCGAGTTCGGGGCCGTCTTCATCGTTGGCCTGGACGACGGCAGCCTGCCTCACAGCCGCTCCTTCGATGACCCCGAATCGATGGAAGAAGAACGCCGTCTGTTCTACGTCGGGATCACGCGCGCCAAGGACCGCCTGTATCTGCTGCGCGCCCTGCGGCGCGGCTCGCGCGGCTATACCGAGGAGACCATCCCATCACGCTACCTGGACGACATCCCGGCCGCACTGCTTTCGGGTAAGGCGCGCACGCCCCGGCGCGGTGCCCGCGCCATCACCCCCTCCTGGCTGCGCGCCGATGCCGCTCCGGCCACCGCCCCGGAGTTGGAATATCGGGCCGGAATGCGGGTCAAGCACCCGATCTGGGGAGAGGGCATCGTGCTGAACAGCAAATACCAGGACAACGATGAGACCGTCGACGTGGTCTTCGAGAGCGTCGGGATCAAGCGCCTGGCGGCCAGCCTGGCCCACCTGGCAATCGTGAAATAAGACAGATAGCACAGAGGAAGGATGTCTCTGTGCTATCTGCTTTTCCTGTGAGACAATTGCAAAGTACTGCGGAAATATCCGAACCGAGATCGTGGCGACCACCTGCATCGTGGCGACTTCAGTACCGCTTTTTCTGCAAGAAGCACTAGCATGTAAAGGTTCTTCCCCTGGGGTGCGAAAGATCGCAGCGCATGGAGCGCACTTCGTAAAACAATGTCGCAGCCCAGGTCTGATCGGCTCGGGAAAGGAACACAAATGGAATACGTCAACTTCGGCAAGACCGGGCTGAAAGTTTCCCGCCTGTGCCTGGGGATGATGAGCTACGGCTCGACGCAGTGGCGCCCCTGGGTGCTGGACGAGGAATCGACCCGCCCGTTCATCAAGAAATGTCTCGACGCCGGGATCAACTTCTTCGACACCGCCGACATGTACTCCAACGGCGTCAGCGAGCAGGTGCTGGGCAACGTGCTGCGCCATTTCGGGGTCCGGCGCGAGACCGTGGTCATCGCCACCAAGGTTTTCTTCAAACGCAGCGATGACCCCAACGACGGCGGTCTGTCGCGCAAGCACATCCTGGATGCAATCGACCGTTCGCTGCAGGCCCTGGGGATGGACTATGTCGACCTGTACCAGATCCACCGCTGGGATGAGACCACCCCGATCGAAGAGACCATGGAAGCCTTGCACGACCTGGTCAAGGTTGGCAAGGTGCGTTATCTCGGAGCCTCGAGCATGTGGACCTGGCAGCTGGCCAGGGCCCAGCAGGCTGCCGATGCGCATGGCTGGACGCGCTTCGTCTCGATGCAGAATCACTACAACCTGATCTACCGCGAGGAAGAGCGCGAGATGATCCCCTTCTGCATCGACCAGGGCCTGGCCCTGATCCCGTGGAGCCCGCTGGCACGCGGCTTCTTCGCCGGAAACCGCAGGCAGCCCGGCGAGGGCGAGACCATCCGGGCTCAGAACGACCCCCTGGCTGACAACTTCTATTTCCAGGAGACCGATTTCACCATCGCCGAACGGGTGGCACAAGCAGCTGCCCAACACGGCATCAGCGGCTCGCAGATCGCCCTGGCCTGGCTTCTGGGCAAGCCCCACATCACGGCCCCGATCATCGGGGCGACCAGGCTGGAGCATCTTGAACAGTCGATTGCCGCCCTCGACATCAGGCTCGACGAGGAAGTAATCAAATCCATCGAGGAACCCTACCGGCCGCGCCCCGTTCTCGGACACCAGTAACGATGCCTGTGTTCAAGCGCTGCCTGTACCGGATCTGCAACCTGTCCGGGTGGGTGCCCCGCCCGGACACCCTGGGCGTACGCCGGATGCCGCAGTGCGATGGCCCATTCCGGCGCGTTCGCCATGCCGACCAGGAGCCAGCCATCCGGGTCAGCGTGCCTGAAGGCATCCTCCCCGGCCACGTCCGCCGGGTTGCAGACTATCTTGCCGACCCGCACCAGGTCGGCTTCGGACCCTGGTAATCTCACCCCTTAGGAATTGCAGGAGACTCCCATGCTCAAGAACCTTCCCACCACCCCTGAAGAATTGATCGCCTGGACCTGGCCCGAGATCGAGCCGCACTTCAGCAACCTGGGCGATCGCCTGCTCGAGGCCGGTACTGTCCAGGAGTGGCTGACCGACTGGACCCGCCTGGGCGAAAAACTGGAGGAGCTGTACGCCCGTCTGGCCCTGGCCACGGCGGTCAACACCGCCGATCAGGAGGCCGATGCGCGCATGAACGCCTTCCTGGATGGCATCTTTCCCAACGCCATGGCCGCCGACCAGAAATTGAAGGAAAAATTGCTTGCCAGCGGCCTCGAACCGGAGGGCTTCGAGATCCCGCTGCGCAATATGCGCGCCGAGGCCGATCTCTTCCGCCAGGACAACCTGCCGCTCATAGCCGAAGAACAGAAACTGGCCATCGAATACGACAAGATCTTCGGCGCCCAGACCGTAAACTGGGACGACGAGGAGGTCACCCTGACCCGTTTGGCACTGGCCTTCCAGCAGCCTGACCGGGGCAAACGCGAAAAAGCCTGGCACCTCAAGGCCAAACGCCAGCTCGATGACCGCGAAGCGGTCAACGACCTTTGGCAAAAGTTCATGACCGTGCGCGCCCGCATCGCTGCCAACGCCGGCAAACCCAGCTACCGCGAGTACGCCTGGCAGCAGCGCCTGCGCTTTTCCTACACGCCCGAAGACTGCAAGTCATTCGCCTCGGCCATTGAGCAGGTCGTCGTCCCGGCTGCGAGTCGCATCTATGAAAAACGCCGCCAGGCCCTCAGCCTGGAGACGCTGCGCCCTTGGGACCTGGTCGACGGATGGTTCGGCCGCCCGACCCCGCCTGCCGGCCTGTCGGCGCTCAAGCCGTTCGCGGATATCGAGGAGCTCAAGTCCAGGACCTCGGCCATCTTCCACAAGGTCGACCCGGTCTTGGGCGGTTACTTCGACACCCTGCTGTCCGAAGGCCTGAGCGACCTGGAGAACCGCAAGAACAAGGCCCCGGGCGCGTTCTGCACCTCGTTCACCTCACTGCGCCGGCCGTTCATCTTCGTCAACGCCGTCGGGACCCACAACGACGTGCAGACCACGCTGCACGAATCGGGTCACGCCTTCCACGTCTTTGAGACCGCCAGGGTGCCGTACATCCAGCAGCTGGCCGTGCCAATGGAATTCGCCGAGGTGGCCTCAATGGGCATGGAGCTCCTGGCTGCGCCTTACCTGACCAAGACCGAGGGCGGCTTCTACAGCGAAGCCGAGGCAGCCCGGGCCCGCATCGAGCATCTCGAATCGAATATCCTGTTCTGGCCCTTCATGGCTGTGGTGGACCTGTTCCAGCAGTGGGTCTACGAGAATCCCGCCACCGGCAGCGACCCGGTCCAGTGCGACTTAAAATGGAATGAGCTGTGGGATCGCTTCATCCCCGGCGTGGACTATCGCGGATTGGAAGAGATCAAGGCCACCGGCTGGCATCGCAAGCTGCACATTCACCAGGTCCCGTTCTATTACATCGAATACGGTCTGGCCCAGTTGGGCGCAGTACAGATCTGGGGCAACGCCCTCGAAGATCAGCCTGCCGCCGTGGCCGCTTATCGCCAGGCTCTCTCCCTGGGCGGCATGGTGACCCTGCCGGAGTTGTTCACCACCGCCGGGGCACGCTTCGCCTTCGACGCCCCGACCCTGAAGACGGCTGTCGACCTGATGGAGGCCGTCATCGCCGATCTGGAAAGCCGAATCGAAACCACAACGACACGGAGAAAATAATGAGAATGCTCCTGCAAATCTTCTGGGTCTTCACCAAGGTGGCCCTGTTCTCGTGGGGCGGCGGGCCGGCGTCGATGGGCCTGATGCAGCGCGAGACTGTCGGGCTCGACTGGGTTTCCGAGACCGAATTCGCCGACGCCCTGGCGGTCAGCAACGCCCTGCCCGGGCCGGTCGCCGTCAAGGTGCCGACTTATATCGGCTACAAGCTGGCCGGGGTTGCAGGTGCGATCGCCGGCATGGCCGGCAGCGTCCTGCCAACCTTCCTGTTGATGCTGCTCGTGGTCATCCTCTTCTTCAGCATCAAGGACTCCCCGCAGGCCAAGGCGATGCTGACCGCCGTACGCCCATTGATCGTCGGCCTGCTGCTTTGGACAACATACGATGTCGCCGTCAAAGTCTTCAACGCCGACAAGGCCGGCTGGGGCAAGGGCCTGACCCAGAACTGGAGCCAGGCGATCATCATGGTGGTCTCCTTCCTGCTGCTGACGTTCACCAGGATCAGCCCGATCTGGCTGGTGCTTGCCGCGGCGGCGGTGGGCATGATCATCTACCGCTGAAGAACCATCGAAATGGCGTACAATAGGGATATGACCCAGACCGTGAAAATCATCATCCCGGCTGCTGGCTGGGGACGGCGCATGCGTCCCCAGACCTGGAGCAAGCCCAAGCCGCTGATCAGCGTGGCCGGCAGAACCGCCCTGGAACATCTGCTGGACACGTTCGATACTGTCCCGGCAGATTGGACAGTGGAGTATGTGCTCATTGTCAGCCCGAAGATGGGCGATGAGCAGCTGTCCGGATTCTTGAAAGAACATTACCCGGACTTGAGGGCCCATATCGTGGTCCAGCCAGAGATGCGCGGCCAATCGGACGCTCTGTACCAGGCGCGCGCCCATCTCAAAGGTCCGCTGATCATCTGCTTCTCCGACACGCTGATCGAAACCGACTTCACCTTCCTGGCTGGCGAGAAAGCCGGATGTGTGGCCTGGGTCAAGGAGGTCCCGGACCCGAGCCGCTTCGGCGTGGCCGAACTCAACCCGGATGGCCGGGTGAGACAGTTGATCGAGAAGCCAGAATCGTTGGAAAACAAGTTGGCCGTGGTGGGCTGCTACTATTTCCAGGAAGGACGCGACCTGGTCAAAGCGATCAAGGAGCAGGTGCGCCGTGGCAAGACTCGCAAGGGGGAGTACTTCCTGACAGACACCATCAACCTAATGCTCGAACATGACCTGCAGATGCGCACCCAGGTCGTCGATGTCTGGCTGGACACCGGGACGATCGAAGCCACCCTGGAGACGAACCGCTACCTGTTGACCCATGGCAGTGCGAATCGAACAAAGAACGAAGGACAAGGAAACACCGAGATCATGGCGCCGGTCTTCATCGATCCAACCGCAAAGGTGATCCATTCGGTCATCGGGCCGTACGCCTCGATCGGGCCGGAGTGCGTCGTCAGCGACTGCCGGGTGGCAGACTCGATCCTTGAGGCAGGGGCCGTGGCAGAGGCCGTCGCATTGAAGAACTCGTTCATCGGCCGCCGGGCCCGGGTCCGGGGCCGCTCTGCCGACAGCCCGCCGCTGCAGTTGAATATCGGTGACGACAGCAGTGTCGTTCTCGAGTAGTGCCTTTCATTTGCAGGACAGGTGACATCTTGTCCTGCTTTTTTTTCGAAAGTGACCATAAAATTACTGTGAATGTGCTTGTCGCATGCCACTCCGGCCATGAATATGCCGAAAGGCCGACCGCCCTGACGTGGCAGGGGCAGTCCCTGAAGGTCGAGGCTGTCCTGGCCCGCTGGCGCGCCCCGGGGGAAAAGTGGTTCCGCGTCCGCACGACCGATGGGCAGTTCTTCGAACTCACCTATGACGAGGTCGCCGACGAGTGGCGAATCCAACAACCCTAGACGAGGAGGATGGATGCAGGAGATTTCTGACGTGCGTTACCTTTCCCAACGCGTGGTAGGGCTGAAACCTTCAGGGATCCGCAAGTTCTTCGACATCGCGGCCACCATGAAGGACGTCATCTCGCTGGGCATCGGCGAGCCAGACTTCACCACCCCCCAAACGATCCTGGACGCCGGGCACCGCGCCCTGGCGGCTGGCGAGACCCATTACACCTCCAACAATGGGATCCTGGAACTGCGTCAGGCCGTGGCCGACAACCTGGCCCGCCTCTACGGCGTGCGCTACGATGCGGCCGATGAGATCGTCATCACGGTCGGCGTTTCGGAGGCGCTCTACCTGGCCATGACCGCTCTGCTCGATCCGGGCGACGAGGTTATCATCCCGACCCCGTGCTTCGTCTCCTACCAGGCCGAGGTGCTCCTGGCCGGCGGGGTGCCGGTCGAAATTCCCTGCCGGATGGAAGACAACTTCCAACTCGACCCGGACCGGGTCCGGGCGGCAATCACGCCGCGCACCAAGATCATCTTTATCGGCTATCCCAGCAACCCGACCGGGGCGGTGGCCGAGCGCGAGGTCCTGTTGGAAGTGGCCAAGATCGCCGAGGAACACGATCTGATCGTCCTCTCCGACGAGATCTACGACCGGCTGGTCTATGACTTCAAACACGTCTGCTTCCCCAGCCTGGATGAGCGCATCCAGCGCCGCACCGTCCTGCTGGGCGGGCTCTCCAAGGCCTATGCCATGACCGGCTGGCGGATCGGCTACGCCGCGGGGCCGGAGCACATCATCAAAGGCATGGTGCGCATCCACCAGTACACGATCATGTCGGCCCCTACCGTGGCCCAGATCGCCGGGATCGAAGCCTTCCGCAATGGCGAACCGCACGTCGCGGCGATGGTCGCCGAGTACGACCGCCGCCGGCGGCTGATCGTCAGCGGGTTGAACCGCCTGGGCCTGACCACTTTTGAGCCCCGGGGAGCTTTCTACGCCTTCCCGCGCATCAACATCTCTGGCATGGATGTCGAGACCTTCGCCGAAAAACTGCTGCGTGAGGAAAAGGTGGCCGTGGTTCCAGGCAACGCCTTCGGCGCCGGCGGCGAGGGCTTCGTGCGCTGCTGCTACGCCACGGCCTATGAACAGATCGAGGAGGCCCTGCAGCGAATGGAAAGGTTCATGAACCGCTACGGGTAGCGAGCCATTGGCGGACAGCATTCAGCGATCAGCCAGGGCGGCGCGCCGCCCTGGCTTGATTCCCTGTATCCAACTGTGCCCATCTGTGGTTTAATTGCACCCAGGAGGCCATCATGATCTTGCGTGTCGGAATCGAAAATAACAACGAGGGACGTTCCATCGCCTGGGCAGTCGAACACCCCGGTTGTTTTGCCTACGGGATCAAGGAGGACGCCGCTCTCCTGAACCTGGAGACTGCCCTGAGCAAATACGCCGCCTGGATCCTGCGCCATGAATCCAATACCTGGCTGACCTTCACCGAGGATGAGATCGAGACCGTCGTCGATGGCCGATGGGAAGTCTACTTCATCAATGATGCCTTCGACCAGATCAGCGAGACCGATGGCTATTCCGTCGAATCGTTCTTTCCCTACGACTGGAAGCCGCTGAGCGCCGTCGAGATCGAACGCGTTCGCAAGATGCTGGCCTGGAGCCGGACCGACCTGCTCAAGACCATCGAAGGCCTGTCCTTGGAAAAACTCGACCAGACCTACCCCGGAGAACGCTGGAGCATCAACGGCATCCTCGGCCACGTCGGCGGGGCAGAATGGTGGTACCTCGACCGCCTCGGCCTGGCCTTTCCGCGTGCCGAGGTCCCCAAGGAACCGCTTGCCCGATTGGAGAAGACCCGCCGGTTGATGAATGCCACTTTGCCCAAACTGGAAGGCGAGCTCAAGGTCGTTGGAACGGACGGCGAGATCTGGTCGCCGCGCAAGGTCCTGCGCCGGGCCCTGTGGCACGAGCGAGACCACTGCGAGCACATCCGCAAGCTGCTCGAATGAAGCCCACCTGCAATTGTCCGTCTTGACCGCTCTGCGCTGGACCAGTTTGACCATCTGGGTCGCCTGGCTTTTGATCTACTGGAAAGCCGGGGCCGGCCTGACCGCCGGATTATGGCGCACCTACCGCGCCCCGCGCGCACGTCACGAAACCTACCCTATCCTGGGTGTCATCCTGCTTGCCAACATCCTGCTGTGGACAGGCTGCTTGATCACCCGCGGCCAACTGCCCGATCCAACCCGGAGCGGACCTGTCTGGCTGACCGGGACCGGGCTGATATTCATCTCCTGTGGCGCGGCCGGGACCTTCCACTGCCGCTCGCGCCTGGGTGGCCATTGGAGCGAGCACACCGTCCTGCGCACGGACCACCGGATCATCGACAGCGGCCCCTATCGCCTGGTCCGGCACCCGATCTACGCTTTCGCCTGCCTGATGGTACTCGGTACCTTGCTGATCTTCCCGGCCTGGTGGAACATTCCCTCCGGTCTGGCCATGATCGGCCTTTACGCCTATAAGGCCTTGATCGAGGAAAAACTGCTTGCCGAACACCTGCCCGGGTACCGTGACTACCAGCAGCGGGTACGCTACCGTCTGGTCCCCTGGATCTGGTGAGCTCTCGCAAAGGAGAATTGCATGTCCCCGCACCTGCTCGTCGCCCAACTGCGCTTTGCCCGCCGCGAATTCGTCCGCTGTCTTGAAGGGGTCTCCGAGGAGGACGGCCTGCGGCGGGCCCGGCCGATGAACAGCCTCGGCTGGATGGTCGGCCACCTGGCCAACCAGGAACACCGCTACTGGGTCATCACCGCCCAGGACAAGAACCTGGCCCCCACTCTCAACGAGTCGGTCGGCTATGGCCGTCCCGCCAGCACCCCCCCGCTGGGCGAGATGTGGCGGACCTGGCGCGACGTCACCGCTGCCGCTGACCCCTTCCTGGATTCCCTGACCCCGGCGATCATGGAAACCCACTTCGTCCACGGCGGGCGGACGCTCCCGGAAAGCGTGGGGACCATGCTGCTGCGCAACCTGTTCCACTACTGGTACCACATCGGTGAGGCCTCCGCCGTCCGCCAGCAATTCGGGCACACCGACCTGCCCCAGTTTGTCGGGGACATGACCACGGCCCCATACCGGCCCGAAGAACCCTGAATCCGGCCCAGACAGCCTTGAGCATCCCCGCTCGAAGCAAAAAAACGCAGCCCAGAGAAGACACCTCCATGACAAACCTGATTGAACGCCTGACTTCATTCCGCAAGAACGCTGCCCTGACCAACACGGCGGTCTACTACCTGATGTTCATCGGACTCGGCCTGGGCATGGGTGCCATCGGACCGACGATCCCGTCCCTGGCCGCCCAGACCGGCTCCACGCTGGGAGCGCTCAGCAGGATCTTCCTGGCCGCGTCGATTGGCTACACCTGCGGCACCTGGCTCGGCGGGCGGCTCTTCGACCGGCTGCGCGGGCACCCCCTCCTGGGCGCGGCCCTGCTGGCCAGCGGGCTGCTGGTCTTCTTCATCCCACTCGTCCCCGCCCTGTGGATGCTGGTAGTGATCGTGGCCCTCAAGGGCCTGGCCGACGGCATCATCAACACCGGGACCAACACCCTGCTGGTCTGGACCCATCGCGACAAGGCCGCTCCCTTCATGAATGGCCTCCATTTCTGTTTCGGCCTGGGAGCCTTCCTCTCGCCCCTCCTGGCCGCCCAGGTGGTCGACATCGAGAACGGCTACCGCTGGGTCTTCTGGATCCTGGGGGCCATCAACGTGCTGGTCAGCCTGCGCCTGATGACCCTGCGCACGAATCCCTCCCCGGCCGAACCGGGCCGGGAGAACGACCCCGCCAGCCCAGGCGGAAGGCGCGCCCTGGTTCCCCTGGTCGCTGTTGCCCTGCTCTTCCTGTTCTTCTATGTCGGGGCCGAGATCACCTACGGAAACTGGATCTACACCTACGCCCTGTCCCTCGGCCTGACCACTGCCAGCGGGGCCGCCTACCTGAACTCGGCCTTCTGGCTGGCCTTCACCGTCGGGCGCCTGATCTCGATCCCGATGGCGATGCGTTTCACCCCGCGCCAGACCATTCCACTGGCCCTGGCCGGCTGCCTGGTCGCCCTGACCCTGCTGGTCTCGGTCCCGGACGCAGGCTGGACCGTGTGGACCGCGACCATCGGCCTGGGCTTTTTCATGGCTCCGGTCTGGCCGAGCGGCTACACCCTGGCCGGACAGTCCCTGCACCTGACCGCCCGCCTGTCCAGCATCATCCTGCTGGGCGACAGCCTGGGGGGGATGGTCCTGCCCTGGCTGGTCGGCCAGGTGATCGAGGAGAGCGGGCCGGCGATCATGGCCTGGTTGGTGCTGGGCAGCCTGGTCCTCAACCTGCTGGCTTACGCCGGGATGCTCAGGCTGCGGCCAAAACCGATATGACATTCCAGGGCGATCTTCCTGAGCCAGATCCCTACCACCCGCTCCTTGCACTCACCTGTGGAATATGGTAGCCTCTTGGATCATTCCGCCAATGTTTGGTCCATCCATCCCCGTTCGGACCTTTATCCTTCAGGAGATTTCTTCTTCATGCGATCCCACGACCGAAGGGCACATCTCTTCCCCACCATCCTCGTGCTCGGTTTGCTGGTGATTTCGGGATGTCAGAATGCCACCCCGGAGCAGCCGCTGACCGACATCGCGCGACCGACGTCCGAGCCTGCGCAAACCGGAAGCGCCGCTGACACCGAGACACCTCCCGGCTCACCAGCCACGGCCGTTGATGAACCCGCAATGCCCCAGGCGACCGCCCAACCTGCTGCGACAGCAGAGATCGTCGAAATCGATTGGCGCGAGGTCCCGATCATGCCCGAAGAGATCAGCCCGCGTGTGATCGAGATCTACCAGGACGGCCAGGCACAGGGCCGCGACCCGCACCACTTTTCCGTCATCGGCGATTGCCAGGCAATTCCCTTCGTTTTCATGGGGCCCTTCGAACGCGGCGAACTGGCTCCTGACAGCGCAGAAGGCTATCTGTGGGATGCAATCGACAACTTCGAAGGCTCTTTTTTACGCCAGGGCATGGCGGTGCGCGGCGGGTTCACAGCCGCATCCATTCTCAATCCGCTGCAGGCTGACCCGCACTACTGCATCGCCGGCGAGACACCCCTGACCTGCGAGTACCGGCTCCACAACCCCGCCTTTGTGATCATCACGCTGGAGACCTGGCTCGACCCCGAAACGATCGATCGCTATGATTTCTATCTTCGCCAGATCCTGGATTATGTTATCGAGAGAGGTTCGGTTCCCATTCTGCTCACCAAGGCCGATGCATCCGAATTACGCTCCGGAGAGCACGTCATCAATCCCACCATCATCCGGGTAGCGCGCGACTATGACGTGCCGGTGGTCAATTTCTGGCGTTCAGCCCAATACCTGGACAACCGCGGGATCGACTCCACCCGCGAGGGATTCCACCTCAGCCAGGACGGCTACAATCTCAAGAACATCCTGACCCTGCGAGCCCTGTACATGGTCTGGAGTGTAATCGAAGGTCGGGAGGTGAGCACGAATCACGACCCGGGCGCGCCTACCCCCGAACCCGCCCAGGCCGCAGCCACCTCACCCACCGAACTGGAAATCACGACCCCCGATTGTGCCGGCGGCTGCATCTTCTTTGGAACTTCCATCTCCCACGACGGTCTGGTGACCCCCAACGGCGTCCTGGCCTACAATGCCCTAAGCGGGGAACTGACCCGGATCCTGGGCGAAGGTTTCGACCTGCAGGATGTCAGCGCGGACGGTCAAAGACTGCTGGTGAATGATTCCGATCACCTCTACCAGATCGATCTGACGGATGGCGCGACCAGCCTGATCAGCGATTCGTTCTTCTCATTCGGACAACAGGATGCCTACTGGAGCGCCGATGACAGCCAGGTCGTCTACCTCGATCAAGATCGCCCGATCCAGACCGAGACAGGCCAGGCCTTTACGCTCTTCCCCTCCGGGCGCGATGGTGAGATCTACTTCGAGAGCGGCTCCTGTGCCGGCAGGGCTATCTGTCAGTCCGGCGGGGTATACCTGCTCGACCCCGACCAGGCCTTGACCCGGCTGGACTCGTATTCCCGGCTGGTATTCTCTCCCGACGGGAATCGCATGGCCTTCCTGAACCCGGCCGCGGCGACCCCGGAAAATTATCATCACATCCGCTATCTGCTGCTCGAAGATGTCAACCAGGGGGGTGGCAGCCGCCGGGTTTTCTACTTCCCCGATGTGCGCGGGTTCATGATCTATCCGGATGTCCGTGAATACGCATTTTCTCCCGACAGTGACAGGCTTTTCATCCTGTATGATGTATACAGCGCCTACTACGAGCGGTCGCTGCGTCTGCAAACGTACGTTCTGGACATCCCCTCCGGGATCCTTTACGAATTCGGCCGGATCGACGGCCCAGGTGGTTCCCTCAATCCGGGCGTGATCTGGGCACCGGAAGGGGATCGGGTCCTGATCTTCCTGACCGATGTAATGGATGGGACATACACTATGAACATTTACCAGACCAACCTGGAGACCGGGGATCGATTGACCCTGGTGCACGAAGCACTCCTGACGAGCAACGACTATTTCTACATCACAAATATTTTCTGGCCCTAACAGGGGATTTCTGAACCTTCTGCGTTCCACAAAGGCCGCGAGGTGTGAACAGCACCTCGCGGCCTTCATACGCGGACATTCACTACGCCAGTTTTACGTTCACCGGTTGCTGGCGGATGCGGAAAGTGCCGGCCTTCGCCAGGACCTGGGGCAGGAATTTCTCCGGCACGTCCACCAGGGTGTGCTTGTCACGGATGTGAATCTTGCCGATGGTGTTGCCGGGAATGTCAGCGTGGAAAGCGATCGTGCCGACCACGTCATTCGGGCGGATGCCGTGCACACGGCCCAGGTTCAGGCTGACGCGCACCATTCCCGCCTCATGGGAGGCCTTTTCGGGGGTCGGAGCGCCGGGGCGAGGGCTGCCTCTCGGACCCCACTCGTTCCGGCGCGGGCCCCTGTCCTGCACCTCGCTGACCGCCGCGATCGGGCGTTGTTTTTCGTCCGCGCGGGCCAGTTTGAGGGCTGCAGCAGCGATCTCCAACGGATCGTGGCCTTCTTCCATCAACCGGGCAACCAGTTCGCGTTCGCGCCGGTAACGGGCACGCCCCAGCCAGACATGCATCTCTTCGAGCAATTCGTTCTCGCGGCGGGACTGGATGTCCTCGGGGGTCGGCAGCGTGGTGCGGGTAAGCGGCTGGCGGATCAGGGATTCGATCTGGCGCAGCAGGCGCTTCTCACGCGGTGCCACCAGTGTAATGGCGACGCCTGTCTTCCCGGCCCGGCCAGTGCGCCCGATGCGGTGCACGTAGATCTCCGGGTCGTCAGGCAGGTCGTAGTTGAAGACGTGGGAAATGTCATCGATATCCAGGCCGCGCGCCGCCACATCCGTCGCCACCAGGACCTTGATCTGGTTCTGGCGAAAGCGGCCCAGGGTTCGCTCGCGGGCTTCCTGGCTCAGGTCGCCGTTGAGCGTTTCAGCCGGGAAACCACGGCGGGTCAGCTCGTTGGCCAGTTCGGCGGTCCCCAGGCGGGTACGGGCGAAGATCAGAGCGCTGGTGATCGGTTCGACCTCGAACAGGCGCGTCAGGGCAGCCATCTTTTCAGAGGCATTGACCAGGTAGTAGCGTTGTTCGATGGCCGCTACGGTGAGCTGTTCATGCTGGACCTGGATTGAGTGCGGGGTGCGCATGTAGCGGTCGGCCAGGCGGCGGATGGGCGCCGGCAGGGTGGCCGAGAAGAGGGCAGTCTGTCGGCCGGAGGGAGTCTGGGTGAGAATGGCCTCAATGTCTTCGATGAACCCCATCGAGAGCATCTCGTCGGCTTCGTCGAGCACCACGGTGCGCACATGGCCCAGGTTGAGGGCGTTGCGTTCGAGCAGGTCGAGCAGGCGGCCGGGGGTGCCGACCACCACATCCACGCCCCGATTGAGGCGCGAGATCTGCGGACCGTAGGGCTGGCCGCCGTAAACGGCCAGCACGCGCACAGCACACGTCTGGCCGTATTGGCCGACTGCCCCGGCGACCTGCAGGGCCAGTTCACGCGTCGGGCATAACACCAAAGCCTGCACGTGGCGCTGTCCAGATTCCAGATTGTTCAAGATGGGGAGGGCGAAGGCAGCGGTCTTGCCGGTGCCGGTCTGGGCCTGGCCGATCACATCCGCGCCGGTCAGCATGACCGGGATGAGAGCGGCCTGAATGGGTGTCGGCTCGGCATAGCCAAGCGCGGCGACGGCCTGCACCAGTTCGGGGCGCAGGTCCAGATCAGTGAATGGGGTGGTCATCAATATCCTCTTTACGTGGTCGGGCGAGGCGTGGCTCGCGCCGACCTGAATGCCGGGATGTTCTGATGATTCCACCGAAGTGCTTGCCAATCCGGGGTGCTCTTGCGGGCGCCCCGGCCCAACAAAACAGCCCGGCCAAATTTCCCGGGCCATCATTTGGAATGATCAAAACAATTTCCCTGGTGCGTGCGCTCCACCTTCGAGCGGCACGGGAGTATACCACACTTCGGGAGCGATCGCGGTTCGGGTATTGCTGTTTGCTGTTTCGTGCGAAAATCTCCGCACGCGCTGAAACGGCCGCCTTCAGGGAGCAAAACCAAATCTCGGGTTC
>JAFGSI010000050.1 GCA_016934715.1 Anaerolineales bacterium
GGTTTTTCTCTCACAAGAAAACTTCTACCAGCAATTCCACTTTTTGTTAAGGTCCAGATTCTTCTATTGGAACTCTAAACTCAAGTATGTTATATACGGATATAAATTAGGTAATTTCCTGAGCATCGGTCTGTAAAATGAATACTTCACACGGGGATAAGCCAACCGATGCCAAAACTTGCCAGGTTCATTACCAGGCTGAGAGCAATCGCTTCACCCAGCTTGAGCCGGTTATATCGATAAAAATACAGGATCAGACTTTCGATCCCCCAGATGCAAAGCTCAGCTAAAAAAAGCGTAATCAGGTAGTGACCGATAATAACATTGATGATCTATTTATATATGGGAATATCCCCATTGACTATTTTTTTCCCGATCAGGAATAAAAACTCTTTGCGTTTTTTCTCATCTGGAAGAGTATCGGGCCAATTGAAACCACCTCCCGGTTGTCCCCGTTGTTGCGGTTGTAGTCGGATGGTTTTGAAGAATTTATCAAATCCGGGTTTGTTCTTTGCGATCCGGGCAGCTTTGGCTTTTGCCCTAATATTGCATAAGCCACCTGCGATCATCATCAAAACAATACCCAAGACGATTAAAGCGGGTCCGTGGTGATCGAAATTACCAAGATTGATTTTATCGTCAATAGTGTTCGCCCATATAACAATGCCCGCAACAAAAGGAATGGAGCCCAGATCGACACTATCGGTAAGAGTGTTTATCCACATAAAAATGCCTGCCAACATAACAATAGTCCCCAAAAAGGAAGGCAGCATTGCTAATCGGTTAGATTCCCAAAATAGCTTTTTCCCTTCCAGGAGATAATCCATGTAAAGATCATCAATACTTACATGCTTGTATGGACCCTCTTCACTGATTATCTTTTCAATATCCGCTCCGCACTTGGCGCAAAAAACACTATCCATTCGATTTTGCGTGCCGCATTTTGGACAGGTGTGGAAGAGCGCTTTACCGCAGTCGCCGCAGTACTGGGACTGCGGTGGGTTGGCAAAGCCGCAGTTCGGGCAGGCCGGGTTGCCGCTGTCCTTTTTTTGTTCTGTACTCGGAAGATGGACTGTCCCGCAATATTCGCACTTGATGCGGCCGGCATTTGCCTTGACTGGCAGTACGGCCCCGCATCCCCGGCAATGGAATTTCTCAATTTGAGCCATTGGTTCCTCCCGATGTAGACCTCAGCGATTATCTTGTAAACTTTCCCGTGCTCACACGCGCCATGGGTTTTTGCATGGGCTGTAAAATCAGTATATAACCATTCCCCCCCAAAGGCAATGACCTCAATTATCCTATAAAAGTTCCCGGTGGACAACGAACAATACCTAGATGCAATCGAAAACTAATACGGGCGAGCCAGTATGCAAGACCTCGTTGATCATATCGATTATGTGGTGCGACGGATCGGCATTGATCACGTGGGCTTCAGCTCCGATTTTTTCAACGAAACATTCAGCCTGACAGGCTGGCGCAATGCAGCCGAGATGTCGAACGTGACTGGGGAACTGGTTCGGCGGGGGTATGGACTGGGGGAGATCGGTAGTATCTGGAGCGGGAACATCCTGCGGGGCTGGCGGCAGGCAGAAAAGATGGCAGCAGCCTGAGCGGGGTATTGAAAGCAAATACGCCCTGATTCAGAGCGTATTAGACAATAAAGTACCACATGGACTATATGTTCCAGTGCCCCCAAGGGGATACTTTATATAGGGATAATACAAAGTCGAGAGGGTGAGTTTACAGTTTCAACCGGTATCCCACACCCGACTCAGTATGAATATAGGTCGGGCGGGACGGATCCGGCTCAATCTTATGGCGCAGGTTGCTGATATTGACGCGCAGAATGTGCAAGTCATCATATCCTTCTCCCCATACCAGGCGGAGGAGCTGGTGGTTGGTGAGTACCTTACCGGCCTGGATGACCAGCGCCCGCAGGAGATCGTACTCGGTCGGTGTGAGTTGCACATCCCGGCCGTCCGCCGTGACCAGGCGGTTTGCCAGATCCACTTTCAGGTCGCCCAACGTAAAGACCGGCTCGGAAGACCCGCTTGCCTGACGGCGCAGGACGGTGCGAATCCTTGCCAGTAGTTCGCCCACGCCGAAGGGCTTGGTCAGGTAATCATCCGCCCCGGCATCCAGGGCGGCGATCTTGTCGGTTTCCTGCTCTCGCACGGATAGGATGATCACCGGTACCTGGGACCACTCGCGCAGGCGGCGGGCGACTTCCACGCCATCCATGTCTGGCAGACCCAGGTCGAGCAGCACCAGGTCAGGCCGCTCCAGCGTCAGGGCCAGGAGCGCCTCCTGCCCCGTGCCGGCCTCGAGAACGATGAACCCTTCCCCATTCAAGGCCACGCGCAAGAAGCGCTTGATGGCAACCTCGTCATCAACGACCAGTACCCGCAACCCGACCTTGGTCACGAAGCCACCTCCTTCGGGAGAGAGATCGTGATGACGGTTCCGCCCCCGGAACGATTGGCAGCCCAAACCGTTCCGCCGTGGGCTTCGACGATCCCCTTGCAGATGGCTAGGCCCAGCCCGGTCCCGCTGACGCTTTCCGGGCGCTGGACGCGGTAGAATTTGTCGAAGACGCGCTCCAGGTCCTCGGCGGGGATCCCAATCCCGCAGTCAGAGATCGCGATCTGCACCGTTCTTAGCGTCTGTGTAACATCGATTCCGATTTCCGTGTCGGGTGGGGAATACTTGACAGCATTGTCCAGCAGGTTCACCAGAACCTGCTCGAACAGGGCAATGTCCAGTGTAACCATGCTCAAATCCGGCGGCAGACTGACTTTGACCTGTCGTTTGGCCAGCCGGTCGCCCATTTGATCCAGCGCCGCCCCGACGGCATCCTGGATATCACAGGGCTCCATTTTGAGATGGATGGCGCCAGCCTCGATGCGGGTCATGTTGAGCAGGTTTCCCACCAGGCGGTTAAGTCGCCCGGCCTCTTCATCCGCTGTCTCGATCAGGCTGTCACGCGCTTCCTGGTCCAGCATCAGGGTCTTTTCCCGCAAACTGCTCAAGGCGCCGGTGATGCTCACGAGCGGCGTGCGCAAATCATGGGAGATGGAGTTGAGCAGGGAGGTCTGCAATTTCTCCGTGGCCTGCAATAATTCAGCCTGGCGCGCCTGCTCCGCCAGGCTGGCGCGTTCCACAGCCAGAGCGGCCTGGTGAGCAAACGAGTCGAAGGTCTGGCGTTGCTCAGGGGTGAGCAGCCTCCCGGGTTCTTTTGGACGGATCCCGAGCACGCCGATCAGCCCGCCAGCAGTCTTCAAGGGCTGGCAGCGCAGGGAGGCGGCCGGCAGGGTGTCGGTCCCCAGCCCGGCCGGTTGACCGTGATCGAAAGCCCAGGCGGCCACGCCCAGCTCGTTCGTGTCCGGGTGGTAATCCGGCGTGCTGGCAAACACCCGCAGTTGGCCATTCTCCGGAAGAAAGATGGCGACCTCGCGCCCAAAGACCTGGCTGATGTGCGAGATGATGATTTCTGTTACTTGTTGGAGATTGGTGGCAGAGGTCAGGTCACGCCCGAGGGTGTACAAGGCCGAGGTGTGCGCCTCGCGTTGGATGGCAGCCTCGGCCTGCTCGCGCACGCGCGCCGTCAAGGTGCTCACCACCAGGCTGACGACGAACAACCCGCTGAAAGTGACCAAATACTGGGTGTCGTTGACCGCCATGGTCATGTAAGGGGGAATGAGGAAGAAGTCGAATGTGAGCACGCCCAGGACGGAAACCAGCAGCGACGGGCCGCGTCCCAAGAAGATGGCGGCGATCACCGTGCTGGCCAGGTAGAGCATCACCAGGTTGGCCGGTTCCAGGTTCCCCCGAATGAACATCCCGAGCAGGGTGGCTAAGGCCACCAGGCCGATGCCAAGCAGGTAGCGGCCCAGCGGACGGTGGGGCCGCCATTCCTCTGGGACGGCTGGCTGTTTGGGCTCCACCTGGGCGCTGATAACATACACATCGATGTCCCCGCTGGCATAGATCAACTGGTCAACGAGCGAACCGCCGATCCATTCCCGCCAACGCGGACGGACCGGTTTGCCAATGACGATCTTGGTGACGTTGTGCTTGCGGGCATAGGCCAGGACGGCTTCCGGGATGGAGCGCCCGGTCAGGGTGCGTGTCCGAGCTCCCAACTCCTCGGCCAGTTGCAGCGTCTTGCCGATCCGTTCGCGGTTGGCCGGATTGAGTTCGGGTTTCGAGGCGACTTCCACATAGACGGCGATCCACTCGGCATTGAGTCCGTCGGCCAGGCGGCGCGTGGTGCGGACGAGTTTTTCGGCCAACGGGCTGGGGCTGATGCAGACCAGCAGGCGTTCCCCGGCCGGCCACGGGCCGGGAATGGCACGCGTGCGCATGTAGGCGCGCATCTGGTCGTCCACCCGTTCGGCGGCACGCCGCAGCGACATCTCGCGCAGCGCGGAAAGGTTGCCTTTGCGGAAGAACTTCTGGATGGCGCGCTTCGCCTGCTCCGGGATGTAAACCCTGCCTTCCTTGAGGCGCGCCAGTAGTTCGTCTGGCGGAAGGTCGATCACCTCGATCTCGGAGGCCTCATCCAGCACCCGGTCGGGAACGGTCTCGCGAACGACCACGCCCGTCACCTGGGCAACAGCGTCGTTCAGGCTCTCCAGGTGCTGGATGTTGAGTGTGGTGTAGACGTCGATCCCGGCATCCAGGATCTCTTCCACATCAAGATAACGTTTGGGATGGCGCGACCCCGGCGTATTGGTGTGGGCAAGCTCGTCCACCAGGACGAGCGCCGGGCGGCGGTCCAGCACGGCATCCACATCCAGTTCGGGCAGGTGCACGCCGTGATAGTCGACCTGCCGGCGAGGCAGGATCTCCAAGCCACTCAGGAAGGCTTCCGTCTCGAGGCGGCCATGCGTCTCAACATAACCGACGACCACTTCCACGCCCTGTTTCCGGCGCTGGTGGGCAGCTTCGAGCATGGCGTATGTCTTGCCGACCCCGGCAGCGTATCCAAGAAAGATCTTCAGCCGGCCACGGACGGGTTCTTCCGCCTGGACGTGCTTCAACAGTTCATCGGGATCGGGACGATTGTCCATCGATTTCATTTTATCTTATCCAGGGCCAGATTCAATAAAAGAACATTGACACGTGGCTCGCCCAGGAAGCCGAACGAACGGCCTTCGGTGTATCGGTCGACCAGGGCAGTCACATCCGCCTCAGCCATGCCACGCAAGCGGGCCACACGCGGGACCTGGTAATAGGCCGCCGCAACGCTGATATGCGGGTCCAGCCCGGAGGCGGAGGCCGTCACCAAGTCGACGGGGATCGGAAGCAGGTTGCCCGGGTCGGCGGCCTGCAAGGCCTCCACACGTCCCTGGACGGTATCCACCAGCATCTGCGAGAGCGGGCCGAGGTTGGAGCCGGATGAACCGGTCAGGGCATGCGCATCGAAGGGAGTGTAGGGCGCGTTGGATGTGACCGAAGGTCGCGGCCAGAAGTAGCGCGGGGCGGAGAACGCCTGCCCGATGAGCGTCGAACCGACCGGGACCCCGTCCCGCTCGACCAGGCTACCGTTCGCCTGGTCCGGGTAAGCGACCTGGGCGATCCCGGTTACCGCAAGGGGATAGAGGCTGCCGGTCAGAATGGTCAGCAAAGTAAATAGCACCAGCGCCGGTCTGAGTTGATGGAGCATTCGATTCTTTCTAATTTGGTGTTGCATAAAGCCAGCTCCCGGCTACGAACCAGACCAGCACGAACCCGACCATGGCCTGCCTGAGGAAGGGCTGGATCGGAAAAATGACCGAGGACAACGCAACCAGAGTGGGAACCCCGAAGTAGAGCACGTTGCGGGCCGTTTTTCGCCACGAAAATGGGTGGTTTGTTTTGCCTTTCCGGATCGATCTCTGCATATTTCCTCACATCCCTGACCTGGTGTAACCTTCTGCCTGGGTTTTCTGAATGCGCTCGAAAGTTTTCCCTGCCTGGAAAGCAAAATTCCTGAGCAGGGCACCGTCCTCTGGCGGCAGGTCGCTATAAAAACCACGCCATATCTGGATCTCACCCACCAGCCCCCAGCAATTCAAAACCGGAAGGACGCGATCCGGGCGGTCCTGCTTCTGAATGCCTTCTGGCTGGCTGACGGTCGTGCTGGAATCGGAATCCGGGTTTCTGACCAATACCCGGACAAGGGACGCCTGGAATAGTTGCTGAATCTGGCGGGTCAGAATGCGTGCCACGGCATCCGGCGTTCTTGCATCAGCAAGGGAGGCGCTTAATTCATACATAAAAGTCGCCTCACGGGCTTTTACGATGCTCGATTGGATCTGCTCCACGACGATAATGGCGACTCCCACGAAAATGACAAGCACCAGCCAACCTTCCAGCCTGCCGATGGCAAACGTATAGAACGGGGGAATGAACAGGAAATTGAATGCCAATGAAGCCGTCAGCGCTGCACCGATCCCCGGCACCTGCCCCCAGCGGTATGCACTCCAAGATACCGGCACCAGGTAGGTCAATGAGATGACCGCTTCACCAAGCGTTTCACGTCCCAGAAGCCATAGAGGAATAGTCGTCACCATCACGAGCAACATCGCCAGCAAGCTGTGAAACAGGGTATGGAATGGGAAACGGATCTTCTTCACAGGGAACCTCCTTGAGCACACCTATACAAGGTGTAATAGCATCAGCAGCATATCGATCAACTTTATACCGATGAACGGCGCGATCAATCCGCCCAGCCCGTAGATCAGCAGGTTGTCGCGCAATAGTTGGGCGGCAGGCTTGGGACGGTAAGGAACGCCGCGCAAGGCCAGCGGGATCAGGGCAATGATGATCAGGGCATTGAAGATCACCGCCGACAGGATAGCGCTCCTGGGGGTAGCCAAGCGCATGAAGTTCAGCGCGCCCAGGGCCGGGTAGATGGAGGCGAACGCAGCCGGGATGATGGCGAAGTACTTGCTGACATCGTTGGCGATGCTGAAGGTGGTCAACGCGCCGCGTGTCATCAACAACTGCTTGCCGATTTCCACGATCTCGATCAGTTTGGTCGGGTTGCTGTCCAGGTCGACCATGTTGGCGGCCTCGCGGGCCGGCTGGGTGCCGGTGTTCATCGCCACGGCCACATCCGCCTGGGCCAGGGCGGGGGCATCGTTGGTGCCGTCTCCGGTCATGGCCACCAGCCGCCCGCCCGCCTGGTATTCGCGGATGAGCTTCAGCTTGGCCTCGGGGGTGGCCTGGGCCAGAAAGTCGTCCACCCCGGCCTCGGCGGCGATGGCCGCCGCGGTGAGCGGGTTGTCGCCGGTGATCATCACGGTCTTGATGCCCATCCGGCGCAGTTGGGCGAAGCGCTCCTTGATCCCACCTTTGACGATGTCCTTGAGGTGGATGACGCCCAGCGCCTGCCCGTCGCGGGCCACCACCAGCGGTGTGCCGCCGCTGCGGGCGATGTCATCCACGGCCGGGGCCAGATCGGGCGGGAGAGGATTCCCGCCGGACTGAACAAGAGCCATCATGGTGTCCGGTGCGCCCTTACGAATCGACGTTCCGTTGTAATCCACGCCGGACATGCGCGTCTGGGCAGTGAATGGAATAAAATGCATCCCATGCGGCGCCTTCTCGCTGGCAGCCATCGTCTGGCCGCGCAGGCCAAACTTTTCCTTGGCAAGCACGACCACGGAGCGGCCTTCAGGCGTTTCATCCGCCAGGGAGGCCAGTTGGGCGGCCTCGGCCAAAACACGCGGGTCCACCCCGCCAACCGGGATGAATTCCACTGCCTGGCGATTGCCAAGCGTGATCGTGCCAGTTTTGTCGAGCAGCAGGACGTCCACGTCGCCGGCCGCTTCCACGGCCCGGCCCGACAGGGCGATGACGTTGCGCTGGATGAGCCGGTCCATCCCGGCGATGCCGATGGCCGAGAGCAGCCCGCCGATGGTGGTCGGGATGAGGCAGATGAGCAGGGCCACCAGCACGGTGATGGTGATGGGCGCACCCTGCCCGGCCGCTTGCACGCTGAACTGCGAATAGGGCAACAGCGTGGCGCACACGACCAGAAATACCACGCTGAAACTAGATAAGAGGATGCTCAAGGCGATCTCGTTGGGCGTCTTCTGGCGCTTGGCGCCCTCGACCATGGCGATCATCCGGTCGAGGAAACCTTCGCCCGGGTCGGCGCTGACGCGCACGATCAGCCAGTCGGAGAGCAGGCGCGTCCCGCCGGTGACCGCCGAACGGTCCCCGCCCGTTTCGCGCACGACGGGCGCCGATTCACCGGTCACAGCGCTTTCGTCCACCGAGGCGATTCCGAGGGCGATATCGCCGTCGGCGGGCAGGATGTCGCCCGCTTCAACCAGGTACAGGTCGCCTTTCTGCAGTCTGGTGGAGGAGATGGTTTCGGCGACCTGGCGTGCTTCTTCCAGATTGGCAGGATCGCTACGCAGGCGCCGGGCGGGCGTATCCTGGCGGGCCTTGCGCAGCGACTCGGCCTGAGCCTTGCCGCGCCCCTCGGCCAGAGCCTCGGAGAAGTTGGCAAACAGAACGGTGAACCACAGCCAGAGAGCGATCGCGCCCACAAAGCCGGTTGGCGCTTCGCCTTTGCCGGTCAAAGCCTGGATCCAGAGGAGCGTGGTCAGCAGGCTGCCAATCTCGGTCACGAACATGACCGGGTTGCGCACCTGGCGGCGCGGGTCGAGTTTCTTGAAGGCATCCAGGGCGGCGCGTCGATAGAGTTCCCCGCGCAGGTTGGCGGCCTGGGAATTCTTCGCCGTCATCAGAACAGCCTCCCCGTGCCGAGCAGGAGTTGCTGCACGATCGGCCCCAGCGCCAGGGCCGGCAGGAAGGAAAGTGCCCCGACGATGACAATCACGCCGATCAGCCAGGCGATGAAAAGCGGCGTATGGGTGGGCAGCGTCCCGGCGCTTTCAGGAACCTTTTTCTTGCGCGCCAGCGACCCGGCCATGGCCAGCACCGGCACGATCAGCGCATACCGGGCCACCAGCATGGCAAGCCCCAGAGTCGCGTTATAGAAAACGCTGTTCGCGCCCAGCCCGGCAAACGCCGAACCGTTGTTGTTGCCTGCCGAGGAATAGGCGTACAGCACCTCGCTGAATCCCTGCGGCCCGGCGTTGAAGATCCCCGCCCGCCCGGCGGGCAGGACCAGGGCAACCGCCGTGCCGATCAGCACGGTCAGGACCGGGATCAGCACGATCAGGGCTGCCATTTTCATTTCGTAGATCTCGATCTTCTTGCCCAGGTATTCCGGCGTGCGCCCGACCATCAGCCCGGCGACGAATACGGCGATGACGACGAAGGCCAGCATTCCATACAGCCCAGAACCGACCCCGCCGAAGATGACCTCGCCCAGCTGCATCATCCACATGGGCACCAGCCCGCCAAGAGGGGTGAACGAATCGTGCATGGCATTGACCGAGCCGTTGGAAGCGGCGGTCGTCAGCGTGGCCCAGAGCGCCGAAGCCGCCACGCCGAAGCGCACCTCTTTGCCTTCCATGTTGCCCAGCGATTGATCGATGCCAAGGGAGGCGAGAGCCGGGTTGCCCTGGCTCTCCGCCCAAATGGCAACGCCCGCCATTAGGACCAACAGCAGCGTCATGGCTGCCAGGATGGACCATCCCTGGCGCGTATCGCCGACCATTTTTCCAAAGGTGTACGTCAGCGCAGCCGGAATGAGCAGAATGGCAAGCATCTCGAGGAAGTTGGAGAGCGGGGTCGGGTTCTCGAACGGGTGGGCCGAGTTGACATTAAAATGGCCGCCGCCGTTGGTGCCCAACTGCTTGATGGCGACCTGTGAGGCAGCCGGACCAAGCGGCAGGATCTGGGTGACCGCGCCAGAGGTGGGGTCAAGCGTCTGGACGACCGCGGCCGGCTGGAAGGTCTGCACCACCCCCTGCGAAACGAGCGCCACTGCCAGGATGAGGGCCAGCGGCAGGAGGATGTAAAGCGTGGAGCGGGTCAGGTCGACCCAGAAATTGCCGAGTTTGTCGGTCGTGTGGCGGACCAATCCGCGGATCAGGGCGACCAGGACTGCTAAACCGGTCGCAGCGGAAAGAAAGTTCTGCACGGTCAGGCCGAGCGTCTGAGAAAGAATGCTCATGGTCGTTTCACCGCCATAGCTCTGCCAGTTGGTGTTGGTGGTGAAACTGACGGCCGCATTGAAGGCCAGGTCAGGCGAAACTGGCCCGAAGTTCTGCGGGTTGAGCGAGAGAACGTGTTGGATGCGCAGGAGCAGATATAGGAACAGCAGTCCGATCAGATTGAATACCAGCAACGTCCCGGCGTATATTCTCCAATTCATCTCTTCTTCCGGCTTGACGCTGGCGAGGCGATAGAAAAAGCGTTCCACCGGTGCAAGGACGAGAGCGAGGAATGTCCGCTCGCCCTGGTAGACGCGCGCCATATACAGGCCAAGCGGCTTCACCAGCACCAGCAGGATAAAAATATAGATCGCGAATTGCAGCCAACCGAACCAATTCATTCGAACCACTCCGGTTTAATGAGCGAAACGAACAGGTAGATCAACAGCCCCAACGCGATGAGTCCAGCCAAGAGGAGGGTGGGATTCATCTCATTTCTCCATCAGCCAATCACACAGCCGCAGGATTCCCATCATGCAGAGGGAAAAACCTGCGATCAGAAGAAGGGAATACAGATCAGACATAGGACTCCATTTCAAGGTGAAATTTACCCCCTTGCCCGTCATTTTCGCATTAAGAAAATGGGTTGGAAGCGTCAAAGTTTGGTCAAGAAAACATCAATCCGCCTTTGCAGGCGGATTTTTGAACTCTCCGCGGAAATGGAAAACGCCGATCATCACTGTAGTTGTTGGGGTGGCTTACCTGCCAGGTGGGGGCGAGTCTGTAGATGGTATGTAAAAAAAAAGACCATATGGAATCCTTGTTCCATATGGTCTATATGTTCCTGTGCCCCCAAGGGGATGCTGTTTATAGGGATAATCCAAAGTCAAGAGGGTTTCCCCAGCAATAATATCAACTAACTGGAATGTCTTTCGATGCCGCATCGGATAGTGGCAGGCCGAGTTGGTTGATATCAGGGCTGGTATCTTTTGGACGGTCAAGCGAGTCCGTTGGGA
>JAFGSI010000051.1 GCA_016934715.1 Anaerolineales bacterium
GGGTGCGATCGAAATAGTAGGAATTTGGTACAATCAGTCAGTCTCTGGACAGGAGGAAAACCGCAATGAACGTCCCCATTCTGGTTTATTCCGTCAACGCTATCACAATGATCGCACTGCCGATCGTTGTGGGGGTGGTGTTGAAGCGCAAGCTCAATCTTGGCTGGGCCCCCTGGCTGGTGGGAGCTGGGATCTACATATTGATGCAGATCGGCTATCTTCCCTTTCGGCAGTTCATCCCCCCCTTGTTCGCCAATACCGGTCTGGCTGCGATGTCGATGGAAGATCAGTTGGTCTTCAGTGCTGCGTTCACTGGCATGAGCCAGGGCCTGTATGCCTGCCTGGCCAGCCTCCTGGTCCTGGGGTTGTGGGCAAAGGACCTGCGCTCTCTGGGAGAAGGCCTGCTGGTTGGGGCTGGATTCGTAGCCGTGCGGCCGATCTTCACCGGCTTGATGTCGATCCTCATCTTTCGCTACACCGATATTCAATTCGACTGGACCGGTGCATGGTTCGATTACCTTTTCTTTTTCGATGGGAGTGACCTGTATGGCAGCCTGGATCTGATCCTGACCTTCACCGCCTGGGTCGCCATCGTCGGGCTGGTGTTGCAGACACTGGCCCGCAAACAGGTGCGCTGGTTCTTCATCGGCTGGTTTTTCAGTTTTGCGATGATCGGGGCTGCCTATATTGCCACGGCCTATCGAGAGCTCCTCTGGCGCGAAACAGTCCATCTTCTCTCCGGGATGATTGGCGTAACCATTCTGTATCTCCTGCATCGTCGAGATCGCGGGCCTGCTGCAGGGCTCGAATCTTCGGTTACGTTGGAAAGCGGCGCATGAATATACTCCTGATTACCCACTTCTTGAACGGCTTGCTGATGATCGCCATGCCGATCGCCCTGGCAGTTGTCCTGACGCGCCGCTTCAGGATGGGATGGGGGATTTGGTGGATCGGTGTATCGGCCTTCATTCTTTCGCAGATCGGGCACATCCCCTTCAATTGGGCCATGGGCCTGGTTTTCGACAACTCCACAGCGATGATCTATTGGGACCCCCTCGCCAAGCGTGTTTTCAACGCCATTTTCCTCGGCTTGAGCGCCGGTGTTTTCGAAGAGCTGACCCGCTACCTGGTGTTGCGCTTCTGGGCCAGGTCGGCCCGTTCCTGGCGCAACGCTGTCCTGTTCGGCGCCGGGCACGGCGGGATTGAGGCGCTCATTCTGGGGGTGCTGGTATTGGTCAACTATTTCCTTTTTCTCTCCTTGCGGGATGCCGATTTGTCCATCCTGGGGGCCCAGCAGGATCTCGCTGCCCAGCAGATCCAGGTTTACTGGTCTTATCCATGGTATGACACGCTCCTGGGTGCATTGGAACGCCTATTCACCATCCCCTGCCAGATCGCCATGGCGGTCATGGTCATGCAGGCGTTCATCCGCCGGAAGATCGGCTGGTTGTTCCTGGCCATCGGCTATCATGCCCTGCTGGATGCCAGCGCCGTGCTGGGGGTCACCTACCTGGGCATCTATTGGACCGAGGCACTGATCGGTGGCTTCGCCGTCCTGAGCATGGTGTTCGTCTTTCTTCTGCGCCAGCCCGAACCCGAACTGGCCCCCGAGCCTGTCCTGTCTGCCTCCCCGTCAGTCGAAGTCCGGCCGGTGGAGGAGACCGAGGCAAATCTCGACCAGACGAAATACACATAGGTTTTACGAGG
The DNA here is from genome assembly GCA_016934715.1 of Anaerolineales bacterium. Taxonomy (GTDB): domain Bacteria; phylum Chloroflexota; class Anaerolineae; order Anaerolineales; family Villigracilaceae; genus JAFGSI01. The sequence continues at coordinate 1,708 of JAFGSI010000051.1, forward strand.
CGACATGATTCAGACCCAGCAGCTTACCAAACGTTTCAAGGATGTCCTGGCGGTCGACCGTCTCACCCTCGAGGTCCGACCGGGTGAGGTATTTGGCTTCCTGGGCCCCAATGGGGCCGGGAAGACCACCACCGTTCGTATGCTGACCAGCTTGATCGGGCCGACCTCCGGTTCGGCGGTCGTAAACGGTTTTCGGGTTGGAGAACAGGACACCGAGATCCGGCGCAGCGTCGGGATCCTGACCGAGACACCTGGGATGTACGACAACCTGTCCGCGGAGAGGAACCTGCGGATTTTTGGCGAGCTGTACGAGGTCCGGAACGTTGCCGAGCAGGTCGCGAAATACCTCAAGCTGCTCGGTCTATACGAGCGCCGTTTCGACCCGGTGGCTGAGTTTTCAAAGGGTATGAAGCAGAAGTTGGCCATCGCCCGGGCTCTCCTGCACGAGCCGAAGCTGATCTTCCTCGACGAGCCGACCGCCGGGCTGGATCCCGAGGCCTCCCGGCTGGTGCGCGACTTCATCGCCGAACTGAAAGCCGAGGGCCGGACGATCTTCATGTGCACCCATAATCTGGATGAGGCCGACCGGCTGTGTGATCGCATCGGAGTCTTCAAATCTCACCTGCTGGTGGTCGACACTCCGGCCAAATTGCGGGCGTCACTTTTCGGGCGCAAGGTTGTCTTTCACCTGCGCAGTACCGACGCGAAAATGATCCAGACGGTCAGCAAACTGCCCTTCGTGCGTGGGGCCCGGGCGGTCGAGAACAAGCTGGTCGTCACTCTTGATGACCCCGAGGCGAACAACCCTGAGATCATCCGAACGCTGGTCAAGGCCGGCGCCGACGTGCAGTTCGTTGGCGAACTGCGTCATTCCCTGGAAGATGTCTACTTTCAGCTGGTGAAGGGGGCTTAGGAGGTGGCGATGAACAAGATCAAGATCATCCTTTGCAAGGAATGGGCAGAGGTCTTCAAGCACCGTATGGTGCTCTTCACGGTTGTCTTCCTGCCGCTGATGATGACAGCCTTGCCGCTGGGCATTTTGTGGGGGACAGGCGAGGTCGGCTCGACCGATAGCCTCGAGGGCACTATCGATTCGGAGATGCCCGAGCCGCTGGTCGCTGCCATGTGTCCCGAAGGGCTGAGCGGTGCTGACTGCTTCCAGGTCTTCATGGTCAGCCAGTTCATGATGCTCTTCATGCTCGTCCCGGTGGCCATCCCGGTGACGATTGCAGCCTACTCGATCGTTGGCGAGAAGACCACCCGCAGCCTGGAACCCCTCTTGGCGACGCCGATCACGACCCTGGAACTGCTGGCCGGAAAATGCCTGGCAGCGGTCATCCCGGCTGTGCTGGCCACCTTCGGCGCCTTTGGGTTATTTGCGCTCGGCTCCAGGCTGATCGTTGCCAACCCGATGCTGCTCACCGCCTTGCTGGATGCACGCTGGCTGATCGCGATCTTCGTCGTTGGCCCGCTGCTGGCGATCATGGCCGTAACTTTTAGCTTGATGGTTTCTTCCCGGGTCAGCGACCCGCGCGTCGCCGAGCAGGTTTCGATGGTCATCATCGTCCCGGTCCTGGGCGGGTTCTTCGGCCAGATGGCCGGCCTTTTCGTACTGGACAGGACCCTGGTCACCTGGGTGGCAGTCGTCATGCTGGCCCTCGACCTGGGCTTGCTGTTTTTGGCTGGACGGGTCTTCCAGCGCGAGACGATCTTGACCCGCTGGAAATGAGGTCCTGATGAAGAAAATCACGAACGCATTTGTATTGGCCACGATCCTGTGCCTGTTGGCTGTTACCACCTCCCTGGCCCAGGACGAAGAACTCTCCCTGCGCCTGTCGCGCGACTTTGGCTTCTCTTCCGGCACCGGCGACATCCAGGGGACCTTCTCGATGCGCGCCAGCGGCCCTGACGATTTGGAGCGAGTGGAATTCTACATCGACGAGACGATGATCTTTGAGGACGTCGAGGGTCCTTTCAGGGTTCAGTTCACCACGGACAGTTATCCGGCCGGCGTGCACAGCATGGTTGCCATCGGCTACCTGACTGACGGCAGCGAGCTGCACTCGCGGGTCGTGCAGGTCAATTTCGTCAGCGCCGACGAGGGCTGGCAGTCAGCGATGCGCATGATCGGCCCGGTCCTGGGGATCGTCGTGGTGGCGATCCTGCTGTCGGTTGTCGGACCGATGCTTATCAAGCGCGGCAAGACTGAGTACCTGCCCCTGGGTACGGAGCGCAATTACGGCCTGCGCGGCGGGACGATCTGCCCGAGGTGCAGGCGTCCATTTGCCATGCATCTGTATGGCCTGAACTTGATCACCCATCGCTATGACCGCTGCCCATACTGTGGGAAGTGGTCCGTGGTGCGCGGGCGCTCCCTGGCTGACCTGCGGGCTGCCGAGCGGGGCGAACGGGAGGCCGGGCTGGCGGAAAAACCCCAAAGTTCACAGGAGGACAAGCTGCGCAGGGAGTTGGACGACTCAAAGTACCAGGATCTCTACTAGCAGAAATCCCGGCCTCTGTGGGGCGCCGGGATTTCTGGAGGGGAATGGTGTGGGAGATTCGGTGCTCCCCGGTTCAGATGTGGTGCAGGTGCCTGGCTGCCACGAAGGACAGGCCCTTCTCCGTCAGCGCCCGGGCGGTTTTGTTGCAGGCATCTATCTTGTCGAGGAAATTCAGCTGCATGTTCTCCCAATCTCCAGAGTCGACGATCTCCTGGAGGTCACGGAAGTAATCGAGGATATCTGACGGGCGGTTTCGGGTTTGCTCAATTTCCGGATCACCGCCTTCGTGCTTGGCCGAGATGTTGGCCACGTGATCTGCGATCTCAACCAGCTCGTCGCGCCGGTTGTACGGCTGGCGAACGATCGACTTCCAGGTCTCGGTGATGTGATGCTCGAAGCGGACGATGTCCTCGAAACCGAGTGCTCGGCGGAATTGGGCGGTGAGCTCCATGGTTTGATTGTTGACCGAATTCGACCAGTTGAAGCCGATCAGGGGCGTGGTGCCGTCGTCACGGCTGAGCAGCTTGGCGCCGATCAGGATCCACAAGGCGTGGTAGGGATTGTCACTGCCAAAAAAGACCGAGATCTTGAACTCGATGTCGATCCCCAGGCGATGGAGCAGAAAACCAAGCAGGATCGTGCCGGCATTGACATTGAGCACCTGACGGACACCGTAGGTGGTGTAGTAATACAGGTACTCATCCAGCCACATGAGGGCGTGGTCATTGGGCTGGCCGACCCCTCCGAAGTAGCCGGTGATCGTCTCCGGGCCACCCAGATGTACATTGGAGCCGTCGGTGCCCTTTGTGTCCAGGGTTTCGACGTAGGATGCGCCGATGATCTGCATGGCAGCCGCCAGCGCCACCAGGTCGCCGTCCGCCTCTTGTTCTTTCATCTTGCGAACTTTGATGTAGCGCCCGGGCATCAGGGCCCCATCCTGGACCGCATTGCGGGCGGCTTTCATAAACCAGGGGAAGTACTGCGTGGCGCTGACCTCCAGTGTGACGGCGAAATCGTCGTTGAACGGCATCTTCTCCGCATTGGCTCCCAGGACTTTCCAGCGGTAGTCCTCGATCGAGATGAATGCCTTCTTCTCGCGCTGCTGCATCAGCCAATCCAGGTCTTCCAGGTAATCAGGCCGGACAGCCTTAACCCTGGCCAGCAGGTTATCCAACTGACCGGCTTCGACGGCCTTGCGATTGATCTCCTCCGGCGTGCCATACCTGGCGACCACGTCCAGAAATTCGTTGACCACGCGCGTTTCAGGATCGAGAAGAACGGCATTGATCTTATCCAGGCGATCCGTGGGGATGGCGAGTAATTTTCGCAGGTTCTCCATATTTACTCCTTCTCAGGGTCACGGGATCACAAACAAAGTGGCTCGGGTAATCCTGTTCAACCGGTTTGACCTACGGATCAATCCAGCATTTTCTTCAGATCTTCGTATTCTTCGTCGGGCATGCCAAACCAGTTCTCGGGCTGGGGGAACTGCTTGCTGATGACCTCATCGTGGTAGGCTTTCAAGCCGCTGCCGATCACCTCCCCGGCGTTGCCGTAGACTTTAGCCATCTTGGGCTTGAACTTGGGATACAGGCCGAACATATCGTGGTAGATGAGCAGCTGCCCGTGGGCGTCGGGACCTGAGCCCAGCGACATGATGATGCAGCCTTCGGCGCGTTCGGTGATCAGCTGGCAGATCCGGTCGGGGACCATCTCGAGCAGGATCGCAAAGGCCCCCGCCTTCTCGAGGAGCTTGGCATCGTCAACGATCTTCTTGGCCAGCGCGGCTGACTTGCCCTGGACCCGGAAACCGCCCAGCGCGGAGACCGACTGGGGCGTCAGCCCTAGGTGGCCGATGGCCGGGATGCCGGCCTCGACCACGCCCTTGATCTTGTCGGCCATCGCCGAGCCGCCCTCCAGCTTGATGGCGTCGCAACCGGCCTCGGCCATGAAGCGCCCGGAGTTCCGGATAGCATCCTCGACGGAGGCCTGGTAGGTCATGTAAGGCATATCGCCGACCACGAAGGCGGTCGGGGCACCGCGCCGTACAGCCTGGGCGTGTCGGATCATGTCGTTCATCGTCACCGGCAGGGTTGAGTCATAGCCGAGCATGGTCATTCCCAGGCTGTCACCAACCAGGATCATTTCGATCCCGGCCTGTTCCTGCAGGTAGGCGGTCGGGTAGTCGTAGCAGGTCAACCAGGTGATTGGCTCACCATCCACGACCTTCTTGAACAGGTACGGCAGGGTGATCTTCTTACGTGCTTGCGTTTGTTCGGGCATGGGTTACTCCTTCGTTTTAGGCTTGGGCTGTTTTCGCCGGCTTGATTCGGGTTTCGGCAAGGCTTTTCTCCCGTTGAGCCGTTCTCGATAGAACAGGATCTCAGATTCGTCCGGACTGCTTGCCTCCCACTCATCCAGCCAGGGGCGCGCATCTTCCAGGCTGCCTTCCTGGATCAGCAGATCGAGCTGCGTTTTACATAGCATATCGAACTCAAAAGGCTGATAGGTCTTTTTTCCTTCCATCCAGTGTGTCAGGATCGATCGAGCGGTGTCAGGGTCATCCATTTGAATGGATTTCCTGGCCAAGGCCATCTGTCCCATGAAATACTCCGGGAAATCCTCGACCAACCGCCCAAGCACCGCATCCGCTTCGGCGTCCTTATCTTGCAGCATGTATGCCATCGACAGGTTGTTGATCAGGCTGGGATTTTCGGGCTCGAATTCCAGTGCCTCTTTGAGCAGGTCTTCGGCAAGCTTGCCATCATTCTCAAGCAAACAGTCGATTGCTTGCAGTGCAAGCGCTGCAGCTTTGGGTTCCATGGGTGCCGCATGTTCTGGCCGAATATCATAACCCAGGATGACCGTCGGTTTCCACTGATGCTCTACCCACATCTTGACGATTCCGGTCGGCCCGGCGTTGGTTCTGGACAGGACCCTGGCTGCGCGGAAGCGCAGCGCGGCTGCCCCCTTTTGTCCATAGGCGAATTCCCGGAGGCCGGAAAGGAGTTCTGGATGGCCCACCAAATCTGCCAGGTCAAGCAAGTATTCTTTCCACATGAAATCGCCGCGTTCCAGCAGGAGCGGTGCCTGGCGGGAAATTTGAGGATGGCGATCCAGAAAACGATGGAGGGCTTGCCGAATCGATCCTGTGGCGTCGCTGTTCTCCTCCTCGACCTGATCCAGAAGAGAGGCGAGATCGGATAAGGTCTTTTGGGGGATGATTTGCGTAGACAGGCAGGCCCAGATCCCAATTCGTTCCTTTGCGGGTTTTTCCAGCTCGGCCAGATTTTCTACCGCAGGAGGAAAGCCGGGGTTGAGCGCAAGTGAGCGTTCCCAATCAGACCGGGCTGCGTTTTCATCTCCTGTCATGGCCTCCGCTGCAGCCAGGTAATGATAAAACCACTCATCCAGATCCTGCGGCCGGTTCCTTAACCCGATGGCCTTGGAAAGATCCAGCATTCCATCGTCGTCACCGATCAGGACCAATGTCTCGGCGACGATGCTCACGATGAGCGCATCTGCGGCTGCAATCTGTTTCAGGGAGGTCGCCAGCGAAGCCGCTTCTTCCGGGCGGCCTGAGAGAAAGAGATACTGGATCAAGGCATCCAGAATGCGAAAATCCTCGGGCGCACAGGCCAGGGCCTGCTGTAGTGCCGCGACAGCCTCAGGCAGGTTCCCTTCCTGCCAGTGAACGTCACCGAGAAGAACGAGCGGAGCCGCGTAATCGGGCTTCTGGACGCAGAGTTTTTTGATCTGTTGTTTTGCTTGATGAGTCTCATCGCACAACAGGTGGATCTTCGCTTGGTCAAGTTGACAGGCAAACGCAAGGTCGGCCTCTTGATCCAGGCCGATCTCTTTCAGCAGCTCTGGCAATTGGGGCTCGATGGTCTCCTTGATCTCGTGTGCATCTTTCACCACATCGTGCTGCGGCCAGCGCTTAAGCAGCGCCCGAACCATCTGTAAGCATGCAAAGGGGCATCCGTTTATCATGTAGGCGATCGCGGTCCCGAACTTGATCGGGGCGTAATCGGGCATCAGGCGATGCAGGGTGCACATTGCGCGCAAATGATCCTTCGAGTAATCTAATTCCAGGCTGACATCTGCGATCCACAGCAAGACTTGTGGCTGGTCGGGGTGACGTTCGTTCAACTCCACAAGCAGATCGAAGGCATCTTCAAGGGCATCTTCTTCCAGAAGTTGTCGGACTTGTACGAGCCCATCTCGCAGCCGGCGCGGCAGGTTGAGCGGGTCAGCGCGTGTGGGGAAGGGGTTCTTGGTGGGCATCGGGAGGACCTTATTTCTGGAAAAAAAGCGCTCTTTTCAGAAAAGGAAGCTGCTGCACGGGTATTTTCTGAATTGAATGCTGGCAGGGAGATTATAGCACGCGAAGGAATAATTGCGCCCCGAGAACAGGTTTCTCTCTCAGGGTGGGCGTTGGAACATTTGACAATCTGCGATTCCTTCCGTATAATAGTTTCATTACACAACTATTTGGTTACTCAACTATGTCGGTCGATCTTTCCATAAATCCAGCAGACGAGACTGGAGCGATCGTCGCTTGAAGACCGTCATGCAGAACAGTGATAGTGGAGGAATCACCATGTCCAATGCTTCCATTTCCGCTCTGATCGACAAATTTTGGGAATCTGTCCCGCCTGCCTGGCACCAGACCCGGGCCCAGATCCGCAGTGTTGCAGCCGAGAAATTCAACCTGACAGTTGAGCAGTTCCAGGTCTTGCGTCGCATCCGACGGGGAATTAACTCGGTCAGTGCCCTGGCCGACGCCAACCGCACCGGGCGCCCGGCTGTCTCCAGAGCAGTTGAGGCACTGGTGCAGAAGGGACTGGTCGACCGGACTACCGACCCGCGCGATAGACGCCATATCCGCTTGTCCCTGACCGAGGAGGGCGGACGGATCCTGGATGCTATTTTTCGAGCGGCCGAGGACTGGCTGGCGACCCGCTTCGAACGGCTCGCTCCGGCTGATCGGTCCCATTTGCTCGCAAGCCTGGATCTGCTTCTGGCGGCATTCGACGAACCATAGCCGGATGCATTTTCTTCCACTGTCCTGATTCTTATCTCGCGCCTCTCTTTCTTCCTGGATCGAGCCATGCACTCTCTGTTCAAACTTCGCACTTTCATTAAGCCCTACCTGCCGCAGATCGCCGTCAGCACCTTCAACCTGCTGGCCCTGACGGGACTGAACCTGTACGTACCGCAGGTGATCCAATCGGTGATCGACGAAGGCCTGCTGCGCAGTGACACCGCCCTTCTGATCCGGGCGGCACTTGTATTGCTCGGGCTTGGCCTGCTGACCGCCGGGATGGGCGCCTTCATGCGGTACATCTCCGAGTGGATCGGCGGCCACATCGGCTACGACCTGCGCAACCGCCTGTACGATCACATCCAGAACCTGCCCTTTTCCTACCACGACCACACCCAGACCGGCCAGTTGATCAGCCGCTGCATCGAGGATGTCCGCTCGGTGCAGACCTTCATCGGCGGTTCGGTCGTCCGGCTGGGCCAGCTGGTTTTCATGCTCTTCGGAGCGCTGGGGATCATGCTGGCTGCAAATTGGCGGCTGACCCTGATCGCCGTCCTGCCGGTCATCCCGCTGGCCTTGATCACGTTGCGCTTCGGCAACAAGATCACCGGTCTGTTCTTCCGGGTGGACACCCTGCTTGGTGACCTGTCGGCCCGCCTGCAGGAGAACGTCCTGGGTGCCCAGGTGATCCGAGCCTTTGCCCGCGAGCCGCACGAGATCAAGCGCTTTGACGATTCCAACCGCGAATACTACCGGGCCCGCATCACGGTCATTGGTGAGTGGTCCAAGGTCATGCCGACAACTGACTTTCTGATCACCCTCGGGACGATCCTGATCCTGTGGTTTGGCGGGCAGATGGTTCTCAATCACACAATGACGATCGGTGGACTGGTCGCCTTCAATGCCTACCTGTTGATGCTGGCCTCGCCGGTCCAGGAGCTGACCTGGCTGGTCAACGCCGCCGGAGAGGCCTCGGCCGGGGCCCGCCGGGTACTGGAAGTGCTCGACATTGAGCCCGAGATCATCTCGCCGCTCAAGGCGGTGGTCCTGCCAGCCATGCGCGGCGAGGTCGAGTTCCAATGTGTCACGCTTAAATATCAAGATGAGAAGCGCGACTCGCTGCGGGATATCGACCTGCACGTATCCCCAAACCAGTTGATCGCCCTGATCGGCCCGACCGGATCGGGCAAGACCTCGCTGGTCAACCTGATCCCGCGCTTTTATGACACCGCGGAAGGGAGACTCCTGATCGATGGGGTCGACATCCGGACCCTCGACCTGGTCAGCTTGCGGCGCCAGATCGGGATCGTCCTGCAGTCCTCGCTGCTGTTTTCGGACACGATCAAGGCCAACATCGCTTATGGCCGACCGGAAGCCAGCGACGAGCAGATCACTGCAGCCGCCACAGCGGCCCAGGCCCATGAATTCATTATCGGCCTGGCAGGTGGCTATGAGACGGTTGTCGGCGAGCGCGGCGTGACCCTCAGCGGCGGACAGCGCCAGCGGATCGCCATCGCACGGGCGCTCTTGATGGACCCGCGTATCCTGATCCTGGACGATTCGACCTCTTCCGTTGACACCCAGACGGAGGCCCTCATTCAGCAGGCCCTCGACAGGCTGATGGATGGCCGTACGACCTTTGTCATCGCCCATCGCCTGAGCACTGTCCGGCGTGCCGATCTGATCGTGGTCATGGACCAGGGCCGTATCGTCCAGCAGGGCACCCATAAAGATTTGATCGCACACCCAGGGTTGTACCGCCAGATCCACGACCTGCAGCTGGTACACAACAGATCGGATGAAGAGTTGGAAGAAACAAGACCGGAGAAAATCCAGGCCGTCCGCAGCAGCGAAGGGTTTGGCTAGGCAGCCATGAATAAAACCACCACCATCACCCCTCCCGCTTACGTCACCCAGTCCGAGGAACAGTACTTCAAGCCCTATGATCCGCAGGTCGCCCGGCGATTGACCGGGTTCTTAACCCCCTACAAATGGAAGATGGTAATAGCTGCACTGCTGATGCTTGGCGCCACAGCCACCTCCGTGCTCGGACCTTACTTCGTCAAGATTGCCATCGACTCGGGTCTGGCGGTCGGCGATCTGTCCGTAGTTCGGAACGTCGCCCTGCTCTACCTGGGGGCAGCACTCCTGCGCTGGATGTTCATCTACATAAGGGTCAACCTGATGGCTCAAGTTGGCCAGTCGGTGATCTATGATCTGCGCAAGATCCTCTTCGACCGGCTGCAGCAGTTTTCACTGGGCTTCTTCAGTCGCTACTCGGTCGGGCGGGTCATCACCCGGATCATCAACGACGTTGAGACCCTGCGCGAATTCATCACCTGGGCCGTCCTAGCCATTGCCCGCGACCTGTTCGCCCTGATTGGCATCGTAGTCGCCATGCTGGCCCTGAATGTGCGTCTATCGCTGCTGACCTTCGCCACCATTCCGTTGATGGTCCTGGCGACATACATCTTTCGCAGGAACCTGCGCATCGCTTACCGCAGGGTACGGGCGGCTATTTCGTGGGTCAACTCGGTGCTGGCCGAGAACATCAATGGCATTCGGGTCGTGCAGGCCTTCAGCCGGCAGAAGCACAACTACGAATCCTTCCAGAACTACACCAACCGCTACCACCTGCAGACCGTGATCCACTCTGCAAAGGTGGCTGCGGCTTTCCTGCCGGTGGTGGACATCCTGGGTGCCCTGGCCGTGGCGGCCATCGTCTGGCTGGGCGGTTCGACGGTGATTGCCACCCATGGGACCCCCTTGCTTGGCGAACCGATCACCGCCGGCGTACTGGTGGCCTTTGTCCTGTACATCGATCGCTTTTTCGATCCGATCCGTGACCTGTTCCGCCGCTACGACACGCTCCAGTCAGCCATGGCCGGAGGGGAGCGGCTCCTGACTCTCCTGGACACGCCGATCGAGGTTGAGGACGCTGCCGGTGCAGTCAGGCTGCCGATCATCCAGGGCCGCCTCCGCTTCGAGGATCTCTCTTTCCACTATTCGGACGACCCGACCCCGGTCCTTGAGCACATCGACCTGGAAATCCAGCCCGGTGAGACTGTTGCCCTGGTCGGCGAGACCGGGGCCGGGAAGACCACCCTGGTCAAGCTGGTCTCGCGCTTCCATGACCCGACCGGAGGGCGGATCCTGGTCGATGGACACGACCTGCGCCAGGTGACCCAGGCCAGCCTGCGTTCCCAGATGGGAGTTGTGCTGCAGGACCCCTTCCTGTTCAACGGGACGGTTAAGGAGAACATCCTCTTCGGCCGGTTGGAGGCCACGGATGCCGAAGTCGAGGCTGCCGCCCGGGCTGTAGGGGCTCACGAGTTCATTGTCAACCTGAAGAATGGCTACGAGACCTCGGTCGAGGAGGGCGGCGTGCTGCTCTCGGTCGGGCAGCGCCAGTTGATCTCCTTTGCCCGTGCCCTGCTGGCTGACCCGCGCATCTTGATCCTCGATGAGGCTACTTCGTCGGTCGATACCCAGACCGAACTGGTCATTCAGAGAGCCTTGAACCGCCTGCTCAAAGGCCGCACTTCACTGGTCATTGCTCATCGCTTGAGCACGATCACCACTGCCGACCGGATCGTGGTCATCCAGGATGGCAAACTGATCGAGCAGGGGAGCCACGCCGACCTGATGGCCAGCCAGGGTATGTACTACGATCTGTATCAGGCCGGATTTCAGGAGTAGAATCATCCCCGAGGAGGTACGGTCATGTCCGAGCGGAGACCCGATCCAGCCGAAGCGGCGGCAGGACTGCGGAATTTGGCCCTGATGATCGATCCGGCCCAGGTGGGGATCGAGCCGTCAAAGGCCAATCCTCGCGTCTGGGGCGTATTGATGGAACTGGGCATGGGTGAAGCGGTGGTGACGCTCGTGTCGCTGGCTGACGGCACCACCAGCATGTACTTCTCGACTGGCGGGGGATATCTTGGTTCAGGGGAAGACCCCGATGCTGCGCGGGCCTCGAAAGATCTTGTGCTCAAGGCGGAGAAGTCCCTGGATCACATTCCGGAAGCTGCTACGTGCCCCCAGCCTCGACCAGGGAATGTGAGCTTCCATGTCTTGACATTCGATGGTCACCGCTCGATCGAGGCCGCGGAAGCCGAGATCCGGGACCGCAGGCATCCGCTGTTCAGCCTGTATGGATACGGCCAGAATGTCATTACCCAGGTCCGCCTGCTGCACGAGCGCAAACAGGCCTCCAGAACCTGACCTCACTACCGGGGAGGTGCTGCGGTGGGTCCTGCTGCCAGGATCGTGCCCCGTCTATCGGGTCTGTGGATGGCCTGCACCATCCGCGACTGCCGGCCAGCCCCCCCCTTCTCGCGGTGACACCGACCTCTCTATTGAACGATCCTTTCCGCCTCTTCTGGTGTACACCCAACTGTGGTTAAATCCGATCCATGCGCATCAAACCAGAGCTTGGATTTGCCCTGATCCTGATCTCACTTACTGCCTGCGGGACGCCGGCCGTTCCTGCGGTCCCCGGCCTGCCGCCGCCCGAGGTGACGATCGTCCCGGCCGCATCTGGACTGCCGACCGAAACGGTCACACTCACACTGACCGCCTCCGCCACTCCGTTCGATCCAATCTTCCCCTTCACGATCGCTGGCCTGCGGGCCCGCGACTATCCTGGAGGTGAGGTCCGCATCCTGGAATTGCTGGAATCGAACGCCGACTACACTCGCTACCTGATCGCCTACCCCAGTGACGGGCTGTCCATCACCGGGATCATGCAGATCCCTGGCGGGGAGGGCCCTTTTCCGGTGCTGATCCTCAACCATGGGTATTACACCCGCAGTCGGTACTATTCCGGCCGGGGGACCGAGGAAGCCGCGGTATTCTTCAACCGGGCCGGCTACCTGACCCTGGCCCCCGACTACCGCTCCTGGGGTGGCTCTGATGTGGGCTATTCCCTCTTCCACACTGGCCTGGTGATCGATGTGCTGAACCTGCTCGGTTCGATTTCCTCGATCCCGGCTGCCGACCCGGACCGGATCGGGATGTGGGGGCACAGCATGGGCGGGGGGATCACGACCCGGGTGCTGATGATCGACTCGCGTCTCCGGGCTGCATTCCTTCACGCCCCCAATTCGGCTGACGATGCTGACCTGATCGCCCGCTGGGGGACCGGCTGCGTTGGGGACGCAGCTTTCGCCGACTGTCCCCATGCTGATCTGCTGCCCTCCAGTCTTGCCTCGGACCTGGTCCAGGCCTACCTGCAGGCTGCTGCGGATCCAGTGCTGCTGCGCCAGATCGCTCCCTGTTATCACCTTGCTTACATCAGTGTCCCGGTGCAGATTCACATCGGCTCGGCCGATGGTCAGGCGATCAGCGAGACGCCGCCTGAATGGTCCGAGAATCTTTATCAGGGGATGCTGGCCGCCGGCGTGGACGTGGACTACTTTGTCTATCCCGGGGAGGGGCACTTCTTCCAGGCGGCTGCCTGGGAACTGATGATGACCCGGGCGGTGGAATTCTTCGACCGGCACGTCAAAGGGGGGGCCAGTCCATGATCTACCCATCGCAACGCTGCATCCTCCCGAAACCGGGGACTCGCTATATACTTACCGCATGCCTGACCTGACCAGCCTGCAAAATCCGCGTGTCAAATCTATCGTCAAGCTGCGCGCCGACAAACGCAAGCGTGCGCGCGAGGGCCTGATGCTCGTCGAGGGCTGCTACGAGCTGGAGCTGGCCTTGACCAGCGGAATTCATCCGCAGGAGGTGTACTTCTGTGAAGAATTGGCCGGCGGCAAGATCGTCCGCGGTCTGGATCTGACGCCGGTGACGGTCGCCCGGCACGTCTTTGAAAAGATGTCGCACCGCGAGGGACCTGATGGCTGGCTGGCTGTCGTCCCGATCCCGCAGCGGACATTGAACTTGCTTCCGCTTCCGCCAGCGCCTTTCTTCGTCCTGGCCGAGTCGGTCGAGAAGCCCGGCAATCTGGGCGCCATCCTGCGCACTGCCGACGCGGCCGGCGTGGACGGCCTGCTGGTCTGTGACCCGCGCACCGACATCTACAACCCGAATGCGGTGCGGGCCAGCCGCGGGACGCTGTTCACTGTCCCGACCGTGCAGACCGGGAATGCTGAAGCGCTGGACTTCCTGCGGGCCAGGGGCATTCGCATTCTGGCAGCCACCCCGCACGCTGACCACCTCTATTCAAATGTGGACCTGCGCGGCCCGGTCTGTCTGGCCGTCGGCAGCGAAGATGCGGGCCTGACCGACTTTTGGATGGAGCAGGCTGACCTGAAGGTCAGGATCCCGATGGCCGGACGGGTCAACTCGCTCAATGTCTCGACCTCGGCTGCGATCCTGCTCTACGAGGTCGTGCGGCAGCGGGGAAAACGATAGGCTTTCGGCGGGGCGCAGGCAGTGCCCGGGGAGGAGGATGCCTCCCTATGGGGACCTTGACGGCGGCGAAAGCCGATGATAGCCTCTGCGCAACACTTGAGAGGAAAGGAGGCTCGTTTCAAATGCAAAATAGCAAAGCGTTCGAATCCATCGTATTGAGCGCGCCTCCAGGGTTTGGATAGGGTCGGACTCGCGGATCCATCCGTTATATCGAATCCAACCGCAGGCGCCTCGGCCTGCGGTTTTTTGTTTACAGAGGAACCTTTCAAGATGTACATTCGTGAGTGCAACCCACCGGATGATCCAGGGATCACCGGGATCCACAACACTTTCAGACCAGACCGCAGATCTTTACCCATTCGGGTTCGATCGGTTTGCCTGTCTGGACCCTTGCAGAAAGACCTGTGATGACTGATGTCCACGATGGCAATTCCTATGTGAAGGTTCGCAAGGGCGAACGCCCTGTCTTCGACTTCTAGGATGCCTGCTTCGCCTGGAGCGCCAAAGAACTGGACGATCCCTGGGATGGGTGGGGTGGTGGTGTGCACACCTGCTGGCCCCGCATCATCGCCGGGATTTCATGCAGCGCTGCATGGAACAGGTGCTGCAGGGCATGCTCGCGAAAACTCTCCCGATCGCGCTTGGCTGGACAATCTGCCGTTCTTCAGTACGGTCGTTGCTGTGGAGGCCCTGATGTGCCACCTGGGATCCGCGGCGGACAACGAGCTCCCGATTGAAGACGAGGGGGCGATCAGGTATCTCATCCACTGTGGCGAGCAGAACTTCCCGTAGCGGCTCCCTTACGACCCGGTCTCTTCTCCCACAACCCATTCCAGCTTGCCTGATCACGTCAACGGACCCGGCCCCAAAAAGCCGGATCCGTTGACGTGGGGAACTTCCTCTTGACATGTGAATGCATAAGTCATATAATATGAACTAGAGGTTCATATTATATGACTTTCCCGGAATGGACACAATTCCAGACGCGCGTCCTCGAGTTTGAGGTCCAGGGCCTGGTGACGCGCACCTTTCGCAGGCTAGATCCACAACGCCAGCAGGCTGTCGTGCAGGCCATCCTGGACGAGGCAGGGGAGAAGGGTCCGGCGGCGATCAACATCAAGCAGGTCGCCGGGCGGGCTGGGGTCTCGGTTGGGTCGCTTTACCAGTACTTTGGCAATCGGGATGGGTTGATGGCCTTCGCTGTCGCCCTGTGCGTGCGCTACATGACCGATATGTTCGCCGAATCGCGGCCGTACCTGGTGGCGATGCCACTGCGGGAGGCGCTCGCGGCCTACCTGTCCTACGGCATTGAGTGGGGCGCGACGCAGGTCGGTCTGATCCGTTTCTTCGGGCGGGCGGCTTACCAGGGCGACCCGAACCTGGCTGAAGGCGTTGTCCGGCCGGTGGCAGTTGCCATGCGCGACCTGACCCGCGATATCCTGCTCGCTGCCCGGGAGCGGGGCGAACTGCGCTCCGACCTGGACCTGGAAGCCGCGGCTCGCCTCGTCAACCTGTGGCTGATTGCCCTGGGCGACAGTCAGATGCTGCCCTATCTCAACATCTACTACCAGGTCGTCGATGAGGCTGTCCCGTTCGAACGGGTGTTGAAAGGCCTGCTCGACCTACTCGAGCACGGATTGTTGGAAGGAACAAAGGGTCCTGCTCACGCGCCATTTTGAATGCGGGGTGGATCGGTGCAATTGTGCACCACCTGCTAGATTAACCGTACGGGATGTTCCATTGTAAGTTGGCCTGTGGCAAGAAGGGGATCGTTCCCCCGGGTCCGCATTTTGAATTGCACAGGAGTTTCCCATGTGCGAGACAAGCGAACGGAAGCCGCCCCGCGGCTGGCTGAAATTTCTCTTCAAGGTCCCGGTCTATGTGGCACGTATGGGTTTTGCTGGCTGGGAACGCCTGATCGGGGTGGAGTGGATGCTGCTGACGACTGTCGGGCGCAAGTCCGGTAAGAAGCGCTCTTCGATGGTGGATGTGCTCGTTCACGATCGGGCGACGGACACGTATTACATTGAGGTCGGCTTCGGCGTGCGCTCGGATTGGTACCGTAACATCCAGGCCAGCCCGACCTTTGTGGCGCAGGTCGGGCGGCGCACGTTCCGCGCCACTGCCGAGGAACTCCCGGCCGAGCGGACCGCCGATGTAATGGTTGACTGCTTCCGCCGTCAGCCGAAGTACTTCAGACGGGTGATGAAGATGGTCGGTATCACGTTCTCAACCGAAGAGGAACTGCGAAGAATGGCACCCCGGTGGTTGCTGCTGGCCATCCATCCACAGGAATGATCCCCGCAGGGATACGCAGGACATCTTTGAACCAATTCCTCCATCGTGCAATTCGAGAGAAACGATACAACCATGACCGACATTGCTCTCCAGACCGAACACCTTTGCAAGCGCTTCGGTTCCCAGGTTGCCGTGGACGACCTGTCGCTCGAAGTCCGGGCGGGGGAGATCTTCGGTTTCCTCGGCCCCAACGGCGCCGGTAAGACCACCTCCATCTTGATGATGTGTGGCCTGCTCAAGCCGGACTCCGGGCGGGTGCTGGTCGAGGGGTTGCCGATCGACACCGCAGACTCCGCGGCGCGCCTGCGGGTAGGCGTCTGCCCGCAGGAAACGATCCTGTGGGACAGATTGACCTGCCTCGAGCAGCTGGAGTTCGTCGGGGAAATGTATGGGCTGAGGCGCAGAGCCGCCCGCCAGCGCAGTGCCGAACTGCTCGAAACCCTTGGGCTGGCCGAACGCGGCCGCAGCCTGGCCGGAAGGCTTTCCGGCGGGATGCGCCGCCGCCTGAACCTGGCCCTGGCCCTGGTCCACGACCCGCAAATCATCGTGCTCGACGAGCCTGAGGCTGGCCTGGATCCTCAGAGCCGGGTGCTGGTCCGCGAGTATATCCGCTCGCTGCGTAGCCGAAAGACGGTCATCCTGACCACCCACAACATGGACGAGGCCGAGCGCCTGGCCGACCGGGTGGCGATCGTCGATCGTGGCCGCCTGCTGAAGGTTGATAGGCCCGAGGCACTCAAGCGTTCCGTCGGGGAGGGCGAGGTGGTGGAGATCGAAGTGGACCGGATCGAGGCCCTGACCGCCCTGCGCCTGCTGGCGGACCTGGCTCCGAATGCGAGCATCGTCAACCACTCGATCGTGGTTCGCGGGCCCGAGGTCGCCCCCCTGTTGCCCGATCTGCTGCAGGCGCTGCGCGCTGGAGGCGCCGAGATCCGCGACATCCATCTGCGCTCCAGATCACTGGAGGACGTCTTCATCTCCCTGACCGGGAAGAGGCTGCGGGAATGAGATTGCTGAGCGTTTTTCTAAAATGCGTGCGTGAGCAGCAGCGCGATAAATGGCTGATCGGCTTGAGCCTGGCCTTTGCTCCGTTGTTCGTGCTGCTCTATTACCTGATGACCGGTGGGACCGGCTCGACATCCTACGCCTTGCTGGTCTTGAACCAGGATGTGCCTGCTGCCCGGGCCGAAGGCACAGTTCTCTCCGCCGGGGAAGAGATGGTGCAAGGGCTGCGCGAGATGGCCTATCCGAATGGCGACCCACTGTTGCGGATCACGTTGGTGGATGACCGGACGGTGGCCGAGGCCCGCCTGCACAACCGCGAAGCCGCTGCCCTGATCATCATCCCGGAGGGTTTTTCGGCCGCCTTGCTGGCATGGCAGGCGGGAGACACGTGCGCCGGGTCCGACCTGGTCTTCGTCGGCGACCTCTCGAATCCATACTACACCGTGGCGGCAGTCATGGCCATGACCGTGGCTGACAACTACGTCACTTTGACCAGCGGGGCAGAGCGGCCGGTGAATCTGGTGGAGGCCCCGCTCGGAGCCTCGGAGGCGCGCTCCGAATTTGAGATCTACGTGCCGGGGCTGCTGATCATGGCGGTCGTCCTGCTCGTCTTCCAGGCAGCCATGACCCCGGCGCGCGACATCGAGTCTGGCGTCCTGCGCCGCCTGCGTCTGACACGCGTCTCGTCCTTTGAATACCTGGCTGGGACCTCGCTCTGGCTGGCCTTGGTGGCGGTGCTTTCACTGTTATTGACCTTCGCCGTGGCGGTGGCTTGCGGCTTCCAGAGCCGGGGAGCTTTATGGATTGCCGTCCTGGTCGGTGTGCTGACCAGTTTCTCGATTATCGGCATTGGGCTGATCGTGGCTTGCTTCTCGAAAACGGTCGCGCAGGCCTTTATCATCGCCAATTTCCCGCTTGGCTTCTTGATGTTCCTGACCGGGGGGGCCTTTCCGCTGCCGCGCCCGGTGCTCTTCAGCCTGTTCGGGCACGCTGTCAGCTATGCTGACATCCTTCCGCCCACGCATGCCGTGATCGCCCTCAACAAGGTCTTTACGTTGGGCGCCAGGTTCGCCGATGTGCTCTACGAGCTAACCGCCCTGGTCTTGCTCACGACGCTTTACTTCGCTGCTGGGGTCTGGCTGTTCCAGCGTACGCAGATGAAAAGGGGATAGAAAATTGGAAAATCCAGCCGTCCCATTGGGTCGTAAGGAACGCCTCACTCGATCCCCTCTCTTTCCTTGATCGTCAAAGATCACGACGAAGCGAGCGCCTTCTTCACCGAATTCATTGCGCTTCATCGAGCAGCCGCGCCGGGAACCTTTCGGAATCGAGCCCGGTCCGCCGCGCAGCCTGAGCTACGCTCGCGGGACCCCCGGTCAGTACGGAATCAGCTACGAACAGCTGGTCGAACAGTGGCGCGGGAGGAACCGGGGTAGGCAGACCTACACTTGATTTATCATGGAGGGGCTCGACCGCATCCAGATGTGTCCATCGTCCAGACAGGAACCCAGGGGAAAAGCTCCTGCTCTTTGACTGTATAATGATATTGTCGATCAAGGCGAACCAATCGGGAGCAGCGCAGACGAATATCCAGTCACAACATCAAAAGTTCGCCTTTGTTGAACGCACCGAACAGCCGAAAGGAGGAGTCTTATGCGTTCAATCCTTAGGATCATTCTTGTTATTCTCGTTGTTCTCGTTGTAGGTCTGTCGATCACCGCCTGTACACTGCCGACCGAAGAAGCCCCTACCCTGGACCCTGACAGCGGGGCGACGCCTACCCCGACGCCCACGCCTTTCTTGGGATCTCCGGGGGAAGAGTCGTCGGAGCCCAGCCCCTGCCAGGGCCTGCGTGGTGAGATCGAGGTCCGCGTCCTGGTTGGGCCGGCGGATGTCGTCGGTCTGGAGCCTGTTGCCATCGGCACTGCCCCGTTCAGCGTGGTCTCGAGTGAGCCTCCCTTCGTGATTCAGGGCGGCGGGGCGATCGAATACTATGACGTTCTCGTTGAGGAATGGGGCACTTACGAAGTCAGCATGGACCTCCTGCTAAGCATCGGCGGGGAATGCGTCGTCGAGGAGAATCAGGTGTATCTGGACCTGCAGATCAACATTGCCGGGACCCAGCTGGTCATCGTGACAGCCGAAGGGTTCAGCGGCGAGTATCCCTGGACCGGGGAATATACCTTTCCCTGGCGTTTCCCGGCGGTCTCGGGGGCCTCGGCCTCTGGAGAGGGTTGGGAGTTCGTCCTGTTGTTGGCCGATTGAAGCCGCTTGAATCCATGCAACTTCGCCTGGCGAATCTGTGCCAGGCGAAGTGCTTTTTGATACAATAGGGAATTAAGCGAGCGATCATGGAAATCCAGCGAAAAACCTGGAACGAAAGACAACAGTCCCTACGGCGGGTCCTTTCCCGCCCGGAGGACCATGCCCTGGCCACCGAGGGCTTCCTGTGCCAACAGGCCATGCACCATGCCAGCGAGATGGCCAGGGCAGGATTGTACTCCTTTGAGGACGCTGTCTGGGATGGGCTGGGCGACGCCGATGCCCGCTGCATCCCGCCGAAATTCGAGCATTCCATTATCTGGTGCATCTGGCACCTGACCCGCATTGAGGATGTGACCATGAACCTGCTGCTGGCCGGGACTCCGCAGTTGTTCCTGCAGGACGGCTGGGTCGACTGCCTGGGAGTCCCTAACCGCGACACCGGCAACGGGATGGAGGCCGCTGACATCACCCATCTCAGCACCGGGGTCGACATTTCCACGCTGCGGGCTTACCGCCAGGCCGTCGGCCGGCGGACGCGCCAGATCGTTCAGGGACTCCCGGCGAACGAGATGAAACTACGGATCGATCCCGACTGGCTCCTGCAGGGTATAGACCAGGGTGCGGTGCATGAGAAAGGGCGTTATGTCTTCGCCTGCTGGGGCGGGCGTACGAAGGCCGAGTTGCTGCGGATGCCGCCGACACGGCATACAATGGTCCACTTGAACGAGGCGCTGCGCATCAGGCAGATGGTTTACCGCCAGAGGCAGGCATGATCTTTCTTGATATGAGGACCGTGATCCTCGGCTATACTGTCAGCACCAGTATCTGCGCGGCCGTGATCGCGGTCCTGTGGCTCCAGAATCGCAGGCATTATTCCGGCCTTGGTTTCTGGCTGGCTAATTTCGTGATACAGGTCATCGCCTCGCTGCTGATTTCTTTACGGGGATTTATACCGGACCTCCTGTCCATGACGGTTGCGAATGGCCTGGTCATCGGGGGAACCATTCTTCAATACATTGGGCTGGAACATTTCCTGGAGAAACGTGGCGCCCAGGTTCAGAACCTCCTCTTGATTTTAGCTTTCCTTTCCCTGCACGCATATTTCGTTCATGTGCAACCCAGCCTGCAGGCACGCACCATTCTCCTTTCGCTTACCCTGCTGGCGGTTGGCGTTCAGGGCGCGTGGCTCATGCTGTTCCGGGTCGAGCCAGGAATACGCACGATCACACGCTGGGCTGGGATCGCGTTCATCGGATATTGTCTGGCCAGCCTCGTGCGCATTGGCATCGACCTGGTCATTCCTCCGCAGAACGATTTCTTCTCCTCCAACACCTATGACACCCTGGTGGTTCTGACGTACCAGATGCTCGTCATCATCATGACCTTCAGCCTGTTCTTGATGGTCAACCAGCGTCTGTTTCGCGAACTGGAAGAGGACATCGCCGTCCGCGAACAGGCTGAAGGGGCGTTGTGGCGGAGTGAAGATAAATTTGCCAAGGCATTCCACACCAGTCCGGATTCGATCCTCATCACGCGCCTGAGCGACGGACGCCTGGTGGAAATGAACGAGGGCTTTTCCTGCCTGTCAGGATATGGGCGGGAAGAGGCCCTGGGCAAAACGACCCTGGATCTGGGTCTTTGGGTGGAGGAGCGCGATCGGGAGGACTTTATCGCCGCCTTGTGCGAGCACCAGGTCGTGCGTGATCGAGAATACAAATTCCGGGTCAAATCCGGGGCGATCCTGTGCTGTTTGTGTTCCGGGGAGATCATCCAGCTGGACAAGGAAAGCCACATCATCTCGGTGGTCCGCGATATCACGGCCCGCAAGCAGACGGAAGAAAGGCTGTACCGCCAAAACGAGATCCTGATGGCTCTGCAAGATACCACACTCGACCTGCTTTCCGAACTGGATCTGGACACCTTGCTGGAGAATATCGTGAAACGGGCTGGGCTGCTGATGAGCACGACCGCCGGCTATTTGGACCTGATCGAACCGGAGACCGGACAGCTCAAACCGCGAGTTGGGTTGGGCGCGCTGGGCGAGTCTCTCGATCATCCGGTCGGACCTGGTGAGGGTGTCGCCGGGACCGTCTGGCAGACAGGCCAGCCTTTGGTCGTCAATGACTACGATCGCTGGGGAGGGCGGCTGGATAGTTTCAGCAAGAACATGGTTGGCGCGGTGATCGGGGTGCCGATGATCTCAGGCGATAGGGTGCTGGGGGTCCTGGGCCTGGCACAGGAGGCTGCAACAGGAAAGGTGTTCATCCAGGAGGATGTCGAGCTGCTGACCCGCTTTGCACACCTGGCGATGATGGCCATTGAAAATGCCCGGCTGTATGCGGCCGCCCAGCAGGAACTGGCTGACCGCAAGCGCGCCGAGGAGATCATCCGCCTGCGTTTGCGCCTGTGGGAATCTTCCGCCGTGCAACCGCTCGGGGCATTGATGCAAAATGCGCTCGATGAAATCGAGAAGATCACCCACAGTTCGATTGGTTTCTATCACTTTGTCCAGGATGATCAGCGAACGATTTCCCTGCAGGTGTGGTCCACCCGGACCCTGGCCGAATATTGCCAGGCCGAGGGGCGCGGGCTGCATTATTCTATCGATGAAGCCGGGGTGTGGGTCGATTGCGTCCGCCAGCGCAAGCCGGTCATTCACAACGATTACGCCTCCCTGCCGCACCGCAAGGGTCTGCCGGAGGGGCATGCCGCATTGATCCGTGAACTGGTCGTCCCGACGATGCGTGACGGCCGGGTGGTGGCCATCCTCGGAGTGGGGAACAAACCGAGCGATTATGACGATAAGGATGTCGAGTTGGTCGCTTATATTGCCGACATTATCTGGGGGATCGTCGAGCGGAAACAGGCCGAGGACCAGATCCGGCAGTTGAACAGTCGGCTGGAGCACCTGGCTATGACGGATGACCTGACCGGCCTGCCGAATCGTCGTGCGTTCTTTGGCCATTGTGAGGAGGAGTTCATGCGGGCTCAGCGCTACCGGGTCCCATTCTCGCTGCTGATCATGGATATCGACGAGTTCAAACTGATCAACGATACCTTCGGGCACGATGCGGGTGACCGGATGCTGCAATGCCTCGCCAATACGCTGCGGAAAAATATCCGAGAGATCGACCGCATCGGCCGGCTGGGCGGAGAGGAATTCGGCGTCCTGCTGCCGAACACGAAGAAAGAAGAGGCCGCCCACCTGGCTGAGCGGCTGCGGCAGGCGGTCGAAGCACAACACTGCACAAATGGGGATCTGGAAATGCGCGTGACCGTCAGCGTCGGCGTAGCGACCTGCGAGCACGTCGAGAATCTCGAGGCGGTCGTCAAGGGCGCCGACCGGGCCCTGTACCGGGCCAAGGACCGGGGGCGCAACCAGGTGGTTGTCTTTGAATGAAAAGCATCCCGAGCCGCGGGGGGTGCAGAGCTGCTCCCAGAGATCTTCGTCGATCCGACCCTAAGAAGTGTGGCGGGAGATGAATGCGCCGATCCTGGCCATTGCCTGACGGGCCTCAGGGATCAGGGTGTAGGCAAACTGCCATTCATGCTGCATGCCGTCCCAGATTTCCAGTTCCAAGGACATGCCGTCCACTTTGGCCTTCTCGGAAAACCGCCGCGCGTCAGACAGGAGCATCTCTTCTGAACCGACCTGGATCAGCGTCGGGGGCAGACCGCGCAGGTTGGCGTACAACGGCGAGGCAAGTGGATCACGCGGGTCTTCGCCGTTCAGATACATCTCCATCCCCTTTTTTATCTTCCAGTACTCCAGCATCACATCCCGTCTGGCATGCGTCTTCCAGGTCTCACCGCCCAGGGTCAGATCGGTTACCGGGGAGAGACAAACGACTGCCGCCGGGAGCGGTTGGCCGGTCTCGCGCAGGGAGAGCGCCAGGCTCAGGGCCAGGGTCCCACCAGCCGAGTCCCCGGCGACGACGATGGACTCCGGCGAATATTTCCCGGCCTCCAGCAGCCACTGGTAGGCGGCCTGGACATCTTCAAGCCCATTGGGAAAGGGGTGCTCGGGGGATAACCGATAATCAATGATCAGGGCGCACCCGCCGCACGCGAATGCGAGGTTGGCTGCCAGGGAGCGGTGGGAATTGATCGAACCTGAATAAAAGACGCCACCATGAAGATAAAGGACACAGATGGCAGCTCCTGCGCTGTCCGGCAGTACCCACTCGGCTGGAACGCCGTTCGCAGTGACCGGAACACATTCTGCAGGTCTCAGCCGGCCGAAGGACCTGGCCATTGCTTCGGCGCTCGCCCGTTCGCGCTGGATGTCAAGCCTCTGATCCGCGCGCTTGAACGTGTTCTTAGCCCTCAGGAATCCCGTGATAACCTTGCTTCTCAAGCTGGGCACAGACTGCCTCCAATCCTTCCCTGTTGCGCCTGGTCTTGTGGGGTGGGCGCTCCTCACGACAGAAAATTTCGACGGAGATCGCATCTCCATTCTTGTCCAGAGCGAATTCGAATGTTTGCAACCCTGAACGAGCGCTGACCATATTTACCTTCGAGCCGGGAGAGGGCGGCAGTCTCCAGTATCCAGAAGGCGTTGCAGGGTGTGCCGATGGGCGGTCTCGAATGGCTGTTCCTGCGGGATGCGAAGATCTGGCTCCCCGCCTGTCCTCTTCCAGCTTTCCCCGGTGACCGGGTGGATGGCGCCGGCGAAAGGGAAAAGTACCTGGAAAACCTCCTGGAGGATAGCCAGATCGATACTGTGCCTGCCACTGCCCGTCGTCGCGTCTTTTTTCTTGCCTGGTCCAACAGGTTGATCACGACGGCCTGGCGGATCGCGGGTGCCAAGGCGTGCGCCATGTTTGTACTCCCTGCCATAAAAAATCCTGCTGGTCGCATGGATACGCGACCAGCAGGAGGATCTTACTTGATGACCGGCACCACCTCTGGGACAGCCACGCCGTAGGCCTTTTCCTTCTCGACCTTGAACTGCTGGGTGTACAGGCGATAGTAATGGCCGTGAGACTTGAGCAGTTCGGCGTGCGTACCCATCTCGGCGATCCGACCGTCTTCGATGACCACGATGCGATCCGCCCTGCGGATGGTGCTCAGGCGGTGGGCGATGATGAAGGACGTACGGTCCGCCATCAGGGCCTCCATGCCGCGCTGGATCAGGGCCTCGGTCAATGTGTCGACGCTCGAGGTGGCTTCGTCCATGATGAAGATCTCAGGCTTGGCCAGCACGGCCCGCGCCAGGCTGATGAGTTGTTTCTGCCCGACCGAGAGCTGGTTGCCGCCTTCGCCGACATCCTGGGCGTACCCTTTCTCGAAGGTCGTGATGAAGTCATGGGCGCCGGCGATCCTGGCGGCCGCCTCGACATCTTCGTCGCTGGCGTCCAGCCGCCCGTAGCGGATGTTCTCACGGATCGAACCGGAGAACAGGTGCGGGGTCTGGAGCACGATACCGACCCGCGAGTGGATGCTTTGCAGGGTGTAGTCGGTATAGTCGCGTCCGTTGATGCGGATCACGCCGGCCTTCGGCTCATAGAAGCGGCACAGCAGGTTGACGATGGTCGTCTTGCCGCCGCCGGTTGGACCGACCAGGGCGATCATCTCGCCCGGTCGGACCTTGAGCGACAGGTCGGTCAGGACCGGTTTGCGGTCCTCGTAGTAGAAGTCGACGTGATCGAATTCGATCTCGCCCTGGATTGTCTCTGCCATTATCGCATCAGCCCGGTTCTGGACCTCTGGCTGGGTGTCGAGCAGCTTGAAGATCCGTTCAGCCGAGGCGATCGAGTGCTGCATTTCGGCGTAGACGCGCGCCAGGTCCTGGATTGGCCAGATCATGAAGGTCAGGTAGGAGACAAAGGCGTGGATGTTGCCGACCGAGAATCCAGCGGTAACAGATTCAAGGCCGCCGTACCAGACGATGGCGCCTAACGCAAAGGCCGAGATGATCTGCACGGTTGGCAGGAAGAGCGCCGAAAGCCAGGCCGCCCGGTAGGAGGCGCTGTACATATTGTCCGTCAGGACCGAGAACTCATTCAGGTTCTCGTCCTCGCGGCCGAGGGCCTTGACCACGCGAACGCCCTGGATGTTCTGGTTGTACTCGCCGGTGATCTTCGAGTTGGCCCGTCGCGACTTGCGGAACTCGACCAGGATCTTTTTGCGGAAGTTCACGGCAATGATCAGCAGTATCGGGATGATGCCGAAGACGATCAGGGCCAGCTTCCAGTTGATCAGCAGCATGAAGATGGTTGACGAGATCACGCTGACGATCGCCCAGGTCACATCCAGCAGGCCCCAGGTCATCAGGCTCGAGACCCGCCCCGTGTCCGATGTGACCCGCGCCATCAGCCGGCCAACGGCGTTCTGGCTGTAGTAGGACAGTGATAGGTTCTGCAGGTGTTCAAAAACTGCCTTGCGCAGGTCATACTGGATGCGCTCACCAAGCACGCCAGCCAGGTAGATGAAACCGAAGACCAGTGCCGCCTGGACCAGCTGTAATCCACCGTAATACGTAGCAAAGCGCACCAGCAGCGGGATGCTGCGGCTGGCGATACCCTCGTCGATGATTGCCCGGTTGATGTAGGTGAACAGGGCGTCCAGACCGGCGGTCAGGGCGATGGTGAACAGGAAGCCGACCATCCAACGCCAGTGCGGCCTGAGCAGCCCGAGGATGCGCTTGAACGTTGGGGCGGTCAGTTGACTGGTGTGTTCTTCTTCTTCGAGTTCGATGAGTTCTGCGGACATGCTGTATCTCCCGTGGGGCGGGATGGCTCCCGCCCCACATAGTATTTATTGTGCGGACGAAATCTCTTCTTCCAGTTCCGTATCGATGCGGGTCTGGATGTCGAAGATCTGCCGGTACATGCCGTCCTGGGCCACCAGATCTTTGTGCTGGCCCATCTGGACGATCGAGCCCTTGTCCATGACCAGGATCAGGTCAGCATTCATGACCGACTGGATGCGGTGGGCGATAATGAAGGTCGTGCGGTTCTCCATGAGCCGATTCAGGGCAGCCCGTATCTCGGCCTCGGTCTCGGTGTCGACCGAGGAGGTCGAGTCGTCGAGGATCAGGATGCGCGGGTTCTTAAGCAGGGTGCGGGCGATGGCCACGCGCTGCTTCTGGCCACCAGAGAGGGTCACGCCCTTCTCGCCGACCAGGGTTCTGTACCCGTCGGGGAAGCCCTGGATCACGTCGTGGATCGCGGCTGCCTGGGCGGCGCGTTCGACCTCCTCGTCCGAGACCTGTCGGCCGACGCCGTAGCTGATGTTCTCGCGGATCGAGCGGCTGAACAGGAACGGTTCCTGTTCGACGATGCCTATCTGTTGGCGTAGGATCTCACGTGGATATTCCTTCAGTTCCTCGCCGTCGAGCAGGATGCGCCCGTCAGTGTACTCGTGGAACCTCGGCAGCAGGTTGACCAGGGTGGTCTTGCCTGAACCGGTCGAGCCCAAGAGCGCCACCGATTGTCCAGGCCGGACATGGAAGGTGATCTCTTTGAGCACATCAGTGTTGCCATCCTCGAACTGGAACGAAACGTTCTCAAAGACCAGATCGCCGCGCACCGAGCCTGATGGGTAGATCGTACCGTCGGTCAAAGGCTCGCGCTCCTGTTTGACGATCTCCATCAGGCGTTCGTAGGAGACCAGGCCAGTCGAGGTGTTGACGATGATCCGGCCGAGGTTGCGCATCGGCCAGATCAACCAGACCACCAGCCCGACATAGGCCGGATAGGTACCGATGGTGATCTCACCATTGATGGCAAGCACGGCCGCGAAGATGAAGCCGCCCAGCATCTGGAAACCGCACAGGATGTCGGACAGCGGCCAGAAGAGCGAATGCATGCGCAGGAGCTTCCTGCCGCGCAGGAATTTCTCCCAGTTATCCTTCTCAAACTTGTCCGTCTCGTAGCCCTGGCGGGCGAAGGCCTTGACCACCCGCACGCCGGTCAGGTTTTCCTGAAGGGTCGTCGAGAGCTTGGCTTCCTGCTCCTGGTAGGCCTCGTAGGCCTGCGTGACCCGCTTGAAGAACCAGACCGAGACGACCAGGATGATCGGGATGACGATCACGGAGGCCAGGGCCAGCTTCCAGCTTAACTGCCAGATGGCGACGAAGTTGATCAGGAAGAGCAGGAAGATACGGCCGACGCCGATAGCCTGGTCGTTGAAGAAGGTCCGGACCGAGTCAACATCGGAGGTGACGCGCTCGATCAGGTCGCCGGTGGGGGTCCGGCTGTGATAGGCGAAGGATAGGCGCTGGATGTGGTCGAAGAGGAAATTGCGCAGACGACGGGTGATCCCCTCTGCTGCGTAGGATGCCAGCCGGCCGGAAACGAATGCGAATCCGCCCTCGACGGTGGCCAGACCGACGAATCCAAGCGCGATCCAGACCAGGGTGCGGGTCAGCGTACCGGCGAACGGCTCGAGGTTCCCGACCACCGTATCCGCGAAGTTGCGTAGCAGCAGGTAGGTCAGGGTCTTCGAAAGAGCCGAAACGGCCAGGGACAGGTTGGCAGCCAGATAGGCCAGCCGATAGTCGGCCATCATCCGCCACAGGCCGACCAGTTTCTTCTTGGTCTGCGCCCTGCGGAAGTCAAAATATGTTGAAGGAGGGGCAATGGTAGCCATATTTCGTCCTGTCTCGTAAGTGCGGCTGTTTGTCGCCGCAGCTGCACGACCTACCTAACCAAAGGGTATGGTCCTGCACTCAAAGAAAGAAAAACCCACGGGCGGGAGCGCACCGTGGGGGACACACGAACCTGGGTTGACCGTCACCGGTCAACAGGCGCACTCCGAGGAGGTGGAATCATGCCAGCTGCATCCGATTTGCGGACGCGCATGAACATGCTGGTGTCGTTGAGAGAGCGGTTCGTCATGATGCCTCCTTCCTTAGGATTTGCTTAGAGCGGACAGAGTCTACCCCGGGTTTTCGGTTGTGTCAAGGATTTTGGGGTCCGGGGCCTGCAAAACCCCTCTTCCGAGGGATGGCGCTAGGGATTGGTTTCCACGGTTGTGCTCAAGTGGGTCAGGTCGTGGATCCACCTGCGTGAAAAATAGCGCCGCAGGCCCAGAAGCCACTTGGCGAACTCCTCCGACATGACCATCAGGTAGACGCCGTGGACCGGCAGGTCCAGGACGAATGCCCCCAGGAGGGCCATAGGCACCCCCAGGATCCAGATGATCAGCCCGTCCAGGAAGAGCGAAAAGCGCGTATCCCCGCCACCGCGCAGGATTCCGATGATGATGACCATGTTGGTCATGCGCATCCAAAGAAGTGAACCGATGATGGTCAGCAAGCGGTAAGCCGATTCGGCGGCTGCCGGCGAGGCGTTGTACAGGGCAACGACGGGTGCGCGCGTCAACAGGACCACGGTCCCGACAAGCACTGCCAGGACGGCGCCCAACCCCAGTGAGCGACCGGCGAACTGGTAGGCTTCGTCCGGTTTGCCGGCTCCGATCTTATTGCCCACCAGGACGGAGGTCGCGCTGGAGATACCCATAAATAACACCAGGGCCAGATTGTCAACCGTTACGGCGATGTTGATCGCCGCCAGGGCCTCCGTGCCGATGTGCCCGTAGATGGCGTTGTAGGTGGTGATCCCCAGCGACCAGAACAATTCGTTCAGGGCTACCGGCAGAACCGGCTTCATGATCCGCCCGAAGAAATCCCGGTCGAAGTGGAGCAGGTCGCGCAGCCTGGCCGCGGCCGGTGAACGGGTGGCATACGTCATGGTCAGGAGGGCGAAACACTCCAGGATCCGAGAGACGAACGCTGCCCAGGCTGCGCCGACAACGCCCAGTTCGGGCAGGCCAAGACGGCCAAAGATCAGGCCATACGAAAGCAGGATGTTCAGCCCCAGCGAAGTTACGCTGATGACCATTGGCAGTCTGACGTTGCCGATGCTGCGCAGGACCATCCCGTACGTGAAGGAGATGGAGAAGAAGACGAAAGACCCGGCGAAGATACGCAGGTAATCGCTGCCCAGGGCTATGACCTGCGGGTCGCTGGAGTAGAGCCCCAGGATCTTGACGGGGATCAGCTCGGAGAGGGTCACGAAGAAGGTGCTGATTGCCAGGCTCAGCCATAGGGTCAGGGCCAGCACCCGGCGAATGCCGGCCACATCGCGCTTGCCCCACAGTTGGGCGGTGACCATTGCCGCTCCGCTGACGAAACCGAACAGCACCAGGTTGAAAAGGAAGAAGACCTGGTTGGCCAGCCCGACAGCCGCCATGGCCACGTCGCCGCGCTGTCCGATCATCACGTACCCGACCATGCCCAGTCCCGAAAAGATCAACTGTTGCAGGGCGATCGGAACGCCGATCTTGAGCAGCTGTCGGAAGTATTCCGGGTCACGGTAGTAATCGACTGCCCGCTGGGCTCCGGCCAGGATACGATTCAAGAAACCCACTCTCCTCTCGCGAACAGTCGGCAATTATACAGGATAACCTGGTCTGGAATGCCTCGGATTTTCACGGTAAAATACGGTCAGCGAGGTGAGGTATGGCAAAGAAGTCTGTTGGCTACGTGGAGCTCGAATGGACCTGCAAACGCTGCGGGACCAAAAACCCGGGGACCGAAAAGAGTTGTATCAACTGTGGTGCGCCGATGGGCGCCGACGAGGAGTTCGTTCTCCCCGCGCAGCAGAAGATCATTGAAGATGAAGCGAAACTCGGAAAAGTCGGCAAGGGGGCCGACACCCACTGTCCCTACTGCGGCACCCGCAATCCGGCCGCGGCGGAATCCTGTATCCAGTGTGGCGGTGACCTGCGCGAGGGGGCCGTCCGGCGGAAGGGCAAGATCCTGGGTGCCCACTCGCAGGCCCCGGTCCCCGAGCAGCCGTGCCCGTACTGCAACCAGCCCAATCCAGAGACCGCCTCGCGCTGCGGCAACTGCGGCGGTGACCTGCGCAAGACGGCTGTGCCGAAGGCGACCGAATCAGCCACCCGGGCGAAACCCAAACGCGGCCTGGCGATCCTGGGCGCAGTACTGGGAATCCTGTGCCT
Source organism: Anaerolineales bacterium (assembly GCA_016934715.1). GTDB lineage: Bacteria > Chloroflexota > Anaerolineae > Anaerolineales > Villigracilaceae > JAFGSI01. The sequence goes on from JAFGSI010000051.1 coordinate 32,164, forward strand.
GTGCGCGGTGGCGGCTTTTTTCATCTTCGCCGCCCAGACCAGCGAAATGGTTGGCGTGGTCAGCCGGGTGGAATGGGAGCGCAGTGTCGCCATCCAGGAGTTCCACCCGGTCGAGCGCCAGGACTGGCGCGACCAGATCCCCAACGAGGGCGAGATCCTTGCCTGTCAGCAGGAATTGCGCGACACGTCCTCGGTGTACGTGCCAGGGGCCGAGGAGGTTTGCGGCGAACCCTATGTCGTCGACCAGGGGGACGGGGTGGGGGAGGTGGTCCAGGATTGCACATACTATCTCTACGATGACATGTGCCGCTACGCGATCGAAGAATGGGCAGACGTTGATCTGGTCACTGTCCGCGGGGCGGACCTGTCGCCGTACTGGCCGGCCTTGAACCTGGGTGGTTACCAGCGCGAGGGCAACCGCAGCGAGACCTACACGGTCGAGTTCCTGGCTGACGGCCAGACCTACACCTTCCACCCGGACAGCGAATTCTCATTCACCCACTATGTCCCGGGCAGCCAATGGACACTGACCCTGAACGGTCTCGGCAACCTGGTCGAAGTCGGGCCGTAAGTCGATTCTCGGTTCGCGAGTTTTTCGTAATCCAGCAACCGCTTTCTACCTTCCCAGTTTCGCCGAGCTGGACGAACAGAGCGATTGTCGTATGAACCGGGGGCTCGATCAGTGAGGAGGCTGAGATGAACATCACCGTGCGATTGTTCCTGTCTTTCGTCTTGATCGCCATTTTGCCTTTGTCGCTGGTTGGCTTCCTGGGCCTGGCCCAGATGCAGGTCATCAGCCAGCAGACAGTGGATGAGACCACGGCCGCCATGCAGCGCCTGGGCGAAGAGGCGATCCGGCAGAAAGCGATCGACGTGGCCCGGCAGGTGGCGCTCTATCTGGACGCTCATCCGCAATTGTTGGAGGATCCTGACCGGCTGATGGCGGACATGGACCTGGCAGAGATCGCAGTCCAGCCGGTGGGGATGACCGGCTATACCGCGGTCTATGATTCAAGCGGGGTGACCTATTTTCACACCAACCCGGCCCTGGTTGATGTCAATATGGAGACTCTGGCCCAGGAGTTGCCCGAGTTCTGGGCACTCTTCTCTGCCAGCCTGGATGGCAGTTCCGTCGGTTCCTATTACGACTGGGCGGATCCGGAAGGCACGATCCGCGAAAAGTACATGTATTGTGTTCCCGTCGGCGAGACCTCACTGAGGGTCGCTGCCACGACCTACATCGACGAATTCTCCCAGCCGATCGTACTGACCCAGACCCGGGCTGCCCTGATTCTCGAGAAAAGCAGGTTCCAGTTGCTGCTCTCGCTTCTGCTGGTGGCCGGCCTGGCTGTTGCCCTGGCGCTCGGATTTTCCGGCACGATCAGCCGTCCGATCCATTCCCTGGTGAACGGTTTCAGGGCGGTCGAGGAGGATGACTATCAGGCCATCCGCCTGGAGCGAATCCTTGACCGCAAGGACGAGTTTGGGCGGATGGCGCGGGTCTTCATGGGGATGGCGGACCAGGTGCAAGAGCGCGTCCAGACGCTCAAGAATCAGGTGGCCTATCTGCGGATCGAGGTGGACGAAGCCAAACGCAGCATCGAGGTCCGCCAGATCACCGAGACGGAGTATTTTCGGGACCTGACGAAGAAAGCCGATCAGATCCGCAGGCGGCGTTCCTCCGGAAAAAAGAGCGACTGAGGATATTCCACACGGCCGCGGGTGAGTGGTTCTGTGCGGGGGGCCGCAGCTCTCCCGTCCGGAAGTTCAGGGAGAGCGTTTTGCTGCGATGTGTCGGACCTTTGTGGTGGTAGACGAACGATGAAATTGCGCATAGCCAATACCTGACCATTAAAACCACCTCACAAACAACCCAAACAAACCCCCGCCGCACACCCCAACCCAACAACAACCTCAACATCCACTTCCCCCGGCGTCTGCGCCGGGGGTGGGGCGATACATTATCCCCAACAATTGCCCGCAGGCAACATGATATTGTAAGGTCTATTCTCCACGGGTTGTGTAAAATAGAAATACAATCGTTTACCTCCAGATGGGCCTTAGAAATATGCCTACCCCTGAATCCCCACCGAAAGAGTCCTCCCTGCGTTTGCACCGGGTGGTGCTGGTCCCGGCCTACAACGAAGCGCGCTTCATCGGCAGCGTCGTCCTGCAGGCACGTCAGCACGCCGCGATGGTCATTGTCGTGGACGACGGTTCGCAGGACGATACCGCCAGGATCGCGCGCGATGCCGGCGCCATCCTGGTGCAGCATGAGACCAACCGCGGGAAGGCCACCGCATTGAATTCAGGGATCTTCTACATCCGCACGATGGCAAAGGAGGCTCTGGAAAAAGTCCAGGCAGTGGTCATTATGGATGGTGACGGCCAGCACCATGCCAATGACATCCCGATCCTGACCACCCCGATCTTCGCTGGAGAAGCAGACCTCGTCATCGGCTCGCGCTTCCTCGAAGTCAAGAGCACCATTCCGCGCTGGCGCATCTTCGGCCAGCACGCCCTGACCGCGGCCACCAACCTGGGTTCTGGATTCCGGGTAACCGATTCGCAGAGCGGATTCCGGGCCTTATCCCTTCCGGCGCTCGCCAAACTCGATTTTGGCTCAGAGGGCTTCTCGGTCGAATCCGAGATGCAGTTCTTGGTCCAGGAACAAAACCTGCGCCTGCGCGAGGTGCCGATCCACGTCACCTACGATGACACCTTGAAACGCAACCCGGTTACCCAGGCTTTGCATGTGATCAATGGGATCTTCACGATGATCGGACAGTACCGTCCGCTCCTGTTCTTCGGCGGCGCAGGGACCGTCCTGTTGTTGGTCGGGATCGGCTGGGGCGGGTTGGTGGTAAGTCGCTTCTACGATACCGGTCAACTGGCGGCCGGATATGCCATGATCTGTGTCCTCCTGTCGGTCTTGGGGATGATCCTGATCTCGACCGGTTTCATGCTACACTCGATCCGGGCTCTCCTGCTCAGCCTGCTGCACAAAAAGGAATGATGAGATCTCCCATCCCGGTTCGCGCCAGCGTGATCATCGTCGGCTACAACAGCCGCAGGCATCTCGAATACGGGTTGGCTGGCATCGTCGCCAGCCTTGGAGCACAGGACGAATTGATCCTGGTCGACAACGCATCCAGTGACGGAAGTGCCGACTGGGTCCGGCAAGCGTTCCCGAGCGTGCAGTTGGTCGTCTCGAAGGCCAACCTCGGCTTCGGAGGCGCCAATAACCTGGGCGTCGAGCGGGCCTGCGGGGAATTCGTGGTCTTCATCAACCCCGACACTTCTGTCGATCCTGGTTGGCTGGAAGCACTCCTGCAGGCGCTGCAGGATGATCCGCAAGTCCAGCTGGCCACCTCCCGGATCGTCCTGATGGATGACCCGGCGACCATCAACGCCTGCGGCAATGACGTCCATCTCTCCGGGATCACCCTCTGCCGGGGAATGGGACAGCCAGCAGACGAATTCGCTCTCCCCGGTTCGGTCGGGGCGGTTTCCGGCGCGGCCTTTGGCATGCGCCGAAATTTGTTCCTGGAATTGGACGGTTACGATGCCGATTTCTTCCTGTACATGGAAGATACCGACCTGGCTTTGCGCGCCCGGCTGGTGGGTGCGCAAAGCGTCTACGTTCCCAGCTCGATCGTCCGCCACGCTTACACGCTGCGCTTCGGACCATCCAAGGTTTTCTACCAGGAGCGCAACCGCTACCTGATGCTCCTGAAGCTGTACCGTTGGGGAACTCTGCTGGTGCTTTTACCGGTCTTCCTGTTGGGTGAAATCGTCACCTGGGGATATGTGCTGCTGCGTGAGCGCTCTCGGCCAGGGAATAAGCTGCGCGCCTATGGCTGGGTCCTGGTCAACTGGAAATCGATCATGGCCAAACGCCGCCAGGTGCAGCGCCTGCGCCGGATTCCGGATCGGGAGTTGGTCGGCATGATGGTCACCCGGCTGGAGGTGACCCAGGTAGATCCGGGATGGCTGGGCAGGGCCGCCAATGGAGTGTTTTCGGCATTTTTTGCGGTCCTTAAACAATGGTCGCTCTTGTGGATCTGGTGGTAAGGAAAAGGCCTATGAACTCTACGCCCCTCTCCATCCCCGATGTGCTTCAGATCAAAATGCGCCTCTTCGAAGATCAGCGCGGCTTCTTCATGGAGACTTACCAGGCAGACGATTTCGCTGCAGCCGGGATTCGGGCCGTCATTGTCCAGGAGAACCACTCGCGATCCCACCGGGGCGTGCTGCGCGGACTGCACTATCAAGTCCGCCATTCACAGGGCAAACTGCTGCGGGTGGTCACGGGTGAGACCTTCAATGTTGCCGTCGACCTGCGCCGTAGTTCTCCCACCTTTGGCCGCTGGACCGCCATTCGTCTTTCCGCGAAGAATCAACTGCAGCTGTGGATCCCACCCGGATTTGCACATGGCTTCCTGGCCTTGAGCGAACCAGCCGACCTGGTCTATGCGGTGACGGACCGCTATGCACCGCAGTGGGAGCGCACGATCCTGTGGAACGACCCTGACCTGAAGATCGACTGGCCATTGGCTGCCGGTACCTCGCCGGTCCTGTCCGAGAAAGATGCCCTTGGCAAGCCCTTTCGGGAGGCCGAAGTCTATGAATCCTTTTGAGTTCGAAAGATCGTCCCGGTGAAGATCCTGCTCTTTGGCAGGGATGGCCAGGTCGGCTGGGAACTCCAACGGACCCTGGCACCGTTGGGCATGGTCGAAGCCCTCGACCTGCCAGATCTCGATCTGGCAAACGCCCAGGCCCTGGAGAAGAAGATCCTGGTCTCCCGCCCGAACGTGATCGTAAACGCGGCTGCTTACACCGCTGTCGACCGGGCCGAAGAAGATAGGGCGCTGGCCTTTGCGGTCAACGCGAAGGCACCGGGCGTGATGGCCGAAGCGGCCCGGCGGGTGGGGGCCGGCCTGATCCATTTCTCAACCGACTTCGTCTTCGACGGGAGTGCGGACCGCCCGTATACCGAAGCGGACCCTCCCCGGCCGTTGAACCAGTATGGGCTCAGCAAGCTGGCTGGCGAAGAGGAGGTGCTCAGGGCCTGGGAGGCCTGCCTTGTTTTGCGCACCAGCTGGGTCTACAGCCTGCGCGGCGACAGCTTCGTTTGCAAGGTACTGGCCTGGTCGCGCAAGAACCTCACTCTGCGCATCGTCGCCGACCAGACCGGCAGTCCGTCCTGGGCGCGCATGCTCGCCGAGGTGGTGACGATCCTGTTGGGCCGCTGCGGGTCAGACCCGGCCGGGTATCTCCGGGAGGTCGGCGGGCTCTACCACCTGGCCGGCGCTGGAAAGGTCAGCCGATTTGCATGGGCGCAGGCGATCCTTGACCTGGATCCGCATCCAGAGCGGCGGGTGGCACGCATGCTCGAGCCGGCCAGCAGCGACGAATTCCCCACGCCAGCCGTCCGGCCAGTGTTCTCCGCTCTGGACTGCGCCCGTTTCACCACGACCTTCGGTCTGCAGTTGCCTGCCTGGGAGCAGTCCCTGGCCCTGGCCATGCAGGAGAGGCAAGAATGAAAGTTGCCCTGGTATGTTCCCATGGCGGTCACCTGACGGAGACCCTTCAGATCCTGCCCGCCTTTGAGGGACGCGAATTCGTCTTCTTCACCTATCACAGTGCGCGGGATGGCGACGTGGAAAAACTGGCCCGGGCTTTTTTTACCGAGAACATCGGTTTGAATCCCTGGCGGATGCTGAAGGCCTTTTTCTGGGCCTGGCGGGCCCTACGTCGGGAGCGCCCCGACGTCTTGCTAAGCCTGGGGGCCGAGATCGCCGTGCCCTTTTTTTATGCTGGCAAACTCATGGGCCTGCGTACGATCTTCATCGAAAGCTGGTGCCGGGTAGAGACGCTCTCTCTGACCGCCCGGCTGGTCTATCCGGTTGCGGATGTCTTCCTGGTCCAGTGGCCACAGCTCTTGAAGATCTGCGGACGCCGGGCTCGTTTTGCTGGAGCAGTCGTATGATCCTGGTCACTGTCGGGACCCACAACCGGGGATTCGACCGCCTGGTTCGCGGCGCAGATGAGCTGGCCGCCCGAATCGAGGAGCTGGTCGTGATCCAGCACGGCAGTTCGGACTACCAACCCCATCATGCAGCCCGCTCCTTCCGGTTTTCCTCGGGCATCGAGATGGAAGACCTGACCCTCCAGGCCCGGGTGATCATCATGCATGCCGCCGCGGGCTCTCTGATCCTGGCACTTCGGTCGGGAAAACCTCTGGTAGTCGTGCCGCGTCAGAGAAAGTTCAAGGAGGTCATCAACGATCACCAGATCGAACTGGCCAGCGCTCTCGCGAGACAAAATCGGGCAATTCTGGTGATGGATCCAACCTGCGATCACCTGCTAAAGGCTGTCGATCTGGCAGGCGGACTTGAAATCGCATCCGTGGACAACTCCCGGCTGACGACTGCGCTGCATCGGCAGCTGGATGACTGGACCCTGGAGCAAAGAGAATCGTGAAACTGGCAATGCTCCTTTCTGCGCCGCTCCCCCCCTGCGAGGGAATTGGATTCTATGGCTGGAACCTGGCCAGGGAACTCACACGCCGCGGGCATACCGTCCACCTGATCACGCGCGGCCAGGCCGGTCCCTCACGCCACCAGGTTATCGAGGGGATCTCGATCTGGAAACCCACCTTCGTTCCCATCTACCCCTGGCATGTCAGGTTTCACGCCCTGTTCGTGCAGAGGTTGGTCAACCGGCTGGAGCCTGAGCTGGACCTCATCCATTTGCACTCCCCGCTCGTTTCTCTTCCGGCCACGTCCTTGCCGATCCTGGCAACCATTCATACACCAATGAAGGCGGATGTAAGGTCGATTAAAATCAACAGCCTCTTCAGCCTTCTGATCCACCTTCAAGCCCCGATCAGTATCGGGATCGAGAATCGAATACTGCGCAGGGCCAACGGGATCGTTGCGGTATCATCCAGCGTCGCCAACGAGCTCGGCGAATATGGGATCAAGAGGCAGGATGTAACTGTAGCAGGGAATGGCGTCGATGTCCGCTCCTTCTTTCCTTCTCGAAACGACGGTACGAATGCCCCGTCCTATTTTCTGACCGTGGGCAGGCTGGGGCCGCGCAAGGGGTTGGAAGACCTGGTGGATTCAGTCTCGCTCATCAGGGAAAAGGATCCCAACCTGAAATTCTACCTGATCGGAGAGGGCCCCCTTCGTCAAAGGTTGCAAAAAAAGGTCACCAGACTTGGCTTGAACGGGCAGGTGATCTTCCTCGGTCACGTATCTGAAAAAGCCCGCCTGGTCGACTACTATCAGAAGGCCGCCGGGTACATTCATCCTGCACATTATGAGGGCCTGCCAACGGTTTTGTTGGAAGCGATGGCCTGTGGAAAGCCGGTCGTTGCGACCGCCGTGAGCGGCGCCTTGGATGTGATCCGAGATCGAGAGAATGGCCTGCTGATCCCACCCCGCAGTCCGCAAGCAATCGCCAGTGCAGTCTTTGAACTGTTGGACCAACCGGCGCTTGCAGAAAGAATAGGTCTTGGTGCTGTGCAGACGATAAGAGAGCGGTATTCCTGGAATGTGGTCGGTGGAACGTACGAAGCCCTCTATGGCGAACTTGTCCACCGGAGCCGGTCCCGGTGAAGGGTAAAATCCTCCTGATCAGTACCGGGATGACTCCCGCCCAGGTCCGCCTGCAGCCATGGAAGTACCTGTGGGAGACGGCTCGCGGCCTGGGACAGGCCGGCCACGCCGTGACGGTTGTCAGCGATGACCGATCTCCGCTGCGCGCTGCACCGGAAGGCCCGGACCCCAACGAGAAATTGGATTTCATTGCGCCGCGGCGCAGGGGGCGTGGACCGGGGTCGCTCGCCGGTCTTCTGGAACGCCTGAGGCCCCAGGTGATCCTCTGGCATGTGGGCAAGACCAGCTTCCTGCGCGGACCATTTCCTCGCCTACCCGGTGCGGTTTCCGTGGGCATTTTCACCAGCCCACTCTATCATGCGGACGAGTTGCTGCGTATCGGTCCGATGCGCTTGCTGGAAAATCCATCCCTGAGTGCGGTCCACTCGCTGGGAGCCTGCCTTCCCGCCGGGTTCATCCGCCGGGCAATGGAACGGTCCGGGTTGGATTGGCTGGTCACCGAGACCGAGACCACCGCCAGCCGGCTTATCCAGGATGGGCTGTGGCGGGGACCTCTGAAAACGATCTTCCCGGCGGTGGATGCGATCTGGAGCCAATTCCACAACAAACCCGAAGACATCACCCGCAAGGAGTTGGGTTTTCGGCAGGACGACAGGGTGTTCCTGTATCTTGGTTCCCCGGCCCCCTTGCGCGGTCTGCCTGTTTTGATCAAGGCATTTCAAAAGGCGAAGAGCGAGAATCCGCAACTGAAACTGCTGATCCTCTCAAGGGAAACGGGTGGGGGAGGGGATAGGCTCGAAGCGCAGGAACAGGTTCCCGGGTCCGGGGTGCGGACCGTGCGAGGCTACCTGCGCCTCGAACAGGTAGCCCGGGCGATGGCAGCCAGCGATGTCGTTGTGCTGCCCTTCGTCCTGGTTCCATCCGACGCGCCCCTCAGCCTGCTGGAGGCCGCCGCGCTGGGAAAACCGTTGGTGACGACCCGTTGCGCCTGCCTTCCAGAACTGGCCGCTTATGGTCGGGCAACGCTCGCCGAACCAGGCGATGTCCAGTCACTTTCCAGCGCACTGCTTCAGGCACTTGCGCAAATCGAGCCACGGCAGCACCCGCCCTTCTCCCGTTCCTGGGATCAGTTCGGGCAGGATTGGTCCGGGTTCATCGAGGACCTATGAAGAAAGGTCACGCCGATTTCTATTACATCACTGGTTGCGATGGGACCGGCAAGAGCACCCATGCCCAGATGTTGGTGGATGCGCTCCGCCAGCAAGGGCATCACGTCCACCATGTCTGGCTGCGATTCCCATTCCTCTTCAGCACGCCTTTCCTGCTGTATGCCCGCCTGCGAAAGACCAGCTGGCATGAGGTTCACGACGGCCGGCGGTACGGTTACTGGAATTTTCGGTCCTCCTGGATCATGCGTACCTTCTTCCCCTGGGTCTTGCTGGTGGACGCGTTCCTGGCTGCCTGTTGGCGGATCTACCTGCCGTTGGCCCTGGGCAGAAAAGTCGTGTGCGAGAGATTCGCGTTGGACATGCTGGTGGATTTGAGCCTGGCATGTAAAGACGAACGATTCTTCCAATCCTACCCGGGAAGATGGTTCGCCCGATTGATCCCCGCAAGGAATCGAACCTTGATTCTCGACGTGGATCTGCCCTTGATCCGGGAGAGAAGACCTGCTTTGATCTGGGATCACATGCTCGAAGAAAGGCTTGGCGCTTATCGTGGCTTGGCTGCGGTATTGAAAACGCCGGTCATCGAGAATCGATCTTCTATAGGCCAGGTGCACGACCAAATTCTCATGCATTTCGGACTTGACAATGACACCCAATAAGTATCTGGGGTTTTCCAAAAACAAATTCTTGAAAAAACTACTCGGATTTCCGGCAGTTGGGCTCCTGGTCCATTGGGCGCTCCAGGGGCTGCTCTACATGGATTGGATCGAGAGATTCTTTAAGTTATGTCTGGATGCAATCCTGACATTGGCCTTTGCGTTCCTGTTCGGCATGCTGGTTCCATGTCCTTACAACTGGTTCATGGCTTTTCTGGTGGCACACAGTCTTAATTTTCTATTCAACAGCCATATGTGGACTCTCCTGAAACATTACGGCCTAATTTCTACTCCCCAAGAAAGGTTCTCCCAGTATGCAGAGCGTTTTTCTCAAAGGGTCGCTTCCCAAATCTACATAGAGTATGCCGCTGTATATGGCAGCTGGGCTCGAGGGGAGTGGGCGTCCGATTCGGATCTGGATGTGCGGGTGGTGCACGATGGTTTCGTCACCGGATTGAAGGCCTGCGTTTTTGTGTTCCTGGAAAGAGCCCGGGCGCTGTTCCACCATTTTCCGCTGGATATCTACGTCATGGATGGTTACAACCGCCTGGCGGAGCTGCGCTCGGATGAAGAGCCAGTGGTTATCGTCGATCGCCGGATCAAAGAGAAGTAGACCTCGTCGAGACGCAATGAGAGTAAAGAATTACCTGGTTTCCAACACCTTTTACATGTTCGCCTACACGATCAGCAGCTCCGGATTGAACGCGGTCTTTTGGTGGCTGGCTGCACGCCTGTATTCCCCAGACCTGGTCGGTCTGGCCGTCGTCCTGATCTCGATGGCGCAATTACTGACGACCACAGCCCACCTGGGAATGAATTTTGGTCTGATCCGCTTCCTTCAAGAGACTCGGGAGAAGGGAAAACTGCTGAGCACGGTGTTGGTGACCTGCATCTCCCTGGGAGCAGGGTTGGGGCTGGTGACCATCCTGATCGGGCCCTATGTCTCTTCCTCATTACTCGCCCTGCATGGAAACCTGAGCACTGCGATCTATTTCCTGGGTCTGGTCATCTTCATGGCAATCTTCCAGCTAAGCAATCCGATCCTGGTGGCGATCAACAAGGCAGATGTCTTTTTCGGCCTGAGTCTGGCAATACTTCTGAGTCGCCTGATCTTGCTGCTTTGGGGGAGCAGTACGCAGAATTCATTTTCGCTGTTGCTCGCCTTTTCTGTGCCCATGTTCATTACCGGATCCTTCGTCCTGTTCTTTTATTTACCCAGGCATGTCCCCGGGTTCTCCCTGCGGCTTGGCCTGGATAAGGTCTTATGGAAGAAAATAAGGGATTACTCGCTCTCCAGTTTTGCAGGCAATATCCTGCATGATCTTCCCTACCAGATCATTCCCCAGGTGATTGCCAATTTCGGCGGGCTGGCGGATGCAGCCTATTTCTACATCCCCTGGACTTTATCGGGATTGGTGATCACATTCAGCGGCACGCTCTCCCAATCGCTGTTTATCGAAGGAGCCACTCGTCCCGCGTCTTTTCAGAGGAACCAGACGAAGGTTCTCCTGGCCTCCCTGGCCATTACGAGTGCAGGGATCATCGGCCTGTACCTGGTCGGTCCCTTTCTTCTGGCTCTCTTTGGTCCAGAATACGCCAATCTGGGCATGCCGATCTTGCGGATCCTGGGCCTGAGTGTACTGCCTGCGGCGGTCGTCTATCACCGGGTTGCCATCCTGCGAGTTCAGAACAGGACCGGTGAGATCATCTTCATTTACGGGCTTATCCTTTCCTTGTGGGCAGCATTTACTTTTGGATTGCCAATTGACTTGACCGCCTCCTGGATCAGCTGGTGTTGGCTTGGCGCATATCTGGTCACAACCCCGGTCATTTTCTTATTCAGAGGAAGGGTACAAGATGCACAGAGATGAGGCGAGGAACTTCATCATCGCCCATCCTATGGATTCTTTCTTCCCCGCCCAGGGTGGGGGAATCCGGTACCTGATGAATGTGCTTGGCGCACTGAAGGAGCTGGGCTGGGAAGTCGAAGTCCTTGGAGTGAAAGCAGAGGATTCTGTTTGTTGCAGCAAACCATGGCGTCAAATTGCGTTGCTCCGGGAAGGTAATCCACTCTCAAGGCTGGTCCCTCTGTGGGCGCAGTACCTGACCAAACTCTACCTCTCGCTGCCCTTCCTGCATCTTCCGGCGGGGGCGGTGATTCTCACCCATCGGATCGATTGTATGCTGGCCTTCGTCCTGTTCAAAAGGAAGCACCCCAAGGTATTGGTCACGGCTGCACCCGGATATTATCTGCGCAGATCCCATCCGCATATTTATCGCTTATTTGGATGGATCTATCACCTTGCGGAGAGCGCCTGCATCCAGGGGGTGGATGCGATCATCCCGACGGATGAAAAGACCCGCTCCTATTTTCTTGAACGCTATCCAAAAGCAGCGCTGGTTGCCAATATTCCCTCGTCTATCGACCTGGAGGTTTTCAAGCTGGTCCCCAGGGAAAAAGCCAGGCTCGCGTTGCAATGGGAGGAGCTGGATCGGACGGTCCTTTTTTCGGGACGCCTGGTAGCCGTAAAGAATATTCCTTTGTTGATCCGTGCTTTTGACCGCGTCGCGCGCCAATTTCCAGCCGCGCGTCTGGTTCTCGTCGGGGACGGGGAAGACCAGGCCAATATCGAGGCACTTGCGGTAGAATCCTCTCACAGGATAGAACTTGTGGGCAGAGTGGATCCCTCTGCGATGCCTGTCTACTATGCCGCTGCGGATGTACTGGTCCTCTGCTCGCTGGAAGAAGGCAGCCCAACGGTCGTAAAGGAAGCCCTGGCCTGTGGAACACCGGTGGTCAGCACGGACGTTGGTGATGCAGCTGTCCTCTTGTCAGACGATCCTGTCCTCGGCTGTATCGTAGACTTTGATGAAGTAGAGCTGGCCCAGGCGATCGAACGGTATCTGGCCTCGCCCGCTTCTCCGGAACAGAGACGGACAAGGAATCAGGTCGCAGAACAATTCGGCACGCACCAATTGGGTGAGAAATTCAACCGGGTCTTCAATCAGGTGATCGAGGCCAAGAACAAAGAACTATGATGAAAGATATTGACCGGACCCTGGCACTTGTTGGTATGTTGGTGTCATCATTGCTGTTGGCATTGCTGTTCTTGTTGGGTATTCAGCAGCCAGCCGGATTATTCATTACTCTTTACTTAACATTTACGTACTATTACATCATGCGCGACAGGTTGCTGCAGATCAATACGGCCGATCATGGTAGACCTCCATCCTTGTTGGCATCTCGGCCAGGTTTCCTTGTGTGGGTGTCTGTTCTTGTCTGCGGCCTTGGATGCCTTATCGTTTTTAGCTCGCGAAATATCCTTACCAGACCAATATGGGTATTCGGCCTGATCGCCGTCATCGCATTGATCATCCTTCTGGAAATCGTTTTGAAAGCATATGCCTTTCCAGGCGGGGGGCCGTCCATACTGATCCAGATTGTGATCCTGCTGGTCAGTATTGTTTTATCCGGACTGATCAGCATCCCCTTTAACGGGGGGGACACCTGGGCCCATCTTTACAACGCAAACATCGTTTTTGAGCACGGATCCCTGAATGCGATCGAAGGCAGTTATCAGAATTATCCTTTATATCCAGCGCTCATCTACTTTCTCTCTGAAATGGTTAATCTGGCCAGTGGCCAGGCAGCCAGATTGATCAGCATCCTGTCGGTGATCGGCTGCACGCTGTTCATCTACTTGTTGGGAAGAAGGAATTTCAATTCCACGCAAAAAGGCCTGCTGGCAATTTTGTTGTTGGTAGGGAGCAAGTGGTTCATTTACTGGGGGACCCTCGCGGTATCCATGACCATATCGATCTTCCTGTTCACTGTTTTCTACGCTCTGATCAGCCTGCGATTGATCAAGATTGAAAAATACCCAACCGTATTTCTCTATACGATAGCCATCGTGCTCCCTTTTTACCATCCGGCGGGCGCGGTCGCGATCATCATCGTCTGTCTGGTATATTGGTTGCTGGGGATACTGGTCTTCCGAAGGACCAGCCTGATAAAGATCAAGTCAAGCATGATCCTGTTTCTCGTCCTGTTCTCGATCATCGTCACATTGACCCAATGGATGTATTTTGGCCAGACATTGGAATTTGCAGTAAGGAGCCTGCTCGGCGCTGTTTTTCAAGACACGCCAAGTTCGATCAGTATCGGAAAAAGCGCCAGCGATCCTATCACTTACACCCTGGATAATCTGAATTTCTTTTTATTATTGTGCGTTTCGTCTATTGAAGTGCTCAGACAGATCAAACTGAAGACGGACCTCGTCAGTCTGTATTCTGGCATCAGTGGCTTCTTCCTGATCGTCTTTGCCTACTCCACGCAATTAATTAATTTACAGGCAGCCTTACCGTACAGGTGGCTGTTGTTTGGTACGATCATGCTGATCGTACCCGCCACCAATATTTTTGCGAACATGTTAAAGGCGAGAAGCTTTCTTGGCAAAGCCTTCGCCATTTCAGCCTTCCTTGTGTTCTTTATCTTTGGGTATATCAACAAGGACACCAACCGCGATAGCCCGTTCTATGGGATCCAGTATGCTGAACAGTATGAGATCACGAACTCTGAGCTTGCCGGGCTCAACTTTCTCCTTGGGAACCGGGATGAACTGCTGGACAATTCTTTGTTACTGGTCGATTTCAGGTCATGGGATTACCTGAAACATTATTTAGACAGTCCCAGGGCGGGCTACTGGACTGCTTTCGAATTGAACACGAACAATATGGTCTTCAGTTTTCGGGATGTTTACCTGGACCATCGAAGCGCGTTCGTAGGTGATTCGATCGACACGTTCAATTTCACCGTTCCCAATCTGAATCTGATCTATGATGCAGGCGATTTCAAATGGTTTGATTGGCATCCTCGCTCGGAAGGACCCGACTCATGATCAGGCTGCCACCCTTAAGGGAGATCCGTGTTGTTCACTAGTTTCGCGTTGTTCCTGGTAGCGACCATTCCGTGCCTTTATTTATCGTTGAAGGCCTACAACCGCGACGAAAAGAACAGTTTTTCGATTCTAGGATATTTGTTGTTATCCTATGTGCTTCTGTTTGGCATCAACAGCCTGATCCTGAATGGGACAGGCATCAGGATCGGCAAGACGAATCTGATCATCCTTTTCGGGATCGAAGGCACCATTTCCCTCATCTTGCTGGTGTATGAGATAAAATATAAGAGGAATAATTTGCTGGTCATCCACAAAGAAAAGCCGGCGAAATATTATGGATTTGCGAATCTTCTGTTGCTTGTTCTGTTCATCACGATCGCTTCCTATTCGCTCGTCGACCGAAAGGATCGGAATGGATATACAGAATTCTATTTTCTTCAAGAGCCTGGTGTGCAGCCTGCCTGGCAGGGTGTGCATTCCTACTCTGACCAGGTCATTATCAGACTGGTGATCCACTCCGAAGAGCTGAACAGGACAATGTATTCGGTTGTTGTCTCTCAACCCGACACCCTCCTATCCCAACAGGATTTCCTGTTCATAGAACCTGGCGGCAGCACTATGGTCGAGTTTGTTCTCCCGGCCAGCACTGAAAATATAACCCTGTATCAATTCGACTTACTTAGAAACTTCAGCACAACACCCTATCGATCGCTGTATATCTGGCTTCGAAGGAAGTAAACAGAGAAAGGACCAAAGCATATGAAAACCGGTGCCTGGATCATCATTGCGGTTGGGATCGTATTGATCCTGATCTTGGTGGTCGTGATCGTAATGTTCGTTCCTCTCGGGCCGGAAATTTCGGTCTCCCGCCCCACGGAAACCATGGCCTCCACACCCATCGTCGCCACGCCAGCCTTACCCGCAACTCCTACCCTGCTCGCGCCAGTGGTGGCTCGTGATTGTGGATCCGGGACGATGCTGATCATGTTCCTGGGAGAGAGCCAGCCGCCGCGCGGCGCGGACGCGATTCGACTGGTGCGGGTGGATTTCGACCAGAATCGCATTGATGGACTGTCGCTACCATCCGAATTATGGGTTGCCACGCCAGGTCTGTCCGCCCGCGGAGTCAGTGTCGCGACCCTGAACCAGGTTTACGTCTATGGAAGGAACCAGGCCACAGGAGATGAGCGAACGCGCACGGCGGCGGCTGTCAGCCTGCTGGCGAACACATTGCAGGCGAATTACAGTTACATGCCCGAGCATTATTTTGTCATCAGGCAGGCTGCCTTTGCCGAATTTGTCGATGCACTGAATGGGGTGGATGTGGTCCTCCCGGTGGCTGTCGACGGCCGGGCAGAAGGGTTGGGTTATTTCCCGGCAGGTGCGCAGCATTTAAATGGGGCGATGGCCCTCAACCTGGTCCGGATCAGTGGTCCGGAAGGGTGGGAGCATTTTGATCGTCAAGAAATGGTCATTGAGGCCGTTTACTCGTCCGCAATGACTCCCCAAAATTGGGACCGAATCCCGGCCTTGATCGATGCCTTCTATGGGAATGTGCTGACCGACCTCAGTGTCAACCAGATCCTGGATATCAGCTGCGTCCTGCATCAGCCCGGGGTGGTGGTCACCCAGCAACAGGTTGGACCCGAACTGGTGATTTACAGCGGGGAAAACATGTTTTCCCGGTCGGAATTGAGACAATATATCCTGCAGACCGTAGGGAAGTAGGCTGTGCCTTCACGAAAACGAGAGCCAACGAGTGATCCTCCTCCGGACACCCAACTCCTTACCCGGGTGAATTTTCCCGCGCCCCCCAAAGACCTGCCTCCATCTTCCTTGCCTGGGGATGTTGCTGCAGACCACCTGGAGCCCGCCAGGAACGGTGCAGAGGAGTACCCCAAGAGGCCCCCACCGGGGATGCTGCGCCGGTCGCTGTTCGAGCAGGTCGAAAAACAACCTGGAAACCCCCGCCTGTGGATCCTTCTGGGGTGGTCTGCAGACGACGCCCACAGCGCGGCCACCTACTT
This sequence comes from Anaerolineales bacterium, assembly GCA_016934715.1. Taxonomy (GTDB): domain Bacteria; phylum Chloroflexota; class Anaerolineae; order Anaerolineales; family Villigracilaceae; genus JAFGSI01. The sequence continues at coordinate 48,542 of JAFGSI010000051.1, forward strand.
TCGCCGCGCCCTGGCTATCGATCCTGAGCACCCGGTGGCTCGCGATGGACTCAAATGGGCCCAGGCCGAGATCGGGCCGGGCGAGGCCCCCCCCAGGGATCCGCGGGAAACCCCAGGCGCCGACCAAACCGGGGGGAACCAGTCTGACCCGGCTGCTCTCGCTGCTGCGGTGAACGAGGTACAGGCGGCCAGCAAGCCACTGACCCACAGCCAGGATCTTGCTCCGACCGCCCTGCGCGCTGCGAATACAATCCCGGGAAGCCGTTCGAAAGCACGAGGTTTCCGCTGGCGCACGCTCTCTCAGTTCTATCAAATCCCCTTTCTTCGTAACCTGAGCATCGCGATCCTCTACCTGTTCCTGATCAGCGCCGCGGAGGCTGTAACCGTCCTGGTGAATCCCATCCTTGGGATCATCTTCCATGCCGGGATCATGATCGCTTTGCTCGTACAAGGATCGATCCTCCAACGAGGGCCCTTCCGAAGATACCTGGTCATGCTTTCTTTGGCCCCCCTGATCCGCGTATTGAGTTTATCCTTACCGCTGGGAATGTTTGATTTCCCGGTCATGTATCGTTACATGATCGTTGGAGTGCCGATCCTGCTGGCGGCGTTCTTTGCCGCCCGCAGTGTTGGCTTGACTGCAAACCGTTTGTATCTCACCTGGAAGCGCTGGCCTCTCCAGCTCCTGTTCAGCCTGGTTGGTTTCGTGCTCGGTTTTGTCGAATACATCATTCTGAGGCCGAATGCCCTTGTGCCTTCTGGTAGTTGGTTCGATATCGCCATGGGGATATTCATCCTTTTCATCTTCACCGGCTTCCTGGAAGAATTCATCTTCCGGAGCCTGCTGCAGGTGACCGGGATCCAGTTATTGGGAGGACTTGCCATCTGGGTCATTTCCATCCTGTTCGGGATTCTGCATATCGGGTATTACTCGGCTTTCGACGTAATATTCGCTTCCCTTGTGGGTCTCTTCTTCGGTTATTACGCGCTCAAGACACGTTCAATCCTGGGAGTGTCCCTGGCTCATGGCATTACCAACATCACCCTCTATATTCTCATGCCCCTGGTCCTGCATTAATTAAAGCCAGACAGGTGAAACCTGTCCGGCTTTAATTTCATTTACGCTCGTCCGAATCTAGCGCAAGGCGATCGCGATGCGTACGACAACAATCGCAACAAAAACAATCAACAAGGGGGGAATGGCCACATTCAAGGCGCGTGACCAACGTTCCATTTTCTTGTTGGAAACCGTGGCGCTGATCTCTTTTTGAACCAAAAGAGTCAGCAGAAACATAATCGCGATCAGCCCAAATGTTCCAGCCATGGAGACATTGGCCAGCGTCGTAACCGTCGATGTGGTCACCGTTGAGATCATTATTGCCTCACATTATTCCAAGGATTAATATACCTCATTATACCGACAATCTCGCTTTTTCGACTTAAGAAATTCGTAAAGTCGGGTGCGTTGGTCCGGTACTTCCCGGCCGGTATTTCGAGAAGAAATAGTCATCCGCTCTACTTGCACAAGGGTAAGGCGCTTTTTCCAGCAGCTCTTCCGGGTGACCAGGTACCGGGCTTCAGGTTGCTCTACCGCTTCACAAAGCTAGGATATGATAGGAGACGGCTGGCTTAGCACGGCAAGCAGTGCCCTTGCCGCATGCGCAGCGGCTATTCTGGAATTGTGCATCATCTTCCCGAATTGAAAAGCGATTTGAGGGCTGTGCAGAACCAGCCTTAGAATCCTGGCCATGCGAAAGTTGTATTTTTCATCGAGAACCGCCTCCAGGTCAAAGGGGATGGGCGATTGAGGCCCGTCGCTAATCGAACGAATGGACAGGCACGGTATCCCCATTTCGGCAGCGACTCGCGCAATACCAGTCGTCTCCATTTCCAGAACCGGGTGGGTCATCTCCTGCGATGGTTGCAGGACAATTTGCGACCCGCGGGTGGTGATGGCTGTTCCGATGACCAGATGTGCTCCGTACGGCTGCAAAGCCTGAGCGGCCGCGTTCCAGGCCGCCTTCGACAGCGAGGCGAGTGGCCACAACGGACCTGGCAGGCCCTTTTCCAACAGGCATGTATTCCTGGCAACGACCACATCTCCGATGCGCAGATCAGCATCGACTGCGCCTGCGATGCCGAAAGAAACCACCAGATGCGGACTCGTCGCTGACAGGAGGGAACGAGCACCATCCACGGCGCGGGCGAGTCCCATTCCAGATGTGACCAACAGGCAATTGCGGTCCAGGAGCTGGAAGCGAATTGCTCCAACGCGGTCAAGCGCGGTGCGCTTCCACTCCTTGAGACCCCGCAAGAGTGCCCGGCTTTCTTGTGGCATTGCAGCGATCAGACCGATCGTTTGCATGTCGCCGGCTTCGAAGTTCGTTCCCAACAGGTTGTCTTCTTTACGCGCGGGTGATAGATCCATCCTGGCTGTGATCGAGGACCCCTCTGCAGAAAAATAATGGCGGATTCATTCCCCGTGAACCGGTCAGTTTTTGAACATGCGCGCGGCCAACTCACATAACTGGTTGAAACTGATCGGCTTGATCAACACCAGGTCGCTGGTCTCCCTGAGCGCATCCGCACGCCGTGGATCGGCGGTGGACAGGATCACCTTGGTTTCTTTCAGGTGTGCCAGGGTGCGGATCTGCTCCAGCAGCTTCTCCCCCTTGACATGCGGCAGATTCAGGTCGAGCAGGACCAGATCGGGTGCCGCGCTCTCCAGGACAAGGGCGGCGGCCGCTCCATCCGAAATGATCTCCGCCTCAAAGCCAACCAGGACCAGGGCCTGGTAAAAGATCTCGGCCTGCTTCAGGTCGTCCTCAATGATAATGGCCTTCCGTCCGGATGACATCATTCTTTTCCTCCGGCACCTGCTTTATAGGGGAGTAGTACAGAAAACGTACTGCCCTGACCTAGCGTGCTTTGCACGTTGACACTGCCCCCCATCAGGGCGGCAAGTTGTTTGACGATGGAAAGCCCCAATCCGGACCCACGCGTTGGATTTTCGGATCTCTCAGAATCGATCTGTTCGAAAGGTTCGAAGATATCCTCCAGGGCGTCTTGCGGGATCCCCCGTCCGGTATCCGCGACCCGGATCGCCCAATGGGTCGCATCCTCAGGCAGGATATCGACCCGGATCCTGCCCTGATCGGTGAATTTGATCGCGTTACTGACCAGGTTGATCATGATCTGACGCAGCCAGTAAGGGTCACCACTGAGCGTGGAGGGCAGGTCCGTTGAAACCTGTGCGTTGATCTCCAGGGATTTGGCATGTGCCAGAGCCCTGGCGGTGGATTGGATCGCCTCCAGCAGTTCGTCTGGCGAGAACTCTCTGGTTTTGAAGACCACTCTCCCGGAATCGAGCTGGGCCTGTTCAACGAGATTATTGACGAAGTTGAGCAATTGTTCCGTACTGTCGATGATCTCTGTCAGCATGTTGAATTGTTTGCGGTTGATCGGACCGGGAACGCCCGCCTGCAGCATTTCGGTATATCCCAAAATTGAACCCAGGGGGGAACGAAGATCATGGCTGATGTTGGCGAGCAGCCGGGTTTTCATTTGCGAAGCGATCACGGCTTCGTCGCGCGCCTGCCTGATCTCGTCTTCCATTTGCTTGCGTTCGGTGATGTTGCGCAACACGATCACCCACCCGGAGAGGCGCTCCCGGCGATCGCGGATCGGGGATATGCTGACAGCGTAATAGCGCAGATGGTCGTCCTGCCCGATCGAGATCTCTTCCTGGGCGCTGGGCAGCTCTCCGAACTCTGCGACAAGATCGGTCCATGGTGCGAGGATCTCCCTGGCAGAGCGCCCGATGGCGTCCGCCATGGAACAGCCGAGCAGCGTCTCTGCGGCCGGGTTGATATCCACGATCTGCTGGTTGGCGTTCAGGACGATCACGCCTTCGGTCATCTTCTCAACGGTGATATCGCGGGCGATCGGAACGATGTCCAAGAGCTGGTAACGGAAGAGTGCCCATGCCATGGTCAGGCTGGTGAGCAGGAAACCAAAGGGGGTCAGGTCCAGCCCCTTCCAGGCCGGGACAAGCTCGAAGATCGTGATCGCGTTGCTGACCCAGGGGGCAAAGGAGCCGAAGAGCAGGAGCAGGAGCTGTTGGCGGTACAGATGGGAGGTTTTTCGGGAAGAGAGTATCAGAACATAGGTGCCGGCCAGGAGGAGGAGGTAGGAGTAGGTGGCATGGACCCAGAACCAGATCCCCAGGGTTGTTCTCAGGCTGACCGCGTTGTTGATCAGACCGAGGGTCATGTCTACCCAGAATTGCTGGTGATAGGCATTGGTCCAGATGCCAACAAAGGTGGTCATGGGCACGATCAGCAGCAGGAGAACATTGCGACGGGTGATCAGCTGGCCTCGACCAGTGGTTTGCAGGGTGAAAAGCAGCCAGAGAACCGGCACCGCCACGATCCCGAAGTATTGTGCGCGCACCCAGAAGAACTTTGTGGACATGTCGAGAAAGGTCCACTCGAACAGATGCCCCAGCGTCCAGGCGATCAATGCCACCATGAGAAGGAGGAACACCTTGGCGCCTGGGATCTGCCGCCGCGGCCAGGCATAGACAGCCAGAGACAGCAGGCAGGCAATCACGAGCAGTAACGGGACGAGGTAGGGAGTGGATTGGGTTGGCATGGGCGATGCATCCTGGCCGATCGCTTTTTCAGCTCGCGGTTGTCCTGATTATACATCTTTTCGAAAACTCCCCGCTGTGGGCCTCCGTTCATGAGCAACGCCCGACCATCCACCCCAACACTGTCTTTTTGGGGGGTGTCCTGATTCGTTTTCCCCTGAACTTTCTTCAGGTGGGTGTCGCCCGTGATGGGCGTGATTACTCGCCGAAACCGAGCAGGTTACCGGCGGCGAACACAAACCAGAAAGCTGCAACAGCCAGCCCGGCAGCAAGGCCGACCCAGGTCGGCCAGCGCCGATCACGCCGCAGGATGGCCCCGATGCCAGCCGCCGCCGTCGCGACTCCCGCTGCGATCGAGATGTTCCACAACAGAAACGCCGGGCTGTTACCGGTAGGCGTCAGCACCGCCGCCAGGGCGAAGGCCACCCCGGCGATCAGGCCCAAGGAAAGGGTCCACCAGCTGAGGGCGGCCGGCCTCAGGGCCGGCTCGCCTGCCTGCGCTTCCCGCCGGCGGGTGACAGCCAGGAGGATCGCGGCGACCACGATCCCAAAGACGAACGACACACTTGCAGCCATTGCAATGCCTCCTCCTGATTCCCAGGTCTTGAGAACCAAACCGTCGGATTAACACACCTCTACCCTCAAGGCTGGAGTGGAAAATTTGCCTGGCCTCATCCTGAGATGAAGGGCCGTGTTCCAATCATCGTTCTTCGATCGGTCTGCCTCTGGAGGCCGGCAGGCGGGTACTTCCCCCCGGCTGTGACGCATGGCCTTTGAAACTTCCTACCCGATCAACAGTTATTACGATGCATCGAAATAGATCGGATTGGCGATCAATGCCGGCAGGTTGGGGAGGCCGGGGATGAACTGCCGCAGGATCTCGATCCGCGCAAATCCAGGGGCTTCCATGACGTATTGTCCCTGGAAAGAACCGCTCGCATCCGCCTGGAGCAGGGGTGTGCTGCTGCTCCCGGTGACGACCTGCACAATGTCCCCGGCCAACAAACCCTCCACCTTAACCTGCATCTCCCTGACCCCCGGAAAAGGCACACTGTCGCCCAGGAGGGCTTCTTCCGCGGTCGCCTCCAGAACGGGGCCATCGGGGGCGAAGGTCACATAGGCGTGTCCCTGTCTCAGCCCGGAGAGGATGTCCGCTGGATCGGCCGACGGGGCGTAGACGCAGGTCGTCGGTCCACCGGGAAAGAGGAAAAGCTGGCTGCGGTGGTAATCGCTCCCGCCGCAAATGGGGAGCTTTCTCCCTGCGGAAAGCAGGCTCTGCCACAAGCCCACCGCCCGCAGGTTGGACTCTCGCATCGGCCCGTTCCAGATCTCGAGGCAGTCGAAGGGCAGTTCGCTCCAATCGAACAGGAACGGGCACTGCTCGTCGAAGGGATGATTGAGGCTGATCAGGGCGCCGCGCCTGTGGGCCGAGGCGAAGCGGGCGCGCACCTCTTCCAGGTTGTTGGCGAAGAATGGTTCGTCGTACGGCTGGTCCACCCCCAGAAAGTTGGCGTGGCCGCGATAGTGGGTCCACTCGACGCCCGGGATCAGGGTCAGCCCTGGAAGGCGGGGCAGCGAGTCGGCCGAAACCGGCTGGTTATGATCGGTGATGGCCAGGAAATCCAGTCCATGCCGCAGTGCGTGCCGGGCCAGCTCGTCGACTGCCAGAACACCATCCGAGGCAAGTGTGTGGGCGTGCAGGTCGCCCTTGAAGAGACGCATGCGCTTGGGTGAGAAGGTCAGTTCGTAAACGACCGTCACACCCTGCGGGGCGACCTTGTACGCCCCGAGCAGGATCCGCCACTCCCCGGGGACCAGCGGGAAAGGTCGATAGCCGGGAGTGGCGAAGGTTTTGCCGACCTGGATCTCGGTCTTGCTCGAGCCGGAAGCCCCGACCTGGACCCCATCCGGGGCGACCAGTCCGAGGTCGATGATGTTGACCTCCTGCCGGGTTGTGAAGCCTGTGCCTTCGTCTCCGTCCGCGGTCGTGCGGTGGCGCGCGTAGTGATAGGCCAGGGTGAACGACTCGATGTCCGGCGGCATGCGGAACGGGATGGTAAGGTACTGTCCCTCCTGTTCGTGCCCGACGAAATGCTCAATGCGCAGCGGGGTGTCGATGCAAACCTCCGTCTGGTTCTGGGATCGGACCCAGGATGCTCGCCAGGAACTGGCGGATCTGCCGGTTCCACAGGAACCAGTCGTGGTGCCCATCTTCCTCGTGATACTCGGACTGCACACCCAGCGACTGACAGGCAGCGTGGAATGCGCCGCTCAGGGGATAGAGGTCCTCCTGCCGGCCAACGGCGATGAACAGGTGGGGCAGGGCGGACGGGTCAAGGGCGGCGCGCTGCAGCCAGGCAGCCGGGTCGTGTTCGCTGCCGGCCAGTTGGTCCAGATCCCCGAGCAGCTGGGAGAACTCATGCTGGCGGTGATCGTTGGGATCAAGCTTCAGAATTTCCAGGCTCAACACACCTGAAAAACTGGCCGCGGCGGCGTAGCATTCGGGATGCAGGAGAGCAGCCTTGAAGGCACCGTAACCGCCCATCGAGTTCCCGGCGATGAAGGTGTCCTCCCTGGCGGGGGACAGCCCGAAGACGTCGACCAGATAGCGGGGCAGTTCCTCGGTCAGGTAGGAAAAGTAATGCTGTCCGTTGGGCTGGTCTGTGTAAAAGCTGCGCCCGACCGAGGGCATGATCACCACCAGTCCATAAGCGGCCGCCAGGATCTCGATGGAGGTGTACCGCTGCCAGGCGCTGGCATCGTCGCTCAGGCCGTGCAGCAGGTAAAGCACCCTGCGCTTTGCGACCGGCGTGTCTCCCATCTTCCCCGGGTCGGGAAGCAGGATATTCAGGGGCAGGTTGACCTTGACGGTCTCCGGTAGGTGATCGATGCGGATGAGGGCCATTGTTTCCTCCTGTCTATTCCTGGGAAGTGACTGCTGGGATTTCTGCGGGCCGCTTGAAGTCGATGAACCAGGAGAAGGCGAAGCTGACCACCATCAGGATGGGTGGAACGATGGTCATCAGGAAGCGGGCCGCCTCGTCCGGGTGCAGTCCGGGGTTATCGCCGCTCTCGAAGCCGTAGATGCGGAAGACCAGGAGATAGGCGACGCTGGTGAAGAGGCCGTTCAGACGGTTCATGAAGCCGAGAGCATTGGCAATGATGCCTTCCCGGCGCAAGCCGTGTTTCTGGGTGTCCTCATCCATGATCTTGGCGCCGATCAGGTCCATGGTGGTGATGACCCCCGAAAAGCCGAAGCCCACGAAGGCCGAGAAGAGAATGGCCGTTATCAGGTCGGGGGCGAAATAGAGCGGGACGAACGTGATCGCCAGGATGGCCAGCGCTGTCCGCCAGATGGGGATCAGCGCATATCTCCTGACCAGCCAGGCCCAGACGGCCACGCCGGCGATGGCGATGACCAGGACCGCGGCGAGCAGGAAGGTAGACTGCCCGCTGGAAAGCCCGAGGGCATATTCGACGTAGAATGCCACCGAGGCCAGCACAAGCGACATGGCGGCGCTGTAGAAGGCGTTGGCCAGGCCGGCGATCCAGAATTTCTTATTGGTCAGCAGGTCCCTGAGCGCCTTCCACAGGCCCGGCCTGGCCTCCTCCGGCTCGGGGTCTCTTTCCCGGCAGGTGAAGGACATGTACAGGATGACCACGCCGCCGAGGATGCCGTACAGGATGGAGGTCAGCCCGTAGCCAAGCGCTTCGGTGATCATCGGCGTCAGGGCGATGCTGATGATCATGGCGACCAGCTGGAAGGCCTGCCGCAGCGCGTTCGTCTTCGCCCGGCTGGCGTCACCGCGGAACAGTTCGGGGAACAGGGCCCCGTAGTTGGCGTTGATGACCGAATCTAACGTGCCAGCCAGGATGTAGAAGAGCATGCCGTAAGCGAAGATGGCATTTCCCGCCAGGAAGGCCGGCACGTTGTAGAAGGCGATGAAGCACAGGATCAGCAGCGGGGTTCCGATGGTCAGCCAGGGCCGTCGCCGGCCCCACCGGGTGCGCGTCCGGTCAGAGAGGTAGCCGTAGACGGGATTATCAATGGCGTCGATGAAGGTATAGATCAGCAACATGGCTGCCCACTGCCTGGTCGTCACCCCCAGGCCAAGCACGTAGAAAGTGAAGGCAAACGTCTTGAGCATGTTGATGGGAATGGAGGTGCCAAACATGCCGATGGCATAGTTGAAGGACTTCGCGCTCGTTTGGGACACGGAAAAGACCTCCTGAGTGGATTTGATTGCCGGACGGTGCCGTGAACGGTCGGGCTGGAATCGGCGCCCAGGCGAAGGCGACCAGCCTTCATCCGTGCAGGGCGCGCTCGAACTAAAGCCAATTATGCGACCAGAACCCGATTTGCGCCACACGCGTAAAGCACAAGGCGCGAAACGCCGCGTCGGTGCGCCAGCAGTCGTTGGGCTGGTTATCGCTTATCAACATGAAGAAACGGCGTATTAAATAGAGTAAATCTTAAATCCCAGTGATTGATAAAGATTCTTTGCATCCGCAAACGCTCTTGTCGTAATTATCGTAGAGCCGCGATCAAAGGCGTCATTAATCGCTGTGGCGGCTAACGCTCTGGCCAACCCCTTTTTTCGGTAATCCACAAGGGTCGCAACAAATTCAAGGGAAGAAATGCCTTTGTTATCGAGTAGAGCTGAAACAGCAACTGGTTTGTCGCTGTAAAATCCAATATAGCAGTGCATGATCCCTTTTTCGCACAAATGAAAATGATTGACTCGGTGCATAATAGGATAGCCACCATGCAAAACGGCATTACAAATATCAGCCCAAATTCCAAATTCATCTAAACCTACAACTGGCTTTACACGAATTGCATCATTGGTTCCGTAAATTTCCGGCTTCTCTTCCGGGAATATCGCCATATACACTTCTTCATCATTTTCATGTTGTTCAGGAGTTAACACGGGCCGGTCTTTGCCCCATATCAGATCGGCTATTCTCTCAGAAACACACAAACCCCACCACGTATGTACATTGCTGGCCTTGATTTCAGCGATCTTTTGAGAAGCCTCTTCATCACTTAAATGCTCTAGTGTTACATCAAAGATGGATGTTCCGCCGTCTTCTCCTGCTTTCGGGCAAATCACTGAGTAAATTCCGTTGTTTTTAAACTCCATATGGCAAGCATTACCAAGTTGGCGACAATAAAAATTAGCCCCTTCGTCAACAAATTTAATAATTTGCTTTGCATCCATTTCTCGTCACTCCTTCTCTCGCCATTCTTTTACTTTTGAGCCATCGGATCTCGATAACAAGAATTTCACGACGTAGAGTACCAGTCCAAGGTATTATAGTGCATCCGGGCAGAATGCAACTGTAGTCTGTGTTTTCACATTCTTCTCTTCTTCAGCCACTTTGGCAGCGCGTGCTGCGCCAGCGAGGGGAGAAGGAAAAATAGACCGAGGGTCATCTGTCAGGCACATCTTGAAAACACTCTTTCTTATCATCTGGATCAAGGTTTTTCGTCAGATCACATCTTTATCAAAAATATCCCGGTACCCTCGATCGAGTTCATCATTCGAAAGGTGTGCATATTTTTGGGTGACCTGGATATTGGCATGCCGAGCCAGCTCCTGGGCCAGCTTCAAATTCCCCGAAGCCCGCAGCACCGAGGTGACGAAATAATGGCGGAAGGAGTGGGGGGTGATCCGCTTTTCTGCCTCCTCTCCGAGCGCCTGGCGGACGCGCGCATTCACAATATCCCGGCCGGTGGTCGTCGAGATCGGTTTTACTTTTTTCCCGGCGCCTTTATCATGACGGGCGAAGAGGGGCAGGGAGGGGAGGGGGCGTCCCGAGCCGCCATCCAGACCTGCACGCGCAGCGAGATAGTCCTTGAGGGAACGCAGGATCCGGTTTGAGAAGCGGACCACGGCCTGCTTGTTGCCTTTGCCGATGATGATCGCCTGGCCTTCGTTCCAGTCGATATCGCCGCGGCGCAGGCCGCAGGCCTCATGGACCCGCAGGCCGGAGTCGGCCAGGGTCAGCAGGAAGGCCCGGTCACGCAGGTCGCGCAGGCGTTCGGCGCTGTCAGACGAGGATGGATGATTCATAATATACACCAGAACATCCTCGATCTCCTCGCGCGGAAATTGAGGCAGGCGCTGGCCGGGCCGGCGGGTTTGCTGCAGAACGAACTCATTCAACCTGGGGAAGTTGATCTCAGCCAGGTTCCTGGCTGAGAGGAAGTTGAAGAACCGTTTTGCGGCAACGACGTACAGTTGTTCCGTGGCTGGAGAATACGCCTCCAGGGCATCCAGGAGCCAGGGCATGCTGTCTTCGGTCAGCCGGTCGGCAGGCGTCTCGAGGGCGGGCAATCCACGCTCTTCAAGTACCCGGGAGAAGAAGAGCAGGCCTTTCGCATAGCTTAACGCCGTATTGGCACTGCGTGACCTTTTGACCATATCGACAAAGTCCGCCATGGCCATCTGGATGGTGGGCACAGCCGGGGTGGGAGTATCCATGTGATTTTAACCTCGGAAATGATGTGTTCTTGGAGACGAGGGACTGATCGTTCTGCAGGATCTGGCTGCAATGGATTGAGAAGGATCAGTAACAGTACAATTTTCATTCATTCCATTTTCCGATCAAGACCATCCAGCGACAACTGGACAAGGGTCTGAACACTTGCTGGTCCATTGCGTCCCAGGAGCCCCGCTTGGGCCTGGCGGAAAGTGCAGCCCGTCGCAACTATGGTCATTGTAAGAATACTTATCGTGACCATTTATATTATACTGGACAACCTGGACCCCGTCAAGCCCCCCCATCGATCGCGTGCCCTTCAGATCGGATGAGGAAATTTAAGGATCGAAGCCGTCCTGCCGGGGAGAGATCAAACCCTACGCGATCCGTGTTGCGCCCGGGAGCCTGCTTTCCTTCCCCTCCCCCGCCCCGCCGGGATGCCGGTCCTCTTTTCACGATCCCATCACGATCCCATAAGCACCGCCGCCCACGCCGTGAATTTACCGGTGTGGGCGGCGGTGCAACCCCAGGGTTGCTGCCCTGCAGCCTCCCCTGTGGGCTGTGGATTGGTTACGAACCATGCAGGCAGGACCCCGCCGGGCAGCTTTTATCCGACGCCACCGAACCTGTCCCCACCTTCACTGAATTTGGCAAAGGCCTCTGAATATTCGATGATCTGCTCGCCGGCCTTGGCAGCCGCCAGGTAGAACAGCGGCAGCACCTGTTTCGCAGAGCAGCCCACCCCCAACAGCTTGGTGACGATCTCTTCGGGGATCTGCCGTACGGTCGCCTCCCCCACCGCAAGCATCAGCGTCTGACCGAGGAGGAGATCATAGCTTCCATCGCCCAGATCGCGAAGCACAGCCACCCCCTCGGCCTGTTTTCGCTGATACAGCTCATCCACGGCTGTGACAATGACGTCTGTGTCGCTGATGCCGCTCATCACCTTCCCAAGCCAGGAGATTTGATTTATGGTCTTCAAGTCCAAACGGTATGTGCGCGGGATTTTCGCCATCAGTACCTCCACAACCAGTATAGCACGGATTATTTACTATGTCAATACGTATGTACTTAATGTATTACATTTTTGATAAACCGTCAATTTCCCCGAAACCCCATCTCAACGGTCATCTATGCCACGTACATGCTGCCGTTATGAGTGCAGCATCACCTCCATCGTTGTAAATATGTTATAAATACACATACAATATCAGTATATATTTACAAAAGCAGTACGCCATTGCTTCCTTGCATGCCGGACGGCCGAAGAGGCTGCCGGGATCCCCCTGCCCCGGGCTCAGCCTCTGGATCGTTGATCGGCTCAGCCCATCGAGCGGTGAGGGGCGCAGTGTCTTCAGGAAGACCTCGAGCGGGCCCAGAAGATGGGTGGGGCTGGCAGCCGGATTGTCTGATAATCCTCCTGGCCCGTTCCCATTTGGGACTGCGGTTCCGTCCGGCCCTGTCCGGCCCCGGCTGCAGGACCATAAAGTTCCCGCCCTGTGACGGGTGCTGCCAGCTGGCGCAGAAATATCCAAGGATCAACTCCCAGGCCGGGCGGGATACCGGATTGGGTTGGATCGCCCCTCCCGGATGTCCCCTCTCCCGCCGCAACAAAGGAACCGCCAAATGGGCAAAAACATCTGCCGTTGGCAGGACCCGACGAGCGCTTCCTGCTCGCGCCCTCCAATCAGGAGGGCGCGCGGCGCGGCCGAAACGCACATCCTGGGCCGCGACCAAAAGACGAGATCGAGGCAGACTTGACGAGCGCTTCCTGCTCGCGCCCTCAAAGACAGGAGGGCGCGCGGCGCGGCCAATACACGGATCCTGGGCCGCAACCAAAAGACGAGATCGAGGCAGACTTGACGAGCGCTTCCTGCTCGCGCCCTCAAAGACAGGAGGGCGCGCGGCGCGACCAAAACACGGATCCCAGGCCGCGACCAAAAATGGAGACCCCCGCGATCCTGCCACCGCGAGCGCTGACCCCGGTCCTCGACGAGAGCGAGGCAGACTTGACGA
>JAFGSI010000052.1 GCA_016934715.1 Anaerolineales bacterium
GGCCACCGTCTCGGGCTCGGCCAGGGCCACCGTCTCGACTTCAGGCTCGGTCTCCACGACCTCCCCCTCGGGCTCGACCAGCACCACTGCAGCCTCGATCTCGGCCTCCGTCTCTGCAGCAGCCAATTCCGGCTCGGTCAGGGCCCCCGTCGCAACCTCGGGCTCGGTCTTCACGACCTGCGCCTCGGGCTCGACCAGCACCACCGCAGCCTCGATCTCGGCCTCCGTCTCGTCCACGGCCGCCTCGGGATCGACCATGGCTACCATCTCGACCTCGGGCTCACTTTCCTGGACCGATTCGATCCGGCTCCAGATACCGCGAGCCTTGACCACCGCCGCCAGCCCGGCGGCGAAGGTCTCCGGGGCAGAATCAGCGGCCGGCGCATCGGGCTTAACCTCGCCAGCGTCAATTCCGCTGACAATGGCCTGCAATTTGGCCAGCCCGGACGCGCCCAGTTCCGTCATCAGGTTCTCGAACCAGACAGTGAACTCGTCACGCGTGTCGGAAACCGCGGTTTCACTTTCTTCTTCTGGAAGCATCTCTGCCTGTTCTAGCTCTGACTGGACGGCACTGGCAACCGGTTCGGCCCCTTCCTCCGTGGTCGGAAGGGGGTCCGCTGCGCCAGTTTCATTTCCTTTCACCTGGCTCGCGGAAGGATCCGCGGGGACCGCAACCTGCTCGCTCTGGACGCAATCCAATTCGGCAAGGACGATCTCGATTTCTTCCTGCAGCGCCGTATCATCCGGAGCCAGTTCGAGGGCTCGCTTGTAGGCAAGAATGGCATCACCATAGTCGCCCATCTTCAAGTAGGCCTCGCCCAGCCGCATCCAGGCAGCGGTCCTGCCGCTGACATCAGTCAGCAGTTCGATGCTGCGCTGGAAAAGTGGGACAGCCTTTTCATAATTCTCCTGTTGGACATATACGGATGCCAGGTTGCTGTACGACCAGCCAAAGCCAGGTTCGAGTTCGATGGACTTGCCATAAGCCTTGATCGCCTGATCGTAAACACCGGCATTCGCATAAATATTGCCCAGTTCATTCCATAACTGATGCTCGCTCATTTTTGCCTCCATTCCTTCCTTTCCTTCTTTATCTGAGATGCATTCGGGTGAACGGGCTCCCTGGGCCCATTGGAAACCTTTGCGAATCAATCCAAATCTCTTCACGTCGATGTTTCAACCTCCTTGCACGATCTCACCTGTCGATAAATATCAGATAAGCCCATGCCAATGAACCTCGAGTCACTCGGCATAGCAGTTGCTCAACAAACTATAACGGCTGCGATGAGCCAGTCGCGCCTCGGCGGGTTTCAAACCATCCGCCATCTCGTAGGCATCGACGGCATTTTCATAATCGTTCATGCGGCGATACACATTCCCCAGACGGTTCCAGATCACAGCCTTGTCGCCGTCGTTCGTCAGCAATCCAAGCCCCTGCTTGTACAGCGTAATTGCCTGGCGATAATCACCATTTTGGGTATAGAGAAAGGCCAGATCGCAGTAAGCCATTCCGTTCTGTGGATTTTGCGCGATTTGCCTTTGGGCAGATTCAATCCTCTTTCCCCGTCCTCGATATGCTGTCGAGTGAACCCGCCACCCTTCCTCGGCTTTTTCGCGAAGACTGGTTTGTGCGTGTCCATCCCTGCCGTCACGATGACCATCCACCGGATCCCCCATCGAACGTGCAGGCGGGCGGGTAGAGTCTTGCCAATCGACCTCAGGCTGCGCTGTCGGCTGTACCTCATCAAAAACAGGACAGACGCCGCAAACAGAGCCACCGTCTTCGAACGATGTCGGTACCTCTTCAATCGCCCCCCCTAGCTGCAGTCGTGGTCCGGGCATGAACTGATCCTGATCCATCAAGGCACTGTTCTGATCCAAATCGTCGGCAATCTGATAAACCAACATGGCATGGTCTGGGTCATTCAGCTTGCGATAGGTATGAGCGAGTTTATTCAGGCTGTTGGCTTTTTCGAAAGAAGTGGCTGCCAACTCGATCCCTATTTCGTACAGTGCGACTGCTTCTACATGCTGTCCCTGGTGCATACGGACAAGCGCCAGATTGTTATAGGACCAACTGTAGTCGCGGTCCAGTTGAATGGCCTTGTAATACGCCTCAACCGCTTCCTCGTAGCGACCAACTTTGAAATGCACGTTCCCGACCCGGTTCCACAGCGGTGCCTGGTCCGGGTTCAATTCCAGCGCTCGCTGGTAGGCATCCCTGGCTTCATCCAGGCGCTGCTGGTATTCATAGAGATTCCCCAACCGGATCCAGGCCTTCAGGTACCTGTTGTTCACGCTAACCGCCTGCGAATAGGCCCTCAGCGCCTGAGGCAGTTTCCCAAGGCGGGCATAGGAATCGGCCAATCCACACCAAGGAGTGGCAAAGCGCGGCAGCGCCTTGATGGCCCGTTGATATGCAAATTTGGCCTCTTCCAGACGCTCCAGCCGCTGGTAGCAATCACCCAGCCCATTCCAGCTGACTCCGTCCTGAGGGTTGTGCTCGATGGCTTTCTGATAGGCAGACAAGGCGTCTTCACACAGCCCCAACCGCATATAGAGATTGCCTAAATTGTTCCAGGGAAATATCTGCTCCGGTACCAATGAAAGGGCCCGTTTATAGGCTGAGATCGCTTCCGCTGGTTTGCCCATATCCGTTTTGGTCAGAGCGATTGCATTCAGGCATTCCACCTCACGCCGTCTGTCCTGAAGCACCCGGACAACCTCCAGAGCAACCTGTAACAACCTGGAAGCACCTTCGAAGTTACCTTTGCGCCAACATAAGAGCCCCAGTGAAAGAAGCAGGTCTGCCCGCTTAGGTGCGGACCCCTTGGGATCGGACAAGGCTTGCAAGGCATTTTCATATAGCAGGGCTCTCGCGTCCATGCCTGCCACCACGGTGGAATAATCACATCTCTCCTGCCAGGCCAGCTCGACCGCCTGGGAGAGGAGCGCATCAAGAGAAACGGCTCGTTCTTCGCGCATACCGGGATTGGTGGAGAGTCTTTGATTATTCATTCAGCAGCTTCCTCAGTACAGGATGAATATCACACCAATTCTCACCATCGCGATATTCCAGGATGGCCAACAATTGCAGCAATGGTCGCAAGCGATCCATATATTCGAGGCGATTGCTTTCTTGAATCTGTCTGAGCAACTTCAGATCTTCACGATCGAGGATGCGCCGATATTCGTTGCGGATCTCCGTTGCTGCCCATTCAACATCCTCGAGAGTAATCGTAGAAGAATGCCGCCGACGCGCCCGCCCAATGGAAGTGCGCATAATGCGGGCCATCTCTCGAAACACGCCGCCGCTGTAGAGGATGGCCTGCTGCACGGCTTCTGTGTCAAGCAGATTGCTGGTCATCCTTAAGGTGATGAATCGACACAGCGTCTCATATCCCACGCGATTGACCTCACGCGTTGGATCGGGATTATGCAGGCTGATATTGGGTAGGAAGATCGCCTGATCACGAATAGCATCGAATTCCTTGCTGTAGAACAATGCACTGGAAACCGTATACACAATGGCGCAGTTGGGCTGCATCATGATTTCACGGCGATCGTGAAAAATCGAGCGTGCCTTTTCCAGTTCGGGCTTGTCCATATCATCCAGCAGAATGAGAGGCATGCGTTGTTCTTTACTGTATATGGATGCAGCAATGTTATTAATGATCTCGATCAGGCCGGTAATATCCTTCTCGAAGACCTGGCGTAATTCGACTCGGGTCGCCGGCTCCAACCTCATCTTCAGACCCGCATTGGCAAAAAAAGAATCGATCCCGGCCCCAATTTCATGCGATGTCCGGCCGTCCAGAATCGTATCGATCTCTTGTTCGATCTTGCCCTTCCAGCTATGCAATTCTTTGAGCAGCTGATCGGGCAACTGGCCGCCAGCCCGCCGATATTCCCTGAACATCCGTCCGCCGATGGCCAGCAGGACATCCCGGAAATCCAGGTCAATAATGTCGGTTTCCTGGCGGATGCTGAAGTTGATCGGCCAGTATTTCGTCTGAATACCATCGTGCGACAGGAGATGGAGCAATTCTGTCGACTTGCCACATCCCCGATGCCCCGAGAAGAAGAACTTCGGCGGACGATAGAACGGGGCCATCAAAGCATCTGCCAATTCATCGATCGGGTTCCCGGGCCGGCTTACGTAGAACGGGTTGGGTTCGCCATCGGGGGTCGGCTTGAGAGGTAAATCCAATTCGAAATTTAACCAAGCCCGATCAAAATCAGCAGCCAAAATGTATTCGAGGTCCGGCGTCAGGAGCTGTTCAAGTTTGTTCATCGAATGTCTCACATTTCCCAATGGTTATGATCGACCGGCTCAGCGGGCCGCCAGGTCGAGGGACGTAAACCGCTGCGCATTTTTTTCAACGTCTTGTAGGTTGATCAACTGAACATCCCATTGCTCAGGAGGCCAAATCTCGAAGTATTCTCCCTGACCGATCAACACAACCTCCTTGTCCAGCTGAACCAATGTGGCCAGATTCTTGGGCAAATAAAAGCGTCCCTTTTCATCAACCTCTACCCTGGTAGCATTTCCCAAGAAGAGCCGTAGTAGCAAACGGGCAACCGGATCGGCGATGTTCATAGAAATGATCCGGCTATAAAGCTCTTCGAAGGCGCCGGTATTCAGGACCATGAGGTTGTGGTCAAAGCCCTGGGTGATAAATGCCCCGCTGGCAAGCATCTCCGTGTAAGGATCCGGGAGCAGGATGACATCGTCTTTTTCAAGGGGACAACGATATTGGCCTAAAAACATGTCGGTTTCTCTACATTTCCCATGGGATAGATCGGATCGAAACACTTGACTTGATTGTCATTTTAGGTCAAGCCTGAGGAATAGGAAACCGAAGAAACTTGATTTTGTGCTTGTGAAATTTACCTCCTATGGTTTCTTTTTATGCCCAAAGGAGGATGCAAGAAACATATACACTCCCCCGCGATCGCGGCGAAGAACTGGCTGGTTTGAGCATCAATGTGTATGCCCTTGTTTGATACCCCGACATGGTAATTTGTAACCGACCAGGGGGAAGGATTCACCACCAACCTGCGTAGAAAAGAGCTGTCGAATGAACGCACAAAAATGACCACCCGCTTCTTGGCAGGTGGTCATTTTTGACCATGCATGTGGTTCGATCTGGTTATTCTTTAGACAGATCCGTCAATCCTTCCCGTAAGGCATACAACGCGGCCTGGGTCCGATTGGCAAGATGCAACTTGTCCAAGATGTTACTGACATACTTGGCAACCGTGCGTTCGTGAACAAACAACTCGGTCGCGATTTCTTGATTCGTCATTCCCCGCGCAATCAATCGTAAAGTCTCCAATTCGCGTGGGGTCAACGGGTCGGCGGTATATAAGATTTCAGAAGGGTGGTCAATCTCGCGGACCATGCGCAGCGCAATGGAGGGAGGCAAGAACGCCTGTCCCTGCGCCACATCGCGTATCGCTTGCATTAGCTGATCGCGAGTTGCATCTTTCAAAAGATAGCCCAATGCCCCGGATTTGATTGCCTGATATACACGCTCGCCCTCATCGAAACTGGTAACTACCAAGATCCGCGATTCAGGGGAAATCTCCAGAATTTTCGGGATTGTAGCCAGGCCATCCTGGCGCGGCATTACCAGATCCAACAGGATTACATCCGGCTTCGTTTGTTTTACCAGTTCAACCGCAACTACACCATCTTCCGCTTGCCCGACCACTTCGATGTCGGGCTGAAACGACAGGATGGCAATGAGCCCCTCACGGACGACCGTTTGATCTTCGACAACAAGGACACGAATTGGGCACATAATCATCGCCTCTTCTGGTGGGATTTTAGTGAAAAGTCTTTTTTCACTGTAATAATAATCTTGGTGCCTTTACCGGGATTGGAGACCAGGGAAAATTTGCCCCCCACCTGGCGCGCTCTTTCACGCATATTACGCAATCCCATACCGCCCTTTCCAATTGTTTTGGGATTGAACCCGCGGCCATCGTCGACGATCTCTAAGCGCACGTTGCTCCTGCCTTGTTTCAACGTAACGATCACAGAACGGGCTGCGGCATGCTTGAGAACATTATTCAAGGCTTCTTGGGCGATGAAATACATCGCGACTTCCTTCTCAAGAGAAAGCGCGATCTCCTCATCGCAAAGGAGCCTGGCCTTCATATCGGCTCGTCCTTCAACCGCCTCCAACCGTTTATATAATACTGCAGCAAGACCTTCCCGTTCAAGGTCAATGGGCTGCAACTGGTGCAAGAACAAGCGCATTTCTTTCAATGCTTGTCTTGCATTTTCACCAATTTTGGTCAGCGACTGAACTGGAAGTTCAGTCGCCCCGGCCTCCACACCGGCCTGCGCGGCCTCTGTCAGGGTGATCAACCCGTATAGTTTTTGGGTCACAGAATCGTGCAGGTCGCGGACCAACCGCCGCCGCTCAGACAATGCGATGGCCAGTTCGCGCCTTTTGTCGCTCTGGATATACGTTGCAACCCGCTCTGCTGCCACGGTCAGCCTGGCAATTTCATCATTGCTGTAATTCCCCTGCACACGCACCATGACGATGATCCCAACCAGACTATCGTCAGAGATCATGGGGACGAACAGCAAACTTCCTTGCAAGGCCTCCCTCAGTTTAGAAGGAAGGCGTTGATCACCAGCAATGTCTTCAACGATCAAGGTCTCTCTATGCTCAATGACCCAGGATACAAGTTCGTCGTCTGCCGATATACCCCCCATGTCGGCAACCATACTGGCTTCAAGTCCGATATGGGCAGCCAACAACAGGCGGATCCCCTCCTTGGGTTCCATGCTCTCATCCACCAAGAAGACAACCCCCACCTGACTGTGGAATGAATAAGCCAACTGATAGATGGATGCTGTGATGAAATCGGATAGGCTCTCAGCCCGACTTGCAGCTCCCGAAATCGAATACAGCAAGCTGAACATTTCATCCCGCGCCCGCTGGCGCGCGTCTTCAACCTTTCGCCGTTCGGTAATATCATGCCAACTGATCAACTGTCCCAGTTGGGCGCGGGAGCGATCTCTCAAGGTAGAGAAACGCAGATCAAGGTACCTTCTCTCGCCCTGAATGGTGACCGACCCGCGCATATCCAGATCTCTTTCACTGCCTACCCTGCGAACAAGGTTGGGCCAATCCGTCAAAACTTTTTCCACCGGTTGGTCAAAAATCTTGTTTCTCGGTATCCCAATGATGCTTTCGGCCGCAGCGTTTAGATCGACAATCCGATTCTCGCGATCGAGCACGACCCAGCCATCTTCCATATCATCAATGATGCGATTTCGCGAGATGAGAACAATGTCCAGCAAGCGATGGAAAAAAATACTAATCAGCAAAACCGTTCCAAGAAACAGAAAGGCAACAAAGGTCAGACTCGCCGATTTCAGCGGAAAGAACCCCATCATTTCGGCTATATTGGCCATCAGCGGAAAAAACACTCCTATGACCAGCATCCGCAACAACCGGCGATAAGCCACTGTCCCATTGAATAACGCTTGCGCTAAGACCACCAGGGCAACGAGAATGATTATCGTGACATATACGATATGGACCCACAACCACGACCCACTTGATGCCCAGAGCGCCGCGGGGCCCAGAACACGAATATCCGGGAAGAATTCGCCAAACGGCATCGCACTCAACAGGAATTGGGTCAACAGTGGTTCAATCAATAGGAGGAGCAATTCTCTCCAAGTAATTTTTCCCACATTGGTAAACTCGACGGCAAAGATAAAAAGCGCCATCGCCGTCAAGGATGTGCTCAGACTCGACAGATTTACGGCGAGGATGAAATAAGGCGAGGATTCATTGCTGTAAATGATCTCGGCGACCGCCCACACTGCCAGGCCCAGGGCAAACACCATCAGGCTTCTGGCCCGGGTTGTCTTTTTTTTCCAAGAGGACCAGGCAATGAGCAGTGCTACAACCAGGGTGGACACGAGCATCACGATGTACAAAGACAGACCTCACAGTAAAGCAAAATGGCATTCAACGACCACAATCCGCGAACCGGGGGGAAAATCTTTACCCGTCCCAAAACGTCTGCCGCACTTTTCTGGTTCGTCAATCCATCCAGGGTGTGACGTAGAAACGTTATTCCTGGCAGCATGCCAAGATCTCCTGAAAGGCAGGCGTATGACGGATCAGATCAAAATGAACACTACGATCGACCTGTTGCTGGGTAACCCTCTTATTCCTGATCGCCGCTCCCAGATGCTTAATTGCGAATTGCTCATTCGCTGCGATCGCCCAATAAACCGCCAGTAGATAGTCCTCAACATCCACTCCCATTTGCTCCTTGACTTGATCGAGCAGCTCCACGGCCCTCAGATTCTCACCTGCCTTCTGATAGCAAAGTGCCAGAGACAGATGACTCAGAATATCCATGGAATCTGCCCTGGCAGCCTCCTCCAGAGTTATGCGGGCATCCTGAAAACGCCGATCCTGTAGATACGCCCTCCCCAGCCCCCTGAGGGCGATCCCACTATCCGGATAAAGGCCAACTGCTTTTCCAAAGACCTGCTGGGCTTCCTGGTGATCTTCCTTCTCCATACATAAATAGCCAAGATTGATCAAAGGTACGATCTCATTCGGTGCTATTGCCAACGCCTTCCGATACGCCGAGAGGGCCTCATCGTACCTCCCCAGGTCATGGTTGACGATCCCAATATTATTCCACGACTCGGGAGACGTGGGGGAAATGCGAGCGACCCGTTTGAACGCTTTCACCGAATCGCTTCTTTTGCCCAACTGCCGATATGTTTCGATCAGACTCACCCAGGGCGCCGGATCAGCCGCATCGGCCGCTGCGGCTAGGTGATAATGGGATTGTGCCTCCTGGTACTCCTGAAGGCTGGCATATACGTGGCCAATCCCTGTCAATAAGCGGGATTTGATCCGTGGCTCGTCGATTTCCGCAACAATCTGTACTCCTTGCTGCAACATTTCCAAAGCCGAAGAATATTCCTGCCCGGCCCAGAAAAAAGACGCCAGCTTGTAAAGAAGATCGACTCGCAGCGAAAGGCCCTGATCGCTATCGGGTAGGTCGGCCAGCAACTTTTCACATGAGGCCATCTTAATATGGTAATCTTCAAACAGCAAGGCTGTCCATTCATGCCACGCGATCTGCTCCCAGAGCAGCAACCCGCGTTGTACTGCTCGCGGCCGGGTAAAATCGATCACCCGGTGCCGGAAAGCCCAGAAATCAGGTGCCTTTTCTGCAAGCGCGCCGGCTTCTTTTTCCGTCACCCAAAACACGATCCGAATCCGATGTTCGACAAAAAACTCGCGCTGCAGGTTCAATTCATGATAGACATCGGAGCCGCTTGAACCTCCCCCCCGATTCAGCCCGGTGACGAAAACAGCGGACCGGTCCCCATATTCTAATGCTGCGATGGCGGCCAGAATCCGGTGCGCCTGTTCACTCACTTGAATTTTGCCGACTTCCACTCCAGAATCAAGCAGCCTCTTCTCCAGGCTCGCTTCAGCATCTGAATACACAGACTCAGAACGGTACACCGCAATCAAGATCGACGGCCGCTGCCACTTAACCGCCAACTCGATCTCAGAGAAGAGATTCGAGATCAGTTCCTCAAATGCTTTGCCGCTCCGACGAACACTTTGCATCAAAAACCGAACCTCGTATTGGAAATGCCCTTAAAATAATCATCTGCCTGGAGCAATCCAGGTCTTAAGATTCCCATAATTTCAACTTCAGAATATTTTCAGACCGCTGCTGTTAGTGCTGGTATTATACAATATTGCGCAACCAGAACTGCGCTTCTGCCGGCGAATCCACGAAAATTGACTGCACTCAAGGACTGGCATCTCACTGCGGGCTGCCGACTGCAAGCTTGTGATTCGCCCGGCCGTTTACATTTTGACCAGTGCTTCCCTTAACCGCTCGACCTCCTCCAGGGTATTGTAATGCACTGCGCCGACTCGCACCATTCCACCGCCATCTTCCAGCCCCAACCTTTCGGTCACATTGACCGCATAATAGTTACCATCCCATACGTTTATCCCTTCCCTGGCCAATGTCTCCGCCACGCTCCGGGGATGAAGATCTCGCAAACGAAACGAGAATGTGGCCACCCGATCATCCAAGCTCTTGACATCGGCCAGGCCATACAACCGCAGGCCCGGCACAGATTGCAGCACAGACAGCAGGGCGCGGCTCAATTCATACTCATAGGCATGGATGGCCCGCATCGCCTTCTTGAGTTCCAGGCTCCGGCCTGTATAACCCTTCTCGACAAGACCCTCCACATGCTGGCTGCCGAACTCACGTCCGACCCATTCAAAGTACTCGATCGCACCCAGGACCCCGGCAATGCCTTCGTGATTTTGCGTGCCGGTCTCGAATTTGCCTGGAGGGGCATCCGGTGCCGGTCTCACCTTGTAGGCAAACAACTCTTCAAGCAATCTCTGCTTGCCATAGAGTATTCCGCAATGAGGGCCAAAAAATTTATAACTGGATGTCACGAGAAAATCGCAATCTAATTCCTGGACATCGATCGGGCCATGGGGGGCATATTGGACCGCGTCGACATACACCTGCGCTCCGACCGCGTGCGCCATGCGGACAATCCGGGCCACTGGATTGATCGTCCCCAGCGCGTTCGAGGCATAGCCGACCGCCACCAGGCGCGGCTTGCGTTCCAGGGCCAGTTGCAGATCGCCCAGATTCAAGGTGCCATCCTCAATGTCAAAATCCACCCAGGTGACCTGGCAGCCCCGATCCTGGGCAGCCAACACCCACGGCATGACGTTGGCATCGTGATCCAGCCTGGTAACTACGATCTCGTCGCCCTCATCCCAGGTGCGGGCGATCGAACGGCTCAACACGAGTGTCAGGGTGGTCATGTTATTGCCGAAAACGATCTCGTCCGGACTGGCCGCATGGTAAAAATCCGCCATCGCCTGGTGGGCTGCGTGCAGAACGGCATCCGAGGCAATGCTCGTCGCAAAAGTTCCGCCATGGTTGGCATTGTGTTCGAGCAGGTACCTGTTCATGCGGGCGAGCGACTGCCCGGCGATCTGGGTCCCCCCGGGATTATCGAAGAAAATGACCTCTTGATCGAGAGAAGGAAATTGCTTGCGCACAGCAGGGATATCGAGTGTCATCCAACAGCCTCCATTAATGGGAATTCGAACACCTTTGGCAAATTATACGCCCAGGTCTGGCCTGGCGGGATAAGCAAAAGCACATCCCCTACCAAACGCAAAACCGCCCGGCGGGTCCAGACACGCCAGGCGGTTATCTCCTTAAGCAACGAACGCCTGGGTGAGGGGGGCACCCAAACGTTCGTTGCCATTATGATACAACAAAAGAACTCATTTTGCAAGGGTAAATGGGGGAAGTCCACTTAATAATAATGTTAGGTGCCCCAGGCAGGAATTGAACCTACATCAGAGCCTTAGGAGTGCTCTGTTCTGTCCGTTGAACTACTGGGGCATGCGGTGCGATTATAGCATCGTTGCCAACCATCGCCAAGATGCTTGCATTCCTGCGCTTCCATTGCTATACTTGACCACATGATTCCAGAAAACATCGGGCGGTATCAGGTCAAGGCGGAGATCGGCCGCGGCGGGATGGCAACCGTCTATCAGGCCTACGACCCGCGTTTCGAGCGTGAGGTAGCCATCAAGGTCCTGCCTCGCGAGATGCTGCACGACCCCCAGTTCCGGATCCGCTTCGAACGCGAGGCCAAGACGATCGCCATGCTCGAGCACCCGGCGATCGTCCCGGTCTATGACTTCGGCGAGGAAGATGGGCAACCCTTCTTTGTCATGCGCTATATGACCGGAGGTTCACTGGCTGACCGCATGCGCCCCGGACCGATGAGCGTGGCGGAGGCAGTCCGCATCTTCCAGCGCCTGGCCCCAGCCCTTGACCAGGCGCATGCCAAGAAGATCATCCACCGTGACCTCAAGCCCGGCAACATCCTCTTCGACCAGTATGGAGAACCCTATATCTCCGATTTTGGCATCGCCAAGCTCTCTGAGACCCCAACCAGCGTCACCGGCAGCGCCATCATCGGTACACCAGCCTACATGAGTCCAGAGCAGGCGCGCGGTGAACCAGTCGACAGCCGGGCGGACATCTATGCTCTGGGCATCATCCTGTTCGAGATCCTGACCGGCCGCCAGCCGTTCGAAGGCGACACGCCGATGAGCGTGGTGATCAAACACATCACCGATCCGGTTCCCCACATCCTGGATATCAAGCCTGACCTGCCGACCGAGATCGAGCCGGTGATCGAAAAGGCCATGGCGAAGGACAAGGACAAACGCTTCCCCAACACGCAGGCCTTCGCCGATGCGCTCAGCATGGTGGCCCTTGGCGAACGGCCGGACCTGCAGCCCGCCCCGACCAAGACGGTCCCCGCCCAGCCCGCCCCGGCCGAGACGGTTCGCAGTCCAAAGCCGGCCGGGATTCCGGCCGCCTCGCGACCCAAACGGACCGGGCTGTGGGTCGGGCTGGGGCTGGCCGGCCTACTGGTCGTGGCCGCCGTCACAGTCGCCGTGCTCTTCCTGCCGTCCCTGCTGCGCGCTGCTGCTTCTCCGACTGCCACCAGCAGCCTCCCCCCGACGGTCACCGTCCGCTCGGTCGAGGCCGCCACCCCGCAGCCGACCTCCACCTCGGAACGCCAAACGCCGACTGCCGGGGAGCCGCCTCCCGCCCAACCCGCCAGACCGGTCCTGGGTGGCGCAGATCTGATCGCCTTTGTCAGCGCCAACAACATCTGGGTCATGAACGTGGACAGCAGCGACCTGCGCCAGTTGACCACCGACGGCGGCGCCAAGCATGACCTGCAGTTTTCGCCTGATGGTTTGCAAGTCATCTTCGTCAGCGGCCGGCGAGTCCAGGCTGTTGAAATCGAGAGCGGCACGGTGACCACGCTGGCCGAATTCCCCGCTGCAGACTACCTCGAAGGCTTTGCAATCTCCCCCGACGGCAACCAAGTAGCCATCAGCCTGAACCGAGAACTGTATCTCGTTCCCTTCGACCTGGAGGCCCTCGATCAGGCACGCTACCATACTGACCTCGCTGCGATGGAGGGCTGCTTCACCTACACAGAACTGGCTACCAGGAGTGTCGAGTGGTCCAACGACAGCCAGCGGATCGCCGTCGGGATCATCGGCGTCAACGATACCCGCACCGCAGAAATGGTACGCCTTTTCGATATCACCAACTGCGACAGCGCCAACCCGGTCGTGCTCGACACCTTTCCCGGGCCACGCTTTACGATGAGCGGCTACAACGATAATCTTCTCCTGCCTTCCTTTGATTGGGACGGTGCGACCCTGTTCCTGGTCAATAGTTCGCGCCGCAACGATGGTTTTGGAAACCTGTACAACTACAACTATGAGTCTCACCGCGCCGAGAACCTGGACCCCCTTGGCAGCACCTGCTGCTATCGCGATGCCCGCTGGAGCCCTGATGGCACCTACGTCCTGCTAGCTTACCAGGATATAAACCAGGGTGTTGGAAGCACGACCCAGTTATATTACATTCCCTTTACCTCAATCGGCACTGGTACAACCTACACCCCCTTGCGCCTGCCGCCCGAACTCTTTGCCAATCCGCGCGAACGGCCGCAGCCAGCCCTGCGCCCTGCCCGTCCATGATCCCTTTCCCGCTCAGCCCCTCCTGGCCGCTTTGGCCACAGACCCGCCGCGCGGGAAGGACTGGACCTTAGGATCTCAATTTCCGATGCGGTCCTCCCTATTCATATTCTTCCTGATCGTCTCCCTGGCAGCCTGCCTGGCGCTCGCCGGGTGTGCCGCTGCTCCCACCGCCCCAGTCGAGACCGCCACGCCGACCCCCACCGCGACCCTGGCCCCGACCTCCACGCCGACGTACACGCCAACCCCCACCCGGACCCCCGAACCAGCCTGGTACCAGCCGCTCGACCCGGCCTACACCGTTCTGGAATACCAGTATGGCCTGGTGACCGACGAGTACGCCGAGTTGTATCTTACCCTCGAGGACGCCGTCAACCAGTCGGTCGACCGCGGCTACCTGCCCAGCGTCCCGGCTTACGTGGCAATCTACTCGAGCGTCGAACGCGACGGCCGCACCTTCTATTCGCTGACCACCGGCAACTGGATCGCCGCCGAGGATCTACAACTGGTGACCTCTACCACGTTCACGGGAATCCTGCTGGCAGTGGAGGTGGACTTCCGCTTCGGCTGGGTGCTGGATGAGACCACCAGCGTCAATTCCGCCGATGAGACGATCCGTACCCTCCCGCGCTACACGGTGGTCCACGAATTCCCCTCCGAAGTGCAACGGCCCGGTTACGTGGCCATCGGCATCAATGAGTGGCTGCCCGAAGAGGTCCTGGCCCTGGTCACGCCGCAGACGATAAGCCAGAACATGTGCCGCTACATCTACGTCGACCTGCCCGAGCAGACCCTCAGCGTTTACGACGGCTGCCGGTTGGCCTTCGCTACCCTGATCTCGTCCGGCGAAGATACCCGCTGGACCTTTGCCGGTAATTTTGCGATCCTGTACAAAGTGGATTACACGACCATCTCCGCCCCCAACGAAACCCTCGACGATTATTACCTGCAGGCCGTCCCCAATTTCATGACCTATTGGAACGACCTGGGCTTCCATGCCGCCTACTGGCATGACGACTTCGGCCGGCCGGTCTCACACGGCTGCATCAACCTGTCGCCGGGAGATGCCCAATGGCTCTACGACTGGGCCCGACTGGGCGACCTGGTGACGATCAGCACCGGTCCTTGAGCGAGCAGACGATCTCCCGCACCAGCCCCGGCCCGGCATAGACCAGCCCGGTGTAGACCTGAACCAGCGCCGCCCCCATATCGAGGCGGCGCTGCGCGTCTGTGGGGCGCATGATCCCGCCCACGCTGACGACCGGCAGCCGTCCGTCAAGGCGCTGCAGCACCCGCGCCAACACAGCCTCGGACTGCACCCGCAGCGGTTCACCGCTCAATCCACCGGACTCTGCCCGACCCAGCGACCGCAGCCCCTCGCGCCCCAAGGTGGTGTTGGTGGCGATGATGCCGTCCATGCCGGTGGCGAGGATGACTTCCAGGGCATCGTCAAGCTCCCTGTCACTCAGGTCGGGAGCCAGTTTGACCAACACAGGTTTATGCCCACCGCGGCCGAGGGCGAGCGCCAGGCGCTCCCGGGCGATTGCACCCAGCAGGGTCTCGAGCAACTCACGCCCCTGCAGCCTGCGCAACCCAACCGTATTGGGCGAACTGACATTGACCGCCAGGTAATCGGCCAGCCCCATGAATCCTCGCAGCAGGGTCACATAGTCGCCAGCGGCTTCCTCGAGGGGGGTGTCTTTGTTTTTTCCCAGGTTCAACCCAAGAATCACATCCCTGTCCCTGCGAGCTGCAACGGAGGCCCGAAGACCGCCCAGCCTACCTGCGGCAAGCAATTTCCTGGCCACATATTCTGCGCCTTTGCCGGGGAAGCCCATCCGGTTGATCACTGCCGCATCCTCCACCAGGCGGAAGACGCGCGGCTTCGGGTTGCCCGGCTGGGGGCGCGGTGTGACCGTCCCCAGTTCCAGGTGACCGAAGCCGAGGGCCGCCAGCCCGCGCACGGCGACAGCGTCCTTATCGTAGCCGGCCGCCAGCCCGACCGGGTTCCGAAACTTCAGCCCGAAGGCCTCGACCGGTTCCTCCGGCGTGGCGAACAAGGCCTCCAGCAACCAGCGCGAGGGCGGCAGAATACCGGCCAGCCTGACCAGGTTGAGGGTCAGGCTGTGGGCAGTTTCGGGGTCGAACTTGAAAAGCAGCGAGCGGAAAAGAGGATACATCCTAGGTTTGTTTTTGACGTGAAGCCATCAAGCGTTTGCAGGCCAGGGCGTACTTGCGGGCGCGCGCCTGCAAGGCCGGCAGGATCTCGAAATCGCCCTTGAGCAAAGCGACACCGTGTTCCAATAACTGGTCGTTCATTTTGATCATGGCTTGTTCCAGTTCCGCATCTTCCATCGTCACCGGGTGAAAAGCCTGTTCCAGGGTCGGCATGGGATCGACGCCTAACTCGACCAGCAGCCACCCCAGGGTGGACCGATTCTCGGGCTGGTTCACTTCACCGATCGCCAGCCAGGGCCTGCCCCCCAGTTCGTAATTCAGGGTGATTTCGGTGGTGGCGTTCTGATAGCGGACCGTGCAACTGCGCTGTTCGAATTTGGTCTCGGTTTTCGTGAACTTATACGTGCGGGTAAGATTGATGAACGCGTTGTCAACCATGCGCTCAAATTCGGATTTCTTCATGGGAATACTCCTCTATGGACTATTCTCGGCAGAGGGTCCGCCAGGCGGTCCACAGGCGGAATCAGGGTCGAGGGATGGGAAGCTCAGTCGAATGCCGCCGAGCGGGCGGGGTCGTCCCGATGGGCAAAAGCTTCTGCGAGCATCGCCCGGGTCGTGCGATTGGTGGAGAGCGGCGGCAGGTCGCCCAGGCTGAAAAAGGCGACGGCCAGGGTCTCATTACTGGTGCAGGCCTGGCCACCTTTCAGCGAACATAGAAAAACGAGCTTGTAGGCGTGATAGTACGCCAACCGGTTAATGGTAACACGATTGGCGTCATAAACACCTATCACTTTCTCAACATTTACCTCGAAGCCACTTTCCTCGCGGACCTCCCGCGCGACCATGCTGGAAGGGTTTTCACCCACATCAGCCCAGCCGCCGGGCATCGACCATTTGTCGTCGGCCCGCTCCTGCACCAGCAGGATCTTCCCATCTTGAATAACCGCCGCGCGCACGTCGACCTTGGGCGTGATATATCCGGGCTGCATAGCGAAGCTCTCCAGCACAGCTTCTCTGGTGATTTCACTATGGGCCGCGACGATCTCGGCGGCAATCTCCTGCAGGCGCCGGTAGCGCTCCAGGTCGTAGCCGTTCTGCGAATAGGTCAGGCCAGACTGGCTCAGGCTGTGGATCTCACGCGCCCAGGCGAGCCATTGAGGGATATGGGCCATAAAGCAACCTACGTGTTCTCCAGAAATGCCCGCGTGGCAGCGAGCTTCTCAGCCGAAACCTTGCTGTTCTTTTCCCAGAAATCCAGCAGTTCGGTAATTGTCAGGACCGCATGCAGGTGGTAGCCCGCTCGCGCGAGTGCTTCCCCAGCCCCCGACTGGCGGTCGATCAGCACGACCACATCCCGGACGATCAGCCCGGCGGCGGTCAACTTCTCGATGGCCTCGAACTTCGAGCTGCCTGTCGTGGCCAGATCGTCGATGACGGCGATCGTCTCGCCGGCCTCGTACGCGCCCTCGATCTCGGCCTTTGTGCCGTAATCCTTGGCCTCCTTGCGCGGATAGATCATGGGATAGTTCCCGGCCAGGCTGATCGCGGTGGCAATCGGGATGGCGGCATAGGGCAAGCCGGCGAGGCGCTGGAAATCGAGCTTCTCCAGGATCGGCAGGTAGGCCGCGCCGACCTGCTCGAGAAGCCGGGGATAGGCAATCAGCCGACGCAGGTCGATATAGATCGGGGAGACCAGGCCAGACTTCAGCATGAACTCGCCGAACTTGACGCATCCAGCCGCCAACAGGCCGTCGGCCAGGGGGACTGTTTCCACCTCAGCCATGATCCAGCCTGTACTTGATCTCGATCATCGCGTCCCGTAGACGGGCGGCTTCGGCCTTTGGATTTTTGGCCCGGGCAATGCCGCGCGAGATGTTGACCAGCACACCCTTCCCGTCGGCCCGCAGACCGGCCCGGAGAGCCGTCTCCAGGTCACCACCTTGGACGCCAACACCAGGGACCAGGAACCACAGATCGGGGGCCGCGGCCCGGACATGCTCGAGCGCCTCGGGCTGGGTCGCACCGACCACCAGGCCGATATTATCCTTTTCATTCCACTTCTGGGCGAGATGGGCCACGTGAACGTGCAGGGGCGACGCATGCGTCGCCCCAACCGGAACGACCATGAGATCCTGCAGATCCCCCGCCCCAGAATTGGATGTCTTGCAGAGCAGGAAAACACCCCGCTCCTTGTAGCCCAGGAAGGGCTCGATCGAATCGCGGCCCAGGTAGGGCGAGAGGGTGATGGCATCCACGCCCAGATTCTCGAATGCTGATTTCGCGTAGGCCTCGGCAGTCGAGGCAATATCGCCGCGCTTGGCATCCAGGATGACCGGGATGCGCGAGCCAAGGCGGTTCGATTCGACCTGGACGGCGGCGACCACGTCCTTCAACGCGGCCCAGCCCTCCGGTCCATAGAGCTCGAAGAAGGCCGCATTGGGCTTGAAGGCCGCCGCATAGGCGGCAGTCTGCTCTACGAGATCCAGGCAGAAGTCGCGTCCCGCACCGGCGGTCGGGGCCGCCAGATCGCCGGGGTGCGGATCGAGGCCAACGCAGAGCAGCGATGAGCAGTCGTCGACGCGCTTGGCGAGGAAAGAGAAGAAGGTTTCCATGTGGGTCGTATTTTCTCTATGCGCTCTGTGGGAAACTAGGCTTTGCCGAGCACCATCGCCAGCAGAGCCATGCGGACATAGAGCCCGTACTCCATCTGGCGGAAATAGGCCGCCCGCGGGTCCCCATCAAAGTCGGTGCTGATCTCACCGACGCGCGGTAGCGGGTGCATGACGATCATCTCTTTCCTGGCGGCCTGCATGATCTCAGGATTGATAAGGAAGGCGCCCCGCGCACCTTCATAGACCGCCGGGTCCTCGAAGCGCTCCTTCTGGACCCGGGTTACGTACAGGACATCGGTCTCGGGCAGCACCTCCTCCAGCGAGGTGTATTCATCCTGCGGGATGCCTTTCTCAGCAACCTCGTCCATGACTTCCTTGGGCATTCGCAGGATGTCGGGCGAGACGTAGTTGAGTTTGACCTTGTAGAGCGAGAGCAGGCGGGCGAGCGAGTGGACCGTGCGGCCGTACTTCAGATCACCGAGCATGGTGACGGTCAGGCCGTCGACCACGCCCTCGCCGAGTTCCTCGAAGATCGTAAAGGTGTCGAGCAGAGCCTGGGTGGGATGCTCTCCGATCCCGTCGCCGGCATTGATGACCGGTTTCCTGGCCGCCTGGGCGGCGATGGCCGCCGAGCCGACCTCAGGATGGCGCAGGACGATTACATCGACATAGCACTCCAATGTGCGGATGGTATCAGGCAGGGACTCGCCCTTCGAAACTGACGAGTACTTGACCTCGTTGATCGGGATGACGCTGCCGCCCAGGCGCTCCATCGCCGCGGTGAACGAGGATGAGGTGCGCGTCGACGGCTCATAGAACAGGTTGGCCAGGATCTTGCCTTTGAGCAGATCAAAGGTACCGACGCGTTCGACCATACCGCGCATCTCGTGGGCCACGCCGAAGACGTAGCCCAGGTCATCGCGGTTGAATTGGTTGACCGACAGGATATCCTTGCCGTACCACGGGGCGTGGGTGTTGTCGCCGAAAGGCAGGTAGGGACTGGTGGGATCAGTGGGCATCGTTTTTTCCTTTTTGGTTATGGAATGAATGAAGGCATGATGACTCACCTTGAATATGCAAGAAATCAAACCAGGACAATCGGGGCCGACCCGATCCAGAACTTGAGCATCTGCTGCTTCGAATTACCTTCGCCGCAAGAGGAGCGTGGCTGGTACCTCCTTCGCTCGATGATAGCACCCGCCGGGAGCAAGTACAAACCCGCAACGCTCAAAAGGGACGACAGGATTGTCACAAGCCCGATGGTTGATTTCAGCCTCCTTGACATACATTCTGTCCAAAGCCGGGAGGAGCCAGGACCTTCCCATCCAGGCAGGCCTCCTGGCCGCGCAGCACGACCCGCCGGACGCGACCGCGCACCTGCCAGCCATCGAAGGGCGTCCAGCCACAGCGCGAGTGCATCTCGGCAGCTCTGATCTCATAGCGAGCCCATTCGTCGACCTCGACCCAGGTCTCGGGCTGCTCGGGCAGGTTGAAGATCTTGCGAGGGTTGATCATGGATTTCTCGATGATCTGGTCAACGGTCAATCGTCCATCGTCGCTTGCCGTAAGCAGGAGAGGCAGCAAGGTTTCCAGGCCGGGGAACCCCGGCGGCGGATTCGCGCCGGTCTTCTCGGCCAGGGTGTGCGGGGCATGATCGGTGGCGAAACAGTCGATGACGTCCAGGTTCGCCCACAGGGCCTCGACATCTTCCCTGGTTGCCAGTCGAGGGCGGACCTCACCACGACCGGGGTATCCCTGGCTGATCGAAGGAATGTCATCTTTCGTAAGGAACAGATGATGCGGGCTGACCTCGCAGGTAACCTGGATACCGCGTTCTTTCGCCGCCTTGATCAGCAGGACTTCCTCTTTGAGCGAGATATGGGCGATATGGACCGGGCGATCGTAGATGGCGGCCATCAGGATGACCGCCGCCATGCTGCGGCTCTCGGAGTGGGCCACAATCGGCAGGTTGCGGGGCCAGGTCCGGAAGTGCTGCTGCCAGAGGGTCATGTCGTCCAGGCGCAACTCGCCGAATGTCGAGTCGAGATACATTTTCAGCCCGGCCACCGGCAAAGGCGGCGCATGAGTCGCCCTTACAGCTGGCCCGGCACCAAGGAACTGGGCGTAGTCGCAGTGCGCTTTCGCCCGGGCGGCATCGAGGGCCAGGTCGAGGGTCTCGGCATCGAAGATCGGAGGATTCGTATTGGGCATTGCCAGGATCAGGGTCACGCCCCCGGCCAGGGCGGCGGCTGTGCCGCTGTCCCAGTCTTCCTTATGGATCGCGCCGGGTTCGCGCAAGTGGACGTGCGGATCGATCAGTCCGGGAAGTTTGAGCATAAGGATATTCTCGCCCAATTTTAACAAAAAAAGAGAGCCGATACCGGCTCTCTAATGGAAAAAGAAAAAGCGGTCCAGATCGTGCTCAAAGAGAAAATCTCGAAAAAAGGTGATGCTCATGTCGGGCGCTATTATAGGCGGGCTGGACGTCTTGTCAAGGGTAGAGGGATGTGTATTGGATATTAAAATTGAACTGCATTCCGTTGAAGAGATACAGGGCGGGGCAGGAACTCGTCCCTGTCCCGCCCGCACTTCTATTCCTGCGGTTTGAAGATCACGAAGATCAAATTGACCAGGATGCCGACAATGGCCGAGAAGACGATCGCCGGGATGCCGTTGGGGAAGACGCCCGGGATCTCGAAGGGAAACAGACCGTTCGGCAGGCCAATCGCCCCGCCGACGCCCAGTACCAGGATGACCGCTCCGACCCCCAGCTGGGCCGGCTTGAACAGGTCAACCTTCTCGGACTGGATCAGGGCGATGCCCTGCATACCGATCACGCCGAACAGGTAGATCGCCAGACCGCCGGTGACCGCCACCGGAATGGTGTTGACCAGTGCGGCCAGCTTGCCGACGAAGCCGAGCAGGATGGCCATCGCCCCGGCCGTCATCAGCACCGGGACCGAGTAATTGCGGGTAATCGCCATCAGGCTGTTGTTCTCGCCGTAGTTCGTCCCGGCGCAGCCGCCGAGCATGCCGACCACCAGGTCGTCGGCACCGTCGGCCACCAGGTTGAGACCGATCAGTTCCTTGATCTTGAAGGGCTCGCGGCCCAGTTTGTTGGCCAGTTCGTCAATGTACAGGCTCATCTGGTAAAGATGGGCGGTGCTCTCCGGGATTGTGGCGATGGCGATCAGGGCAATGCTGACCACCATTCCCCAGGCGCGCGGGTCGTCGAAGGCCGGCAGGGTGATGGCCGGGACGCGCACCCAATCGGCCTGGGCGATCAGGTCGAAGTTCACCAGCCCGAAGGGGATTGCCACCAGGTAGCCGAAGATGGCGCCCAGCAGGATCGGCAGCATGCCCAGCAGTCCCTTGCCGCGCAGGTAGACCGAGAACAATACCGTGGCGATCAACGTCAGGGCCGCCACCAGCCAATGAACGCTGGCTGTCTCCACCGACCCACCGACGGCCGCACCAGCGGCCATCTTGATCGCCTCGTAGGCCAGAGCGATGCCGATCACCACCGCCACCGAGCCGGTCACGATCGGCGGCAGGACCTTGTCGAGGGCCGCCTTGCCGATCTTCATGATCAACAGGCCGACCAGGATCTCGACCACCGCCGTCCCGAGGATGCCGACCTGCACCAGGCGGACGCCATCCGGGCAGTAGAAGGTCGCCGGATCATTGAAACAATCACTGGCGTAGAGCGACATGGCCGTGATGACGACCGCGATGTACGAGAAGGACGAGCCGTAGTACATCGGGATCTTGCGCTTCGAGACCAGCAGGGCGATGATCGTGCCCAGGCCGGAGGCCAGCAGCGTCACACCGACGTCGAACTTGGTCAGCGCGGCGACCAGAACGGTGGCCGGGAACATGGTCAGCACCTGCTGGAAGCCCAGGCTGAGCGTGGCACCGATCGGCGGGCGATCATCGGGTAGATAACCGAGGACCTTGGGTTTGGATTTCGTTTCTGCAGACATGGTTCCTCCTGAGAGTGAATTGGGGTGCAAGCCGTCAAAAAAAGAGCCGTCGAAACGGCTCTCTTACCAAACAAAGAATATGGGACCCAAAACTCGTGAACAATAGAAGCCCCGGATTAAAGAGTGTTGTCCAGACATCGAGTTGTATTTTACGCCAGTCGAGGATTCTGTCAAGGTCGGCGAGCGGCTTTCGAAGCTGTATCGATGGAATCCAGGGATCCCCCCGATAAACCTGATCACCAGCATCCCGCACCATCACGTGATCAAGCAGCTGGTCGAAAAATTAACCGGCCCCATCGAAAATCAAGCACACTTTGTTATAATTCCCGAAACACGCCAAAGGAGAGAGTCATGACCTATCAGAACGTCAGGGTCCCTGCGGACGGGGAAAAAATAACCATCCGCGGCGGGCAGCTCCAGGTCCCGGACAAGCCGATCATCCCCTTCGTTGAAGGTGACGGTACCGGACGCGACATCTGGCAGGCCTCGGTGCGCGTCTTCGATGCAGCTGTCGCCAAAGCCTACCACGGGAAGCGCAAGATCTACTGGATGGAAGTCTATGCCGGGGAGAAGGCTTTTAAAAAATTCAACACCTGGCTGCCCGACGAGACCACCCAGGCATTCAAGGAATTCCTGGTCGGGATCAAGGGTCCGCTGACCACACCGATCGGCGGCGGAATCCGCTCGTTGAACGTGGCCCTGCGCAAACTGCTCGATCTGTACGTCTGCCTGCGACCAGTGCGCTACTACCCCGGCGCCCCATCGCCGGTGCGCAACCCGGAGCAGGTCGACATGGTCATCTTCCGCGAGAACACCGAGGACATCTACACCGGGATCGAGTTCGCCCACGGAAGCGAAGACAACCAGAAGTTCAAAAAATTATTCAAGGAAGCCTTCCCCAAAGAATACGCCAAGATGCGCTTCCCGGAGACCTCCGGGATTGGCTTCAAGCCGGTCTCAGCCGAGGGAACAGCGCGGCTGGTGAGGGCGGCAATCCAGTGGTCCCTGGACAACGGCCGCAAGAGCGTCAACCTCGTCCATAAGGGCAACATCATGAAGTTCACCGAGGGCGCCTTCAAGGACTGGGGCTACGACGTGGCCCGCCGCGAGTTCCGCGAGCAAATCGTCACCGAGCGCGAGACCTGGATCCTGGGAAACAAGGAGCAGGACCCCGGCCTGTCGGTCGAAGACAATGCCCGGATGATCGACCCCGGCTACGAGATGATGGCCCCCGACAAGCAGGCCGAGATCCGGGCCGAGGTCGAGGCCGCCCTGGCGCTATGGAACACCCACGGCGACGGCAAGTGGAAGTCGAAGTTGCTGATCAAGGACTCGATCGCCGACGTGACCCTGCAGTTCGTCCTGATCCGCCCCAGGGACTACGACGTGATCGCCACCATGAACCTGAACGGCGACTACCTGTCAGACGCCCTGGCAGCCCAGGTGGGCGGGATCGGCATTGCTCCCGGTGCAAACATCAACTACGAGACCGGGCACGCCATCTTCGAGGCCACTCACGGCACCGCGCCGAAATACGCCGACCTGGACAAGGTCAACCCGGGCTCAGTGATCCTCTCGGGCGAGATGATGCTGCGTTACATGGGCTGGAGCGAGGCCGCCGACCTGATCGTCAAGGGCATGGCTGGCGCCATCAATGCCAAGACCGTTACCTACGACTTCGAGCGCCTGATGGACGGGGCCACCCTGCTCAAGTGTTCGGAATTCGGGGATGCGATCATCGAGCATATGCAATAAAAGAGCAAAAAAATCAAAAGGGTTGTCTACGAGACAACCCTTTTGTTCTTTAGACTGTATTGTCTTTTACGGAGCAGCCGCCGGGGCAGGACTCAGCGCCTGGGCCTCCACGGCCATTTCGGGCATGCCGGCCATGATCCAACGGGTCAGCGAGTCGATGTACTCGGGCGGCATCAGGCGCGTGGGCGGCATCTGGTCGACCAGCAGATCACCCATGGCAGGATCGAGGATCTGCTGCCCATTGATGACCAGGATCAGGTAAGCCTCCATGTCGCCAGCGACGATATTTAAGTCAACGTTGTCACCGGTGGTCAGGATTTCTTG
Organism: Anaerolineales bacterium; assembly: GCA_016934715.1. Taxonomy (GTDB): domain Bacteria; phylum Chloroflexota; class Anaerolineae; order Anaerolineales; family Villigracilaceae; genus JAFGSI01. The sequence goes on from JAFGSI010000052.1 coordinate 24,502, forward strand.
ATAGGAAGTCATCAGGAAGTTGTTGTTTTCCTTGCCCGCCCGGTGACAGGATACACAGTAGCGCTGGACAAGCGGCTGGATGTGAATTTCGTAGGACGGCACCTCGCCCTCAGCCGGAACCGGGATGGTCGACACCGCACCCTCGGGGATCTCCATACGATCATCCCAGCTGTAGCGCATGAAAGTGACAATGTAGCCAATCTCGCTCGGACCCAGTTCACCGCCGTAGGCCACCCCAAAGGGCTGCATGCCCAGGTCCTGCTGGCCGTAATTGATGATGTTGGCCAGGGTATCGTCGGTGAAGGTGTACATGACATCCTGGCTGTTGATCGGGCTGACAACCGTCCCTTCCAAGCCTTCGACGCCAGCGATGACCGTCACTGTGCCGTCATCACCGTGGCACTCGACGCAGTGGATGAAGTACAGGTCCTGCCCGGCTGTGATCTGTTCGGGGATCGTCCCGGCGACCAACACCTCCTCGACCTCGACCGGGGGCACCATAACCAGCACTGCGGCCGTCAGGGCGATCATCGCCAATGAGGCGACACCCGCCGTCCAGGCCTGTGCCTGCCCGGCACGCTCCCCGAGTTTCTTCACCAGCAGACCCAGTCCGGCCAGGACCACATAGGCCGCAGCTGGCACAAACAGCCCGGCCCACATCTGCATCTGGGTCGGCAGGGTCATCCGGCCGGTGTCGTCGGCCAGCAGTGGAGTGCTGGCCAGCAGGGTCAGGACGATCATGCTAACGACGAAGACCACCATGACCGTTAGCGCCAGGGTGCGGCGTGAGTAGTGGCGCTTGAGGTTCCTGTCCAGCAGGGGCAGCAGGAATAAGCCCACCAGAACGACGACCGGGATCAGGATGGCCGCAATCCACTCGACCTTGCCGATCGCCGGCAACTGACCGTACATGGCCAGGAACTTGAACAGGAACAGGAAGTACCATTCCGGCTTGGGAACGTACGATGAGTCGCTCGGGTCGGCCTTGGGCTCCCCCGGCACACCGACGAAGGTCGCCAGCAGCACCAGGACCAGAAAGATGGCGAACGAGATGATCAAGTCCTTGTAGATGCTGTCAGGCCAGAAGCGCTCGCCCTTCTGGAGAACGCGCTGATATTTCTCATGGATGGCTTTCTTGTGTTCTTCTCTCATCGCCGCGCTCCTTTAGTCATCCTTGTCGGGAAAGGCTGATTCGCCATGCCGCATGATCAGGTAGATATGCGCGCCGATCAGGCCGCTGAGTAGCGCCGGAAGCATCCAGATGTGGGCTGAGAAGAACCGGCTGAGGGTCAGGGCGCTGAGATCCGAGCCGCCGCGCAAGGCGCTGGTGATGAACTCGCCGATGAAGGGCACCGCTCCTGCAATCTCCGTACCAACCGTGGTGGCCCAGAAGGCCCGCTGGTTCCATGGCAGCAGGTAGCCGGTGAAGCCCATCCCCAGGGTCAGCAGGAGCAGGCCAACGCCGATGATCCAGGTCAGTTCACGCGGGTACTTATATGAGGCAGTGATGAAAACCCGCAGCATGTGGATGAAGACTACCAGCACCATCAAGGTCGCGCCCCAATGGTGGATGCCGCGGATCAGCCAGCCGAAGGCGACCTCGTTCATGATGTACTGGATCGAGTCGTAGGCATGGTCAGGCGAAGGGGTGTAGTAGACCATCAGGAAGATACCGGTGGCACCCTGGAGCAGGAACAGGAACAGGCTGGCCGAGCCTAGCGTGTTCCACCAGTTGCCCTTCGGCTCCGGACGGTCGAGGGTCGCCTTGTACAGATCGTTCAAACCCAGGCGTTCGTCGAGCCAGTCAAAGAGTTTTTTCCACATCGCAGTTAGCCTTCCGTGAAGAAGATCATCACGATGCCATCTTCGATCTTGAGATCATCGCCCGTGTAGCGGTCGAGCGGACGGGGCTGGGGACCACGCACAATGCCGCCATCCGGTCCGAATACGGCATCATGGCACGGACACAGGTAGCCGCCAATCTCATCGTTCCAGTTGACCCGGCAGCCGAGGTGGGTGCACCGATTCGAGAAGGCGATCACGTCGGAGTCGGACGTGCGGACAATATACACGCCGTAACTGTTGGCAGTCCGCTCCCAGCCGTTGACCCTGGTGCGGGTGAAGTTGACCAGGGTAGGTACCCCGATCTCGAAGTTTTCCAGCGGCCCGAGCGGGATCCAGGCCTCGGCCTCCTCCGACCTGAGGGCCGGGTGAAGCAGGTAACCGATCACCGGCAGGCCGATCACCACCGTGATCAGACTACCCACGGCGGCTGTCGCCAGCTTAATGAAATCACGGCGGTTGATGTGATGAGAACCTGACATGCATACCTCCTGAAGTGGTCAGACGACTTCTTTTACGAGAACGACACAGACGCGCATCCGCATGCCCGCGCCTGCGCAGTACTCTGTAATTATAGAAGCCCACCCCAAACCCCGCAAGTTACAACCGTCATATGCTGGAGGCATCGTTAATTATATTTTTGGGAGTTTCGTAACAC